>VFGZ01000041.1 GCA_009392215.1 SAR202 cluster bacterium | reverse complement strand
GAATTGTGGAAAACTGCAGGTGATCTCGGATTGATCATTGAACTTCACATCGGGTCTGAGTATGCAGCCGAGGCGTCTGAATTAGCTAGCAAATACTCCGAGTTCACCGTTCTAGTAGACCATATGTCAGAAGCCAAATATGGTTCTGGTCCGGAATATTGTGATGTTATACGAATGAGTGAACTTGAAAATGTTTATATGAAACTGTCTGGGTTAAATCACTATGCTGACGACGCTCCGTTTTTTGAAAGCGTTGCTCCCTTCAGCCGATGGGTGGCTGACGCATTCGGAGCGGATCGAGTTGTTTGGGGAAGTGGTGATCCTGCAATAGTTGATGTTCACCTCGAGCACTGGAGTGAAGCTGATAGGGCGAAAGTGAAGGGCGATAATTTACAAAAACTATTGAAATTTTAAAACCTGTTACACATCAGGGCGCTATTGCTACCAGAAGAGATCCAAATCCGATTGCCATAGCTCCGGCGGCACGACCTCGTGTTACTCGTTCTTTCAAAACCAAGACAGCCAGGACCACACCGATCAATATCGCCAGTTCCCTAAACGGCCCTATATAACTGACCGGAGATAACCTGAACGCACTGAGCACCAGTGTGTAAGCTAGAAACTGGCACATCCCACCCAGTAACCCAATTCGCCATCTCGTTCGTATCTCCACGATGAATTCCCTGCTCGCATATGAGCGGGCAATAATTGGCAGGACCCCAACAGATCCTCCTAGTGTCAGGCAAAACATATAGAAAATCGGTTCGACGTATTCAACACCTCGCTTATCAAGCGTTGAATACGCAGCGATCAGCATCCCGGTTGCCAAAGCGAATAACACGCCGCGGTCTGCAAATACTGATTTCGGCTTTAACCAAACCCTAAATCCTGTCCCAGATGAAGAGCCAACCATCACAACTCCAGTAAAAATCGCAATGATGCCAAACCCAGCCAATATTGAAACTGATTCACCTAAAACCGTCACGCCAACAACAGGTATTAACACTAGCCCTAATCCTCTCGCTATTGGGTATACCAACGAAAGGTCACCGTGTTTATACGCCCGGCCAAGAGTAAAAAAATAAGCGATATGCAAAATGACCGTTCCGAGTATGTACCACCAACCAACCGATGATGGAGGATTAGTCAAAAACATGTACACGGCGATCGGAGAAGCCAACAAAGCCCCACAGGTCGCCATCATCCAGTTGGTCAGTTCAGGTTTATTTGAACGACGAACCATCAAATTCCAAGACGCGTGAGCGATCGCTGATATCAGAACAAGGGCAACCGCTAGACCAGTCATAAATACATACCAATCAGGTTAAAAATCACTCAACAGGTGTTTCGATCTCGATCGATTACCTAATCAAAATCTACCCGCAATTACGGGTGCTTGAAGACCAGCATTCTTGATTCTTGCATAGTCTGAGCCTATTTAAATGCCATCCACACATTTAATCGAGTTAAGAAATTACATCTTAATAAACCCTGACATCATTTATGGAGGTTATGCTGCGTAGATAACATCCAGATGGGGAGAGAAGATATTCATGCACTATCAAGATGAACGAACGACAGGGTGTCGCATATCTGATTCATGGACCTATCGCGGTCTGAAAACGGTCATTCTAGAAAATGAAATTTTAAGAGTGAGTATCATTTCCGATAAAGGGGCTGATGTATTCGAATTATCCCACAAAAAAACCGACACCGAGTTCATGTGGAGAACACCATGGTCTGTTAGAAACCCAGGGCTTTGGACTCCGCCAACTGGGGACGGAGACAATATATGGCATGACGCCTACATCGGAGGATGGCAGACTATCGCTCCAACTGGCGGACCACCACAACAATACAGCAATGCGGATTTGGGTCAACATACCGAGGCAACCCTCATGCCATGGGATGCAGTGATATTAGAAGATTCACCTGAGCGAGTAAGTGCAAAATTCAGCGTCCGAACAACTCGAACTCCATTCTGGATCGAAAAAATAGTAACGCTGAACATCGACAGCCCAATCCTAACCGTCACTGACACATTGACCAATGAAGCCGAAGAAGTAGCAGAAGCGCAATGGGGTCAGCACGTTGCACTCGGCGAACCTTTCCTCACATCCAATTGCAGGTTGGATATGTCACAAGCAGACCATTTCGTACCTGCAGGTGGCGGAAACCGATTAATGGATAACCACACAGGAACTTGGCCTAACGCAATAGATCCTAATAGTAAAGACGTAGACTTGACGAAATTCCCGCCAAAATCTGATCGAACTCAAGACTACTCTGTGTTTAAAAACCAGAAAGAAGGTTGGTACGCCGTCACCAACCCGGACATAGGTATTGGGTTTGGACTGAGTTACCCTGTCAAAATTTTCCAATACCTGTGGTACTGGCAGGTATTCGGTGGCGGGTCGGGTTATCCGTGGTACAACCGAACGTATAACGTCGGTCTTGAACCGTTTACCAGTTTAGGAGCCGGGATACCTGAACCGGGATCGGAAGAACGTACTTCAATAATGTTCAACCCGGGTGAGACAAAAACAGCCACAGTACGCGCCGTGGTGTTTGAAAGCACCACAGGTGTTTCGCGAATAACCGAAGAAGGTTTAGTGACCACACGTTAATTCAATTAAAATAACAGGGCAACATGAAAAGCAGGGTCCTAGATTTCAGCCAGCACACCTTCATCGATCTGATGTGCCCGAATCCAGTCCCAGTCCAAAGGGACACCAATACCAGGTCCCTCTGGAGCGTAGACGTTTCCTTCACTATCTATGCCATCCAAATCATCGTTGTAACCCAAATAAACCGGCGCTTTGGTAGTTCTTACATTAGGATGCACGAGACCCAACTCGAAAAAGTTGGTATTCCGTATCGAAGACATGATGTGACGATGGACTGGTCCCGGACCATGCAATTCCATATCTAGGCCAAATCCCTCACACGCATGAGCAATCTTCATAGCGCCAGTAACCCCCCCATCTTCATGAGCGCCAGCTCGAACATAATCAGTGGCATCGGCAACAATAAAATCTACATGCTGTTCAAGTAAACGAATATGCTCGGTCTGAAGAAGTGGGGTTTTAACCATCTGACGAAGCTTTCTGTGCGCAAATTGAGAAACCCCGCCGTCTTGATAAGGATCTTCCCACCAGAAGAAGCCCGCTTCATCACAGGCACGCCCCAATTTGAGAGCGTCACCAAAATTCTTTATCTCACAAGCAGGGTCGATCAACAGATCCATACGTCCATCGAATTGCTTACCAAGATTCAAAACGTTATCGATTTCTCGTTTTATATCGTTCCGAGCCAAACCCCATCCGTGAACCTTAAATGACCTATAGCCCATTTCATAACACTGCTCCGCGAAATCAGCAAAATCTTCAGGCGTCTGTAAACCACCATTCTCATCGCCATGCAACGTTGATGCATACGTAGGAAGGGGCTTTCTCTCACCACCCAAAAGGCGATACAAAGGTTCATCGTAAAGCTTACCGGCGATATCCCATAGACAGATATCAACAACGCCCACTCCGAGCATCGCACCGTGCCGCAGACCTCGCTTCATATCGTTGTAGATAGATTCTCTTGATAAAGCGTCTTTGCCTATCAGATATTCGGCGACTGTCTGTACATCTCCAATAGCCCTTCCAATCTCCGGGTATTCACCAACAATCCCCTGGTCAGTATGAATTTGGAGGATCGTTCCAGATTGTTTTAATTTAGAACCGCCTTCGTAAACCATGTTGAAAGTGTTGTAATCCTTACCAACGTTTTCAAGTTCATGCTCAAAGGTTGTGACTGAGACTTTCGTGATTTTCGGGCCGGTTTTCATTTCAATCTCCTCTTTATACAACAATGACATCAGATCATTACACGGTCATCTGGCTGAAGGATATTAGCACTTATGAACAGGTAATCGCCTATCCATTCATAAATTGCTAGTTGGCACACCACATGTAAAATTCCCTCTCAACCTAGACCAACACACAGGAAAAGACTGAACTATTCAAATGCAAGCAATCGTGTACCACGGTAACAAAGATATCCGTCTGGAAAATATTCCAGAGCCAAGTCCCGCGCCAGGGGAAGTAAAACTACGGATTACTAACACTTCAATATGCGCCACTGATATAGAAGAATGGCAATATGGCCCACTCTGGGTTCAACATGGATCCCCTAATGCTCTTACAGGACAACAAACCCCTCTGGTAATAGGTCACGAAACCTCTGGACACGTTGTGGAGCTTGGAGAGGGAGTAAGTAATGTTTCGGTGGGGGACCGCGTGGCAGTAAACACGGTGTTGATATGTGGAACCTGTTTTTGGTGCATGCGAGGACAACAAGCCGTTTGTCCTAATATGGCAGTCGCAGGATTCATGGCAGATGGTGGTCTCGCTGAATTTATGGTGTGGCCTGCGGACCATATGGTGCTACTCCCCGACCATATTTCTGATGTGGAAGCTCCATTAATTGAACCAGCAACAGTCGCCGTTCATGGAGTCCGAAGATCTGGGGTTCGAGCCGGTGACAACGTTGCAGTCATAGGTTGCGGAACGGTCGGATTACTCACACTACAAGCCTTCAAAGCAGCAGGGGCACGTGTCATTGCTGTCGACGTTCGTGATCAGAGCCTGAAGCTTGCCAGAGAACTGGGAGCAGATGAGACAGTGAACTGTAAAAATGAAAATACGGCCGCAGCAAAAATCCTAGAATTGACTGGCAATATTGGCCCCGATATCACAGCTGAAACTGCTGGCGCAAAAGAAACTCCACGTATGGCTATTGAATGGACACGTAGGGGCGGAACCGCTTTGTTGATCGGGATTTATTCAACTACGCCTGAAATAAACTTCAATAATGTCGTTGGCCCAGAAATTACAGTGATAGGATCCGTAGCCACCTCACCAGGCGATCTTGAAGCGGCCGTTGAATTAGTTGGGCAAGGGAAGATCAATGTGAAGCCATTAATTTCGGAGACTGTCCCGCTCAGCCGGGCGATCGAAGACGGTTTCGAACGCATGCTAGATCATAATAAAGACGTTTTTCGAATCGTGATTCAACCTGGTTCTTAGGGAGCGTACACAAAATAAATGCACTACCAAGAAGAAAGAACTAACGGTTGTCGTGTATCAGATGCGTGGACGTATCGCGGTCTGAAAACCATCATTCTGGAAAACGAATTACTTCGTATAAGTATTCTGTCAGATAAGGGCGCTGACATTAACAGTTTCGTATATAAACCGACTGACACTGATTTTATGTGGAGAAGCCCATGGGGCGTACGTGATCCACGAAATACAATCCCGCCTACCGGTGATCCGAGTTCCGTATGGCTGGATTATTATGAAGGCGGATGGCAAACCGTGGTCCCGCACGGAGGATATTCAGATCGGGTCTATGGCGCAGATTTCGGAATTCACGGTGATGTAAACCTAATTCCTTGGGACGCACAAATCATCCAAGACAAACACTATGAAGTTAGTGTGAGATTTACTGCCAAAAGTGTTCGAATGCCCATGAGCGTTTCAAAGACACTTTCACTTGTTTCAGGTTCCTCTATGTTAAGAATCGAGGAATCTGTCACTAACGAAGGAGAAGAAGATCTAGATATAGTCTGGCTTGAGCACATAGCAATAGGTCCACCGGTACTATCAGATAAAGCAAAACTGTACGTGCCAAAATCAAAGTTGTTAAGCCATCCTGAAAGCATAGATACGAACTCAAAACTTGAGCCTAACTTCAGTGGGGATTGGCCTAACATAAACGCCAAAGACGGATCTGTTCTTGACTTCACTAATATCCCTCCAAAAGAAGATCGCTCATTAGACATGGCGTATATGAGTGAAATGTCAGAAGGCTGGTATGCGTTATTGAATGAAGAATCCGGTATTGGTTGGGCTGTAAGTTATCCCGTAGAGACATTCAAATACCTCTGGTACTGGCGAAATTTTGGAGGAGGCTATGGCTATCCTTGGTATGGAAGATGCTATAACGCTGGATTAGAGCCTTGTACAAGTTTTGGAAACGGTGGGATAAAACAAGCCCAAGAGAATGGCACTGCCTTGAACATAGCCGCTGGACAAACAGTATCAGCTACTATCAGAGCAGGAGCATTTATCGGCAAAGGTAGAGTAATACACGTCGACACCGACGGCAATACAGCGTTGGATTAGTCGAACAAAAATAGATTGATACAAACTGCTGGTTAGTTCATTAATAGTTAGGATCAACAATGCGCAAGCGAATGTTTGGTAACTCTGGATTAGAAACCTCCGTGATTGGTTATGGGGGATGGCCAATGGGTCGCGGTATGTACGGCGATTTTGATGATGATGAGGCTATCAAAGCAGCGCGAGCTTCTTATGAGAACGGCGTAACCCTATTCGACACTGCAGCTGTATACGGTTGGGGTTACGGTGAAAATCTTATGGGAAAAGCCCTAAAGGGTATTCGTGAAGACGTAGTGCTAGTCACCAAGGGAGCAAGAGAGTGGGTCCGAGATAACCCAGATCGTAGATCAGCCACTGTGTCTGATTCTGATCCCAAACGACTCCTGACCTCTATCGACGAAAGCCTAAAACGTCTGCAAACCGACTATATCGATCTATTCCTAATCCACTGGCCCGACCACAACCGAGCCTTCTCTGAACCAATGGATGCACTGGAGAAGGCGAAAGCAGCAGGAAAAATACGATACACAGGGGTCTCTAACTTCTCCGTTGAAATGATGGCCGAAAGTCGGGATAGCAGCCCAATCGTCACAAATCAGATCGGATATCACATTTTTGACCGGCGTCCCGAAGCCGAAGTAATGCCATTTGTAAAAGAGAACGGAATGGGAATCATGGCATACGGTTCGCTGTCCCATGGCCTGTTAACTGGAACGTGGGATGCCGATAAAACTTTCAGCGAGGACGATTGGCGCCGTGCTGGTGCTAACTTTGGCATCAACTCTTGGGGTCCAGAAAACCTGGCGGCCAATGTCGCTGTGGTTGAAAAATTAAAGGTGATTGCTGCAGACCATGGCAAAACGATTCCGCAACTTGCAATCGCATGGGTATTAGCAAACGAAACCGTGAGCGTTGCACTTGCAGGATCAGTCACTCCTAGCGAAGCAACCGACAACATCGGGGGCGACTGGGACATGTCGGTGGATCTAAAGAATGAGATAGATGATTTAGTAATTTCCGAAGGCTCCGGAGTCGGCATGCCAGGAATGGAAATTGCAACATAAAATCTATATACCGAATTAAACTAGAAATTTCTAATCAAACAAGGACCGCTACTGACTCAACAATGATCATCGATACCCATTGTCACGCGGGGAGAAATTGGTTCCTGCCAATAGAATCACTTGAATTCGAGATGAATCGAGCAGGGGTCGATGCTGCCGTGCTAATTCAGCATGGTGGAACCTACGACAACAACTACTTGTTTAGAGAAGCAACCAAACGCCACGGGCGATTCAAAGTGGTCGTTATGATAGACCCATATGATTCTGATCCACTTGGCTCAATGGAAAAATTATGGGAGCAAGGTGCGGCCGGCATTCGCATCGCACCAGACGGCAAATTCAGCCATATTTCAAATGTGATCGAGATATGGCGCAAAGCAGGAGAATTAGGCCTAGTAGTAAGTTCACTCGGTGATGACGATAAGTTTTCCAGCGCTGGTTTCAAAAATATCATCGACGCCTGTCCTGACACTCATATCGTAATAGAACATCTAGCTGGCGTCGGGATAAAAGAGCCACCTTACAACGCCTATAAGTCTGCACTGGAATGCGCACAACGCCCCAACACGACGATCAAAGTTCCGGGATTAGGAGAAATCACACCTAGGCCGACTACTCTTCAACCAGAGTTTGGGTTCGAAAACGTACCGCCACTAATCGAAATGGCCTACGAAGCATTTGGGCCCGATCGCATGATGTGGGCTAGCGATTATCCTCCAAGCGCAGCCCGGGAGGGTTACCGCAATTCACTGGAAGGTGTTCGAAATCACCCGGCATTTGCTAAGGACGATGATATCGACTGGGTGCTCGGCAAAACGGCTGCACGAATCTGGAAATTCGACGATCAAAACAAAATGTCGAATTCTTGATATAACAATAACAAGCCTAACCCAACTCTTTTCGCTCCGGATCCAAGGTTTAAATAGTCCGCATTTTTTCTCCTCTTGGACGAATAATTGGCCACCCAACGGTTTATAAAGCAATCACACCATTATTGAAACCGAATGCTAATGGATAAAACTTTTATAACGTTTCTACTAAATTCAGTGATTTGCCAATATTTGAAAATGAGATTACTTACGTTTTTAGATCAAGGCGTATTACATAAACTCGATTAGAATTAATACTGGTTGCTCGTAACCATGTCATTAGAACCATTCATAATTATTGAACCAAAATGATTTCTAACTATGAGCCGATCCGTCGGCTACCCAATATGCAGGATGCAGGACCATCTGAACTAGCGAAACGCGACCACGCAGTTACGAAACTTCGTTCAGTCTTCGGTTTACGCGGTTACGATCGAGCCGAAACCCCAATACTGGAACAAACCGAATTGTATCTTCGTAAGTCTGGCGGCACACTATCTTCGCGACTTTACGGATTCACAGAACCAGGCGGGTATGAAGTCAGTCTTCGGCCTGAATTCACTGCTGCAATCCTTCGCCAAACTATCGACGATATGACAGGTAGCAATGCCGTTCGAATCATGTATGACGGTCCAGTATTTCGGTATGCTAGTCCTGAAGACGAAGATGGATTAAAGACACGGCAGTTTACCCAACTGGGAGCTGAGTTAATTGGTCCATGTTCCCCCGGCGCTGACGGCGAGATAATTGCAATGTCACTCGAAGGACTCAATTCTCTGGAAATTGCAGATACTAGAGTGGTGCTGGGACATGTCGGCGTCATTGCAAAAGCACTCGAGGCATTCGATTTATCCGAGCGGGCCAAATCGTTCTTGATCGCCAATATTTCCGAACTCAAAAAAGGCGGACTAAACTCGGTTCTCGAAAAGGCTGAAACCCTCGGATTCGCTCATGAAACTGCCGTCACACAGGCTCAAGCATCCGACAATAAAAGCCAAATTGAGGAAAAAATTGATCGGGTTCTAACAGATGGAATTGTTGGACCTTTCGGACAAAACATAGGTCCGCGGACTGTAGAAGACATTGTGGCCCGACTATCTATGAAATTGTCTGAAACTGACGACCCAGATAACTTCAAGAAAGCACTGCAGATGCTTTCGGACATCGCCCAAGTAAATGGAGTTGCAGATAAAGCACTAGAGAACGCTAGAAAAGTATTGTCAAGAAGTAGCGTGGACCCCACTATCATTTCGATCTGTGCCAATGTGATCGCATCAGCCCAAGTGGAAGGAGTACCAATCGAGCAAATCAATATAGATTTCGGATTGGCCCGTGGAATCACTTATTACACCGGCATGATTTTCGATATTTACTCTAAGCAGAACGATAGCCAATCTCACCAAACATTGGGCGGTGGCGGTCGTTACGATGGGCTGACCCGGGCCCTGGGATATGACTACGACTTCCCTTCACTCGGTTTTGCTTACAATCTCGACGCGTTAGTGGCGTGCCAGCAACTCAACACCAAATCAAGCAATAACACATATTTCGTATCACCCGAAAATTGTGGGTCTGTCCAAGCCGCGGTCCGTGAAGCGGGCAAACTACGTGCCGCGGGCAAACGAGCTGCAGTTGAATACAAAAACAATGGCGCAACAAGCTCATCTGTAGAGTGTCAAGGAGAAAACAGATGAGTAACCTACGATTGGCATTACCGTCTTCTGGCGCCCTGTTTGACGGGACCTCAAAACTGTTTACCGATTGCGGTATGGGTATCCGACGAGCCAATTCTCGCAGGTATACAGCTGACATCCCACAATTTCCAGGGGTCGAGGTACTGTTCCAGCGTCAATCAGACATAACTACCCAGGTCGATAGTGGAAGTGCAGACATCGGAATTGTCGGATTGGACCGGTTTTATGAATCACGTTTGGAACGCGGAGAAAGCGTTCTTATTCACAGAGATTTAGGTTTTGGTAATTCCAAGCTTGTGATAGCGGTACCTGATGGATGGCTAGATGTTACGAGCATGGCGGATCTTGCAGATATCGCTCTTGAATTTAGATCGAAAGGCCGTGACCTTCGTATAGCATCTAAGTATCAACGATTAGTGAAACGATTCTTGAACCAAAATGACGTTAACTATGTCTCGATGGTCTATGTTTCCGGTGGATTGGAAGCGGCTCCTGTGATTGGTTATGCCGACGTCATCGCGGACATCACTGCAACCGGTACAACACTACGCGAAAACGATCTGAGAATACTCCTCGACGGAACAGTGATGGAATCACAATCCGTCATGATCGGTAACGCTCGAACTTTGGCCAATGACCAAAGTAAATTACAACACATCCGCCAAATCCTCGAAAAAATCGATGCTACTCTTCTAACCAGTGACTATCACAGGGCATCCACCAAAGTCGAAAGGCACACAGAACGCCAAATGACACCACAGCCCAAAGAACAGCGTGAGTTTATTGGTTCCTACAAACAACTAATTGAAAATATAAAGCCTTTTTCGGAACGGGTACAAAACCAGTGAAGCGAATAATCGGCGCAACCGCTGGTGCCGATTATTTTCAGCGCGAGCGCAATATGACGGTCGAGTCTACCCTATCGGATGGGAATGGACTGTTTAATACCAAGCTGTCCCCAAGTGAATTTGCACTCAAGGTAATAGAAATCGTCCGATCAGAAGGTGACCAAGGGCTAAGACGAATCATCACGGCATTGGATGGTGCATCACCAAAATCATTTGAAGTCTCCCAATCCAAAATAGATTCGGCATTTCAACATCTCGATCCGAAGTCCATATCCGCAATTGAACTTGCAGTAAAACAAGTTCGTGATTTTCAGAGTAAAGCCCTTCCAAAAAGCTGGAGTGACAGCAAAAGGAATGTAGGAGAAAGAATCACTCCATTAAATTCGATAGCGGCATACGTGCCTGCCGGAACCGCACCACTTGTGTCAACTGTAATTATGACGGTTGTCCCAGCACAAGTTGCAGGGGTGAAAGAGATAATTGTTGTAACGCCAACTTCAGGAAACTCCGCTCCGGATCCAGCTGTGTTGACTGCTGCAAAGATCGCAGGAGCTACACGCGTGTTTACCATAGGTGGGGCCCAGGCTATAGCTGCTATGACATACGGCACAGAAACCGTGCCATCAGTAGATTTAATCTGTGGCCCAGGCAACGCCTGGGTTACCGCTGCAAAAAAACTGGTTTACGGAGATGTCGGGATTGATGGTGTATACGGTCCAACCGAAACCATGGTGATCGCTGACCATTCAGCAAAACCTAGCTTCACCGCTTCGGATCTCATTGCACAAGCTGAACACGATTCACTTGCAATGCCGATATTGGTAGCACTGTCCGAAGAAATCGTACTCAATACTGAAGCCGAAATCGATCGTCAGTTAAAAAATCTCCCCAGAGGGGAGATAGCGCGCGCTGCCTTCAACAATAGGGGAGTAGCCGTAGTCGTTAATAGTACGGCTGAAGCAATCGATGTAGCGAACTCTGTTGCTCCCGAACACCTCTGTATATTAACGGCTGATGCAAAAGAATTAATCGATAAAGTCAAGAATGCAGGCGGGCTGTTCGTAGGGGAGTGGTCAGCAGAAATAATAGCCGATTACATTGCCGGACCATCCCACGTAATGCCGACAGGAGGCACGGCCAGGTTCTCATCAGCTTTATCAGTGCGAGATTTCATTCGAGTCACTCCGGTACTAACATTTAATGAAACTACCTTCTTAGAACTTTCACAGCATGCCGAGTTGTTAGCCAAACTTGAAGGCTTACAAGGACACGCAGCGGCTTCAGAAAACCGTCGTAAGTATTTAGTCGGCGAATAAACTGCTAAAGGGCCAATCACCTTATGAAAAACCTACAGTCTCTAATGCGACCACACATGGTGAAAATTGCCACCTATCACGGTGTTGATCCATCAGAAGAACTTGCACGCAAAGCGGGGATAAGACCCCAAGATGTAATTCGCTTGAACGCCAACGAGAATCCCTACGGAGCTCTGGATAAGATTTCAGCAGCACTTGTAAACCAACCCCTGCATCTATATCCCGATCCAAAGCAACAAAAACTTCGTACGGCACTGAGCGAATACGTTGGACAACCCGTGGATCGGATCATTGGAGGAGCGGGAGGCGATGAAATAATCGATCTCTTGATGCGCTTATTCGTTGGGCCTGGGCAAACTGTTCTTGATTGTGAACCGACGTTCGGTATGTATTCCTTCGCTGCGCGCCTAGCCGACGCCAAAATTGTTTCCGTTCCGCGAACAAATACATGGGACATAGATATCCCAGCCATGACAGCGGTAATTGACGGATTAACAAGAATAATATTTCTCGCCTCACCTAATAATCCAACTGGAAATTTACTTACCGAAAGCGATGCGCGAGCCCTTTTAGATACTGGGGTGGTTCTTTGTGTAGACGAGACGTATTACGAATTCTCCGGGAATACGTTGTCGCACTTGCTAGATGAATACGAGAATTTGGTGATCTTGCGTTCGTTTAGCAAATGGGCTGGGATCGCTGGATTACGCGTCGGATACGCCATTGGCTCCGCTTCTTTAATCTCTCATTTAATGGACATCAAACAACCATATAACATCAATATTGCTGGGGAAGCTGCGGTTCTGGCAGCTCTTGAGCATCGCGACGAACTATTGACACGAGCGAGAAGCCTTGTAGAACAACGTAAAAAACTCGAAGTTGTCATAAACAATTTAGATGGTGTTTCGTATTTTCCATCTCACGGAAATTTCCTACTGTGCAAATTCGAACACAGAACGGCCGAACAAGCTTTTACCGGTTTAGCCGAGCACGGAATTTTCGTAAGACAGTTTCCGCAAACCGTCTTAAATGACTCATTACGCATGAGTGCAGGAACTCCAGAGCAAACAGACCAGTTAATCTACGCTCTCAAAAACATTGTTTAGTCCAACTCTATAGAGTTAGCATCGAACGGATAGATCGAGTCGTTTTTGATATTGAAGGTACAAGTATGTCTCCAGAAGAGCCTAGAAAAGCAACGATTGTTCGCGAGACAGGCGAAAGTAAAATAGCAGTCACTGTCAATTTAGACGGGACAGGCGAAGCTGAAGTCGATACACCTGTCGGATTTTTGAAGCACATGTTGCATCAGATAGCTCGGCACGGTCTAATAGACCTAAAAGTCGAAGCTGATGGGGACCTGGAAACAGGCTCACACCACACAGTAGAAGATACTGCGATAGCACTGGGTCGGGCAATTGACCAAGCACTTGGTGACCGAAAAGGAATCGTTCGAATGGCTGATCGAACTTGTCCCCTTGATGAAGCTCTAACTCAGGCCGTGTTAGATCTTTCTGGTCGAGGCTACGCTGTGATCAACATGGGCATGGATAATAATGTAGGTGAATTCCCAGCAGACCTAGCACGTCATTTTTTCGAGGCGATTGCTATAGAAGGTAGGTTCTGTTTGCACATCCGGGTATTATCCGGTCAGAACGAACACCATGTAATTGAGTCAGCATTTAAGGCATTCGCGCGAGCGATGGGTGATGCATCGAGATTGAATCCTAGAAATCCTGAAACGGTTCCTAGTACAAAAGGTACACTGAGCTAGTCATGACTAGAACCTAACTAGGTGATTTGACTAGACCAATTCCAATTCATAGGTAAATGTCTCAATTACGGGGTTGGAAAGTAATTTTTCACACATCGCTTTCACTTCTCGCTCGGCAGTTAATTCATCAGAACCTTGAATCTGGACTTCAAAGTATTTTCCTGCGCGCACAGCATCAACTGCATCAAATCCAAGACGATCAAGAGCACGCGCTATCGTTAGACCCTGCGGGTCATTTACTGTTGGTTTAAGCAAAACATGAATTTTTGCTACAAACATCAGATATGCTCCAAAGGTTAAAAATTTAATACTGATTCTGCTTGAAACTTTCAGGCGCGCGATCCTGATATTCCTTGATAAATCGGATTATTTCTTCCACATCTACCTCATCCAAATACAAATGGTGTCTCCAAGCCGTTATTGCAATCTTACTAGGCATGCCAGGATAAGCAGACATGATGAACTGAGATGGGTCTCTTGGGATAATATCGCTCAACCCCTTAACTATCTCAGGACATTCCGTTTCACAGTCATAGTGAAGTCCGATACCACCGTGTTCTAGATTATGAACCAGAACCTCATCTGGCAGTACGCCCTCGTATTGACCCCACCTAGCCGGCGCCGGAATCCCAACTGACGTGGTTGCGCCAGCCCAATGAGGCCCTGACGTTGCGGGCACAACCGAATATGTACCCGAATATGGAGCATTTACATCAATATGCGCGCGTCCATCATCGGGATCCAATTCAATGTGCCCACCAGTATTCACCCCTTTGACAGCGGCTCCGTCACGATTCCAATCCGGTGATACAACTAGAGCTGCGATGAAGATGATGGCGAAAATAGTTCCGCCGAACATTAGTAACGACCGTTTACGACGTTGACGTGTCCGGCTCCTGCCTCGTCGCTCCTCCCTGATCTGCCCTTTAGTCATACCACGACGACTAGCCGGCCGTGTTGTTGCTATACGCTGTTTATCTGGTGCCATACGACCTCGTATCACGCTCCTTGACGCGCTAGTAAATTCCATTGACTATCTACAGTACCAGTGACTTCCCTGACAGTCGCCTGTAAGACTCCATATAACGGTGCTGAGTTTGCTCGATGATTTCCTGCGGCAAAACCGGAGGTGGGGGTTCTTGTTTCCAATCGGTTTCCAATAACCAAGCTCTTAAAAATTGTTTGTCGAACGCTGGAGGAAAATGCCCTGGCTTCCAATCACTTACATCCCAATATCTACTCGAATCCGGAGTCAATACCTCATCAATTATTGTCAGTTCACCGTCAATTAATCCGAATTCAAATTTTGTGTCTACGAGAATCATTCCACGCTCGGCAGCATAATCGTGAGCGACTTGAAAAACCTCAATGCTTTTATCCTCAAGAGTCCGGTGCATTTCTGTGCCAACAAGATCTTTGGCTTCCTGAGGCGTCATTGGCACATCATGTCCGGACTCAGCTTTGGTTGAAGGAGTGAATATAGGTTCTGTAAATTTATCAGCAGCCCTCATCCCCGGTTGCAAAGATTGACCGTTCATCGTCCCAAACTGTTGATACTCAGACCAAGCGGACCCTGCTATATAGTTTCTAACAACACATTCAATATCAATCCGGTCAGCTTTCTTGATGACCATCGATCTGCGCGCAAGATCAGGTGTAAGTTCTAACAACGCGCCTTTTTTATCAACAGCCTCCATTGCCAGATCATCATTAACGGTTGCAATCACATGATTTGGCATTACATGTTCTATAACTTCAAACCAAAACGAAGACATCTCAGTCAATATGATGCCTTTACCCGGTATTGGTTGATCCATGACAACGTCAAAGGCCGAAATACGATCTGAAGCGACCATTAGTAGACGATCATCGCCAAGGTCATAAGTATCACGTACCTTACCTCGATAAAGGAGCCCGGACAGATTGGTTTCAAAAACTGCTTCAGTCAATTATTCGCTCTGAAATACCTACACGCTTATAAATGTGATCCACATGAGCAAGGTAAAAGCTATAGTCAAACAACTCATCAATATCATGAGTGGAGACCTTCGTCGAAACCACCGGATCAGTCTTAATCAATTCGCGAAAATCCAGCTGGTCTTCCCATGATTTCATAGAATTTCTTTGTACGGCATCATAGGCGTCTGTCCTGTCAAGCCCCTGTTCAACCAGCAGCAACATAACTCTAGGGGAAAACACAAGACCACGGGTCGACTCAAGATTCTTCATCATTCGATCTGGGTAGACAACCATGTCCTCAATAATGCCAGTCATAAGACTCAACATGTAATCGAGACCCAGCGAAGCATCAGGCAAGATCATACGTTCTGCAGATGAATGCGATATATCACGTTCATGCCACAGGGCAACATTCTCAAGTGCGGTAATAGAGTTGCCGCGAATCAATCTTGCAAGACCGCAAATACGCTCTGAGAGTTCAGGATTCCGCTTATGTGGCATTGAAGAAGAACCTTTGGTTACATAACCAGGTTGACCAAATGGCTCTTCAATTTCACGAACCTCGGTTCGTTGTAAACCTCTGATTTCGGTTGCTATCTTTTCTAAGGTTGCCGCAATCAAAGCCAAGAACTGCACGTATTCGGCATGCCTGTCGCGTTGTATGACCTGGTTGGAAACTTCGGCAGGATTAAGACCCAACTGCCTACAGACAGATTCTTCAATCGAAGGCGGCACAGACGCAAAAGTACCGACGGGGCCAGAAAGCATTCCGACTGCTACCCGTGATCGAACACCAACCAATCGCTCTCGATGTCGTTTTATTTCACCAAACCATAGCGCTAACTTCAGTCCAAAACTCATCGGCTCTGCATGAATACCGTGAGAACGACCGATACATGGAGTTCCCTTGAATTCGATTGCACGTTTACGCAACGCGTTCAATAAACCAATAAGACCTCTGTCTACCAAATCACAGGATTGAACCAGCTGCAGACTGAGAGCAGTATCTTTAACGTCATTAGAAGTTAAACCATGATGAATCCAGCGACCCTCAACCCCAAGACTTTCACTAACGGCGCGTGTGAACGATACGATATCGTGTTTTGTCTCCTCAAACCATTTGTCATAAATTGAACGATCAAATTTCGCATCTCGAATCTTAACCATGTCTTGTTGGGGAACTACTCCCTGTTCCGTCCATGCCTCGGATGCGGCAATCTCGACCTTCAACCAGAGATCAAAAGAGTTGTCTTCAGTCCATATGGCGTTCATTTCAGGTCGTGAATATCGTGGAATCAATGTTCTATGAGGCTCCAGTTATAGACGTCTTATCATGCAAGTATCTAATCAGTGGTTCAAAATCTTCACTGAATTCTGTTGCAGATATTTTGTTCTCTTTACAGTATCTCAACAGTTTGCCAGTCGCGAACACAGTATCAGCTGCGTTAGCAGCAGCACATGCGTCCCCAAGCAATCCGTCACCTACAAATATCACTTCACTTGCACCATGAACACTCTTAAGACGATTAATCACTTTACATTTACAAGTTACCCAATCGCCTCTACAAGATTTTACGTAAGATGGGTAATCGTATCTAAATGGCGGGCTCTCGGCAGGCTCGGACAAAACTTTCCCACTATGCAATTCAATTCGATTGAGTCCAGCTTTTTTGAGCACAGGTTCGATATAAAAATCGAGCCCGGCGGATGCAACCGACACTACTCCCCCAGAATCCCAAACAAGATCACACACCTCGGTTGCACGCCTCCTAATGCATCCATTTAGCTCAGCCCGTTTAGACATTTGAGATGTCGTTTCATCAACCATATCGAACACAGCTTCTTGATATTGCCGCAATGATATCTGTCCATCTGAATAGTTTGCACTTAACTCAGCAACTCGGTCTGGTGGAGTGCAACAACGGAACATTTCACCACCTACGAAAGTCGTTGCAAGAGTTCCATCGAAATCAAAAACAACGTGAATATTTGCCGACATCATTTCTACACAGCCCTTTCACCAATATCACGTCTGTAACGCGCTCCCTTAAAGCCAATTTTGCCGACTCCCGCGTAGGCCGCAATTAACGAATCTCTTATCGTTTCGCCAGAGCCAACTACTCCAAGAACACGACCGCCGTCAGTAATCAATGTTCCATCACTTTGAATCCTTGTTCCCGCATGAACCACAAGTCCATGCTCTGATGCTTCACGGATTCCAGTAATTTCTACTCCCGTTTCATAATTGCCGGGGTAACCGTCCGATGTCATCACTACAAAAGTACAAGCTAGATCAGACCATATGACTTTTTGTTGAGCAAGACGTCCTTCTACTACTGCCAAACAAATTTCCAAAAAGTCATTTTGTAATTTCGGCATCAAAACTTGACACTCTGGATCGCCCAACCGGCAATTAAATTCGATAACTCGTGGACCATTACTGGTAATCATAAGCCCCGCATACAAAATACCCGAATAAGCACTGTCTTCCGCTACCAACGCCCGTGCCGTGGGCTCAAGAATTTCCGCCCTTACTCTAGCAGCGAGTTCGCTCGTCCAAAATTCCGGAGGGGCATAAGCGCCAACCCCACCAGTATTCAGACCAGTGTCTCCTTCACCAATCCTTTTATAGTCACATGCAGCAATTTCTGTTGAGACGGTCTCCCCATCCAAAAACGCAAACACACTTACTTCGGGACCAGACATCCTTTCAGCCAGAAGCAAGCTTGAAGAAGACTTTCCAAAGGACGCACCATCGAGCATCCCCACAACAGCAATCTCAAGTTCCGCATAAGTATCTGGAAGAAGAACTCCTTTACCCGCGGCGGGTCCATCGGCCTTGACAACAAGGGAGCCTTCTGGCCGGGCCAGAGCGTATTCCATAGCTTTAGCTGAATCAGAAAACCCCACTGAATCAGCAGTAGGTATCCCATATTTGGACATCAAATCATTAGACCAAATCTTAGAACCTTCTATTCGGGCTGCTTTTTTTGAGGGACCAAATATTTTCAATCCATGTTTTTGGAAAAGCTCTGCGATACCATCGATAAGAGGCTGCTCCGGGCCAACGATCGTAAGGTCAATCGATCGAGTTTTCGCAAGCGCTAAAAGGCCATTCAGATCTTCCGCCTTTACGGGTACGTTTTCGCCTAACTCAGCAGTTCCAGCATTGCCGGGAGCTATGATGAGCTTAGTGATTATTTGACTCTGCACAAGCTTCCATGCGACCGCATGCTCACGCCCCCCAGAACCGATTAATAGGATCCTCAATTAATCCATAATCCTTACTGATAAGTTCAAGTCAACTGACGCACTATTCTATGTTTGACTATTCCCATTCAATAGTGCCAGGAGGTTTACTGGTAATATCCAAAACAACTCGGTTAACCTCTGCAACTTCATTGACGATCCGGCTAGATATTCTCCCTAGGGTTTCATACGGAAGTCGAGCCCAGTCCGCTGTCATCGCATCTGCACTAGTTACGGCACGGATTGCCACTACGTATTGATACGTTCGCTGGTCTCCCATCACCCCTACCGTCTGAGTGTTGGTAAGAACAGCAAAAGATTGCCATAACTTCTCGTACAGCCCGTCGGCTTTGATTTCGTCGATAACTATCCAGTCGACATTACGAAGTATTTCTAGCTTTTCATAATTGACGTCTCCCATAATCCGAATCGCAAGTCCCGGGCCTGGAAAAGGCTGTCGATTAACACTCTGAGAGCTAAGGCCCAGTTCGATACCAGCCTGCCGCACTTCATCTTTAAACAAATATCGAAGCGGCTCAACCAATTTCAAATTCATGTGCTGGGGTAAACCACCAACATTATGGTGGGTTTTGATCTTGTGCGAAGCGTTAGAGTCGGCGCTTACACTCTCAATAACATCCGGATACAAGGTTCCCTGAGCGAGATAATCAACTTCCCCGATATCCGCAGCGACTTCTTCAAAAATCTCGATAAACTCCTGCCCAATTGTTTTTCGTTTTATTTCTGGATCAGTAACCCCCTTTAAAGCTTTAAGGAACCTCTCAGTCCCGTCAACGAAGACAAGATTCACACCCAGTTGACTAGCAAATACATTTTGAACTCGTTCAGCTTCACCTTTCCGCATCAGGCCGTTATCGACGAAAATGCATGTCAACCGATCTCCAATAGCTTTGTGGATGAGGGCAGCGACAACCGTCGAATCAACCCCACCTGATAGAGCACATATCACCTTCCCGTCTCCAACGCGTTCTTTTATGCGATCAATCGCGTCTGATACGAAATTCGCAGGTGTCCAATCACCCGAGCCTTTGCAGACACCAGAAACGAAATTACGAAGAATTTCGACTCCTTGTGGAGTATGCGCAACTTCCGGATGAAATTGAATTCCAAAACATGCTCCCTTCTCGTCCCCCATCACGGCTATAGGAGAATTCTCAGAATAAGCCATAGACCGAAAACCTGGAGGCAACTCGGCAATACGATCACCATGACTCATCCACACCGGCACCTCTGTATCTAAGCCCTCAAACAGGACATTGTCCTGACCATCTTTATGAATCACCGCGTGACCGTATTCACGCTCTGTGCCAGATTCAACAGTCCCCCCAAGTTGGTGAGCTATCAGCTGCATTCCGTAACAGATGCCCAATAATGGAACACCCGCCTCATAAACCCATGAGGGTGCCATCGGGGCTCCTGATTCGTAGACACTATTAGGACCTCCTGAAAGGATTATCCCTATAACATCTTGGGTCTCGAGTATTTCGCTGCCAGCATCATGTGGAAGTATTTCGCAATAGGTATTAAGCTCACGTACCCGTCGGGCTATCAGACGTGAATATTGGGAGCCAAAATCCATAATGACTACTGTTTGCATCCTGTCATCCACAGGGGGTTTGCTGCCAATCGTTCGATCAGCCTGAGCAATTTCAAGATACGTTCCAACCTCGATATCATCTGATGTTGAAACTCTCCGAGAGCCGCGATTGGTTGGTTGTTCTGTCATCTGGTCCCCGGTACTATTTGCTGTTTTCTTGGAGTCTATTGGCACATTCAAAACATCAATCTACTTATGATCTAAAAGTTTATGACCGCATTGATTAAGCCTCTTGCCTAAATTTACCTGTCCCCGACGATCGAGTCACGGAAAATATGGATGTTTTTATTGGATGCTTTAATACCGATTAAGTCATTCGCAAGCGCTAGAATTATTTAATGCTTTTATCATCAGACACTTCCAGCCTCAATATCGCAGCTACAGCAATAACACAAGGAAGCCTGGTGTCATTCCCAACAGATACTTATTTCGCCCTCGGCGCCGATGGCATGAATGATAGAGCAGTGCAACAAGTCTTTGAAGCAAAAGGAAGGAACCCGGGCACGCCGGTCCCATTACTTATAAGCGACCTGGATATGATCACTGAATTGACAAAGCCGTTAACTAAGATACTTGCGGATCTCGCATCAAGATTCTGGCCAGGTGCGCTAACAATCGTAGTACCAGCCTTGGACTGCGTGCCCGAGTCAGTAACAGCAAAAACCGGAACCGTTGGTCTAAGGATTCCAGACCACAGTCTGGCACGCCAGTTGATCAGGATCTCCGGAACTCCGATTACGGGAACCAGTTGCAATCTGACTGGCCAACCCCCTGTGTCTAATGCCATCGATGTGGATCAACAATTCGGTGAAAAAATCGACTTTTGTATCGACTCACCTTGCGGATCAAATACGGCCCCGAGTACCGTCATTTCTTATGCCAACGATACGTTGTCAATTTTAAGGCTTGGAGCGATCAGTATTGCATCGATTAAGAATACTATTGGCAAAAACGTTGTAATTAGCACGGTCGGTAATCCGACCAGCCAATAAGTTATCTTCAGCAGGAGACTTTTATTGCCACTTGAGGGAATATTGCCAGGGCTTACATACAGTGATGCGGATGAGTTTGAGTCTGCATTAATGAAATTCGTCGATTCGAGAGACTTGCCGCTCTATAAGATGATGGCTTATCACTTGGGCTGGGTGGATCAGAACGGTGAGCCAGAAATAGTTACGAATCAAGACAGATTCCATGGACACGTCGTCATCGCCACGGCCAAAGCCGCAGGAGGTGAGAATCAGGCAGCTATGCCATATGCAGTCGCAGTAGAACTCTTGCACAACTTTCTCCTGGTTCATGAAGACGTTCAAAATGCAAATACAGAAAGAAACAAGCGAGCGAGCGTATGGTGGTCTTGGGGTCCAGCACAGGCAATTAATGCCGGTGACGGCATCCATGCAATGGCCAGAATATCGATATTCGAACAGAGAAAATCCTCCGGTATTTCAGCAAATCCACGTTTGATTTCCATGGCATTGGAAACGCTTGATAATGCAACTTTAGAGGTCTGTGAAGGGGAGTATCTTGATATCTCTTATCAAGAAAGAGCGGCCGTAAATATAGAAGATGTGCTGATGGTGGCACGCAAGCGAGGTGCGGTGCTTGGTTGCGCTGCAAAACTCGGCGGAATAGCGGCAACAGCCTCTGAAGGTTTACTCAATTCATTGACTAGATTTGGCACAGCGATCGGTACAGCGCGAAACCTAAACACTGATTTAAGAGCGCTTTGGCCTGAGCAAGACACCGAACGAACCGAAGTACAGCGAGGAAGGCTGCAATCGAAAAAAAAGTCACTCGCTGCAGCTCATGCAATAGAAAATGGCACTCCCTCTACCCGTCGTCGCCTGGGAGAAATTTTCATGAAACGTGTTCTGGGGCCTGATGATATAGACGAAGTGACATCAATCCTCTCAGAAACAGAGAGTAGGTCGTTTGCCGAAAATACTGTTGAGAATTTGATCGATGAAGCAATCGGGGAGATCGAATCAACTAACTTCTCTAATGAAGACAAAAACTCGCTCATAGAAAGCGCTAAATTGATAGTACGGTCGCACTAGAGAAAACAAATTTATTATGAACAAACGATCCATCAGGAACGTTGATTTTGCTGGTAAAACAGTGTTGGTAAGGGTCGATTTCAACGTACCAACCCGCGATGGAGTGATCTCTGATGACACTCGAATCAGAGCAGCAATACCCACCTTGAATCTACTCAGCAACGGAGGCGCAAAAGTTGTGATCTGCTCGCATTTTGGCCGTCCAGACGGACAGATAGTCGAGGAAATGCGGTTACAACCAATACGCAAAAGACTTTCGGAGATCCTAAAAACCACTGTCCACTACGCTGGTGGCCCGACTGGAACACAACCCGCCAAAATAATTTCTCAACTTGGAACGGGCGACTTCGCACTTCTGGAAAACCTTCGATTCGAACCCGGCGAGGAGCAAAACGACGACGTTTTTTCCCAATACCTAGCATCCTTAGCGGACTGTTTTGTCAATGACGCTTTCGGTGCTGCACATAGAGCCCATGCATCTACCACTGGAGTAGCTAAACATGTACCAGCTTACGCGGGACTTTTGATGGAACGCGAGATCACAATGCTCAGTCGATCATTGGAGGGCTCTACACAAGCAACAGTTGCAATTATCGGCGGAGCAAAAGTCGCTGACAAAATTCAAGTATTGCATCATTTATCAAAAAAAGTCGACACGATTCTCATCGGGGGAGGGATGGTCGCAGCCTTTTACGTGGCACAAAATAATCCAGGTGGGGCAACCGTTATCACAGAAGCCGACCGACTAGCTGCTGTAGATGTACTAAATGCTGGAGGAGCGAAAGTGGTATTACCGTCAGATGTCATAACCGCCACTAAATTTAGTAAAGGTTCAACCCCATCCCTAAGGGAATCGAAAAACGTAGCTGACGATGAAATTATCCTAGATATCGGACCGGGTTCTTGCAAAAAGTATGCACAGGTCATTTCACGGGCAAAAAGAATCATATGGAACGGGCCAATGGGTGTATTTGAATGGCCTGCATTCGCAAATGGGTCTATTGCCGTTGCAAACGCAGTCGCTGCCAATTCCAAGAGCACCTCGGTAGTCGGGGGCGGATCGACAGCAGAAGTAATAGGATCACTTAACCTTGAAAACCAGATCACGCATGTCTCGACAGGTGGGGGGGCTTCACTTGAGTTTTTAGAAGGCAAAACTCTCCCTGGCGTAGCAGCTTTAGATGATGCTATCGATTGATCTCTGCACACTAACATCATCTCAGGAATTTACTAATGAAACACCGAAAAAATATCATAGTCGGCAACTGGAAAATGAACACTGAAGTTAAGTCGGGAATCAACTTGGCTAAACAGATTCTCGATCTCAGCGACAACATAACAAACGTTGAAAAAATCATTTGCCCGCCATTTGTTTCGTTGACGAGCATTGCAAAAGTCTTGAAAGGATCATCTATTCAACTGGGAGCACAGAACGTAAATGCAAATGAAAACGGTGCATTCACAGGAGAAGTATCTACGGCGATGCTGCACGGCTTGGTTAGCCACGTCGTATTAGGACACTCGGAAAGACGCATGTTTTACGATGAATCATCTGATCAGGTCTCAGAAAAAGCAATCAGCGCGTCAAAAGCAGGAATAACGCCCATCTTGTGTGTCGGTGAAGACTTTAGCGTTCGAAAATCCGGAAAAGCGGTTAACTTCATTACAAAGCAACTAGAAGCTAGCCTTCAAGGATTTTCAAACTGGCAATCATTAATTATTGCTTATGAACCAATATGGGCAATTGGAACAGGCGAAGCCGCTACAAGTGGGCAAGCCCAAGAAATGGCGGCCGTTTGCCGTGACATTATTTGTAGTTTGACACCTGATTTTAGCAATTCAGTTCATATCCTTTACGGAGGCAGCGTGAATTCCACAAACGTTACCAATTTTCTTGAACAGCCAGACATAGATGGGGCATTAGTGGGTGGGGCAAGTTTAAACGCGCAGGAGTTTTCAAACCTGATCAGGCTAGCGAGCTCGAAATAACCCAGCTATCAACTTTTTAGGTCAATCAAGTGAATTACACATCTAGACCGAAACTCATTGCAGTGATTGGCGCAACCGCTACCGGGAAAACTGCACTCGGAGTTGAATTAGCTCTGGAGTTAGGTGGAGAAGTGGTTAATGCCGACTCTAGACTTTTTTACCGCGGAATGGATATAGCGACCGCTAAACCAAAGACAGGCGAGACAAAAGGCATTCCGCACCATCTCATCGACTTTCTCGCCCCAGACGATCAGTACAGCCTCGCAGAATATCTCAAACAGGCACGATCAGCCATAAGCGAAATTCTGGATCGAGGTAACCTACCGATCTTGGTAGGCGGGTCTGGCCAATATGTTTGGGCAATCATTGAGGGATGGAACGTTCCAGAAATTCAACCAAATCCGTCCTTGCGCTCCCAACTAGAGTGCGAATTGGCTCGGTATGGTATCCAGCCTCTTGCTAAAAAACTATTAGAGATTTCACCAACTACGGCACAAACAACCGATCTACGAAATCCCAGGCGAGTGATTCGGGCTATTGAAAGAGTTCGATCAGGATCTTTAGATCCAACATACACGCCAAGCAAATCAACTCATTCACCGTTCGATCACTACATTGTCGGCTTGATGATTGAACGGATAGCTTTACATGCTCGTATAGTTGAACGACTCGATTCAATGGACAAAAATGGATGGAGACAAGAGGTCGAATCCCTTTTACATCAGGGATATTCAACTAAGGACCACGCTCTTAGTGCAATTGGTTATCCGCAAATGATTGATCACTTGAACGGTGAATCTGACCTAAAGGAGGCAATACGCCTTACAGCTGTTGCAACAAACCGTTTAATACGACGCCAAAATAACTGGTTCAAACAAAACGACAAGCGCATTAAATGGTTCGATATGACGCTTGAACCGCAGCAAAAAACACAATCGATCATCTCAGCGGTTGCTCAGTGGCACCAACTAAAGTAACAACTCGTATATGCGCAAATTGTTTTATCTAAATAGAACGTCAAATTGTATTTTTTTATTAAATTCGCAGTTTGAGCAGTTCATCCATAGAATCAATACGTTGGCACACCATTTTCCCTACGAAAGACTGGATAAGACATGACGCTTGAATTCACAAAATTGCATGGTGCTGGAAACGATTACATCGCGATAGATGGTAGAGGTATCGAACGAGATTGGGGAGCGCTTTCAAAAGCAATGAGCGTTCCAGCATTTGGCGTTGGATCAGATGGAATTGTTTTAGCCCAGGATTCTGACATTGCACAAATCCGCATGAGGGTTTATAACCCGGATGGCTCCGAAGCCGAAATGAGCGGAAACGGCATCAGACTTTTCGCAAAATTTGTAATCGACCGCAAATTAGCTTTACCCAGTGATAATGGCCTGACCGTTGAAACCGGCGGTGGCGTGCGAACCGTATGGCCAACGATGGAAGGCGACAAAATGGTTGCTGCCAAAGTGGCCATGGGGGAACCTACCTTTATTCCGGACGAAATACCAGTAAATACTACCGAAATTGGCGACCTTGAAATCATAAAGGATTTTCCAATTAAGGCTGGAGGACGCGATATGAAAATCACATGTCTTGCAGTAGGAAACCCACATGCGGTTGTCATAACCGAAGATCCTGTGGAGGAATTTCCATTAACCGATATTGGGCCTCATGTAGAAAATCATCCGTTATTTCCAAACAGAATCAATTTTGAAATAGTTAACGTAATTACTCGGTCACAGATCAGGGCCAGAATATTCGAGCGTGGCGCCGGCGAAACAATGTCTTCTGGTACTGGTTCTACTGCTGCCGCATCAGCAGCCCGAGCCCATGGTTTAGTGAATAACGCAGTCGAAGTCATAGTTGATGGCGGAATTCTCAAAATTTCGTGGGACGAAACCGGTCAGGCCTACTTAGAAGGTCCAGCGGTTGAAGTGTTCACAGGAGTATGGCCTGATTAAATATAGTTGCGCCTAAAGGAACGATACAATCAACAACTCACACTTGTGCGTAACTACGGTTTACTTCTGGTAAATCTGGCCGCAAAACAATACAACTACCCAAAAAAATACGGAACTAATTTAATGAAATTTGCTGAACGTGTTGAAAATCTACCACCCTACCTGTTCGTGAATATTTCTCGAGCGATAGCAGCTAAAAAAGCACAAGGCATTGATGTAATTTCATTCGGTATTGGCGATCCAGATATGCAAACTCCCACGCCTGTACTAGACGCACTGATTAAGGGATCCACGAAACCAGAAAATCACAGATACCCAGAAAGCGAAGGCCTCCCCGAATTCAGAAGGCGGGTAGCGAAATTCTATAAAGATCGATTCGGAGTAAATGTAAACCCCGAAACAGAAGTAATCAATCTGATAGGAGCTAAAGAGGGAATAGCACATACCGCTCTATGCTTCATAGATCCAGGCGATATTTCGATCAGCCCGGATCCAGCCTATCCCGTTTATGAGATCGGAACGATGTTCGCTGGTGGCAAAACACACTTCACCACTTTGAGCGAACAGAACAAATACCTCGTTGATTTCACCTCAATACCAACTGAAGTAGCCAAAAAAGCGAAAACTCTATGGATCAACTACCCCAACAATCCCACAGGGGCAATCGCGCCAATGAGCTTCTTTGAAGAAGCTGTACATTACTGCAAGGAATTCGACATAGCCTTGCTACATGATGCCGCATACACCGAAGTCACCTTCGACGGATACGTTGCTCCCAGCATTCTGCAGGTTGTGGGCGCAATGGACATCGCTATGGAGTTTCATTCCCTGTCGAAAACAGCCAACATGACCGGATGGCGGGTTGGCATGGCCACCGGCAACCCGGACATGGTGAACGCCCTTATGAGGGTCAAATCCAATATCGACTCAGGCCTATCTCAAGCGAACCAAGAAATGGGCATCGCTGCACTCGATTTACCGGAAAAATGGCTTACAGAGAATAACGAGGTTTATAGAAAACGTCGTGACAAGGTCGTATCAGTACTAAATGAAATCGGGGTTCCAGCTGTAGCACCAAAAGGCGCTCTTTATATATGGACACCTGTACCAGACGGATATACATCCGCCGAATTTGCCCAAAAATTACTGGATGAAGCAAATGTGGTAGTGACCCCTGGTAATGGATACGGACCAGGCGGAGAAGGATATATTAGACTTTCGCTTACCATACCCGATGATCAAATAGACGAAGGACTCCGTAGGCTTTCACAGATGCGAGGTGGGGAAGCTAACAACCCTCTCCAGTGACATTGCAAGGATACTGAAACATCCTATATGCCAAAAAAACGTACATATTCGACAGGACCATACCGAGAGCGTGCGATTTTAGTAGGAGTGAACATACGCACTTCGGGGGAAATCTGGCAACTGGAAGATTCGCTGGCGGAATTATCAGAGCTGGCTCGAGCTGCTGGCGCAAACCCAGTAAAGCGGTTCACACAATCAATGAACAACCCTTCGCCCACTTACCTTGGCAAAGGGAAAATACAAGAACTTAAGCACACTGTAAAACAAGAAGATATAGATACCGTTATCTTTGACGACGAACTGTCACCAAACCAGCAACGCATCCTTGAAGAAAAGTTGTCTGCGAAAGTAATCGATAGGACGGCCTTAATTCTTGACGTTTTCGCTCAGCGAGCTAGATCGCGTGAAGGGCGCCTGCAGATCGAATTAGCACAGACAGAATATCTGCTACCAAGACTGGCAGGACAGTGGTCCCATCTTGAAAGACTTGGCGGCGGCGTCGGTACGAGGGGACCGGGTGAAACGCAAATTGAAACCGATCGTAGATTGGTTAGACGTAAATTATCACGCGTAAAACGAGAACTCGCTCAAATTCGATCACAACGTGATCAACAACGACAACTGAGAACCGGCGGAACATCCAAAATCATCTCAATTGTCGGTTACACCAATGCAGGAAAATCAGCACTGTTCAACAAGATCACATCATCAGGAGTGATCCAACGAAACCAGTTGTTTTCAACCCTCGACACAACGACCCGCCGTATGTACCTACCATCCGGCATTGAGGCTACAATCAGTGACACAGTAGGATTTGTCCACAAATTGCCTCCGATTCTTATCGCAGCATTCCGGGCGACGCTAGAGGAAGCCCTCGAAGCTGATTTGCTAATTCAAGTAACGGACGTTTCAAGTCCTTACGCCGCTGAACAGGCCATGGTGGTTTCTAACCAACTATCTGAAATGGGAATAGGGGACACACCGAAAATACTTGTCCTAAATAAATTAGATTTGATGGTTGAAACTGAATATGAACCCCTAGGCTTAGAAATTATGAAGAACATAGAGACCGCAGAGTTTAATCGCGTCGTGACGACATCAGCCACGAAAGCCTGGGGCATAAAAGATTTACGTAACGCTGTCGAATCGGCTTTATCCATTGCAGGCGTCACGACCTCCGACAAGTTAATTGCGAGCAACGCCTAAACCGGGTTATACGAACGCAATAGGGCAGATATCCTTAGGGTGAATCAACGTCGCACTATCATTGTTATGTCAATTTAAAACTTGTTTTCCGAACCGACTTCCCAGCAGCACTTATTACCATATATAAACATTTTCATATCTGTTGTTGCGTCAGGCTGGGTTCTTCGAGCGTATCCTCAACCAACAGATATTAACCTGATGTCGCACTCAACACGTGAAAACTAATTCAAGATCCACTCGAAATTAAAATGAAAAACCCAAACAGAGTACGGTTCGCTAACTTGCTGATGATCCTAGTAGCCGCACTTTGCATGTTTTCCTTAGCATGCACCAACCGTGAAACCGTCAATCCTGATTTAACCGATGGTAAACCAGTGATCCTTTCAGACGGCACACAAGCGACTCCTACGGCCCAACCCATAGCTGACGAGCCTGCAGCGGTTCCTGACGGCCTGCAAATTGTCTGGGAAGCCTACTCGATTCTTAATAGAGAATATGTATTACCTGAGAAAATCGATCCCGACTTACTGGCTGAAGCTGCTGTCGTAGGGATGCTCGAAGCCCTTGAGGATCGATACACGTCCTATATTTCTCCCTCAACATTTAAAATCGACCAACAAGGATTTCAGGGAAATTTCGGAGGTATTGGAGCCCAAGTTGAAGCCTCTCCAGATCGCAGAGGCGTCATCATTACAAGGCCATTGCCAAATACTCCAGCAGAACGAGCCGGCATTCGCGCCGGCGACAGAATCCTAGCCGTTGACGGCGTAGATGCTCTAGGCTGGAGCGTTCTCGAAGCAGTAAATAAAATTCGTGGCGAAAAAGGTACGCCGGTTACGCTTACAGTCGAACATGTGGGAAGTTTGGATCCAGTTGACATAACAATTATTAGAGACACTATCGATGATCCAAGTGTCATGGTGATTGACGTTCCAGACACCAAGTATGGTCGAATACGAATATCTCAGTTCACCGCACAAACATCAAGAGAACTGAGACAAGGTGTACAAAAATTGATCGATAACGGGGCCGAAGGAATCATTCTAGATCTCCGCGGCAACCCAGGAGGACTTCTGTCTGCGACGGTTGACGTTGCATCCGAGTTCCTGACAGACGGACTAGTTACCTACGAAGTTGACTCCAGGGGTAAGAAAGACGAATGGAAAGTGAAAAAAGGAGGAAATTTCCCAAAAATACCCATGGTAACGCTGGTAGATAATTTTTCCGCAAGTGGATCCGAAGTCCTAGCAGGTGCCCTGCAGGACCAAGGACGTTCAGTCGTTATTGGCACCAATACCTTCGGTAAAGGTAGCGTGAACTTACTCAGAGGTCTTTCCAACGGCGGTGGTGTCTATCTGACAATCGGACATTGGTTCACTCCTAACGGCAGATTGATCGAGGAGGTCGGTGTCGAACCCGACGTTATAGTCGAATTTGATGCAGAGGCCTTAGGGGCAAATCCTCAAACGAATGCAGGCGGTGACCCTCAAGTCGAGGCAGCTATCAAGCAGCTAGATTTCCAAATAATGAATTAAGGCCTGCAAGTAGACTGTGAACTAAAATATCATGACTTTACCCGGCATCACTGAAACAAGTATCGTCTGACACAGATTTCAGCGTGCCTAGTTAGTTAAAATTGAAAAATGCCAGATCCTGAACAACAACGCGCCCTCGCTACTAACCGCCGCGCCCGTTATGACTACTTCATCAAAGAAACATTTGAAGCGGGAATGGTGTTACTCGGGTCTGAAATAAAATCAGCCCGTTCTGGACGCATTAATATCGCTGAGGGTTACGTGTACATCAAGAGCGGAGAAGCTTGGCTGGAAAATGCCAACATAGCAGCTTACGCACCAGCCGGAGAACAAGGCCAACATGATCCAACGCGATCCCGTAAATTGTTGCTCAGTAAAAAACAACTTAATTACCTCGATGATCAAGTTCATAGAGACGGGCAAACAATCGTCCCGTTAAAGGTTTACATCAAAAACCGAGTGGCAAAGCTTTTGGTCGGCCTCGCTAAAGGTAAACGACAAGTTGACCGTCGTAATACCATCAAAGAACGCGATGCTAAAAGAGAGATTGATCGGGCCATGAAGTCCAGAATTTAGTCCTCAGCAATGAATCAGTTATAGAATTGGATTGTTATCTTGGGGACGCGTGGTTTCGACAGGAAGATCACCGCTAGATTGCGGGCCGTGGCGCCGTGCACCACGTAAAAAGCGGCAAAACATAAACGGCGAACGAGAATTCGCTCTCGCGGCCTAAGGGCTGCGACTTTCAACCCAACCCCGACCTGGCGGGTTGGGTTCGAGAGATGAAATGCTGGGTTGCGTTGTTCGGGTCGTTAGTACCGAACATCTAAGGCTACACTAACTGGTCGCCACACTTGCTACGCCGATGGGGTGGGTGTGGCGATGAGATAAATACCGACGGCTACGCTCGTAGAAGTCGAAACGGAAACCTTTCTGGACGGGGAGTTCGACTCTCCCCCGTCTCCACCAGAAAAATAAAGGCCCTGCCCTGTTGTACATGGGCAGGGCCTTTCAATCAGATAATCCAATCGTTGAACAAACCAACACTCAAATCTATGCGTTGTAGTATCTGACATGCCCGACTTTTGATTTAGTATTTGGCAATACCAAAACTTTGAGAGCAAAGATGTCACATTTACGATTCGGTGCCTTCCTCGCACCACACCACCCAATTGGTGAAAGTCCAGCGTTACAAATACAAAGCGATTTAGATTTGGCCGTACATCTAGACCGACTGGGTTACGAAGAGTTTTGGTGTGGTGAGCATCATTCAAGTGGCTGGGAGATGATTGGGTCCCCAGAGCTGTTTTTGGCAGGAGTAGCTGAACGTACTCAGCAAATCAAACTCGGCACTGGAGTTATTTCATTACCGTACCATCACCCATTCATGGTCGCCCAAAGGCTGGTACAGCTTGACTACCAATCGCGAGGACGCGTGATATTCGGATCGGGTCCAGGAGCATTGCCATCGGATGCCCACACGCTAGCGATCGATCCAATGAAACTTCGAGATCGACAAGATGAAGCGATGGGAATTATTAAACGACTTTTCAATGGAGAGGAACGTTTTAGTTACGAATCCGAATGGTTCAAACTCCAAGACGCCAAATTGCAGTTGAGACCATTCCAGGAAAATATGGAATTTGCTGTAGCTTCAACCAAAAGTCCATCGGGAATGACACTGGCTGGTAAATACGGAGCTGGTGTTTTATCAATAGGAGCTACCGCAACTACAGGACTCCAAGCCCTGCCCCGTCAATGGAGCTTCGCTGAGGAATCGGCCGTAAAACACAACAATATAGTCGAACGCAAAAACTGGCGTATCTTGATGAGTTGGCACATTGCCGAAACACGGGAAAAAGCAAGGGAACAGGCTGGTGACGGATTGATGCGTCACAACAACGAATACACGGTTAAAACTTTACGTGGAGGAGAAGGCTCCATCTTCAAAACAGCAGATGAAGCCGTAGATGAGACCGCATTCTCAGACCAAAGTGTCGCTGTAATCGGTACTCCAGACGATCTAATAGCAAAGATTCGCGAGATGGTAGCTATCACAGGCGGTTTTGGATGTGTCATAGGATTCGCCCATGATTGGGCCAATCGAGAAGACACTCGTCGAAGTTGGGACCTGGTGGCAAGATATGTCATACCCGAAGTAAACGGGCTGCTTGATGATTTCAGAGAATCACATAAATTCGTGACAGAAGACAGGGCATACTGGGAACGACACAATGAAGCTGTCATGAATAAAATTCAAGAAAATAAACTTGCCTCCGAGGTACTCGAAGCAGAAGGATGGGAGGGAGAAAAATCCCCCGACAACCATGATGGCACAATGAAATCCACGTCGAATTAATAGTTCAAAATTGCCCCATCGGATTGTCAATAAATACATTTCACGCCAACTGTATTCATCCGTAGCTACCTCGGAGTTGACCGATTTCTGATAAGACTAATCGAAGTTCGAATTCAATCAAACCTCGAGGTATATATCGCGGTTGGTTTATCGTCGGGGTTTCGGCGCTATCAATAGGTTCGATCCTTGGTACAGTTCAGTTCGCTTTCGGGTTTTTCGTACAACCACTTGAAGACGAATTTGGGTGGTCCAGAACACAGGTAAACGTCTCGTTGAGCCTGGGCGTTGTGGCAAGTTTATTATCTCCGATCATAGGCAACATGATGGACAGAATCGGTGCACGATGGACCATGACGGGTTCAGTCCTACTTGTAGCCACTGCATTCTTACTTCGCTTGCTGATGACCGAGCTCTGGCAATTCTATCTCTTCAGCATCATCATGTTCGCAGGAACTCCAGGGGCAACTATGATGCCCGCTGGCCGGCTGGTACTCACTTGGTTCCCGCAAACGCGCGGAAGAATGATGGGACTGGTTACGTCAGGAAACAATATTGGTAGCGGTGTTGCCGTTCCCATTGTTGCGGGGTTGATAGGCCTAATTGGCTGGCGTTGGACATGGGGGGTGATAGGGATTGCGCTACTTGGACTGACATTGGTCATCCTGCTTACGATTCGTGATCACGCAGATGAAGTTAAAAAAGAAAGGGGTAAACGTTGGGCCCCTCATATAGATGCAAAGACCCTTCGAGAGAACTCAATTACCGGATTGACAGTGTCAGGTGCCGTACGGACTTCAGCTTTTTGGCTGTTGGTGATCGGAATGACTCTCCAGCAATTCGTACGAACCGGTGTAGTAAGCCAGCTGGTACCTCACTTAGAACAAGTGGGGTTCAGTAGAGCGATCGCTGCAAGTATGATGATCATGCTTGCTTTCTTTGCCGCATCAAGCAAATTGATCTTCGGTCGCGTGAGTGAATCTATCACAGCGCGAATCTCGTTCATAGTAATCATGATTCTTCAGGGAATCGGATTATCCATTCTGCTAGCTTCGAGCGGTGCCCTTATTACCTGGATCGCAATCGTGGTATTCGGGCTGGGAATGGGCGGCGTGGGTACTCTAACTCCACTGGTTATCTTCGAAATGTTTGGCTTGAGACAGTTCGGCAGCATCACAGGCCTGACAAATCTAGGTATAACAATCCCTGTTTTAATCGGACCTATTCTAGCCGGGTTGATTTTCGATTCAACCGGTGAATACAACGCGATGTTCGCTGTTACCATCTGTCTACTTGCAATTTCAATCGGTTGCTTCGTGTTCGTCAAGAAGCCGATCTCCAATAAACAAGCCGAATCCCTAGACAGCTAACGGTGAGAGTGCGGATCATCAGTTGCGCTTCCATTGGCCCCATGAGCATGAAATTCATGGGCATGAGTATGATCACTACTGTGCATCAATTGGGATGATCCAAAAATTCTTTTCTTAATCAATGCACCAATTTCAACAATGATGAGAAGAGAAATCGCGATCAATACAACGCTCCCACCTGGAGCCAAATCGGCGTAGAAAGAGATGACCATTCCAAAAACAGCTACAAATACTCCAATTACAGAAGACACTAATAAAGTAAGGGACAATCCTTTCACCACTCGTATACTCACCAATACTGGAATAACAATCAAAGCGCCAACTAACAAAACCCCTACCACACGCATTGAAACCGTAATCGTACCGGCAGTAAGTATGGCCAAACTAAGATTGAGCATATGAACACGAACGCCATTTGTTTTGGCTAGGTCACTGTCAAAGGTAATTTGTGTCAGCTCGAATCTAAACATGAACAAAAACAGCGTTATCACCAACGCCAGCATCCCCATCCACCATAAATCGGTACTGGAAACGGACAGTACACTTCCGAATAAGTACGAAAATATCGTGGAATTAAATCCATCAAACGCGCTAATCAATACAACCGCAAGCGCAAGTGCTCCGTACAGGAACACAGCTAAGGCCGCATCACCTGGCAACAATCGGCGCACGCGCAGTTCTTCTATCGAAACGGCAGCAGTCGCTGTCGCAATGAACGCAACAATTGGCGTAAAAGACTTCGTTATAAGAGCAACTGCAACTCCGGCAAAAGCTACATGCGAAAGAGTGTCAGCAATCAAAGAAAGCCTGCGTAAGACCAGAAACATTCCAATCGCAGGAGCAGTTACTCCAACCAAAACAGAAGCAACAATTGCCCTGTTCATAAATTCATATTGGAAAATCTCTGGCATTGAATTACCTATGCGTATGGTCGGGATCATGCATAAGAACATCTACCGGAAATCCGTATAACGTCGAAAGGGCATTGGCATCGAGTTGATGAACAGGACCATGAAAAACGATATCTTGGTTGATGCACGCACAAGTCGTCGCTTCCCGCATAACAGCTCCGATATCGTGAGACACCATCACAATCGTAATTCCGAGATCGCGATTCAGCTTCCGAACCATAGAGTGAAATTGATCTTCTCCTGCAGCGTCAACACCAGCTACCGGCTCGTCCATCACAAGCAAGTCAGGACGGCGCACAAGAGCTCTGGCTATCAACATACGTTGTTGCTGTCCTGCTGAGATGTCAGAAACACGACGATCCGCAAGTTCCAGTATTCCTGCTAACTCCATAGCATCGTCGACGCGACTATTTTCTTTATGCTTAAGTAACGAAAAAAAGCGGAATCCAGAGTAAGCACCGAACTGAACGATCTCTCTAACAGATGCCGGAAACCGGTGTTCAGCCGTTTGAATTCTCTGGGGTACGTATCCGATGCGATGCCAATCTTTGAAATTCTCTGAAGACTCTCCGAACAAAAGAACTCTGCCAGAACTTGGCTTAAGCAAGCCAAGAGCGAGTTTCATGAGTGTGGTTTTGCCTGAACCATTCGGTCCCAAAATTGCAGCGAATTCGCCTGGCATTATCGAAAAATTTATATCGCGAACCACGGGCATGGAGTCATATGCAAACCATGTCTCGTCAAACCTGATGGGAATTTTTTCTGGCCTAGGAAAAGACTCGACATCAACTTCGATTGGTTTTGATTTGGAGTTATGGTTCATTCAATACCCTGCAGTATGCCTTGGTCAATAATCCAAACGCCTGAGATAATTAAAGTTAAACGCAAAGCATCCAGCATTAATGTTCCTGACCATATCGAAGACGTCATATTCAACTTTTTAGTACGAATCGTTGAAATCAATCAACAATGAAATCTACTGGTTGCAGTGATCCCATGCTACAGGCCAATCGCGGCAGAAGCTAAGCTATATACCTATTATCTCTTATTGATACTGAATATCAATTAAATGATGCTCAGCAGTATACATGTAGGTAAGGGTTTATACTAACGCGGTATTTTATTGCCAAAAATATCTTCGATGTAAGTTTGAGATTCGATCCCCGTCAACACACCGGCAACAATCACAATAACCAGAATGGCTAACGTCAATTTGGAATTGGGCTGCACATCCGATTTGAGGGTCACTCGCGATTGACCAAGGTCAACTGGATCTTGCAAAACGAAAAGTCGCTCTCGTGGGGTGGTCAACCAGGCCACAAAACCACCAGCCAGGAGCCCACCGAAATGTGCGGCATTATCAATGCCACTCGACACGAGTCCAAAGACTACGTTGATTAAAACTATAAGACCGATCGATGTAAGTTGTTGGCTCCCCAGTTGTCCGAGTAACTTACGGTTGAGCAGCAGGTAAACACCAAAAGCGGCAAATATACCGAACACACCTCCGCTTGCCCCGACACCCGGGTTAGGGCCGGCTAAAAAACTGACCACATTACCCATGATTCCTGCTGCCAAATAGATAACAATAAAATGTTTTGTCCCAAACGTTCGCTCAACCATTGACCCGAATATGACCAATCCAAATAGATTCGTCAACAAGTGGAAAAATCCCACGTGAAGGAACACGGGTAAGAGCAGTCTCCAATATTGCCCTTCAGCAATGCTCGGCCCATATTTTGCACCCCACTTCAACAGATTCTGAGTATCGGCTCCTCCGGTGACAAGCACACCAATAAATAATCCGATATTTAAAATCACAATAACGGTTGTCGCAGGGGCCCCACTAATGCTTGCGGCGAAAGGCTCACGCTTACCAGAGTACTGATTCAAATTCTTAATATGGCCTATTCAAAAATCTAATAATTTTCAGTTGGCTTAGTCGATTATTTGCAAAGTTACAGCTTTGACTTAACATTCACTCAGCCTGAACAATATCCAGTTCAGGTAATTCCGCGATTACTCCTCTTTCAACAGCCATTGCAAACAATTTTTCAAGGGCATCTCTACCCTCTTGCCCCATATCTACGGTGTCTTCGTTCACATACATACGTACAAACTTCTTGCCATCCGCAGGGTCAATCCCACGCCCAAAACTTAACGCATACTCAAGGGCTTCTTCTTCATGATCACGTGCGTAATTAATACTCGCCAAAGAGGCGTTTGCTAATTGCTGAGCTAGGTCATCATTAATATGACGGCTGACTAGATCGAGCCCGAGAGGTATTGGCAGACCTGTTGCTTGATGCCATTTTTCTCCAAGGCTCAGCACCCCGTGAAAGCCTTGCTTTTCGTAAAGTATCTGACCTTCGTGCAGTAATATCCCAGCATCAGCGCGTCCATCTTTAACCGCAAGGCCCACATCATCGAATTCCATAAATATCGGTTGACAATTATTTGGGCCGAAAATCTGGAACAAAAGCCATGAAGTGGTAAACCGGCCTGGAACAGCTATCTTTTTACCGTCAAGGTCAGATTCCGATAGGATCTGATTTGAAACCACCATGGGACCATAATTACGCCCGATTGACGCACCACACGACATTATTCGATAGTGTTCGGCTACCCCAGGGTACCGTGCCGCTGAAATGGCTGTAACCGGTAGCCTGCCGGATTTTGCCAATATGTTAAGCGATTCAATATCGTCCATATGGTGCCCGAACGTAAAACCCGGAATTTGAACATATTTGCGTTCCATCGCAAAAAACATAAACGCATCATCAGCGTCTGGGCTGTGACCAAATATGATCTTATTGTCGTTGATGGTCATGGTTAATATTCAATCAATCACGTATTAATTAGATAATGCCGATTCAGTCTTTTAGCCCTCAACTATTTCATAGTTGGTAAGTCGTTGGACCGGTGAGAATCCAGCCTCAGCAATCATCTCCCGCACTTCATCCTCGGTCGTACGGTTATAGAATCCGGCTGCAAGCATCACGTTTTCATCGAAAAGAGTTCCGCCGAAGTCATCCGCCCCGAACCGAAGTGCGATTTGACCGGTTTTCTTACCTTCTGAAAACCAGGAAGCTTGAATGTGTGGAACGTTGTCAAGCATGATTCGTGAAATCGCAATAATTCTCAGGTACTGATTAGGCCCAGCTTCCTCATCGATCAGTTTTGCTAAAGCCGTATTGTCTTTTTTATAAGACCAGGGAATAAACGCCGTAAACCCACCATCATTTTCATTTTTCAGCGCTCGATCCTGAACGTTGCGAATATGCTCAAGCGACTCGATGACATGCTGGTCTTTTTCTACGTGCCCGTACATCATAGTCGCAGTGGTCTTGAATCCAACCTTATGAGCTGCAGCGTGCACTTCCGTCCATTGATCTACGGTATCCTTGGGTTTAAACCTTGACACTATAGCTTTCACTTCATCAGAGAGAATTTCCGATCCTCCTCCTGGCATTGACCGCTGCCCGGCTTCCCATAGAGCCTCGAAAACCTGTTCATATGACATCTCAGATACTTCGGTCATACGCACGATCTCAGGAGCAGACCAGTAGTGCGGTGTCACATCCGGGAAACGTTTCTTCGTCTCAGAAACCATTTTCAGATAATAGTCCAGTTGAAGATCTGAGTTCAGCCCCCCTTGCATTAGTACGGTCCTAACGCCATTTTTTCGAGCGCGTTGGATTTTGTCCATAATCTGTTCAACGGTATAAGTGTATGCAGACGGATCATTCGGATCTGTTCGGTAAAACGCACAAAAAGAGCAATAAGCGTCACATAAATTGGTGTAGTTAAGGTTCGTGTCGACCACATATGACACATCCTTATTAGGATTATGCTTTTGACGCCAATACTCCGCGAGCGGAGCCAAATCTAACAACTCAGCTTCTCGCAAAAGCCATAAGCCTTCTTCAGTCGTAATCCGTATCCCTGAAAAAATCTTGTCTGTTATCTGGTGAAGCATTATTACTAAATTTCAAACATATAGGACGATGCCTAAATAACCTTTTCTTACCTTAGCGATTCGACGGCCTTTAAATCGGGGCGCCAGGTCGGTAATTGATCAAGTCTCCGCTGAAATTCCATCTGACCCAACCGTTCTTTATCGCCAAGGAAATATGAAAAATTTCGCACATAATCACTTACATCTGATTCGGTCAAGAATTGGTTTGCGCGAAATCTACTTATTTCATCAATATTGCGTACGCCCTCCTGTGTGGCCTTCAGCAACTGCCGCTCAAGTTCAGACGCCTGTTCGATGGGGATATCGGTACGAACAACCCATTCTGCAAACACAAATGGCTTGCCGGTCAAAGTCGTCCAAGCCGTCCCGAGATCGTATATAAAATCATACTCAGAGGAATATCGGAGCTCCAGTGCAGGGTCACCAATCCACAGGGCGGCTTCATGAGAACACTCCACTCCGACAAATTTATGGTCGTGTACTTTCCAAAAATCATTAAATAGGACTCGTAACAATTGAATCGAAGTCGCTGTATGAGACGTCACAGCAATACTCGTACCAGACAGTTTTCCAACAGGTACTCGCGAAAATAAAAAAACACTTTTCGCTGCGCCGTGAGAAGAAACGCCCAAATCGCCTAAAGAGCGAACTTGACCATTCATACGCATAATCTCAGCTATTGGAAGAGGACCAGCCGCCAGATCCCCACGTTCCAAGGCCGCAGCCATCGCACGCGGATGCATAGGAACCAAGTTAAAGAGCGTTTTAGAAAGTCTCCAGTAGAAGACCTCTGAGTTCAGATATGTCATATGCCCAATCGAAAGCAATTGTCGATTATTGTTCATATACCTTGATCTCGTTGTACAAGGCGTCACGTTCCACGGGAATGCGTCTGGCGTCTCGGATAAATGACGCCATTCGTTCTCTAGCTTGCCCTGCCGGAGATTCGGCAAGTGCCGCATGGGCGATACGCTCTTTTCCTATTGTTCCATCCAAATCGTTCGCACCAAAATTCAAACCGACACTTGCAGTGGCTTCCCCTAACATCACCCAATAACTTTTTATGTACTTAATGTTGTCAAGAATCAGACGAGCGGCAGCAATCATCTTTAAATCATCCATTGCAGGTGTATGCCGGGGACGGAGCTTGGTCATTCCAACTTGATACTCCAATGGAATGAACGCCAGAAATCCGCCCGTTTCATCTTGAATATTACGTAAGCGAACTAAATGTTCGACGCGTTCTTCGAATGATTCAATATGTCCGTAAAGCAACGTGCAATTTGTGGGTATATCCATAAGATGCGCGGTTTTATGTATTTCAGCCCAACGATCTGCATTTGCCTTACCAGGAAGCAAAATTTTGTGAACACGCGACGAAAATACTTCGGCGCCACCACCCGGCATCGACTGCAGACCGGCTTCCTTCAAAATTGCCAAAGACTCCTCAGGCGTAACTTTCCAGCGCCGTTGGAAGTAATCAATCTCAGAGGCAGTGAATCCCTTGATCTGAACATGAGGCGCCTTCTCGTGGATAGCTTTGACCATATCAACGTAATACTCAAACGGCCAGGTCGGATGATGCCCTCCTACGATGTGAATCTCGTGTATATCATCATCCACATGGTCTAAGATTTCTTCAATGGACATCTCGTAAGCGTCACTATCGCCTGGTTTTTTTGCAAAATCACAGAACTTACAACTGAGCACGCATATGTTGGTCGGATTCACATGACGGTTGAGCACGAAGTAGACCTTGTCACCTGTGATACGCTTTTTTGCGAAGTCTGCCATACGGCCCACCCCAGATAAATCATCCGTATCAAGTAAAGTAACTCCTTCTGAACTCGAGAGGCGCTCTCCAATCTGAACCTTGTCCCAAATTGGAAATAATCGTTTATCTGACAGGTTGATTTCAACCTGAAGTGTAGGGTCAGCTACTTCGAGTATCGGGACCATTCCGAATCTACTTTCTTTATTATTTCAGGGTCCATAACCAATGGTTTTTGGTAACCCTGTTTCCAGGTCGCATCTATTCCCATAACTCCGGAATACACTGGGGCAAGACCTCGAAATTCAGTATGCGAAAACATAACGTCAAGTACCGCATCAAATCTTGTGAATATCCCCCATAAAAGACTTTCATCGTCCTCAATATCCACATCATCGGAGACGGCGGCGACGATTTTTACTCCAACTAAAAGAGGGTTGTCCACTAACTTCTGCACGACAGATCTTCCTGATTCAGATACCTGAATTATCAGCATAGTCTTGCCTACAAGCCTGTATTTATAAATAAACGGTGACATGGACGCGAGGTTTGAAGGCAATGCAACCGCGGTAGGACTCCCTTCCCCTGATGAGCCGGCCGTCGCATCAAGGATCATCTTCGATCCCTTGTGCACCGCCTCTCCCGTGAAATCCAACGTGTCAGATGCCGTACGAGCGATCAGGTGAAAGTCATTAACGGGATCGAAGTTTCTACGAATCGCCTGGATGACCTCACTACGATCTCTTGGGTTTACCTCGGGCCCGACAAGTACAAGATTCTTTGTCAGAGAAAGTTGCCCCTCACCTAATAATCCCAGGGCTGTTTTGAGTGGTTCACGCTGATAACGAGGATTTACAGAAACCACCAGCAGGTTATGAAAACCCGCTTCGTAGTAGGCCCACATATCCTTAACTTCTCGTCTTATGAGACGAATCAACGGCGTCAAAGCAAGTTGAGCTGCATCGCCCAAATATCGATCTTCTTGTGGTGGACGGCCCACAACCGTTGCAGGGTATACCGCGTTTTTGCGACGGGTAACTCGGCTTATTTCAAACACAGGATGATCGGCTGATGCGGAATAATGCCCAAAATGATCACCAAATGGCCCTTCGTGCCTGCGTATTCCAGGTCTCAGGATCCCTTCGAATATAAACTCAGCATGTGCGGGCACTCTTAAATCCACCGTTTTAGCTTTAACTAGCGGAGTACGACGTCCCCGTACAATCCCAGAAAAAGCAACCTCATCTAATCCTTCCGGCAACGGCATGATAGCCGCTAATATCAAAGAAGGATCCCCTCCTATCGCCACAGCCATCTCCAATGGTTCCCCGGCTTTCTCCGCTGTCTGATAATGGAACCCACCACCTTTCTGAAGTTGCATATGCATCCCGGTAGTACGCTGGTCATAAACCTGCATTCGATACATCCCCATATTCCCAGCACCCGTTTTAGGATCTCTGCTCATTACCAGAGGAAGGGTAACGAAACGTCCACCATCTTCAGGCCAACACTTCAAAGTCGGAAGTTCCTCTAGGTGAGGCTCTTCGACAACCTGCTGAGAAAGTGCACCGCGAGTTAATTTAGGTCGGATTTTGAGCAAGCGCCACGCTGTTTTACGATTACGCCACAAGGCACCTGGACTTGGAGGGTTAACATCTTCCATAAACCGCACAATCTCTTCACCCAAAGCATCGGGTGGACGGCCTAAAGACAGCTCAATTCGCCGCATAGTGGCCATAGAATTAATCACCAGAGGATATTGCGAGCCTTTGACGTTTTCAAAAAGAAGTGCTGGCAAATTTTCCTTGACTGCCCGGGTTGCAATTTCCGTCACTTCTAACTCTGGATCGACCACTTCGGTCACCCTCTTCAACTCACCCTCTTTTTCAAGCAAGTCAAGAAACGATTGCAGATCGGTGAACGCCAACTAAAGTAACTCCCCATCCAAGTAAGATGACTCCTCAGGGCCTGTCCATGGTTTCATCAATGAAGAGTTAATACCTAAGACCGAAAGAATACGTCCCGCGACCATGTCAATAAGATCATCAATTTGGGTTGGAGCATGGTAAAAACCCGGAGATGCCGGTAAAACAATCGCACCAGCTTCGGTAACAGCTGTCATATTTCGAAGATGAATTAGGCTTAGAGGCATTTCTCTAGGAACAAGAACAAGACGACGGCGTTCCTTCAAACAAACATCAGCTGCCCGCTCCAGTAAACCGTTGGAGACTCCGTGAGCGATCCTACCAAGCGTCCCACCAGAACACGGAACAACGACCATCCCGTCTATTGGAAACGACCCCGATGCTATCGGAGCGGCGACATCTTTATGGTGATACATCTGCAACCTTCCAACGCTGGAGGTGCTCTCAGTCCATTGCAGAATCGATGGAGTGTCGGTTTCAGTATTACCAGTGAGCACGAGACCCTCTTCCACATCAATAACCTTGCGCCCGGCATCCGAAATCACAAGTTTGACTTCGTGCCCTCCCGCAAGCATTTGTTCAAGAACCCGCCTGGCATACGGCGCTCCACTGGCCCCGGCTATACCTAGTACGTATACACCCATCAGATTAACTCTCCAATCACGACAAAAATCCCAAAAATAATGGCTATAACCCCATTCATCGTAAAAAACGCCATATTAAGTTTCGACAGATCATCGGAAGACACGAGTGACTGCTCGTAGGATAAAAGCAATGCGACCAAAGCAACTCCAACGAAGTAAAGCAAATGTGATCCAAACACCAAACCAGCAATTACCAGCAAAAGCACGGCAATTAAATGTAATCCTTTGGAAATTACAAGTGCCGTCGGGATGCCGAATCTCGACGGCACTGAATACAGGCCCTGGTCACGGTCAACCTGAAAATCAGCGGTGGCGTACAGGACATCAAATCCAACTACCCAGACCATAGAACCTAGACCGATTAACACAAAACCAAAAGGCATAGTACCCGTCAACGCCAACGAAACAGCCGGGGGAACAATTAAGTACACAGCACCCAACCCAAAATGAGCTAACCAGGTAAACCGTTTGAGATAGGGATATCCAACCAGAACCCCCAAAGGGATGGGAGCTAACCACCATGTGACCGGATGAAGTTGAGATATTGCGGCAACGAAGATCAACGCAGCTAGAGACATATAGCATGTCATTGCAAAGCGGCTAATGTCTCCGGTAGGAATCGCACGCATCGCAGTACGCGGGTTATGGGCATCGATCTCTGCATCTATCAGGCGATTAGCCGACATACCAAACGTACGCATACTTACCATCGCAACAACCACCCAAATAAAATCCGTTAGATCAGGCCAGCCGCCTGCTGATATAAATGCCGCCAGAATAGCGAAAGGAAGTGCAAAAACAGAGTGTTCAAACTTGATAGCTTCAAGAAATACACCGACTCGCTTCCAAAGAGGCGTCCCACTTAGTAGTACATATTTGTTCATGGTAAAACCTTTACAAGTGATGATCGTACTGAAGCGAGCGAGAAAGGTTTTGTATAAGATGCCGGCAAAGTAACATTTATGATTATTGCGAGGACAAAATCGAGCAGCGAGTCGGTTTTTTTACATCACCATTTTATAGACGGTATTTATCCCCGACAATTACTATCGAGGTAATGCAAAAAGCTCTTGATATTTGATCAGATCCGGGGCGAGGCATAATCTTCATTGAAACACTATGAGCAGCAACCTAACAAACATACCTTCTGAATTTCGTTTACTAGCCTCTGGCGTTCAAGGTCCAGAAGGCCCTGCGATCGATCCTAATGGAGCCCTTCATCTGGTAAGCGCAGATGAGTCATCCATCATTCGAGTGTCCAATGACGGAACAATCAAAGAGGTTGCTACGACAGGCGGCCGTCCAAATGGACTGGTCTTCAATGCCGCAGGAGAAATGTTTGTAGCAGATGCGGCACTAAAAGCAATTCTACATATCGATACGTCCGGTAAGACCGAAATATTTGTAGACGAATATGACGGCACAGCATTAGGTGGACCGAATGATCTCTGTTTTTTACCAAACGGAGACCTACTTTTCACGGATCCAGTTCGCAGACCCTTGCCAGACCCCGCTATTAGTCCTGTATACAAAGTTACGCCATCTGGCCAGGTCAGTGCATTCGCCAACGATCTAGCATTCCCAAATGGAATAGCTGTGTCGGCAGACCGCTCAAACGTATATGTCTCTGAAAGCCGTGCGCAACGCCTCGTTTCCTTTACCATCGATGAGAATGGTTATTTACTAGACCAGCATTTGATTCGCAGATTCCGAGAACCGGGAAACCCGGATGGATTGGCAGTAGATATCGATGGAAACATACTCCAATCTTTACCGGGTATTCGAGCGATAGCTTATCTCGATAAAACAGGTACTTTAATCGATCTCTACCATTTACCAGATTGGGTTCCGGCAAATCTAGCGTTCGGAGGCGATGACATGAAAACCGTGTATGTATGTGGAGTAGCCCAGAACGCCGTGTATCAGTTCCGCCATCCTGTTGCCGGATTACGATTGCTATAGCAATCAAAATCAGTCGTTAACGACGCTTAAATTCACGTTCGAGGTCATTAACCCTCAATCGCACAATAGTTGGTCGTCCATGCGGGCAAGTATTGGGACGAACTGCCCCTTCAAGTTGGCGAACCAAGTTTTTACAATCATCAATCGAAAGAACTTGGCCGGCTCGAACAGATGCATGACAGGCAATAGTAGCAATCAAACGATGGTTCCACGTATCCCCACTCCCACCTAAAGCAAGTTCATCAAGAACCTCGACAAGAACCTCAGCGGCACCGTCCGCGCTAACTTTCGCCGATAATGGCCCAGGCACACTCCTGAGTATCAAACTACTCTTACCAAATTCCTCAAATCTCCAGCCAACCTTATTCAAATCTTCCTGATGTTCTTGAGCGGTGGTCATTAGCCCAGGAGACAAATCGACGGTGAGAGGTTCCAGTAGCGATTGATATTCTGACCCACCATTATCGTAACGGTGTTTCACCAGTTCAAAAGTGACACGCTCATGAGCAGCATGCTGGTCGATCAGATATAACCCTTCAGGGCCTTCGGCAACAATATAGGTCTCGTGAGTTTGTCCTATTACACGTAAAACAGGCAGTGCCTCACGAGGAGTAGGTCCACTCTGGTAAAACTTAGATGCAATATCGTCCTCTATTTCAGACGACTTCGTCTGCACGGTTTTCAGTACAGGATCAGATTTCTCAACCAAACTTCCTTGCCTTGATGATATCCGTACTTCGCGCGTTCCAGTTGAGCCGTATGAAGCCACTGTCGTGCTTGAACCAATTTCATGAATTGGTGCAGAAACAGACAAGACCCCGCGTATAGCACGTTGAACAATTGAGAAAACAAGATCTTCCCGGAGAAACCGAACTTCTGCTTTCGCAGGGTGCACATTTGGATCAACATCTTCAAGCGGGGTACGAATCCTTAGAAGCGCTAACGGAAACCTGCGATCGGGGAGAAACCCGTGATAAGCCTGTTCGATAGCATAGGACAACCTGCGAGACTGTATATACCGGCCATTCACCGAGATCGTAATGTACGTCCGGTTAGCGCGTGTCAGTGAAGGGGAACTAACAAGTCCATCTACCGCAAACGCACCGGAAGCGTCCGATTCTAATGGAATCATTTGATCAGCGATTTTTTCACCATAAATGCCGGCCATTGAATCAATTAGCTTTCCCGAGCCTGTGGTCCTGAGTCGCTCTCGACCATCAGCAACAAGGTTGAAAGCTACATCGGGATTCACAAGAGCAAGCGTCGCCAATACCGACTGTACCCGAGAAAGCTCTCGGCCAGATGAGCCCAGGAACTTAAGCCGCGCCGGAGTGTTTTTAAACAAATCTGTGACTTCAATACGGGTCCCCTGAGGGGTCCCAATTTTACCTACTGGCCCTGCCTCGCCAAAATCCACATTGTATTTGGCACCGTAACTAGCGCCGACGGACATTGAAACAACGGCTACTCGGGCTACCGATGCTATTGATGGAAGAGCTTCTCCCCTAAACCCTAAAGTAGGGATCGAAATAAGGTCGGATGATTCATCAATTTTTGAAGTGGCGAAACGCTCGAACGCTGTTGTTATTTGTTCGGGAGGTATTCCCATCCCATTATCGATCACAAGAATCGACTTAACGCCCCCACCAATGACCTTTACATCCACACGCGTGGAACCGGCATCAAGTGAGTTTTCCACGAGTTCTTTGACAACCGAAGCTGGACGCTCTACAACCTCCCCTGCCGCGATGCGAGATGCAAGCTCATCACTCAGAATTTTAATCTGCATCAACATCAGTCCTCAATTCATAAACCAGTTCAAAGCCTTAACCCATAATCAAGGGCCAGCACAGAGAAGTTTACTTGTGCCGCTCAAAACCTACCAAAGGTTAATTGCGAACTACAACCGTCGGATACGATTTGTCAGGATTGCGAATCCAAGGGTAGTGATGAACAATGTACCTCCTGCAACAGCGAACGCAAGACGTACGTCAAATGATGCAGCGATGAATCCCAGCGGTAAGGCCCCAAGGGGCATAAGACCAAAATTCATCATGTACACACCCATTACTCGACCGCGGTAAGCTTCCTCAGTTTCCTCTAGGATAAGGGATGCGTTAAGTGACCTTCTTCCAGAGTCACCGATTCCTATCACAACCATAATAATTGCTGCTACCACATACGACGTTGTGGCAGAGACAAGCAGGATGGCCAACCCTGATATCAAAGTTGTGACCAACAAAAACATGCCTCGGTGGCTGGCTTTTGAAAGCCCTGCAATTACCAGTGACCCAAATAAGGCTCCTACTCCGATCATACTCATAAGCAGACCTAAGGCCTCGACTTCCATATGGAATACCTCTTCAATCTGCACCGGCATCAAAGTACGAAATGGCATAGCAAGTAGCGCTGTAGACAATGACATAAGCAACAACATCAACACAGTACGATTCCGACGTGTATAGATAATCCCCTGTTTTATGTCGGCCCACATACGCCTACCGGCCTTACGTATCGGAACCGCATAAGGAACGAAGCTCATAAACACTATCGCACTAGCAATCAGTACGGAGATAACGTAATAAGTCGCAGCAGCTCCACCAAACCCATAAATCAGGCCTCCTATACCAGGAGCAGCCACCGTCATAAGTGACATGCCCGAAGAATTCAGCGCCACCGCATTGGTAAGTTGATTCTCATCAACTAACTGACCAATAATTGCCTGACGTGCCGGCATCAGGAATGCCCACAAAGCTCCTTGCCCTATCGAGGCCAAAACGAGGTGGAAAACGGTCACGGTATTTGTCGAGATCGAAACGGCCATGAAAAGAGTAATCACCAGCATTCCTACTTGACAGATCTGAATGATCCTCTTCCTAGCGTACCTGTCGGCTGCCGCTCCGCCGTATAAGGAAAACAACAATATCGGTGGAGCAAATCCCGCACCTACCACCACAACCGCGATTGGAGATTTCGTAAGCTCCCAGGTCAAATAACCTCGAGCCAGCATCTGAACGTTCACTCCTGCCATAAGCAAAAGCATCCCGAACCATAAAGACCGAAAATCTGAATTCCCAAGGGATGAAAAAGTTCGTGACGCTAAACGGTTGGATCTTTTTTCGTCAACAGTGGGAATTTTCAAGGGTGATGATCTACATCATGCAAAAAGACCATTTATATCTCTATCACCATAATCTACAACCTGACAATCACTTTTGATTATTTTGCTCAGGAACCGGTCATCAGAAAAACGTTCTGACGAATACGTGCCGACGGATTATTTTATCCTTCTGAGATTTGGCAACAGAAAAACAGACAAAACCCCAAAACCTATTAATAAGAAAGCTATCATGCCCACAGCCTGCTGACCGCCAAATTGCTCCATAGACCAACCGAGAGGATACATACCTAGAGGCATTAGGCCATACGTCATCATCAAAACACTCATTACCCTAGATCGGAATTCATCAGCAGAATTTTCCATCATGACACTTTGTCCGAGGGCCCACCGTGCTTGTTCACCAATACCAGTGCCAACCATCGCTATAACACCAGCGAGAAAAACCGGGAATCCAGATATTAGCGCGAGAGAAAGTCCTGCAATCAGCGCTCCCCCGATTAAAATCCATCCACGGTGATGCCCTTCCCTAAGATTAGCAATCGCAACTGACCCAATCAAAGCACCAAGACCAGTGGCAGTCAACAAGATACCGACCGATGAACCAGCTGACCCATAAACGTCTTTGGCGTATGCAGGGACCAGCATCCTGAAGGGCATCGCTAGCAAAGCTACCACAACGCTATATATCATCAACTGAAGCAGTATTTTGTTTCGACCAATGTATCTAAATCCGGCCAGCATATTACGCACGACGCTGTCTTTAATAGATCTGTCCGATGGATACATCTTAGGCACCATACTAGTGAAAACCACCGCACTAACCATCACGGCACAGATACCAAAGTAAACTACTTCAGGCCCTATGTACTGATACACATACCCCGCGATTGCTGGTGCTACCAGAGACATCATGCTCATTGCCATAGCATTCAAAGCAAACGCGTTAGCCAATTGGTTTTTCTTTACCAGGGAGGGTATGGCAGCCTGCCGGGCTGGCATCATAAAAGCAAACATCGCACCTTGAATCATTGAAACTAAAAATAGATGTTGCCACACAATTACGCCCAAAAGAATCAAAACGCCCACTACGCCGGCCAGCAACCCATTCACCAGTTGTGCAATCTGGATAATAGAACGGCGTTCCATCCGGTCGCCCAAGACTCCACCGAACAAAGACACTACCAGGAGACTTGGGGCAAAACCCATACCAACGAATCCAGTGATCGTGTAATCCCCTGTCAAATCATAAACAAGTATTCCACGAGCCACCATCTGCATCTGGATACCCCACATGGAAAATACCATGCCGAACCACAACAGCCTGAAATTACGATTTTCCAGAGATTCAAACGTATGGAGTATCCCAGATTGGATTTTTCCAAACAAACTTAAATCCCTAGATTGAGGCGACTGAGATAGTTCAGTCACCTTTTCCTCAGAATTTGAACGGCCTTGTACTTCCAACTTGGGCAATACTCTATTTTTCGACTTAGGCGGGGTATCCACCACACGCTCTGACTAAAAAACACTAGATCGAATGTGTCAAGTTTTGAAGAATACTCCTCAATTGTCGGTTCAGGTGTGTTTTCTTTCGAATAACCATGACCTATTACAGGGTCATCAATATAATCTTTATCTCACATCAACAGAAACATTAAACCTCAATGACCACACTGACCCCACCTTCGATAGAAGACATACACGAAGCGAAATTAACCGCCGGACAACATATCCTGCGAACGCCACTTAGACGCTACCCTATCCTTTCTGAGCTTCTCGACGCTGATGTTTGGGTCAAGCATGAAAACTTCCAACTGTTAGGATCCTTCAAGGTCCGTGGCGGGATCAATCTCGTATCGCAAACGCCCAAAAAAGACAGGTCGAAAGGATTTGTCACGGCATCTTCGGGTAATCATGGTCAATCGATCGCTTATGCATCTAAGGCCTTCAATGCTCCGTGCACAATCGTACTTCCTGAGGGAGCTAATCCAGTCAAGGCAGGATCAATAACCGCAATGGGAGCGAAGCTTATTTTCCACGGCGATGTGGTTGAGCGTTCAAGAGAGCGAGCAGAGGAGTTAGCAAATAGCGAAGGAATGCGATTCGTCTGCCCTGCAAACGAACCAGCTCTTATCGCCGGAGTAGGAACATACTCTTTAGAAATCTACGAAGACTTGGATGAAATCGACGTGCTCATCGTCCCGGTTGGAGCTGGATCAGGTGCTTCGGGTGCATGCATAGTTACCGATGCAATCTCTCCATCAACACATGTCATAGGTGTACAGTCGGCGAACGCTCCGGCCGCCTTCCATGCTTGGGATTCTGGCCGATTCGAAATATATCCAATGTCGACAACAGCCGAAGGATTAGCAACTGAATCGGCATACCCTCTTCCAATTGGAATCCTGCGTGAAAAGTTAAACGAATTCCATTTGGTACAAGATTCCGAAATCTCTTCGGCAATTAAACACTACGTTCATGCTACGAGATCACTTGTGGAACACGCTGGTGCAGCATCTCTTGCCGCCGCCCTTAAAGTTAAGACCTCACTAAAAGGGAAACGCATAGTTTTAGTCGCAAGCGGCGGGAATATCACAACAGATCAGCTCAAAACAGTACTGGCATGACATCAACTGGCTGAAGATCGGCCGTCTCCAATAGCCTTAATTTCCTCCTCGATAACATGAACCCTCGTGTAATCCTCGCGGTACATAGCAAAAGCCCTATCAAGGTAAAGCTGTGCGCGTTTAGCAGAATCAGATCGTCCGTCAGCAGCAGCTTCAATCATTAAGTCAATCCGTCGATTCTCAGGGACATGTTTAGCGATAGACCTAATCTTGGCCTCACTCTCAAGGGCTCCGACCGTATCCCCACCACTACATTCATACTGAAAACGCCCCATAAGCGTAGTCAGTTCAGTTAATAAATCTGGCTCAGACATCATGCTGTACATGACATCGTTAACATCGGCGACTTTGGTATCAGCGGAGCCAGAGGATTCACGATCGTCGGCTTTATTAGTCATTGAGAATTCGGAATCGTGATCAGACGCACCAATACCCAACTTCTCACACTGCTCCGCGTATTCTTCGGAAATATCAGCAACAACTGCCATAAGCGAAGTGATGTCATCAAGATCCACCACTCCACCAAATAACAGATCATCACTTCGAGCAATAGCGGTTTCACGTAGCCAAGCTTCTGAGGGAACTGGTTCAGGAGCCGGAGGAAATGAAAACGAGGACATGTCCCCAGAACCTAGCTGCTCTACTTGCCCTGCAAGAAACGGAGGAACGTACTTGCTTATATCTACTGATACGGGTAGCGTGACTACATATGAGGCCCCGACCCGATCAGGATTTGACCCATCACGGAAGTAGACCAAGGCGTGTCCCTTAGGTGTTGCAGAGTTGCCGATATGGTATTCCAATGTCATAACAACAGATTAGACCCAAACATACTGTACCGTAAGCAAATTTAATATCAGGAGTGATTAATATCATACTTCTATGAGATCCTTGTAGCATCATTATTAACCTGGTCAAATATCGATCCAACAGAAGTTATCGTGACTTAATGGAGTAACACGACGAACATCTACAGCCTGACGGCAAAGCCATTCATATTTAGCCTCCCACCTGAAGCGGCACACAAGGTAGCTGAACTAACTCTGTCGATTCCTTTGTTGTGGAATGCGTTTCGTTTAACAAATGGCACAAGAAACAATAAGTTAAACACCCGCGTTGCAGGCCTCTCTTTGCCTACACCAATTGGTCTGGCGGCAGGGTTCGATAAAGACTGCAATGTCCTCCGGTCATTATTGAACCTAGGTTTTGGTTTTGTAAGCGGCGGTACTATCACTCTGGCTTCAAGACCAGGTAATCCAAAACCACGTGTTATCAGACTACCCAATGAAAAAGCGCTAATTAATTCCATGGGGTTCCCCGGACGAGGTTTAGAACCAGCTATAAAACGCCTGCAACGAACTCAAGGATTGAAAGAACGTATTTTAGTAAGTATTGCAGGAACAATAGAAGATGAAATTTTCGATTGTTTCCATCGGGTGCAATCGCTAGCTGCGGGGGTTGAGCTCAATATAAGCAGCCCAAACACGGCTGGGCTGCGAATATTCCATGAAACGGGCAGACTAAGAGGATTGATCGAGGGCCTGGCGGCCGAGAAAACCGTTCCATTATTCGTAAAACTACCTCCCTGGTCTCGAGGCGATGCTGATCGAAGAGAAATATTGAAATTAGCTGAAACAGCAATCGATGCAGGAGTAGACGGCCTAATCGTCGCAAATACCCGACCGATAGAAAGTAATCAGTTGAAAGTTGGTCGAGGTGGGTTGAGTGGCGAACCATTATTTGAAAACACTGAATTGATGATCGCTGATGTACAGGCCATGACAAACGGAGACATAGGGATTATTGCGTGCGGAGGAATTTCGACATCTAAACAAGTTTGGAAGCTTCTTGCTTCCGGAGCTAGCGCTATACAGTTGTACACATCGTTCATCTACGAAGGTCCTGGGCTGCCAGCACGACTGAACAAAGGGCTCGTCAGGCTTATGGACGCTGCTGGCATCGCCTCTATCGACGATATATCCGGGGAACCACCAAATATCAAATAACGCATCACTCGGTTTTTGAATCCAGAAGAGCCAGAACTTCTGTTTTAGATCCCATCGCCTCTTGAGCACCATCTCTGGAAACACAAATCGCACCTGATGCCATCCCTAGCGAAGCAGCGTCAAGTAAATCCATACCAGAGGCTATGCCTACACCCAATCCACCATTAAACGCGTCACCGGCAGCGACGCTGGCGACAACCGGCACGAGGAACGGATCTAATAACTCAGATACTCCGTCAGACTCAACCCATGCACCTTTATCTCCAAGCGTAACGATCACTGTTTCTATACCCATATTACGAATAACTGTAGCAGCGGATCTGGCAGAAACCGCATCTACGACCTCAATACCCGACATCGCAGATGCCTCTCCCTGATTTGGGGTAAGCACCGTAACTGAATCATAAAATCCTTCGGGGACCTCCCGAACAGGTGCCGGATCAAGGACAACTACCACGCCAGCTTTTGATGCAGCATCAATTGCCGACCTGGTCGCCTCCAAAGGAATCTCCTGCTGACACAACAACACTCCTGTAGTCGAAAGAACTTCCGCAACATCGGAAGATTGCTGTTGATCACATAGCCCATTTGCGCCATAAACCGGATTCACGTGATTCTCACCATCCGGGAGAATAAAAATTGCTGCGATGCCAGAGGCTACGCCAACAGTTTTGCGCAACAACGAAATATCAACGCCCTCATGTTCCAGAAATTGACCCATCTGCTCCCCAAAACTATCATCACCGATGCGTCCAACCATTCTTACCGAGCCGGGGCTTTCCGCGATGCGTGCCGCAGCAACTGCTTGGTTACCTCCTTTACCACCCGGAGTAGTGTAGAAACGTGTTCCTTCTGCCGTTTCCCCGGGTCCGGCCAACCTTGGCGTTTCAACAATCAAATCCATGTTGAGTCCGCCGAGTACTATTACATCTTTCAAGAAAACCCACCCTCGTCTGAAAATAAAAATATTAGATATTTAAATGTTGTTTCCATTTGGGGGAACAAATTTATCACCCGCTGTTAACTCTCTGAGAAATTGAACTAAGCCTCCATTATCAGGAGTCGCAATCAATTGATCAGATGATCGAATTACATCATCATGCCCCCCCTCAATGGCAACTCCCAAACCTGCCCATTCGACCATAGACTGATCACCTTTACCATCACCTACAGCAATGACAGCAGCTTGTTCAATTCCAAGCGATCTGGCCAGATGCGCTAACGCCAAATCTTTACCCGCACCGATGGCCTGGATTTCACAAAACATTGGTAAAGAGTGCGTCACTAGGGCCGATCCTCTTAATTTCGACTTGAGTTCAACAACCAGCGGTCCCACCACATCCGAATCGCCAACACCAACAATTGCAGTAGGCATGTGGTCGGCCATTGATAAAAGGGAATCTATATTTCGAATCTCAATCCCCATCCTTTCCCCATAACCATCAGTCCACGCGGTCCGTTGCTCCACCCATATTTCATCACCCAAAAACATCATGACTTCCGGTGTCACGGAAGTTAGGCACTCAATCGACCGTCGAGCTATATTCTCATCAAGCCGAATATGACGAATCTCAGACTCAGAAATTTGGTCAAAAGTCATCGCACCCTGGAAACAGATGACCGGGCCAGTTACGCCAGACTGTTCCGCAACTCGCAACGCTGGAATTAACGTTCTACCAGTTGCTATAGATACCACAGCCCCCATGGCTTGTACATCTGAAATAGCCTTGATCAATTCCGGTCTGACGACCCGATCTTCACCGATCATTGTTCCATCAATATCAAGCGCTACCAACGAGTAAGTTTCGATATCTTCCTACCTTGATTGGTCCAAAATCACAAAAAACATATATACAAGTCTTTTGTGATGTTACGGATCATTTGCACTACCTCAGCGGCGGCATCCCAGGTTGTGATCGCAATATTTCGACTAATGCCTAATCAGAGTTCTTCAGATTACGCAAAAATTCCGGCCACACCATTAGTGTTAGAGTCGTCAAAACCAGTCCGGTTAAAGCTATCGCAGTTACCGCATTATTTGCACCCCATGTAACAGCCAAGCTACCAACAATCAATGCCCCAAACGGACCTGTACCAATCGCTGCAGCCAAAACGCCAAGAACCCGTCCTCGAATCTCTATCGGTGCAGACGTGATGACAATGATGCTCTGCATCGTGGCGAAACCCGACATCGAAAAACCACTGATGAGCATAACCGGAAGCGCCATCCAAAACGATGGAGATAACGAGAAAATAATAATCGCCGTGAGGAACCCAATCGACCCAATGGAATAAACTCTTGTATAGCCTGCTGGGCGTGCTTTTAATGCGATCATCAAGGATCCCATGGTTGCACCCAATCCTTCAGAAGCCAAAAGTATTCCTACGAATAAAGGCCCAACTTTCAAAGTTTCAGATCCGATGACCGGAACCATGTGTTGGTACGGAAAACCAAACAGGTTCATCACCATCGTGATAATAATTGTGACAAATATGATACGATCAGCCCGAACGTGCTTGAGCCCGGCTGAAAGATTCACAAAATAACCTGAGGGCCCATCAGTGCTCTTAAGTGGAGCAACGACGTATGGCATGGAAAATGCCACTACCGCTCCAATCCCAAATAAAACTGCACCAGAAAAATAGGCCGCCTGCACACCAATTGTCGCGAGAAAAGCACCGGCACCAAGGGGGCCAATTACACGTGAGAAATTACTCGTTGCCATGTCTATACCGATGGCGGTGGAAATCTCATCTGAACCCACTACATCACCAATCATCGCCCTACGCACGACATAATCGGTCGACCCAACAACCCCAGCCACAGTAGCCCCAATACAAACATGCCAAAGTTCGATATCGCCAGTAACCACTAAAAGACCCATAACGGCATAAACGCACGCCAGCATTGCCATTGAAGATCCCATCAAGATCTTCCGGTTCATTCGATCCGCAATCAAACCAACAACTGGGCCGAATATAAACATTGGAACCAACCTCAAGAAACCAACCACACCCACCCAAAACGGCGATCCGGTGAGTTCGAAGACGAAAATCCCTAAAGCGACAGTTTCCAACCAGTGCATCGTCCTGGACAAAAGGCCAATGCCCCATAGACGACGATAAGAAGGGTTAGAGATTACTAATCCAAACCGTTTACTTAGTGGTTTTTGTTGTAGGCCACTATTTCCCATTAAATTGAAATACGATTTGCAAGAGAGACACTTAATTCTTGGTGAAAGGCCTGAGGAGCATTCAGATTAGAATCACCATAGGTTGGATCCCAGATCCCAACTTCCGCTTCCCGTGCCTGCAGTTCCATTTGTTTCAAATAACTCTCGTACCGGACATTCGGAATCTCTGTTTCAATAGTTGCAAGGCCATTCAACATCAACGCCGCATTAATCATGATATTTTCAAAGATGACGTATCTTAAAAGTCGGCCTTGAGAATCAATTTCCAGTTGATCAGACTCGAGCATCACTGATTTTCCTCGAATCCAACTTTGAACCACCTCGCGTGAAAAGTCATGAAACGGGTCTCCAAAATCGGGAGTCTTTATGCCAATCAGTCGCACCGTTTGCTCTCCCTCCCCGGCGTCGATGATGATCGTCCGACCATCAATCACACGTAAAACATTAGCCGCCACGCGTTCAGGCTGTATTTGTCGCTCCTGTTGAGAACCTCCGAGCAACGGACCAATGATCCCAAGAGTCATTGAACCCAATATAACCAACGACACCATCACAATCACAGTTTTCCAAATAATACTGCCAGCGTACGTACCTTGCCCGCCTTGCTCTGATTCGTAACCGTCCCAAGAACGTTCAATGTCCCGTTGAGATGGACCATGCACATCATCTGTGATGTCTTCAGGTTCAGTGTCTTTATTATCGTCTGGCGGGTTTTGCATCATATTCCTTTAGGAAATATTACCTATTGGTCGAACAGGCTCAATTGTCCATCGCTGCACTGCGATTTAGAAATCGTGATAGGTGTGATGAGGTCAGAGAAATCATTTTTGTATGAGTTGACTTCAGCAGAAACTGGATGCGCTTGCAACAGATTTTCAGGAGCTGGCGTCAACAAAGATTGCAGACTGTATGGATCAGTATTCGCGTGTTCAAGCCATATGGAAAGAGATTGATTATCTAGAATGACAGGCATTCGATCATGTATTGATGACATAAACGCGTTTGATGATGTTGTAACTATGGCGCAGGAATCAATTTTCTCGCCGAGCTCATTAATCCAAGAATCGTACAAAGCCGCGAATTGAAAAACCCCGCCTTTTTTAGGGGTAATATACATCGCCTGTTTCGCACCACCTGATTTTTTCCACTCAAAAAATCCACTGGCGAGAACAATTCCCCTCTTACGTTCTAACGGATATCTCCAGATTGCAGATTCGGCAAGGCGATCAGACCGGGCATTAAAAGTGTTTCGGGAAATCTTTCCTTTTTTGGACCAATTGGGAATAAGGCCCCACCGCATTGATTTTGCTACAGGCCCCCCGTCTTCATTAAAAACAACCACCACATCCTGAGTGGGGCGAATATTGAATCGACTACGAAGATCTGGACGCTGTTCAATAAAATCGCTAACAACAGCGCGCCATCTAAAACCACCCTCCAAGCGGTATGGATATTCCTCAAGGTGTACGTAGACAAAGGCGCCGCACATACAATTAGTTTCCGACCAGGCTGTTCCTGACCCCTACGATTTGAATGCTTCGTCTCGCCATGAATACAGGGGCTCCCAACCGATTATTTCTTTAACGTTCTGTGTTGAAATGGGGGCTTCAAAATCCTCAAATTCTTTTTTCAGTGGAACATGAGGATATACGGTTTTGATGGCCTCCATTGTTGGGACGTTAAGCATCGTATCTTTAGCATTTAGGAAAAATCTATGATGACCATTCCAATTTTCATTGACCACCGCCTTAACACATGCTCGGGCGGCATCTCGTATATGTAAATAAGTCCAGAATCCTTGACAACGAACCCACGGATCACTGATTGGATTCGCTCGTAAATACTTAAAGTACCCATCATCCCACATGCCATTAAACCGCATGCTCGCTATAGCCATCCACGGAGAGCGACGAGAGAAAGCTTCACCGATCTCTTCGCCTAACCACTTAGCGATCGAGTAAGGGTCCTCAGATCTGGTATAAACATCCTGATCCAACGGAAAATACTCGGGCGGCTTAACTTCATTTGGTTCCCAACGTGCCGCAGTCCCCATAGCACCAACAGCGTTATATGAAGAACCTAAGGCTACGCGTTGTACCTTGAGTTGTTCGGCAGCTCGACATACATTCCACATAGACATCGTGTTGGTACGCACCACATCTTCCTCAACATAATGTGCTGCACTAGGACGAGATGCAAGTGAAATGACCCCATCACATCCATCCATAGCCGAGATTACCTGACCGTAGTCAGATATCTCGACTTCAAAAAATGTAGGACTCTGTTCCCAACTTTTTCGCATTTCGATAGCGGTATCAGCACTAGCAAGCTGTCCGGTAGTACCACTATGACCGAGATTACTTGTCATCCGAAATTTATCAGCATTAATGACCTCGTGACCCAACTTATACAGTTCGTCAATTACGTAGTGGCCAACAATACCCGAACCACCAGTTACCAATACTTTCATCTCTTTATTTCCTAAACAATTAGAACTCTCTGCTAACACGGTAGTACGCGAGTCGAGCTCGTAGTAACGAGCTCGACATAATCTACAGTTTTTCTTAAATCATCAATTCATCTAAACCGGCATTGTACGACCAGTCTTTTTACGACCATATTCTGCCCACTCCTTAGTCGCACCCATCATCTTTACACCCAAAACATCTATGGAGTAGTCGACGCGCTGCTCCATGGTCATATCATCATCTGCCCAACTGGAATAGAAACCGATACCGTTCTTGTCCAATGCTCCCTTGATTTTGTTACGAGCGTCGTTCATAACTTCAGGATACGGAGGGTCGTGAGCATCTGGATCCATGAACGACATTCCCATATCTCCAGGGCCCCATTCGGCAAAAGCAATTCCAGGTACCGCCGCTATATCATCGACATTTGCGAGACAGTGACGATCTTCGATCTTCAATCCTAAGATTAACTCACCCTTCGGGTTAAGAGGCCACGGATCTGCAACCTTGGCATATTCGGGACCAGTTAAACCCCATATATCATTCGCCGGCCTTTGCCCTCCTGCTCCGCGCAGGCCTTCACCTATTACGTCTCGACCCAAAGACTGGAACGGGTATCGAGTAATCTGCACAAATGCCTTGACTGATTCAGCAGTCCTTGTATGAGTGTGAAGTATTCCATGGACGCCTGCGCTCAATACATGGCGGGCTTGCCAGGCGTTGTACCGTACTTCTTCAGGTGAAATAGCGTTTGATGGCAGCGTGCATAAAACAGTAGGAGTGGGATGCCCACTTGGAGTAGGTCCACCATCTTTCAGGCCACGCATGTAATTGGTCAATCCCACAGTGTCAAAGGGATGATGCTCAAAATCCATCATCAGCATATCAGCCCAGGTCTGCGAATCCTCCAATCCAGCTTCGTAACTCAACTCAGAGGGATGCGTCGTGTAATACGGCTGACCCTGTTCGAGTAACTCAATACATTTGTTGATCCGTTTAGCCATTTCAAACTCCTGATTCAATCACTTGTCAGACGCCAATCAATATTCAATTCACCAGTTATGCCTCGAAACCAGTCGATAACTTCAGGGTGGTAAGGAATCCCGTTTTCATTACGCTCGATTTCTTCCTCATGCTCGGGCAACCCAGCATAAAGAACTCGATCAGCTCCTGGAATAGGTGGGGTTTCGCGTATCTCTTTCATGTAAGTATCCATATCGTCCTTGAAGCTCTCAAGGTCGGTAAACGCCTCAATGTTATAGGCGATGAAATGGTGCGCCGCTGCCCCCTGACGATTCGGACCAGCCCCAGTCGCTCCTAGCAAGCCACACATTATCTCGACCCAGATGCCAAGGCTAGATCCTTTGTGTGAGCCATTCTCACGAGTTCCACCAGACGGAAGCATGAAGTAATTTTCTGGAACTTCACTCTCTTCAGTAATCGGGACGCCGTCCTCCCCGGTAATCCATCCCGGTGCTACTGGAACACCCAACCGTTTTGCCAATACAATCTTATTGCCAGCTACCGAACTCATAGAAGCATCAAATATAAAAGGAGCTTCATGCCGGGTCGGAATCGCGATTGCTATTGGGTTCAACCCAAACATCGGCTTGGATCCGTCCACAGGAACTACACTCATTCCGCCCGAGGTCATGGCCAATCCAATCATGTCATGGTCAATCGCCATCGCAGCATGATAGGCGGCCGCACCAAAGTGACGTCCATTATTCGCGGTAATCGTCCCAATTCCATAAACCTTGGCGCGTTCAATCGCCATTTCCATCGCCATTGGACCAACCACCAAACCATGTCCGCCGTCACAATCCAAAGTAGCTGCAGCCGGCATCTCACGGACAATTTTCGGATTAGGCGTCGGGTTAATCCCGCCTTCCCCAAAAGATTTAACATAGTTGCGCAACATATTAGAAACGCCGTGAGTCTCGATGCCTCTAATATCCGCATAAACAAGAACATCTGACGCTACTTCAGCTTCATCAGGGGGCATACCCATCTTCAAAAAGATATCAACCACCGTCGCATGCATATCTTGTTTATTAACATGGATGGCCTCATCGCTAGGTACGTGAAAACGTTCAAGCAAAACTTTGTGCCCTTTCTAAAATTTGTTCAACATAACCGGTGACAAATCACCAAAATTGTTAATGATGGATCAATAAAACGGACGGAGTATACATCCCCTTTGTAGACGATCGGGGTCCATTAGGGTTACATTGCGTTTCGATATTTCAGTGCAGTTGTAATAGATCTGCTATCTAGTAACAAACCGAAAACATCATTGCCACTGCAGGAATGGACCTAGGTCGCATACCCTGTCACACGGAGAATTTCAGATGCCCAAAGGCCTTACAACAGTCTTTACAGAACCGGGAAAACCATTTGAGTTGGAATCACTTCCCACGCCAGAAATTGAACCAGGTGGGATATTGATCAAAAACACTGATGCCGTAATTTGCGGATCAGACCTGCATGGTTGGCGAGGTGATGGAGATGGACCACCCTTATCCAAACGACGCGTACTCGGGCACGAGTTCACTGGCATTGTCCATTCGCTGGGAAAAGGAATCAACACAGACTCCCTTCGGCGTTCGTTAAATGAAGGTGACAGAGTTGCATTTCCGTTTTTCTTCCCATGCCACCGTTGCTATCACTGCATTCGTGGTGAACATCACGCCTGTACATTCAGGCAAAGACGAAACATGGTTGGATTAGACGAATACCCATACTGCAACGGAGGAATGGCAGAATATTTTTATCTTGAACCTGGACACTATGCATACAAGGTTCCTGATGAACTTCCAAGCGAGGCAGTGCCAGCAGTCAATTGCGCCCTAGCTCAAGTTTTGTTCGGACTGGAACGCGTAGGTGTCGCATTTGGAGATACAGTCGTTATCCAAGGTGCAGGGGGCTTAGGCATTTACGCTACAGCTATCGCTGCTGAACGAGGAGCAAGCCAGGTAATAGTGATTGACGGACAGCAACACCGGCTAGACCGTGCAATGAAATGCGGCGCTACGTCCACGATATCTATGTCAGAGTACAAAACGGCAGAATCACGAGTTGAGCGTGTTCGCGAACTCACGCATGGTATAGGCGCTGACATCGTAGTAGAGGTGGTTGGAGTCGCTGCGGCTACTTACGAAGGGCTCGACATGGTACGGATCAACGGAACCTACCTCGACATTGGAAACATCGGAGGAGGCAGGCTGGACATTCCGGCTGGCAAGATAATCGGGAATCAAACCAAATGGATTGGAACAGTCCACTACAACCCCTGGATAATCGAAGCAGCTTTACAGTTTCTTGTAAAAACCAAGAATGAATATCAGTTGATGGATGTTGTTTCAGATCACTTCCCACTGGAAAAGATCAACGAAGCTTTCGAATTTGCAGAGTGGCACGGAAAAGAACAAGGAACGCAAGCTCAGCGAGTTGCACTGCGCATGTAATTTGAAAGATACCCGCTGGAAAGAATACTTACTTACTAACCTATCACTAACTGCCAAATAAAAAAACCGAGACACTTATTTGGCCTCGGCTTTTTTATTCACCATTACTAACTGAAAAAAGAATTACGCTTTTTTCAGTAGATCTCTGCCCACGAAAACATTCCATACAGATACGACAATATATGAAATACCGGCCACACTAGCGGTGAGCGACCAAACGCTGGTATCTATCCAACTGATTACCTGCACCACCAAACTAACTAAAAACACCAGTGCAACTATGTAGGCGCCGATTTTTAAACCACCTTCTTTATTTGAAGCATAAACCAGTGCTATCAATATTGTCCCGACCGTAAATAACAATCCCCCATAGCTACTGACCGCTCCGTTTAGGGCAGCCATCGTTTCTCCATTAGACAAATCAAGCCCAAATTCCAGGGGTTTAGTTAATGCGGATGCGACAACGAAGGAAAAAACACCCACGGCAAACATCATTTGCGCTAAACCCCACACCGCGTCACCGCTATTCATATCTGATCGAAGTACTGATAATCCATACAAAGTCAGAACAAGAAAAATCGGGGGGAGCAAAGCAATTAAAGTTTCGAGTGATGTTCTACCGGCTATATCGACAGCTGTTTTTGAAAATTCCGTTGGCTCAATATTGGAATCTCCGAAAACCATGGTCAGCAATATAAAAAATATTGTTGCCCCCAGGGGCCCGATGATCAGGCAAATTCCTCCAAGTTTATTAGCTGATATCGTTAGCATTCGTTAACCTCCTGCGCTGATGAAATGGCAATTGAACATTGCCTAGACAAAATTAGACTTTGAATTGTTCTCTTAACTCACTAAATATCTGCTTCGTTTTGATGGTTCCCAAAGCAAGGGTGCTAGAAACATTCATCATCTGATAACCCTCACCTATCCACCTACGGCAATCTTCAACATCCGCAAACGTTGTAGAAAGAAACTTACCGCTACCTTTGCTTCTTTGGGCAACGTCAGCCATTATGTTCTCCACCTTTGAATTATGGATATCGCCGTTAACCCCTAAAGATGCAGATAGATCGGTAGGACCAACGAGTAACACTTCGTATCCTGGAACCGCAAGGATCTCATCAAGGTTTTCGTAAGCTTCTACGCTCTCCATTTGCAGCATAAGAATTGTCTCATCGTTCGCATTATCGATAATGTCCTGAGCAGAGACGCCCAAATATCCAGCGAAAAAAGGAGCTATACCTCGCTGGCCAACTGGAGGGTATTTCGCCCATTTCACAGCATTCTTGGCATCTTCAGGCGTATCCACTTGAGGAACCATCACGCCCACAGCTCCCACGTCATAGGCCTTCTTAATATCACCGGGATTGTTATAAGGAACACGTATGACTGGGGCGCTACCATTTTCACGACCTTGGACACATATAGTTCCGACCGACTCGGTGCCCACCGGCTGATGTTCCTGGTCAATCCATACCCAATCAGCCCCAGTCTGGTAAATCGATTGAGCTACAAACGGCTCTCTGGTAAACATGCTTGTGCCGAGAACTGGGTTTCCAGATGCTAGTTTCTGTCGAACATCACTTGGATACATAATTAAAAATCTCTGATGAATTGTAGTGTTGGAATATATACATCCGGCGCATCTTACATCCGATCACCCTGTCGGTAACTATCAATAAGCGGCATGAAGTACATCACCACAACAAATCAAAACTTATAGTGACGGAGTTATTCAAATAGCAAGCGAAACGGAAGCGCCTGAATTCGCCGATTGGTAAAAAGCCTCCAAAACAGCCGTATTAGCAAGACCGTCTTCCGCCGGAAACTCAGGTTTCTTTGCACCAAGAACACACCGGGTAAACTCGTCCAACTGGACAAGGAATCTATTCGGTGCCTGAACAGCGATCACTTGGTCGTCTTGACTGGTTCGCCCGTCACCTTTTTTGATCACGATAGGTCCCGAGTCGTCAAACATATTAGGAATTTCTATTCGTCCATATGAACCGTGAATTGTGATGAAACAACGAAATGGCTGCTGCATATTAGTAGTTATATTCCCGATTGCGCCATTACTAAATTTCATTGTTCCCGCAAAGGTCGTATCGATCCCCCAGTTCCCTGAGTCATGGGAGTACCCAATGACATTTGTTGGTTCTGCAGACATGACAAACCTAATCGCGTATACAGCGTAACTCCCCGCATCCCTGAGAGCTCCACCCGCCAACGCTTTGGAAAATCGAATATTGCCTTCAGGTTCAATAACATTAAAGCAAAGCGCGCTGTCAACCGTTTGAATCTCGCCAATCGCCCCTTCGGCTACCAGTTGACGTGCTTTTCGCATATGAGGATTCCAACGGTGGGTGAATGCTTCAACCAACACAACATTATTTGCATTCGCCGCATCGATCATACGTTGACACTCTGCGGCAGAAACAGCCAACGGCTTTTCACATAAAACATGCTTACCGGCTTCAGCCGCTTTAACAGTCCACTCACAATGCATGCTGTTTGGAAGGGCGTTTATAACTGCATCGACGCCTGGATCCAACAGTTGCTCTTCGTAAGATCCATACCACCTGTCAATATCGTGCCTTTCCGCTGCTTGTTTAGCTTTTTCAACCGTCCGAGATGATATAGAAACAATCTCGGATGCTTCAGATTCTCTTGATGCGGGCAGATGGGCGTTGAGTCCAATCTGTGCGGTAGAAAGCAATCCGTAGCGAACAATATGGGGGACCATGCGTTATCTCCGACAAGAAAGCTGGTGGATTAGGGCCTAAGTAGCAAATTAACGTGATTGCTAATGATAACGACAACGCAAAACGAAACTTGAAAATTCAACTACTTTCTAGCTCTTGATCTGTTGAAGTAGTTTGCTTACGCTCAAACATAGAAAATTGAATTAAAAGTACGTGTTACCCCGGGCGGGGCGATGGGAGGTTAGATGCCCAAGAGAATGTTCTATGTGATACCGATTCTGCTCAGTACAATACTGGTAATTGGCTGCACCTCTGAAGTTTCCTACGAACAGCTTAGCTATCACGACAATGCTGTCATTTATCTGTCGCCGGTCACTCAAGAGCAGGCTCAAAAAGTGGTAGATCTTTACGTAAAAAATAACTATTTCACAGACGAATCCAAGGTTACGATCCAGCTAAGGCAAGAATCTGGAGCCTATGAAATCCGCGCTGGAGCAAAAATCAATACTTCTGACGAACAAGCGGACTTTACATTCCGATCTTTCGATGATCAAAGGTTTATGGAACTGGCGTGTTTCCAGAACAAATATGCTTTACCTAATAAAAATCTAACATATGTGATAACAGAAGATAATAATTTTGACAAAGTGCTACAAAGATATGCAAGTCCATGCAATTCAAACTCAATTGGTAAAAACATCGTTTTCGGTAACAACCATTTCTTCCATTTGACACCAGTTGATCAAGAAGAAGCTCTGAAGATAATGAATTATCTGATAGGGATTGAACTAATTACTGCTAACACCAATTTTGAATCGCAAATAATCTACGGTCCTGACAGATTGGAGTTACGATTCCCATCTCAGGACGGACTTGCATTAGAAGGATTTGCACAGACATTCAAATCAATATCCTGCGGTCTGGGAAGCGCAGTAGAAAATACAGTGGATATTATTCTGGTTGATTATGTGGGCAGCCTAGAAGCCGGTGAAAAAGAGATTGCCCGTTACGCATGTGAAGCCTAAACATCACTATATGTTCGGATAATATCACGGACCTCTGCATTGCTTATCGACTTGTAACTTTTAACCTGTTGCTTACCGTTGATGTCTGATGAAAGCGTAAATCACGCATCATCCTTGCTTGCTGACAGCCTCAATCATCGCCTGTATGTAGCCGTT
>VFGZ01000040.1 GCA_009392215.1 SAR202 cluster bacterium | reverse complement strand
GGGGCTGTAGCTCAATTGGGAGAGCGCTTCAATGGCATTGAAGAGGTAGAGGGTTCGAATCCCTCCAGCTCCACCAATAATTGCTTTGGGTTCCACCGCTTCACAACGCCAAGACTTTTCTTCTAATAATCAAAAGGTTAGCTTCACATATATAGGCGAATCAGGTGTTAGTATCGCTCCATTCAGCAATGGTCAATAAAGCTAGATCGTCCCTCGACCTCAGAACAAGTTGGAGGAAGCACTCATGTCCACGGCATCTCACCAGTCCTTAGATCCTGAAAACCCGGACATACTTTATGGCTCTACCAGTTCTCTTTGGGACGCCCGCCACTCTATTGAATGGGGAATCAAACGAATTGCTGCCCTTGGCTTACAAGGTATAGAACCATATGCGAAACAAATAGAACAACACCGTTCTAACCCACTGGCACTCAAGGAAAAATTCACCGCAGCGAACATCACGCTTATAGATGTCTCAAATGGAGCAAAGGACCAGTCGACAAATTTCATCGACCCGGAAGAAACTGAAAAAACAATCGAAGATCACGTGGCATTCGCCCGTGACTTCCTTCAACCTTTGGGCTGTGATCTCTGGAAATGCAACATGGGTGCTCGCCCGGAAGGTGAAACTACAGAAGAACAGCTAAAAACTCTTGCCGACACCCTAAACGAAATTGGTCGCCAGACGATCGATATGGGTATTCGGCTTGCCCCTCATCCACACATCTGGGGTCCTGTAGAACGCGAACACGAGGTCCGAGCTATGCTCGACCGCACAGACCCTGACTACGTCTGGTTCACCCCTGACACCGGACACCTTTGCCTTGGCGGAATGGACCCGGTCCAAGTCATGAGTGATTACCTACCTCGCATCGCCGAAGTACACCTTAAGGACACCTACGCAAAGTATCGCGGGAACAACACTACCCCAACACGCGAACAGCATACTAAAGCTAGCGTTTATCACAATATGGGCGGGGGAGGTGTGGACTTCCCATCTGTAATGGAATTATTGAGAAGCCGACACTATAAAGGCTGGGTCGTCTTGGATATGGATGGCCCACGCGAAGGTGATGATGGCTTCGAAGCGATCGGCGGAAATCTCGATCTAGCTATAGACGACTACCTAGCCCATAACATCAACTACCTAAGGGTAATACTTGGCGTAAAACTGCCACCACTGTAGGTGTGGCGGATTCGCAAATCAACTGAAAGATTCCGATGATTTTCGATGGACATGCATACTGCTTTCCTTCACTGAGGGGTTCAGCAGGGTTCTCAGATCCAAACCAGCTCCGGCGACACCTGCAACTAGCTATTTCCGGCAACCATCAACCGGTATGGAGAGTCAGAGATGGTGCTATCGGTGATAATGAAGCATTGATTGATTCGGCCAACAGTTCCGAATTATCTGGAGTCAAAAACTCAGATTTTCACGCTGCAGAAAATGGTAGATTCGAATGGACTGTCAACGGCGAAACCTACACTAAACAGTATTTACCTCCACAAATCAATGACATGTCATACCCTCCCGATAGGTTGGTAGCAGAAATGGATTACGCCGGTGTTGAAAAGGCACTCCTACACCGGACGCCGTATCTGGGAATAGGTAATGACTTCATTGCAAGTTGTGTAAAACGGTTTCCAGGACGCTTGATGGGTTTAGCCCATGTGGAGGAATGGCTGATCACCGCCGATCCAGATAAATCAGTGCAGAAAGTCGAAAAGGCAATCCTTCAGCAAGGTCTCTCAGGTTTACAGTTTCTCTCCCCGCAACTAAACCTTTATGGCCAGACTGGAACTTGGGACGGTGATGATTTTCGTCCATTCTGGGACCGCATTTCCGAGCTCAAAATACCGGTCTTCTTCTCACTGAAAGGCCGGGTAGATCCAAGGCTGGAAAGTTATATCGAAGAACTCAAAACACTTAGACGATGGGTAAACAGGTATCCAGACGTCAGAGTTGTACTAACACATGGACTTGAATGGCCACACTTCATAAAAAAAGACAAACTCGTGTTGCCTGAAGAAATCTGGGCTCCATTTGAAAATCCAAACCTGCATCTGCAAATGCTGTTCCCCATCTCGCTCGGAACTATATGGGACTATCCAATGACCCAGGTACATCCTACGATATTGGAATGTGTAGAACGCCTGGGTGCTAACCGTCTGATGTGGGGAACAGACATGCCGATGATCATGCGCTATTGGAGCTACCGCCAAAATATAGATTTCATCCGACAATACTGCAATTTTCTTGATGCCGACCAAATGGACGCAATCCTTGGAAACACATCGGCTCGTCTAATGGGCGTCCAGTCGTGAAAAGATTGTTTGCAACACAAGACTGGTAACCGCTATAACCGATCACTGAAGACTTCAAAATATGTTTTATGACTTAGCAAATGCTCCGTGAATCTGTATCCTTCGCTTGAAAATCATACAAATAACCTAATAATTCAATAATCTTTTTGAACATCAAACTCACTAAAACAAAAAGTGACCTTTATAAAACTGGAGATACTGATGTCTGATTTAAAACTTTATTCACCCTCAGAATCATTCAGCGCGGACGCCCACATAAAGAGCCTGGATGAATACAAGTCTGAATACAATCGTTCGATTTCCAATCCTGATGCATTTTGGGCAGAAAAAGCAAATGAATATCACTGGTTCAAGAAATGGGACAGGGTGCGGGAATTTAACTATGACGTACGCAAAGGTCCTGTATCAATAAAGTGGTTCGAAGGCGGACAGACTAATATCGCTTACAACTGCCTCGACCGTCATTTAAGCACTCGCGGCGACCAAACTGCCATTATATGGGAAGGCAATGAACCCGGAGAGCAACGTGAAATCTCGTACAAGGAACTCCACAAAGAAGTAAGTAAATTCGCCAATGTCCTAAAGTCTCGTGGTGTGAAAAAGGGCGATCGAGTTTCTATATACCTCCCGATGATTCCTGAACTTGCTGTTGCAATGTTGGCCTGTGCACATATCGGGGCTATTCATTCCATTGTGTTCGGAGGATTCTCAGCCGATGCTCTTGCAGATCGTATTGCCGACGCATCTTGCACTACTCTCATAACATGCAATGGAACCTACCGAGGCGACAAGCCAGTTCAAATGAAAACTGTTGCAGACGAAGCAATGGAATCGGCTGAAAAACAAATGGGCAAAGCTGTGGATACGTGCATAGTCGTCGAAAGAATTACGGGAAGTAAAAATGTCGAACACAACATGAAAGACGGTCGCGACCTCTGGTACGCAGATGTCATGGCAGATGCATCAGATCAATCTGAAGCAGAAGCAATGGAATCAGAAGACCCTCTATTCATTCTCTATACCTCCGGTTCGACAGGCCGCCCCAAGGGAGTATTGCACACTACGGGTGGTTACATGGTTTATGCATCTCAAACCCACAAGTACGTTTTCGACTACCACGATGGCGATATTTACTTCTGCACCGCGGATATCGGATGGGTAACCGGACATTCGTACATCATCTACGGGCCACTAGCCAATGGCGCAACAACGATCATGTTTGAAGGTATACCGACATACCCTGGACCAGATAGATTTTGGCAGATTGTAGAAAAATGGAATGTGAATCAGTTCTACACAGCCCCAACAGCAATCAGAGCAATTGCACGACTTGGAAACGAGTATCCGGATCAATATGAAATGCCCTCATTAAGGTTGCTAGGTTCTGTAGGAGAACCGATAAACCCTGAAGCATGGCGGTGGTACTACACTCATGTAGGAAAAGAGCGCTGTCCAATAGTCGACACATGGTGGCAAACCGAAACTGGAGGAATCTTGATAACCCCGATTCCAGGTGCCATTGCAACTAAGCCAGGTGCGGCAACGGTTCCATTTTTCGGTATAGAACCGGAGATTCTCGATCCAGAAAGCGGCAATCCTCTTGAAGGTGACGGTGTTTCAGGCGTTCTTGCCCTCAAAGCCAGTTGGCCTGGGCAGATGAGAACTTTATACGGAGACCATAAACGATTTGAAAACACTTACTTTGATACTTACAAGGGATACTACTTCACTGGAGATGGATCGACCCGTGACGAAGATGGATATTACTGGGTGACCGGACGAGTAGACGACGTTATAAACGTATCTGGACACCGAATGGGCACCGCTGAAGTAGAAAGCGCCCTTGTGCTCCACAACACCGTAGCCGAGGCCGCCGTAGTCGGATTCCCACATGACATAAAAGGGCAAGGAATATACGCGTACGTGACATTAAACGTTGGCGAAGAATATTCGGAGGAACTCAAACAAACTCTCCGAGGACAGGTTCGGTCGGTCATAGGACCCATCGCATCCCCGGATGTAATTCACTGGGCTCCAGCTTTACCTAAAACACGATCAGGAAAAATCATGCGGCGAATTCTGCGAAAGATAGCGACAGACGAAATAGACACAATTGGAGACACATCCACCTTAGCCGAACCAGAAGTAGTTGAGGATCTAATATCCCGAAAAGGTAAATGAGCCACACAACTTATGGTGAATCTATTTGAAAAACTCTGATACCTATCAACATATAGCTAACAGCTACACACAGATCATCCTTATGAGTATGATCTGTGTGATCGTGCTACTTGCAATGTCATGTGCAAACCAATCGGCACCTTCAGATACCTCTGCTGGAACCTATGAATCATGCCAAGGATTTATAGACTCCAATATGATAGAAAATCTAACTGGAGTAGCCGGATTGATAGAACGTGCGCAGGCCTTGGACAGTAACGCTATTCCAGGACTCGCGGAAAGTGGTGCCGACAACAACTGCATAATCGAGGTTTTCCGTACCGTCGATAGCACAGATGAACCATCACCTGGAGATTCACTAATAATACAAATTGTTCAGTTTGAAACAAATGAACAAGCCCTGCTTTTATATAACTCAGCCCTCGCGTCCGCTTTAATCACTACAGAGCAACTACAGGAACAAATAGGGGATCTAGCTGTGATTCAGCAAGGATTAATCGGATCTGATTCTTACTTAATGGATGTGAAAACCGGTGGCATAGGAGCAATGGCGGTCTATGTTCATGAAACGGCTTTCATATCGATGAGCTCGACAGCTGATTCAGAAGGAAACACACTATTGGACGCCGGAGGTTTGACGGCTGCTGCGTTAATGGTGAAAGAACGGCTACCCTAGCTAGTTAATCACGACAGCAATTGAAAAAGTGACTAGCAACGTAAATACAAATAATTAAACTATTCTTGTTTGATAATTCGTTATATCCGGGTTTATTTCAAGAAAAGGACAATATGAATTACAGGCTTTTCGGACGAACAGGGGTATACATAAGTCCTCTGGTTTTGGGCTGTATGATGTTCGGTCAAAAAACGGACCAAAATGACACCTGTGAAATCATAGATCAAGCTATCGATCATGGAATAAATTTTCTCGACACCGCCGATGTTTATGGCAAAGGTGCATCTGAAGAATTCGTGGGCGAGGCGCTGAAACGTAACGCTAGCCGTGACAAAATTTTTCTTGCTACCAAAGTAAATGGTCGGATGTCAGAGCACCCTAATCACATAGGGAATAGCCGACTGCACATCATAGAAGGTTGCGAAAATAGCCTAAGGCGCCTAAAAACTGAATACATTGATCTATATCAATTACATCGACCAGACTCCCATATCGCTATAGATGAATCGCTTAGAGCCATGGATGATCTGGTTTCAGCAGGAAAAATTCGATATGCAGGAACAAGCAACTTCGGTTCATGGCAAGTAGTAGAATCCCTTTGGGCATCAGAAAAACACTCAACAGTACGATTTGCAAGCGACCAATCACCTTTTAATTTGACCGATCGGCGAGCTGAACGCGAGCACATACCAATGTGCCAAACCTATGGGATGGCATTCATCCCATGGTCGCCGCTGGCTGGAGGAGGATTAACTGGAAAGTACAAACGGACAAAAAATCAACGTACAGGTACTAGATTCGGTGATGAAACAGATCCAGGAAAACTGAAGCGGTTTAGTCATGAGGTCATGGACATAACAGACGCGCTTCAACCAATTGCTGAAGCGCATGCAGCAACAGTTGCTCAAATCGCATTAGCATGGGTCATGGATCAACCTGGTGTAACGGCTCCAATCATTGGACCGCGAACAATCGAACAACTAGAAGATAATCTTGGAGCCATAAATCTAAAGCTGAGTAATGACGAACTAAATCTGATTGACGAATTGGCTCAACCTGGAACAAACGTCACTGATTACTATGAAGCCAGTTTCAAACCAAACGAACACCGCTTCTAGGACTGCATACCAAATATTGAACAGGATGACGAACTAAAGCTCGAACAAAAATAGCATGATGTAGTAGCTTATTTTCAATTAAATGACTGATACAAAAAAAGTTTTGATTACCGGAGGCGCTGGCCTGATTGGTTCGATCATAATCAACAGGCTCGGCAATAAATATGAGTTTTCATCCCTAGACCTCCGCGCTGCTGATGGCGTGCCATCAACGGTAGCGAATCTCGATAACCTAGAAGCGATCATTCCTGCATTCAATTTAATCGATACTGTTATTCATCTAGCAGCCGATCGGTCACCGGAGGGGTCTTGGGACTCGATACTGAAAAACAATTTAATCGCCACTTACAATGTATTCGAAGCTTCAAAACTGGCAGGTGTGAAAAGAGTCATATGCGCTAGCTCCAACCATGCCGAAGGCGGATTTTACCTTGATGCACCTTGGAAGCACATAAACGACGGCAACTTCCATCTGTTAGAACAAGACAACTATGAACTCTTAACTGAAAAGTGCATGATACGACCCGACAGTTACTACGGCGTCTCTAAGGCATACGGCGAATCTCTAGGTAGCTACTATAACGACTATCACGAATTGAGCTCGTTCCACCTAAGGATTGGATGGGTACTTGAAGATGATGACCCCACATTTTCTCCCTACGCTCTTTCACTATGGCTGAGTCACCGAGACACAGCACAAATCATGGATCTTTGTATTGAGGCTCCTCTATCCCACCGATATGACATTTTCAATGCAACTTCTGATAACGCCTGGAAGATATTCGATATCAAACATTTGAAAAAAACACTTGGCTACATACCCGAGGATCGAGCTGGGTCAAACTTTATTAGACGCAAATATACACGCCGCGATTAATGTGAATTCTAATAGTGGCGGCCTCTATAACTTTGCCGCCACACCTCCATCAACATTGATAATTTCTCCTGTAATGAAACGAGATTCATTGGAAACTAGGAAAAGTACAAGATTCGCCACATCCTCTGGATAGCCCGGACCGGGTGTAATTTGCATTAAATCAAACATCTTCTCGAAAGCGTGATGCCCTCCATCCGGATCGTTAATTGTTCCACGTGTCGCTTGAGGGGTCATTATCTGACCCGGCCTTACTCCGTTGACTCTTATTCCGCTTCTACCACCAACTCCTGCCATATAGCGAGTTAAAGCATCTACTCCAGCCTTAGCGGCCCAATATGAAGACGATGTCGAGCCGAATTCATCAACCATTCTCGGACTTGCGCCTCTTTGAGCAGCAAGTGATGACATATTTACTACGGCACCGCCACCTGCTTCAATGAGGTGAGGCCAAACAGCGCGACTCATATAAAAAGTTCCATTCAAATTAACGTTAATTACTCGCTGAAAATCTTCAGCTACCTCGTCAGGAAAGTTGCCACTTGCTCCATGACCTGCGTTATTGAACAATATATTTATAGTCCCATATGTACGAATTGCCTCTATCACAGCCGCATCAACCGCATTTTCATCAGATACATCGCATTCAATAAATTTGGCATCTCCACCTTTACTCCTGATAGAAGCTTCAACCGCCATGCCTTCCTGTTCACGTCTAGCCATCAGAATCACCCTCGCACCCTCACGTGCAAATAGTTGAGCTGTACCTTCGCCTATGCCGCTATTACCCCCTGTGATCAAAGCGACCTTACCGTCAAGCCTATTTGCCATTTTGCTTACCCCTAGATTGATGTAAATAAACGCTCTATTGCAGACCATACGCCAGCACGCAGGAACAACAATTAAACGATCTGGTTACGAAGATCTGAACGGCCATTCCATATACGAGCAAGGTTGTCATCCAAGATATCTATCAAACGCTCTTCATACATTCGAGTTTCTCCCCCGGTATGGGGTGTGATGATCACATTCTCCAGGTCCCACAAGACTGATCCTTCGCCAAGTGGCTCATCCCAAAAATGATCAAGACCTGCACCAGCGATCTGACCAGACTTCAATGCCTCTGCCAACACTGGTTCTTCAACACATTGTCCTCTAGCAACATTGATTAAGTAAGCTGTAGATTTCATCGCTTCCAAAACCCGTGCATCTACTATGTTTTTAGTCTCAGTGGTAAGTGGGCAAGTCAACGCAACGAAGTCGGCTTGTGGAACTAATTCATCCAACTTATCAGGAGTAAATACTTCATCTATTTGTGTAGCTACTGTACCGGGATTACGCTTAGTACCAACCACACGCATATCGAATGCTTTAGCAAAACGCGCCAATCTTGACCCTATAGTCCCCATGCCAATTATCAGAAGAGTCTTACCAATTAACTCATCTTCCCGCTTTGTGATATCACCAAGCATTCCGCGCCAGGTGTGAGTATTTTGGTTATCGCGTCCAATGTGAATATGCCGATTCAATCCAAGCATCAACGACATAGCATGTTCGGCTACTGCGTTCTGATTAACTCCTGCTGCATTTGCAAGCACGATTCCACGCCTCGACAACTCATCTAGGGGAAACTGGTCGAAACCGGCTCCAACCGACTGAATGTACTTAAGTTTTGGAGCTCGTTCCAATAAATCGTCATCCCAGAATCCAGACACAACAAACACGTCTGCATCATCGATGCGACGCATCGTCTCTTCGGAGGTCCAAGTTTGAAAGTAGTTCACTTCTGGATCTCGAAGAGCGTAACGTTCCTCCATTCGATACGCCACATGAGCGAAGTGAACAGTCGTGTTCACCGGGGATGGAAATACTTCGAACATCCGTCTCTCCTCGTTTTTTGATCCGATATATTTATCTGCCACGGTCAATTACTCAAAATACATGTGTTTGACCTTGTATGTAGGCGTATAGAAGCTATGCTCTCGATATACCCGTAAAACCTATATACCCCCCAAATAATAGCTCCGAATTGACCTTAAGAATCAATAATGCCCGAAAACATCAAGATTAAAAACAATTACGCACAGGTAACTATATCTCCTGAAGCCGGAGCTTCTCTCCGGTCGATAAAAGTAAAAAAAGGTGATCGGCATTATGAGTTACTTTCTGGTGATGCTAACAACCACAATCCAACGAGACTCCCTCCCGGTGAAGGATCCTTCGTGATGGCTCCTTGGGTTAACAGAATCAGGAACGGCAAACTTGTCACACCTAACGGTATTCACCAAATTCCATTAAACTCTCCCCCCCATGCTATCCACGGTTTAGTTAGAGAATCCAAATGGCAAATCGATTCAATTACTGATCTCTCTATTGAAATGTCGATCAATTTGTCGAAGCCATGGCCGTTCAAAGGACACATAAAATACTCTATCTACCTCCAAGGACAATCTCTTGTTCAGACAATGCAAATGTTTGCTGACAATGATGAAAATAAATCATTCCCTGGAGGCCTAGGTTGGCATCCATGGTTTAACAGATCCCTGGGGTCAGATACGGTCAAGATCAATGCGGAAGTATCTGATCAATGGGAACTCGATAAAACTATGACTGCCACAGGTAATTTGGTTGATTCGAACATGACGAATCAACTTAGAAAAGGAATCCGTTTAATGCCAGGAGATATCGATGGTTGTTTTCTTCGAGCTCCAAAAGGCAAAGTGACACTAACTTGGCCTGAGCTGAGCCTAGAAATTTCAGGATCAGATACCATCACACACTTTATGCTTTATTCACCAGAACATGCTATTTGCGTCGAGCCACAAACATCGACGGTTGATGCCGCACGATTAGCTGAAAATGGTATCGCCCGTACAGGTCATGTTCTTGTCGACCGCGAACACCCATTAATAGCCACAACAACATGGACATGGGACGAATAACCGTGTAGCTCCAAGGTGATTACATAAATCCAAAATTTTGGCTACTCGGTATATATAACTAACCCAAGACAATCCTCGCAGTACTACAATTCTGAAAATCCCATGTGCATATTTTCAACCCTGCTACATGGTGACTTGAGTTTCGATTAACAAACACTCATTTTGGTACTTATGTCTTCAAACACACTCCCACATCTTCTCAACCCATCCAATCCATCCAATGATGCAATTATCATCCCCGATGGCCCAACGATCTCTTATTCACAATACGCAGACGAAATCGAACGTGTAGCCGGGATCCTCGCCGGAGCAGGAGTCATACCCGGAAGACCGGTGTCAATTATCCTGCCAAATTCACTCGAGTTCATGATCCTCTTCCTGGCGGTGGCGCAAGCAGGTGCCGTAGCGGCACCCTTGAACTCGGAATACACAATAGAAGAGTTCAAATTTTTCATGGAAGACGCGAATTCTCAGCTAGCAATTGTCCCTCAAGGCGCTCATAAAGGCCGAGATGCAGCGAATGAACTTGGCATTACGGTTGTTGACACATCTCTTGACAATGGATCGCTCGTACTGGAGGAAAATGGCAAACCCTGGACCAAATCCTCTGACCCAAAACCTCCCTCAGAAGAAGACGTAGCACTGTTTCTACACACCTCTGGTACAACAAGCCGACCCAAGGGCGTTCCGCTAACCCACGCCAACTTAATGAAGTCAATCGACAACATAAAAACTCACTACGAACTCACACCAGAAGACACATCTATAATCGTAATGCCCCTATTTCATGTACATGGTCTGATGGGCGCGTCACTTTCAACTCTCAACTCTGGTGGCTCGCTTGTTATACCTCCACGTTTCTCGGCATCTAACTTCTGGGAATTGCAGAAAATCAACTCCGCAACCTGGTACTCCGCTGTACCCACCATTCACCAGATCCTACTTATGCGAGCCGACGAAGAAAATGCACCACATGAGTCTTTTCGATTTATACGGTCCTGTTCATCGGCATTGGCTCCTGCAGTATTTGAGCGTCTGGAGAAACGTTTCGGTGCGCCTGTCTTAGAAGCCTACGGAATGACGGAAGCCTCTCACCAGATGTCTTCCAGCCCAATGCCTCCCGGAAAACGAATCCCGGGAACAGTAGGGCAGGCAACTGGAGTTGATATTGCAATTATGGACATGGAGTCAACTGGAAAATTACAAAATACCGGTGATATAGGTGAAGTGGTTATCAAAGGCGACAACGTCATGCATGGTTATAACAATAATCCTGAAGCCAATGCTGAGGCTTTTGTGAATGGCTGGTTCAGAACAGGTGATCAGGGCTTCCTAGATTCTGAAGGTTATCTGTCGCTTACGGGTCGCATAAAAGAGTTGATCAATCGCGGAGGAGAAAAGATATCTCCTCTAGAAATCGATGGCATCCTGCTGAAACACCCTGCGGTTGCTGAAGCAGTTTGTTTCGCTGTGCCGGATGAAAAATACGGCGAAGTGGTTCATGCAGCGGTTGTTCTGAAAAGCGAAACTGATGAAGATGCCATACGGACTTACTGTAGAGATGAGATGGCAAGCTTTAAAGTGCCCGATACCATTTACATAACCGATAAACTTCCGAGGACTGCAACCGGCAAAATTCAACGCCGACACATGGTAGAGGCATTCACTAAACTGGGATAAACGTTCTTCCTATTTGCCAAAGCTGGTGACATGTCACATATAAATCTGATTGCAACAAACGAACAAGTTGCTAAAGTGTTTAGCATTCAATCTGATATTTGCGGAAAGGTATTCTCATGCTGCTAGGTGTCGCAGGTCTGGTTCCCGGAGACTGGAAATCTATCGATGGAGCCGTGCTTGATAATGTCGCCCAACACGGTTTCAAAACAGTACAGATTCGAGTTGATGACCCTCAATCAATCAACGACAAAGACATTATCAGATTGAAATCTATGTTCGATAGCCGAGGATTTCCAATGCCACAAACTGTAGGTAACTATGGTGGAAATCTGATTGCTGAAGACGAAGACATAAGAAAAAACGAAATCAAATTCGTCAAACGGATGGTAAACGTCAGTTCACGCCTCGGCTGCCCTAACACATATTTACGCCCAGGCAGCCTGAACCCTAAAGGCGGATGGACGCCACATCCAAAAAACCACTCTACTGAAGTGTGGGATCGACTAGTGGACAGCACAAAACAGATTTGCCACGTTGCGGAAAACGAAGGGGTGATGATAGCGGTCGAAGGGGGAACAGTGTGCCCCGTCGATACACCTCAGAAAATGAAAGATCTAATCGATGATGTTGGGTCGAAAAATCTCGGACTGAACATGGATCCTGTAAATTTCATCGGGTCTTTAGATATCGCATATGACACAACCTCACTAATTAATGAGTTCTACAAGCTGATTCCAGATCGTATCCTAGGGGCCCACGCAAAGGATTTCACAGTCGTCGACGGATTACTTCCCCACTTCGAAGAATCTATCATTGGTCAACCAAAAAGCATGCTCGACAACGAAGCGCTTCTTTTGGGGCTTCAACAGGTTAATCCAAATGCCCACGTTCTTGTAGAGCACCTTCCAGATGACAAAATTCCGTTGGCAGCAGCAGGAATACGTGAAATTGCCGAACGCATAGGTATCAAATGGGACTAACGAACACCATTATTTTCGTTTCCATGCAGAAAAATTAAACTATACGTAGAACAGGTTTGAATCTCTTCTCTTATTGAGCACACGCACGGTTTTCCTTTCACAAATCTCAGGAGTTAAACATGGCATCTGATCTTTCCGGCAAGCGAATAATTGTCACTGGAGCAGCTACCGGTATAGGACGTGCAACAACACTACGCGTTTCTGCCAACGGGGCAAAAGTCGCTGCATTTGATATCAACGACGCCGACGGCGCGGCAACTATAAGTGATGTAAACGAATCTGGTGGTGATGCACGTTACTGGCATGTGGACGTACGAGACGAAACAGCTGTAGCTGGGGCTGTGGCTGCGGCGGAAGTATGGTTAGGGGGCGTCGATGTATTAATTCATATCGCAGGAGTGCTGCAAGGTGCAGCAGTCGAATTAGATGAATTTCCTGAAGATACTTGGGACACTGTACTAGATATAAATCTACGAGGATCATTCACAATATGTAAATATGTGACAGCAGTCATGAAAAAGTATGGATCAGGTGTAATCATCCTGACTGCTTCAGGTGCAGGGGTTACTGGCGGGAGTTCATCGCTCGCTTACGGCTCATCAAAAGGGGGTGTCCACGGATTGTCCCTTGTGATGGAATCACACTTAGAAAAATACAATATTCGAGTAAATGATGTAATGCCTGGTTCGGTCGCTACACCTCTAAAGGTGGCAAATGTCCAAGACATGCATGAGGCTGGTGGCAAAAAAGGCAACCTCGAAGAAAAGATCAGCGCTCTTGTATCACCAGACGACGTATCCAAAGTTTACGCGTTCTTGGCCAGCGACGATGCAAACATGATTAGAGGAAGTGTTCGAACTAGGTAAAAACTACTCCTGTTGAGCCGTATCTCGTTTTTCCCAACCAGGTCGGAACATACGCAAGAAATTACTTTTACCATATGGGTGCTTTCTTGCTTCACATTCGTTCAATTCAACTCCAATACCTGGGGCGTCTGGCATTTGAAGATACCCGTTTTCCACACGTAAAAAACCATTAAGCACCTCGGGCACCCAAGGTTCCAAAAAATCATCAAAACATTCTTGAATAAACACGTTGGGCGTAACCGCATCAATGTGCAAGGCCACCATAGTTTTGAATGGACTTTCCGCATTGTGTAAGGCGATTTCTGCGTGATGTGCCTCAGCAATTCCAGCAATCTGGAGAGATCGCCATATCCCACCTACGCCGAGAGGTTCAGGATTGATCACATCCGTAACGTTATGTGATAGAAATTCACCAAATTCATGAATAGCGTGCATGCGTTCACCCGCGATCATACGTACTGGAATTCTACGTGCTACTTCAACTAGGGCGCTCACATCCGTTGACAGCACCGGTGTCTCAAACCAAGTTACGTCGTAATCCTTCAACCAATTCCCAATCTCTATTGCAGCGTATGTGCTGAACCGATCATGAGCTTCAATCAGTATGTCAACATCATCACCCACAGCTTCCCGCACAGCACCTATCAGTGATTTGACCTCGTTTGTTTCTTTACGAGACATCTGCATATGAGCATCACCGAATGGATCAAACTTCAAGGCAGTGTAACCCTTAGCAACAACTTCTGAGGCTTTCTCGGCAAAACCGTCAGGAGTTCGCTCCCCCGAATACCAGCCATTCGCGTATACACGAACGTTATCGCGTACTTTCCCTCCCAATAGACTGTAAACAGGAACACCAAGCGACTTACCAAGAATGTCCCAACAGGCCATCTCTATTCCAGCCATCGCCTGAGTCACTTTCAAGAAAGCGGTCAGATACAGCTTATGAAATATTTCGTGGACATTTCTGGGATCCATCCCGATTACCAAGTGTTTGATCTCTTCGATAGCCGCCACACGTGGCTGTGTTTCGGAGCCCCCGGTCGCTTCTCCTACCCCAATCAATCCATCGTCTGTTTCTACAACAACAAAAATCCAGTTCTTCCAGGGATTGCCTACTATTACTGTTCTGACATCAGAGATCTTCATTCAGTTACTCCAAGAAAACACATGACAGTAATCTTAAAATTAAAAGTCGATTCGCTAAAAACTATTCTCCCATAAGCTATCAATATCCGTTACCCATGGATTTAGCACTCATGCCAACATCACGGATTAATCAATTTAAATAACGTTGCCATCTAAATTCAACCAAAGATAAATTAACACTTTACAAGGTTTGGAAATGCACCACTCTTTTTCGTTAACAGACTTACCAGATCTACCGGATACGATCGCGCCAGACGGGTCTGAGATACGATTTCTAAGCTCGCCTAACAAAGGCTCCAGCATGGTACACACACTGCTTGGCCCAGGATGCACCACACAGGCCGTTCATCATCGAACGGTTAGTGAACGTTGGATTTGTATCGCCGGTCAAGGCAGACTATGGCGTTCGAGCGGGCATAAAGAATCTGTGATTACCCTGAAACAAGGAGTGGAGTGCAATATTCTCATTGGAACTAAATTCCAATTCCAAGCCGATCACGGAGAAACTCCATTGGAAATCATAATCACAACTACTCCACCATGGCCAGGAGACGAAGAAGCTATCAAATGCTCAGGTAAGTGGACTCCAGTTCTTTAAGATTTCTACACATTCTCTGGACAGGTTCTACACAGTCATTTTCTAAATTGGTCAATAGCCAATCAATCTGGTCGGTTTTCCGGTCAAAGGTTTTAGAAAAGGTTTTAGAAAATGTTCAAACGAAAAATCACTCTCGGTGTCATCACTGGGATCCTTGGTGTATTCGCTCTAGCAGGCACTGCACTCGCTCAAGAGAGACCAGCCGATGGTACAGCCCATAATTCAATCAATGACCGAATAGCCGACATACTCGGCATCGACCGAGAAAGTCTCGACTCCGCAATCCAGACTGCTCACAAGGAACATCGTGAAGCTAAGCAGGATGAGCATCTTGCGGGGATAGTAAAGGCAGGGACGATCACGCAGGAACAGGCTGATGAGATTGATGCCTGGAAAGACGCCAAGCCTGAGATCATGGATCGTCTGAAGAAGCTCGCTCGCCAATATGGAGGAATCAGAGGCAATCTGGAAGCCACGCTAAACATTTTGGTAGAAAAAGAAGTAATCACACAGGCAGAGGCCAACGAAATTATCGTCTGGAAAGACGGCCAACCAACTTACCTCGATGAACTTCGTGAAGAGCTCAGAGGTGAACGTGATGTTAGAGGTACAAAAGTCCGACGTGGTCAAAGATGGAGCCGACACATTCTTCCCTCTCGATAACGTTTAATGACCTAAACGTTTAGTCACATATCCGTCGGGTTCACTACAGGTTTCTAGTGCCCCCTAAAAAAACTCCTCTCGAATAATTGAGAGGAGTTTTTCTTACAGCCACTTCAAAAACCCGACTAGTGCCGACACGAAAATGAATAAAGACTAATAATATGTGTGCAATAAACGGTTCGAAAAACAATTTGCAAAAACGTCCTAACAGTATTCACCTACGCTCGGCCCAGGAATCTCTTTCATGGATCAACGCTCAAACAACAAAACACAGCGACTGCAACAGTGGTTCGATGAACGTCCTAGGTGGGATCACGCCTCATATGGAGAGTTCATGCACATTGGTGCAAATCAAACCATTTTCCAAATTGCATTGGAAGAACAGGAAATTAGCACCGACACAAAAGTACTCGACACCGCTTGCGCGGTTGGTGGTAACGCTCGATGGATGGCATCTTTATTCGGATGCAAGGTTTGGGGTAACGATATTGACTCAGAAGCACTGAAAGTCGCGAGGGACCTTGCTGAAATAGAAAACATCTCTGAACTTTGCACGTTCGTAGAAGCTCCCGTTGAAGCACTGCCTTTCGATAACAATACGTTCGATATTGTGGTGACAACAGACATTTTCAACTCTAGCGAAGTGAAAAGGGTTCTCAAGCCGCAGGGAAGTTTCATCGTTATTTCACTTTTCGAAGATCCAAAAATCACTCCTCTGCAGCTCGCAGAAACATGGGGCCTGGAACTGGAAACTTCACTCGATATTACAGATCTAGCGTTTGCGTTCAATCGAGCTAAGGAAACCGAAGCCAGGCTACTCCACGAGTCTGATTTAATCGATGCTCGTGAGTTGATCGACATCATGAACAAAAGCGTAGCTCCGTACACCCATGGCGGTCGCCATTACATCATGCGATTACGAAAAAAGTAAGGAGATTAATAAAACCCCAATGACCACAAACTCTAGCAATCAATATCGTGGGATCTATGGAATCCCAGCCACACCTTTTAACGAAGACGAAACACTCGATGTTCACTCTCTAGAAAGCGTTCTCAATTTCTCTGTTGAGAACGGGTGCCATGGAATCGTTATGCCAGTCATGGCAAGTGAATACCAGTCACTTACCGACCAAGAACGACGGAAGATCTTCGACGTAACCATAAACATCGTTAACGGCAGGGTTCCAACCGTCGCTGGAGTCACCGGAGTTTCAAATATCCATTCAATCGAACTTGCAAGATATGCGCAGGATGTAGGATTTGACTCCGTAATAACTATGCCACCTCATAGTCTGACCCCCTCCAACAGTGAAAATTTAAACTACTTCGATCAACTGAATGCAGCTCTAAACATTCCCATATGGATACAAAATCACCCTGCGGGAGTAACGCTATCCGCACCTCAAGTTATCCAAATATGTGAAACGTTTGAAAATATTGGGTATGTCAAACAAGAAGGGCCATCAGCTGGTCATGTTGCAACCGCATTAATTGAACACGAAACGAATTCCGTAGAAGGTGTTATGGGTGGCGCCGGCTGTAAATTCCTAATTGCCGACTACAACCGTGGTATGTGCGGCAACATGCCTGCTTCACACTATGGTGACATTCACTCAAAAATCTGGAATCTTCTCGAGGAGGGCGAAGAATCGATCGCAAGAGAAATTCACACTCGAATGGCACCCCTAAACAATTTTGAGAGCCTACACGGCGTAAGAGCATTCAAGGAGGTTCTATACCGCCGCGGCGTTATTACATCACCAACTACTCGCTCACCCGGCAAAAAGCATCTCGATAAATACGATATGGAAGAACTGGACATCCTTTTAGGCTCAATTAACGATCTGATCACGTGGAAAGCGTCGTAAAACTTGAGAATCGAAGCTATAGATCTTTTTTACGTAGCGTTACCTGTTATCACCAGAACCGCGGACGGCACACAAGATTCGCTAGTCGTGCGCGTGCGCACGGATAATGGGCTAGAGGGTTGGGGCGAATGCGATGCATCACCATTAATCTCGATGGCCGCTTACGTAATGCCAATGTCACATTCAAACATCATCAATATATCGGAAGCGCTTATCGGCGAGACGCTCAATTCACCGGAAGATCTTGTACACCTGAGGAAAAAGGCCGCTGATTACGGCCTCGATATACAACAGCTAGATCACGCTATATCGGGTGCAGATATTGCCATGTGGGACGTACTGGGTAAGTACTTAGATGAGCCCGTTTGGAAATTAATTGGCCATTCCTCATCACACAAGAAACTCCCTTATGCAAGTGTACTATTCGGTAACGACCCCGATGAAACACATGCCATTGCAACTTCTATTGTCGAGCGTAATTTTCAGGCTGCCAAATTTGGATGGGGCCCAATGGGACGTGGATCACTCGCTGATGATATAGCGTTGGTTCAAGCTGCGCGTGATGGTCTGGGACCCAGCACAAAGTTAATGGTCGATGCAGGCGTCATTTGGGGTGACAACGTCGATGCTGCATATGAACGGGCAGTGAAATTCGCTGATCTGGGAGTAACCTGGCTTGAAGAACCTCTGAAAACCGAAGAAGTTAATGCTTACAAAAAGTTAGGTGAGCGAATAAAGGCGAATAACATAAATATCGGCATTGCTGGTGGCGAAGGTGCAGATTTTTATCGATCAGCCGACGACATGATGACAAACGGCGGACTTGATTATGTCCAAATTGATGTTGGCCGTATTGGAGGTATTACTGAAGCCAAACGAGTTGCAGATCGTGCAAAAGCACTGGGCATTCAGTACGTAAATCACACTTTTAAAAGCCATCTGTCTATTGCGGCTTCAATACATGTTTTCGCTGGCTACAAAAGTTTCGACATTATCGAATACCCTGCAGGAAATTCACCGTTAATTCTCGATCTCACCGCACCATCCGGTATTTTCAGAGACTCAAATGGCTTTGTTCAAGCATCTGACGCTCCTGGTCTTGGAGTAGATGTAAACCTAGAAACTATTAGAAAATTCCAGCGTTCAGTACATATCGAAATCGATGGCCAAATACTGTTCAAGTCATCACAACCTTAGATATCTAATTCGGTGTGTATTCACCATATGTCCGTTCCCTAACAGTTGACGCAAGGTAAAACGGTTAATAAAATTTCACTAACTGGCACTCTACCCTTTCGACTGCTAGCAGTTAAAAAGGTCGGATGCTAATAATTAATTCGGTCTAATTTGATCTTGATTTGATGTGTCCGCATCATTCAAAAAACAGTCAAATGACCGAACGCTCAAGTCACTACTAAGGAGAAGATATTCAGTGGCACTGAACCTAACACCGCTCGGTGACAGGGTAATCATCGAGCCCGCTGACGAAGAGGCATCAACCTCATCTGGCGGGATCATCATTCCCGATACTGCGAAAGAGAAACCTCAACAGGGTTCTGTAGTAGCAGCTGGCCCAGGTCGAACAACTGACGAAGGCAAAGTCATCGACATGCCAGTCAAAATAGGTCAAACCGTTATCTACTCGAAGTACGCAGGTACTGAATATGCAGAAAACGGAACAGATTATCTAATCGTTCGAGAGAGCGACATTCTTGCAATTGTTGGCTAGTTGATTTTAGATTAGCCGTCTAATATTGGAGATAAATACCTAATGGCAGCAAAAGAACTTAAGTTCAGCGACGATGCTCGATCTCGCCTTAAAGCAGGCATCGACGTTCTCGCTGACACTCTTAAGCCGACGCTCGGCCCACGCGGTCGAAACATTATCGTCGACAAAAAATTTGGCCCTCCACAGGTCAACTCTGATGGTGTAACCATCGCAAAGGAAATCGACCTCGAAGACCCCTTCGAAAACATGGGTGCCCAGCTACTTAAAGAAGTCTCAAAGAAGACAAACGACGACGCTGGTGATGGTACAACTACTTCAACTGTTCTCGCTCAGGCCATAATCGCCGAAGGTTTTAAGAACGTTGCAGCAGGTACCGATCCAATGGCATTGAAGCGCGGCATGGACATCGGTATGGCAGCTGTTCGTGACTCAATAGCTGGCCAATCAACCCCGGTTGATTCGAAAGATCAGATTGAAAGTGTTGCAATCCTCTCATCACATGATGACGAGATGGGCAGCCTCATATCCGACGTTATGGACAAGGTTGGTAAGGACGGAGTTATCACCGTTGATGAATCAAAGTCTCTTTCATACGAGACCGAGTTCGTTGAAGGTATGCAAATAGATCGCGGATATCTATCTCCCTACTTTGTAACTAACTCGGAACGACAGGAATCTGTTCTAACTGATCCTTACGTCTTAATCACTTCCCAGAAGATTTCTGCAATTTCAGACCTTCTACCAGTTCTTGAAAAGGTTCTACAAACCAACAAGAATGTTTTGGTGATTGCTGAAGATGTAGAAGGTGAAGCGCTTGCGACTCTGGTAGTAAATAAGCTTCGCGGGACGCTTAACGTTGCGGCCGTCAAGGCTCCTGGCTTCGGTGACCGACGAAAAGCTATGCTTGAAGATATCGCTATCCTCACTGGCGGCACGGTTATTTCAGAAGAGATAGGTCGCAAATTAGAAACTGTGACCCTGGATGACCTCGGTAAGTGTAAGCAGATAGTAGTCAGCAAAGACGAAACAACTTTCGTAGATGGTGATGGCTCAATCGATGCTCTAAATGGCCGAAAGGCGGAGATCGAAACACAGATCGCTGACACAACATCCGATTATGATCGCGAGAAACTTCAAGAACGCCTAGCTAAGCTTTCTGGTGGAGTTGCAATTCTCAAAGTCGGTGCAGCAACCGAAATCGAGATGAAAGAGAAAAAGCAACGGATGGAAGACGCCCTGTCAGCCACGCGGGCAGCAGTGGAAGAAGGAATCGTTCCAGGTGGCGGAACAGTCTTAATCAAAGCATCTGGATCACTCAACGAAGTGAAGTCAGACAATAATGACGAACAGACTGGAATTGAAGTACTAAAACGCTCGCTTTTGGAACCAATCAGGGTCATAGCCGCTAACTCCGGTCACGAAGGCGCTGTCATCTTGAACAAAGTCGCTGATAACGCTGATAACAACTACGGTTTCGACGCCCACAAGGGTGAGTACGGCGACATGGTTGAGATGGGCATTGTTGACCCTGCCAAGGTAACTCGTGCAGCAGTCGAAAATGCAGTCTCTGTCGCTGGAATGATCCTCACAACTGAGGCGCTCATCAGTGAACAAGACGAGCCACCAATGCCTCCAATGCCAGGAGGACCTCCTGGAGGAGACATGGGCTTCTAGCCTCTCCCTTTCAAAGGTATTCTGAAAAGGCCGCTCCAATCTGGAGCGGCCTTTTTTTCTTTTCCCAACAATCTTTCACCGTTATGCAAATCCTGATCCACAACAACAACGGGTATTAAGCCAAGGGCATCTCTTCGTCAATTACTTCACGATCACTCAGGCGCTCTGATCCGGTAACAGACAATCCCTCATATAGACGAGTCATACCCTCAAGCCACCGAGCCTGCACAGATGGATCCCAAGTTGGATCAAAATCAGGGTATTTCGCTAGAATACGATCGGCCAGTTCCAATTGCGTCGAAAGTTCTTGTGACGCAGGTTCAGCATCCACGACACGTTCATTTTTTGCAGAACTAACCGGCTGTGAAATCAAAGCACGTGGACGAGCAGAAGTTCCGGAATTTCGTAATCTTCCAGACCCATGGCGACCGGCGAGAATTCGCTGTGAAAGCTTTATGCCAGCCGCCTGAGCTGCACGTATAAAAAAGGCTTCGCATTTCGTTAATACGCCTTCTTTGGTTCCAAACCTTCTAAATGCATCACGAAATTGGCCTTTACTCGCACGAGACAAATCCAATTCGAAAACCGGCGTGTAAAAACCCTCGAGAATATTGCGCAGCAATGTTCGTCGGTCTTCACCTTCAGCATGTACAAGTCGATCAAGCTTATCGTCTGGATGGGCTTCCGAATCAACCAACTTAAGGACTTTCAAAGCGGTCATCAATTGAGTACCTGAGCTACCTGAAAATCTTGGACCCCAAACCGTTTTATCGATTCTTCCAGGAATACCTTCTTCAAGCAGAAATTCCAAAAAAGTTTGGAACGTACGATAGGGGACGTATGGGGGAATAGCCGGAGTTTGTTCTTGAGGTGTCATTTGAACTCGTATTTACACATTCCAAGGTTATCGCATGACTACGGTATCTCCCAGCAATTCCAAAGTCAAATATATTTTGGAATGCCGTTTCCCCGTCGGGGACAGTTTATGAAACTTCTTTTTGGAACGCGGAGAATACTATCCAGCGTTTTGGAATGAAATATAAGCAATGTTCGATAGTGCGATTAGTAAGTTCTGAAAGGCTTTCAATATCAACAGTTCACCGCTCAACTTAATAAGAACAGGACAGCAACTTGAAGATTCCAATAGATCAGATCTTCCCTGACCCAGACCTTCCACAATCGTCAAACCAAATCGGAAGACGGGAGAGCGCTCGGTCTGTCCGCTCGAAACGTGATCCAGTAGTTTTATTCAAAGACAACGGATATTTCCTCTTATCAGGTCAGCGAAAACTTACTGCCGCAAAAGAGGCTGGCGAATTAACCGTTGAATGCACCGTTAAAGAAGAAGTTACAGCACAAGAACGTTGGGAATTCTCACTGGCTGAACAGTACCACTCATCACTTGTACCAGCGATGGAATTGGGCAAGGCATTCATGGAATACAGGGATTCTCACAATGTCACACAACAAGAACTTGCTCGAAGAACAGGAATCACACCTGGCACCATTCACCATTACGAAAGTCTTATACGCACATTAGATCCGGGTCTAGGCGAAAAGGTAAATACTGGAGAGCTGACATTCAAAGAAGCGCGGTCTATCGCAGATATCGAAGACCATGTCAGACAACGAGAAATAGCACAACCGTTTATCGAGGGTCGCCTCTCTAGTGTTCATGTCGAGAGAATCGTAGGGCGAGCTAAAACTGCAAGTACCCTTTCAATTGAAGACATCATTGAAGAAGTAGTCAATGGTAAGCGAGCAGCCGAAGCCGAGCCAGAGCCAGTTCCGGTGTTTCAAAGGGCAAGACCTGTCGAAGCAGATACAGCGCTAATTGAAAATGCTGTACTAAAAATCGCTGGTGAGCTTGATGCGCTGCAATTACAAGTTATCCCTGAATACAGACGACTAAAACTGATCAGCAGTCTGCGGATTCTCGACAGCCGGCTTAAGTCCGCACTCATGACTCTAAACGGAGGCATGGCAGCAGCAACATCGGTACCACAACAATTATCAACAACAACTGAAGTACGTGTATAGCAAACCACACGACGTAACGTAGGGAGAACGCCGACAAAACCAGATATCGCGTAGAGACAAAAACATGAAATGCTGAGGTTTGTGCGGACACACAAACCTCACGCCGTAAGTAATTTTATGGCTCAAAACTTACTTACACAGTCTCCGCTAAGAGCCCATGCGCCCCTCCAAATAAGCCTCCGGAGGGGCGCATTAAGTTAAGACGACAGAAGAACATTCACCACACAGTATAAATTAATATACAAAAACTGAAATCTAGCCCAAATTCAAAATTCTGGCAGCATTATCATGAAGAATAAGTGGACGAGCCTCTTCACGGATATCGAGATCCTGAAACTGCTCCAGCCAAGTCACCGGAGAAATATAAGGATAGTCAGACCCAAATAAAACCTTTTTCCTTAATCGACCGCTAGCTTCGACGATCAGTTCTTTGGGAATGTAACGTGGAGCCCAACCTGAGAGATCTATGAAAACATTCGCTTTGTGTAGAGCAACCGCGACCTGCTCCTGGATCCACGGCCATGCGGGATGAGCCATAATAATAGTCAAATCAGGATGTCTTGCCGCCAGGGAATCCACATGGGGTATTGGGCGTGAATATGCAAGCTCAAAACCTCCCCCACCCGGTGCGTTGGCTCCTGCTGCAGCGTATCCAGAATGCATTAGTACCGGGATTCCAAGTTCTTCAGCTTTAGAAAATAATGGAGTAAATGTAGGGTCGTCAGGAAAAAAAGCCTGATGGATCGGATGAAGTTTCAAACCCCGTAACCCGAGAGATAGTACCGAACGTTCCAATTCTTCAACCGCTGCTTTACCCTTACGAGGATCCACGCTGCAAAATCCAACGAACACATCCGAATAAGAATCTACTGTTTGAGCTACATAATCGTTCGGGTCAGGTAAATCTCCGGTTTCTGTTTCAGCATCAACAGAAAATATCACCGCTATGGTATCTATAGCGCGATAGGTCTCGGCCATCTTCTCAATACTGATTGATTCCTCAGTCATGCGGAACATTTGACGCAGACCTGGCTCAATACCGTATTCAGAAAGACCCGGCATTCGAGGAATATGAGCATGTATATCGATGGCTTTCATAAATAAATCCTGATAAGACTAATTTTCTTCCACTTAGAAAAGTAAAACTTTTTAACCATTACGTCGACAAATAGGTATTAAATTACGCTCACTTGAGCAAAAAAGGCACCTAAGCCTTAGCTTGGGCTTTCATTGGTAAAACTAGTGAAAGTATCGCTCCGGCCGCAGCTATAATTCCTGCAAAGATCACCACCCCCTGAAATCCATTTGACTGATTGATAAAACCAGCTGCAATCGGTGTCAACGATCCAATAACTGCTCCTCCTGTGAACATCAAAGCGGTTCCAGACCCTTCGGATCCTTTATCAATCATATCCATCGCAGCAGCGTTTATGATCGGCATTACTGAAAAGAAAAAGAGGCCCAGCACTGCGATTAATGCAGTCATGCTCCATCCTGAGTCAAATAATAAGAAAAGAAATATCAAGATCGTCATCGCAGTCATTGCGAACGCTATTACAGGCCGGCGTCCCACCCGATCAGATACGTTACCCATGATTGGTGTCGAAATAATTCCCGCCATGGTTATCAATGCAACATGCAAGCCAACAAAAGTATCCGAGTAGCTAAGTTCTTCACGCATATATATAACGAGAAATACTTGAAATGACGTGTGTACTGCTCCACGCATGGCACCCAATAAAGCCATACCTAAAACACCACGATTACTGACAAGGCGCCCTGCGGATCTAAAGTAATCCGAAAGCGTGACATCTTCTTTAGCCTCAATACCTGCAGTTTTGAATCTGGAAATAACCGCTAAAGCTGTCACAACCATCGGAACGGATATAAATGCAGCAATCCATCTCCACTCTATTCCGCCAAAAATAACCCAGGACCCGATCGTCCCCGCCAATAAGAATCCGATGATTAATGGAGAAGCGGTATTACCTATCTGCGCGCCCGTCAAGTGTGCTGCCATAGCAAAACCGCGACGTTCAGGATATCTAGCCGCCAACGTGCCAAACGCAGGCGCATGCCACATAGAAGTCCCGAATCCGACGATCACCACTCCAACCAGGAGTGCCCAGTAAACAGGTGATATAGCAATCAGCAGATATCCAATACCAACCATCATCATCGAAGCGAACAGAATCCATGCAATCTTTTTACGAAACATATCCGTAAGAATGCCAGCTGGAATATTTGCGATCCCCGACGATATCGATTGAGCCGAAGACATACCGCCCACAGCAACATCTGAAAGTCCTAATGTTGCCCTTATGCTCGGAATCATGACTAATAGCGCGCCTTGACCAAAATGCTTGATCCCATGACCTGCAGACAACCCATACATCAAGCCAAGCGATGTAGGTTTTTGATCATCAGAAGGATGTAAATCCCCGGAATCTTTAGGTTGGTTATCGGAAGTACTGCCATCGTACTGTGCAGTATGAGAAGTGTTTTCTGTCACAGCAAACAAACTTTACGTCGCAATAAACGAATGAGTTGAACGGAGTATATGGACAACCAAACAATGAAGCGCATGAATCGTTCACCTCCACTATATGAAGGTGAAAGCACGACTGAATAATGCCTTAAAACCACAGTCTACAAGCCCAACCGCTGCTCAACCGCTCCAAGCGATTCGTCAATAACGCTACACAGAGTCTCAGCCTCATCAGCCGTAATTGTGAGAGGTGGAGCAATCGGCAGAATATAGGCTGGAACTCGTATCCAAACCCCGCGTTTTCTTAGTTCTTCAGTGAGCATGGCGTTTACGCCAACTGAGGAATCAAAATGCTCCTTCGTTTGACGGTCTTTCACAAATTCAATGCCCTGAATAAGCCCCACTCCACGTACATCACCAATAATTGGATGTTTATCTTTCATGGCAAGTAAACTTTCGGAGATTTGCTCACCTCGGATACGGGCGTTATCAACTAAATTCTCTCGCTCAACTATAGCTAAATTTGCGAATGCTGCTGCTGCTCCACCTGGGTGAGCTGAATACGTATACATATGACTCCACACCTTTTCGGGTCCACCAGCGAAGGCATCAGCCACCTGCTGTGTGGAGATCGAACCGCCCACAGGGAAGTAACCCGATGTGATGCCCTTAGCGAAGCTCATAATGTCAGGAGTAACTCCTACAAAATCCGCACCAAACCATTCACCAAGGCGTCCAAAACCCGTAATCACCTCATCAAAAATCAACAACACACCATACTTGTCACATATGTCACGTACCATCGGCCAGTAATTGGACGGCGGTACAACACCTCCAAGAGGTTGCGATACAGGCTCTCCAATAACTGCCGAAACAGACTCAGGTCCTTCAAATATAATCGCCTGCTCAATTTCCTCGGCAGCGCGCTCACCATTTTCTTCTGGTGATGCAGCTCCATATTCATCGTGATAATAATGAGGCTGTCCAACGGTCACAACATTTGCTGGTTTAGGCTGATAATCGATGCGTGGAAATCCGGGGTGCCCACCTAACCACATAGTTCCATAAGTCGAACCATGGTACGAGCCACGACGAGAAATCACTTTGTAACGGCCAGCATCCCCTCTACGCACATGATATGCCTGGGCCATTTTAAGTGATGACTCATTAGCCTCTGAGCCACCCTGGCAAAAGAACGTGCGTGTAAGGTCACCCGGAGTTATTTCAGATAACTTGGCAGCAAGTTGGATAGTCTTTGGGGTGGCACCTGAATATACATTCATACTTACGCTGGATAGCTGGTCGTAAATAGCTTTAGCAATTTCCTCACGACCATGGCCAGCGTTACGAAAGTACATACCTGATATGCCATCAATAAATTTATTGCCTTCAACATCAGTTACATATATACCGTCGGCCGACTCCATCAAAAGAGGTCCGCCTTCCTCCGCAAGAATAGTGTGATTGGTCATGCCAACATGCATGTGATCAAGTACGGCTTGGCGTAAGGATTTTGGGTCGTTAGCTGCTGGAATTGTCATCAAATTTCAGTTCGGGTCTAAGCTTTTAATTATTTGAATACTGATTGTTAATCAAAAAAAGAAATATAGCTAGCAGTGTTGCAGTGAATATAGGTACTAGTTAAATGGTGCAGTTTGGCAAAGTTCACGATACGGTTGAATTGCGATGTTTAATTTTGTTCATAAAAGACGTCCGGCGATAGTGGGATTGATTCTGGGCTCAACGGTAGGCTTGATGATTGCATTGGGCTACGGCCTGACTAGTGTTTGGCTATGTTCAGGTATCAGAAAATGTCCTGAAAGCTGGATCCCATTTGCTGTTGTAGCAGCAATTATTTTCATAGTAATTGCACCGATCGGTGTAGCAGTGGCGGTTATCGGAGCTCGACTGTATAAAATTTTTGACACAGCGTTGTACACAGGCGATAACGAACTGGACGATTAACTCACGCAATAAGTTTTATTCAATTGCATTTGTTTATGGTCTCCACTTAAACACCCTATCTGAGACTTGAGAGATAGGGCGATAAGTTAGGATTAGCATTGTTTGCCGGTTGAATTCAAACGTATAATCTCGAGGTTGATTTTGTAAGTTACAAAACAATTTCAATAGATAATCCAGTAAATTTCTTCAACTTAGATACACATTTAAATTGATTGTCTGGCTTGACCGGGCTAATCGTAGGAATATTTCGAATGTCAGAAACGAGCTTCGATATCATCGTCATAGGTGCAGGTCCAGGTGGCTATCACGCCGCTATTAGAGGTGCGCAATTGGGGCTAAGTGTAGCGGTAGTTGAAAAAGATGATGGCACAGGAATCGGAGGACTCGGTGGAGTCTGCTTAAACTGGGGATGCATCCCATCAAAATCACTTTTGAAAAACGCCGAAATAGTCAACCATGTGGCCCACGCACAAGATTGGGGCATCGAAGTCGGTGAGTGGTCCGCTAGCATGGGCAAGGCGATTGATCGAAGTCGAAAAGTCTCCAAATCTCTTACCAGCGGTATCGGATTCTTGTTCAAAAAAAACAAAATCACGTTGATAACCGGTAAAGGCATTATAAAGTCCTCAACGCAAATCGACATTGAAGGCGGTGAAACGCTAACAGCCAAGAATATAGTTATCGCGACCGGTGCGCGAGCACGAAGCCTACCAAGCCTGCAAATAGATGGGACTGACATCATCACCTCCCGTCATGCCCTTGAACTTCGTGAAAAGCCAGAAGCCGTTGCCATTATCGGAGCTTCCGCGATAGGTTGTGAATTCGCTTACTACTTCAACTCGTACGGCGTCAATGTGATGATGTTTGAAATGCTCCAACATCTTGTCCCAAGAGAAGATGAAGACGTTTCTATCGAACTTGAACGGCAGTTCGGCCAACAGGGAATCGAATTTGCAACTTCCGCTGGCGTTTCAGGAGTTGAAAAAAAAGACGGACGACTCGCTGTTCAATACGAAGTCTCAGGCAAAAAACAAGAATTCATATGTGACAAAGTACTTCTTGGCGTAGGAGTCCAACCCAACACCGATCAAATTGGTCTTGAAAACGTGGGCATCAAAACAAACGATGCTGGATATATCGAAGTAGACGGGAACATGAGAACCAATGTTGGTGGCGTATACGCTGTAGGAGACGTAAACGGCAAGCTGCAGTTAGCGCATGTAGCGTTCGATCAAGGTGTGGTGGCGGCAGAAACAATTGCTGGTCACGAAACAACTCCCATTGACAATTACACCAATATGCCCAGATGCACGTACTGCCAGCCACAAATAGCTTCGATCGGTCTTACTGAAGCTCAAGCTAAAGAACAAGGAATCAATATAAAAATCGGCAAAGTTCCGTTCCAAGTAGCTGGAAAATCAGTAGCAATTGGCGAGCCATACGGTTTCGCAAAAGTGATCACAGATGATGATTCAGGAGAGGTAATTGGAGCACATATCATCGGGCCCGAAGCTACTGAACTAATAGCTGAAATCGGAATGCTACAGCTACTTGAGGGTACAAACCTTGAACTGCATAAGATGACACATGCGCACCCGACATTGTCCGAAGCTGTCAAAGAAGCCGGAGCCGCAGTATCCAACGAAGCTATACATTTCTAAATGGATAGCACATCGATGATTTTTGGCGGCAACCCAACCATTCCGTTGCACACGCAGTCATGTCTTGCCGATTCCTGAATTCGCCAAAACATGCGTTTAATTTTAAATTAGAAAGAGAGGCAGACTTGAACAAAATGAAGGTAACTAGAATTTATACTGGGGATGATAATCGCTCACATTTCGAAGACATCGAAATTGACATAGCACCCAGTAAATCGGGCCTCATTTCGGAAATTTTCCCTGCAACAGGCGTGATTTTTAGAGAAACTGGCGGTGACTACGATTACGACTTTCATACAGCGCCACGTCGCCAGTACGTTATCAACCTGGATGCTGCTGTAGAAATCACCGTGGGAAGTGGTGAAAAACGAATACTCGAGCAAGGTGAAGTATTCCTGGCAGAAGACACTACGGGCCAAGGTCACATAAGCCGTGCCGTGGACGGCAAGATACGACATTCGATGTTTATAACCTTAGATTAATTTTTTAGGTGCAAATATCAACCTGATGCGGTACCAGAACGAACTGCACTTAACATTTCATCCAGTCGATTCTGGTCGACCCCAAGCAGCCTGGCTTTTTCCACATCTTGATCTGATCGCGCGGTATCACCCTGTTCTGCATAAACCACAGCACGATTAGCGTACGCTTCAGCCCAAGAATCATTTAAACGGATTGCCTCAGAAAAATCTTTCACTGCTTTTTCAAGATCGCCTATTGCGTATCGAGAATTACCTCGATCTAAATATGTATCAGGATAGTCAGGATTCATACGCACAGCTGTGTCGTAGTCCATTATCGCTTCAGAATGTTGTTCGCTTTTGGCATATGCATCAGCGCGGTGATGAAACAGCTTAGATACATTTGGAGCCTGATAAATAGCGGCGGTGAAATGCTCAACTGCGTCTATCATCTTCCCTTGACCTGCCGCTTTTACACCCTTTTCATAAAAACCCAAAGATTTTTCGGCCGATGATGGCTTTGAGTAACCAATTAGGTTAAACAACTTCGATAGCAAGCTTGGGATAGTCACTGCTAGTTCGCTTTAGAATCTTCGGGCTTGGAATCACGTGACACCATTTCTAACCAATTTCCGTCAAGATCCTGAAAATATATTGCATACCTTGCCCATGGATACCCAAGATCTCGTTCGTATTTAGGGCCAAAAACCTTGATTCCTAATGCCTCAATCCGTTCCCGCCATGCCGGGACATCGTCAACCACCATGGCTGCGTGTGCCGATCCGGGCCTATTGCGATCAATCTGATCGGATCTAACTTCGCCCCTTGGGTGGATATATTCGATGAGCTCTATTGAGTGTCCATCTCCGACACCTACATATGCCTGACGCATGATTACATCTGGATAGCCCACTACCTCAGATAACCAAGGGGTATCAGAAAGGGTAGGCTCCCGTTCGATATCCATCCCCAAAACCTGTGTATAAAACTCAAGAGCCCTGTCAAGGTTTTCAACAATAAAGCCTGTGTGATAGATACTTTGAACTACTGGCATTATCAGATTCTGTAGTACTTTTCGGCGTTTGTACAAAAGAGTTTGGCACGTTCAGAGTCTGTAAAGTCACACGTTATTTCGTCGTATGCCTTCCAGACTGTCTCGTAGTCACTAAAAAGACTGTCCACTGGAAAATTAGACCCGAACATACAACGATCCACACCTAAAATATCGATGATGTCTAATACAAACGGAGCAATCGATTCAGCATCCCAAGTCTGATCCAGCATTCCTAAAGCGGATATCTTGGCAGATACGTTGGGCGCTTCACCCAGTGACTCTAACCCTTTACGCCACTCCCGTAGCTCACCAGGAGATCGGCCGATGGGCATTGCGGTATGGTTGAGGATAATGGGTACTTCAGGAATGTCATTCCCGAGTCTGGCTGCCTCCTCAAGTTGCCAAGGCCAAATTTGCAGATCGAATGAGCCGTTAAATTTTCCGATTAATTTAAACCCTTCCCTCCATTGACTATCCGACATCAATCCGCCAGATCCGGCGAATCGAAAGTTCACCTTATCGTCAGACCAATTGAGCATATGGCGGATACCACGCCAGTTGGCATTATCAGCATGCCTTTCAAGAGTCGATTCAACATCGGGATCCGAGAGATCTGCAAATCCGATGATAGCGTTTGGCATACCACGCGAGCCAGGATCGTCAGCTACAGACTGCAACCAGATAGTTTCACCAACTGGATCTAGGTTATGGTCCCATTCAGCCTGAACGTGAACGGACTTTATAAGCGGCACGTTTTTCGCTCCCTCGTGAAGGTCGCTAACAAGCCATGATTTGCGAATGGCCGAGTAGTCGCCGACAAAATGATCAATGGGTTCGACAAGCCACGGATAGGGGTTGTTCTCAAGGTCCCAGAGATGGTGGTGCGTATCTATGAATGGAGGGATCACTGAATAGGTTTCCTCTGCGTTTTCTAACGGATAGTCATCAACAGTTGCGCCGACTACACTCTACGAGCTATCAAAGATTGTATGATCTGCGGTGCAGCTTCAATAGCTCGTTCTCTGATTTGTTCAGGTGTTAGACTGCCAATCGGATGCTGAATTATTACAAATGGATAGTCCGGTATTCCACCCAGATTCGCCATAGCTTGAGCGCCGGATTCAAATGGCTCGGTACAAATTGCGATCGCAGGTACACCTAGTGCTTCTAGCTTGAGTGAGTCGTACACACTGGACGACGAACAGCTTCCTCAGTCCCCATTTGCCAGGAGTGCAACATCAACTTCATTAGAAAAATCAGATAGAAAATCAGGATCTGCTGGACGAGATGCATCACCTTTATTTACTCGATACGCGTTTGCGAATTCAAAACGTTCTGAGAGAACATCATAAATAGCATCCAAAAGTGATTCTGAGTTCAATTTATCATTGCGCAAGAGTCCAATGCGCATGCCCTCAAGAGAATTGGGCCGATCAGCCATGCCAGCAGTAGCTACAGACAGCGTTGCTGTCGGATCTAAGACTTGAAATGATTTTTCTTCTGCCATTTTCGACTCCTATAATGCCATATTACCCGTTTGTGATGATAGAGCGCGTAACAACTTTGGATCGTGTTCCTAGTGACCAGGTTGGTATGACCGCACTCCAAGCCCCTCCTGCACCGCCAATAACAATAGGAATTGCCGATTCAGGTGAAGCCAGGACACTTACTGGCTGGTCGTCTTGACCTGCAGGAAGACCCATGGCAGCCCAATCCGAACCTGATTTACATGCATTTTCGAATAAATACTGCCCGACTTGTTGTTTACTCCAACCCGCCTTATCGAAGTGAGCAATATGCTCGGGACAGATAGCCAGGACAACCTCCTCCACTCCTGGACCCATCGGATAAAGACGCTCGGCAAATGCATCAAGAATTGCTTCGGGTGTATTAGCTTCATGTTCGCCAAACTGGGTTGCGCTTAGTCCGGAAACTACGGTTACGGCACTTTGTGTCTCAACAACACCTCTAGTTACACTCAACGACTCCCATGTAGCAGGTAAGAATTCTTCATTCTCGGCGATACACCATGTGTACTTTCCAGGATGGCCAAGAGTAGCTTTATCAAGTCCATCCTTACTATGGGTTCCGAGCACATTCATGACAATTAATCTGACCGCACGACCAATGGTCGCATTAGCTCTATAGCCTGGGCCAAATACCGAAACTCCTGAATTAATCTCAAGTTGTTTGGTGATGGGACCATTCACAATAATCATTATTGCGGCCCCCATCGTGGAGACCGTGATTCCATGGAGATTAAACTCTGGTTTTGTGATTGCATCGACCGCAGCAACAATTACGGGCATGTACTCCGGCTTACAACCTGCCATCACCGCATTGATCGCCGCTTTTTCAGCTGTGATTACAGCACCTTTTACAGGCTCTATACCAAGTATCGACTCCGGAGACAGATTAGCCGTTTCAAGCATTGCCCATACCGATTCAGGTGTGGCTGGTACAACAGGAAGCCCGTCTGACCAGCCTTTATTAAAGTAAATTTCGATAGCTTCAAGTGCGTCTGGAGTTTCTATTAATTCAGAGTGGAGGCGTTTCGGTTTATTCATAGAATCAAAGTTTATCTAGCATTAATGACTAATCAGCATGAAAAACTTCTCGCCATTGGATCATATTTTTATCAGGATGAGCCCCTTTGGGAAGTTGAAAGAAAGGTGACATGTCGTCTTGCCATTTCTGATTCACTTCCTCCCTAGACATTCCATCCAGTGACACTTCAAATGACTCTTCACATTCAACGTATCCGAATAATGTCCCGTCATCTTTAAAAAAAATCGTATAGTTCCGCCATCCCGTACGGACCAGAGCATCTGACATTTCAGGCCATATATCATCGTGACGCTGTTTATACTCTTCCACCATTTCGGGGTGAATTTTCATCTCAAATCCCACGCGCTGCATAACATTCATCCTTTACAAGCTTACAATTGGGCGATATTTCATATGCTGCAAAGTGTAGGCCATGCGCCGATCGAAATCAGCCTAATACAACACACCCATCCCTTTTGAAGTGGAGAGAAAACGAATGTCAAAATCAATAGCTCAAGTGCTGGATCTAAAAGATGACCCCGAAATAATTGCCAAATACGAGGAATACCATCGAAACGTCTGGCCAGAAGTTATTGAGGCACTAAAAGGAATCGGAATTGAACGGATGGAGATTTTCCGAAGCGGCAACCACCTGTTCATGTATTGCACGGTTCCAGACGAATTCGATCCTCGTAGAGATTTCCAAGGTTACACAGAATCAAAGCGAGCCGAAGAATGGAACGATCTAATGTCCACTTTCCAACAAAAAGTCCCTGAAGCAACCGAAAACGACTGGTGGTGCCCAATGTCACTAGCATTCGATTCAGAGTGGTTCAACTAGAAAAACTATCTATGAAACATATTGACCAACCCTGGCTCTGGGGATCCTTGAGCATAGCGTGGATGGCATTCATATACACACTATCGGATACCCCGGCTAAAGATTTCGATGTTGCAAGAAGCACCATCAAGTGGTTGCCATTTGCAAATTCGCTAGTTCACATTGGACTGTTCATGGTACTAAGCGTATTCGTTCTGCGGACACTTGTCTTATCACGATTGGTTTCTCAACCATTGATAGCCTACTTAACGATAGTTATAACCTCAGCATATGGGATCTTGGACGAAATCCACCAATCCAAGATAGAAGGCCGTACATCGGAAACTATAGACGTGGTATCCGATATTTTCGGATCTATTCTTATTGTGGTATTTTGGCTTTTGTTAAAAAAATTTCCATCAAAAACACAAAAATGGTAATCAAAGAAGCCGAAGAACTCTGGCCTTTGGGGCAGGACGTCCTAAACACACTTGATGAGGCCGTACAGATGGCAGAAGAAGTTGCTGCACCACCAGCAGAGCGATGGGTCGCTCGCGCTATAAGCGATAAATTAATTCCGAGCCTATACGACGCACGTACATATCTAGAAGTCGGGCTCATGTCTTCCCCTGAGATAAGACTGGGTATCTTAGGTGCACGATCCGAAGCCGGGAAACTCGCAGACACCGACTCAAGATATGCGCCTCTTTATTCCAAATTACGCGTACTTGCAGAAGAAGCTGACGCCGCATCTAGAATAGGCTGACACTAAAGCTCAATTTTGAGTCAACCCGTGCTAGGATGACGTCACAGTGACACCTTCATCCAACACTAATCCACCTCACATTGGAAATGACCATGTAGAAGTTATATTGGATACAGAACCTGTTTCGGATCCTATAATTTCCATGGTAAAGAAAGCCGCTGAATCTGCCCTTAAGGCTGAACACAAGACTGGGCCTATCGATGTAACGGTTATGATTACTAACGATAAGCAAATCCGAAAATTAAATCGGGAATTCAAGGGTGAAGATGAAATTACCGATGTGCTTGCATTCAACACCTACACCAACGATGAAAGTACATATAAGGATAAGTGGCCTGATTTCACTATTGGAAGTCAAGCTAATGGAGAGCAACTAGGTGATATTGCAATCTCTCTTCCACAGGTAGCCCGTCAAGCAAAAGAAAACGGAAAGACCACGAATACTGAGTTGGCTATGTTAACAATCCACGGAGTGTTGCATCTGCTAGGTTATGACCATCGCAACCCTGAAGAAGAGACTGTCATGTTTGGTAAAACTGAAGTAATTTTGTCAAAGGTTTTTGATTAGTGATCCCATATTCTCCAATACTAAAATTATTCCAGTGACTAATAATCAAGTTTTTTATAGAAAATGGCGCCCAACCCGTTTCGATGAGGTTGCAGGTCAAGACCACATCACCAAAACGCTCAAACGTGCTGTGGTCTCAGATCGCGTTGCACACGCATACCTGTTCAACGGACCACGGGGCGTTGGTAAAACCTCAACCGCACGCATACTCGCAAAAGCGCTTAACTCTGAAATCACAAAAGAAGGTGAACCTGTCGCAGATTCAGACGTTTCTATTGCCATCGACGAAGGACGTTATATGGATCTCATTGAAATCGACGCAGCATCAAACCGTCGAATCGATGATATAAGAGAACTACAAAAAAAGACCGAATTCAGGCCCGTTTTGGGTAAATACAAGGTGTACATCATTGATGAAGTACACATGCTTACGACAGAAGCATTCAACGCTCTGCTCAAGACACTCGAAGAACCACCACCAAACATCGTAATGATCCTGGCAACTACAGATGCTTACAGGCTGCCGGCCACAGTTGTAAGCAGATGCCAACGCTTCGACTTTAAAAGATTATCCAATGAAGACGTAATCAATAGACTAATCGAAGTTTGCGACGCTGAAGAGATCGAAACGGAGCCTGTAGTACTAGAAATGATCGCCAGATCCGCATGGGGTAGCTTGCGTGACGCAGAGAATCTTCTTGAGCAATTATTCGTTTCATACGGACAATCTGGTGAAAATGCAGAACCCTCCGAAATAACCGAATCACAAGCACGTGAGCTTCTAGGACTTGGAGATACAGCAACCAGCGCTGAGCTAGCTACAGCGCTTCTGGCTAAAGATGCTGCTCAAGCATTAACAGTTATAAACCGCGAAGCTCAAATAGGTTCAGATCTAAGAGCATTGCATTCAGGAACAATCGACGCCTTGCGCGTCGCACTTTTAATGAAAGCAGGAGTGGAAGATTCCGTTAGTCAGGGTTCTGAATTCGCTGCAACAATGTCAGCAGCTGCACGACCAGCAAAATTAAACCAAATTTTGCATATTCTCACGTCGCTAGGAAAAGCCGACATGAAAGTTAGTTCATCATCTCCGTTGCCGTTAGAGTTATCCGTATTACAGGCAACTACCAATCCCGCTACTAATAGGATTGATTCAAAAACCAATACTGAGCCCAGAACAAATCATCCACAACCAGTTAATCCTCAAGCGCAGGTTTCTGTTGAACCTACTATAGGTAATTCGGAATTTGAAAAACCGACTCAGCGACGGGATAGAACTCCATCCGAAGAAAAATGGGACAAAGTCGTGAGAGCGATGAGACGGACCAAAAACCGTCGTTTTGTCGTTGGCCCTCTATTACGAAACGTACAGATACCAGAACCTGTTGGTGGAAAGATTCCACTACGCTTCAAAAGCAACGCCCTTAAAAACAACTTCATTGAAGAAATGGAAGACAAGCGTTCAAAAGAAGCACTGAAAGTTGCAATATCCGATACATACGGAACAGAACTTGAATTGCAAATTATCTCGCCTCGTGAAATAAACTCCACTAAAAGTTCCGACATAGAGTCAGAAAACGAACGATCAGTTTCACCTGAAGAAGAAAGTGCATTGGTTCGAGCTGCGATTCAAGTAGGCGGAACTATTGTCAATGAAGATCAAGAAGAACACTGACAATACGCCGAAACGTTGTAACAACATTAATCCCCACTTACCAGTATTGAATTTAATCACCAAATAAAGATTTCGAGCTCAGTGGTAACGACGTATGATTATCAAGTCCTGTTTTACTAAAAACTCTGGACAATCAACCAAGCTATCTAGGATCACCTTCTAATGATGAATCGGAATATGATCAAGCAAGCTCAGCAAATGCAGGCTCGACTTGCCGCTGTACAAGAAGAAATTTCTCAGGCGCGAACAGAAGCCACCTCGGGTGGCGGAGTGGTGAAAGTTTGTGTAATAGGCGGCTCAAAGGTCGAATCAATCACTATCGACCCAGAAGTCGTCGACCCTGAAGACGTAGAGATGCTCGAAGACCTAATCCTAGCAGCCGTCAACGAGGCGATGGATACAGCACAAAAATTAGCGTCGGAAAAAATGGCTGCAATTACAGGCGGAATGAACATTCCTGGCCTGACATAATTATGACTTCTTCGGATATAGCCCGATCGGCTGCCCCTCCGGTCGCCCGTTTGATAGAGGCCTTTCACCGTTTGCCTGGAATTGGGCCCAAGAGCGCACAGCGATTAACGTATCACCTGATACGAATGCCACAAGAAGAAGCTAATGAGTTTGCCGCTGCAATTCTTGGCGTCAAAGAAAAAATTGTTCTATGCAATATATGTGCCAATATATCTGAGGGTGAAGAATGTGCAATATGCAGTGATCTACAACGAGATCAAACTCGAATCTGTGTGGTTGAAGAACCACTTGATGTCATCGCTATTGAAAGAGCAAATGTTTTCTCCGGCCAGTACCACGTACTGCATGGAATAATCTCACCTGTTAATGGCATTGGTCCAAAAGACTTAAAATTACGAGAACTAATTTCAAGACTACAAAATCAAACCATTGAAGAGATCATCATCGCAACCAGCCCCAATCTAGAGGGTGATGCGACCGCTATGTATATACAAAAATTAATCGGTCCCTTAGGAATAACTATAACGCGACTTGCGCGCGGGCTTCCAAGCGGTTCAGACATAGAATATGCCGATGATTCCACATTAGCCCATGCTCTAGAAAGCAGGACAGAAATACCTCTCAGCCCAGATAATACATCTGGCTAAGTTGCGACAAAGATAACTTTGATACACGGTATCGAAATCGGTGAAATACAGTAGAGATTTGATCCGAACTACACGCTATCAATAGATCGAAAAATGACTAATGCCAACATTACACGGAAAACAAATACCTCTAAACGTGTAGGGCTGAGCATGATATCTACAATTAGGGAACCACCAAACGCAATACTCAGAATCACGATGACCAAATAAAATGACATCCAAGCGCCCATTCACCTACACAACCGATGCTGTTGTGCTGCGAATAAGCAATCTTGGGGAAGCTGATCGTATCGTGACCCTCATCACACCCGTTCATGGATTGATACGAGGTGTTGCAAAATCTGCCCGAAAACCTAATTCAAAACTTGGAGGTCATTTAGACCTTTTCAGGCATGTAATCGTTTCTGTTCGGGAGACTCGCTCCCTACATGGTTTAAGTCAGGTTTCGACAATAAATGGCTTCCGCGGCCTACGTGACAATCTGCAAAGATTTTCGCACGCTGCATACGTTTCAGAATTATCAGAACGTTTTTCCGTTGAGAGCGGTGCAAACCGACCATTATTCCAATTACTGATAAATGTATTGGACTCACTAGAAACAACGACACAAGAAGAATTGATTGTTCGATTTTTTGAAATGAGACTCCTGCAGCTTAACGGTTTCGCTCCCGAACTTTCTAGATGCGTCGAAACGGGGGTTGAACTGGAGCCAAATAATCATTTCTATTCACCAGATCAAGGTGGACTCATTCACAATAATTATCAACCGTCAGGGGAAACCGCAGTCCTGCCAGCAAGCTTGAACACAATAAAATTATTACGGTTCCTGTCTAAAACCGATATAACACAAGCCGGAAATGTGAAAGCTAAGGAGAATGATATTCGACAACTTTCACGGATATTGCGAGAACAAATCCATCATGTGCTTGATCGACGATTAAGATCCGAGCCTTTCATGGACGAGATACGTTCTCGCAATCTCTATATAAGCAAACATATTGATCGTTCAGGCTCAGATTAGTGCCAAAAAAACCTAAGGATCTGCGAGAGATTGTTACACTCGGTTGAAGTTTCGTTGAAAAGCATTGATCGCTATACAGTACATCCTTATCAAAGTACGGTTCTACAATCTGAAATATGCCTGACTCAGATATCGTTATTCGCGGCGCACGCGAGCACAACCTAAAAAACTTCAACCTTCGCATCCCAAGAGATACCTTAACTGTGATTACAGGGGTTTCAGGTTCAGGTAAAAGTAGTCTTGCTTTTGACACGATATTTGCCGAAGGACAACGAAGATATGTTGAATCCCTTTCTGCTTATGCACGGCAATTCTTGGGTCGCATGGAAAAACCCGACGTCGATCACATCGAAGGATTGAGTCCATCAATATCTATAGATCAAAAAGGCGTTTCCAAGAATCCCCGATCCACCGTGGGAACCGTCACAGAAATTTACGATTACCTGCGTTTGCTATTCGCCAGGGCCGGAAGACCACATTGCCATAATTGCGGTCGACCAGTTCAACGCCAAACGATTCAACAGATCGTCGACTCAATACTTTCGATGGAAAATGAAACTCGATTACAAATCCTCGCCCCTATGGTCACCCACATGAAGGGCGAGCATGCCCAAGTGTTTGAATCAGCCCGAAGAGATGGTTTCGTACGCGTACGAATCGATGGAGAAACCCATGATCTTTCAGAAGAATTTAAGTTAGCAAAAACCAAGTGGCATGACATTGATGTTGTAGTGGATCGAATAATCGTTCGTGATGACACAGACCCCGGTCGACTAACTGAGTCTGTTGAAGCAGCGTTACGCCTTACTGGAGGCAATCTCATTGCCTCTAAACTCACTCGAAACGGCGATAAAGACACAGATATCGTTTATTCTGAGCACTTTGCCTGCGTTCACTGCGATCTCTCGATATCAGAACTTGAGCCACGCAATTTCTCTTTCAATACCCCATTCGGCGCCTGCTCAACCTGCACCGGCCTCGGATACAAACTTGAGGTGGACCCAAACCTTGTAATTCAAGACAAGTCTTTAAGCCTAAATGATGGAGCAATTACTCCCTGGGCTAGATCTGGTTCCAACTCCCCCTGGTATCACTCAACCCTGCAATCACTTTCCAAGCATTTTGGATTTTCAATGGAAGCCCCCATACGGGATATAGATCAATCCCATTTAAGTGTCATTTTGTACGGCACCGGCGGGAAAAAACTGGAAATTTCACATCAAACTCAAAAAGGTCGTGTATATGGATGGCACACCGCTTTTGACGGTGTCATACCAAACATGGAGCGTAGACACGTAGACACAGAATCTGACAGCGTACGAGAAGACATCGCCAGATATATGACCCAGCAACCATGCGTAACCTGTGAAGGAGCACGATTAAAGCCGGAAGTGTTAGCAGTCACTGTCCTCGGGATGAATATTATAGAAGTCACTGGTCTGTCTGTAGAAAACGCCCTGAAGTGGGTTGAAGCCTGTCGAACGGGTGTTTGGCCTGGTAAGAAAAATCTACAAGCAGAAGACCCATTCAACAATCGGGAGCAAACTATTGCAACCCAAATATTGAAAGAAGTTGAAGCACGGTTAGGCTTCCTGTCACGAGTAGGCCTAGATTATTTGACGCTGGACAGAGCCGCGTCAACGCTTTCGGGCGGTGAGGGACAACGCATTAGACTTGCCACTCAAATTGGTTCAGGATTAATGGGAGTCTTGTACGTATGCGATGAACCATCTGTTGGGCTGCATCCATCAGATAACGACCGACTAATCGGAACTCTCAAGAATCTACGGGATGTAGGAAACACTGTTTTGATCGTTGAGCATGACGAAGCAGTTATGCGGGCAGCTGATCATATTGTTGATCTGGGTCCGCTCGCCGGGGAACTTGGTGGAAATGTGGTTGTCGAGGGCCCAATTGAAACGGTACTTAAAAACAAACAATCCCTAACTGGCGCATATTTAAGTGGAAGAAAGTCAATTCCTGTTCCGAAGAAGCGACGTACAGGAAATGGAAATGAAATAAGGATCATTGGCGCAAAGGCTAACAACCTTAAGAATATTTCAGTCGCCATACCATTAGGAATTCTGACCTGCATCACAGGAGTTTCAGGCTCTGGCAAAAGTACTTTGGTTAACGAAATCCTTTCCAAAAAGCTTTCGCAATATTTTTATCGAGCAAAAGATCGTCCCGGAGATCACGAAGAGATAACAGGTCTTGAAAACATCGACAAAGTCATAAATATTGATCAATCTCCGATTGGACGAACGCCGCGATCCAATCCTGCAACATACACAGGCGTTTTCACAAACATACGAGAAATTTTCGCTTCAATGCCAGAAGCTAAAGCTCGCGGCTACAAAGCAGGTCGCTTTTCATTCAACGTCAAAGGTGGTCGTTGCGAAGCATGCAGTGGCGCCGGTTACGTCCAAATCGAAATGCAGTTCCTGCCAGACGTCACCGTGCCCTGCGAGATCTGCCTTGGTGCCCGATATAACCGAGAAGCACTTGAAATCAAATTTAAAAGTAAATCCATAGCCGAAGTGCTCGATATGACCGTTTCAGAGGCGAGTAAATTATTCGAAAACGTCCCCGCGATCGCTAATCGAATGAAAACACTGAGTGACGTAGGTCTCGGCTATGTTCATCTTGGGCAGCCAGCTACAACCTTGTCAGGAGGTGAGGCCCAACGCATCAAGCTAGCATCTGAATTATCGAAACGATCAACAGGAAAAACCGTGTACATCCTGGATGAACCGACCACTGGACTTTCCTTTGATGATGCCTCCAAATTGATGTTGGTTCTTCACCGTTTAACAGACGCTGGAAATTCAGTGATTTTAATTGAACATCACTTAGATCTGATCAAAAATGCTGATTGGATTATTGATTTAGGCCCGGAAGCAGGCGAACAAGGCGGACATCTTGTCGCAGAAGGGACGCCCGAATACGTGTCATCCGTAAAAACCTCACATACAGGGCAATACCTAGCCAAAATACAAGGCATCACACCCAATTCAAAGTCACCAGGAACTACCAAATCTAGAAAATTTAAGTCATCTAAAAAGCAAACCCAAGACGATTTTTTCTATTTACCAGAAAGACCTGCAAGTTCATTGAACGGTGCAAGTAAATCGCGAAGACGCTCACGGAGATTCAGGCGCAGGCGCCGTTCTGCGATAGCCTGAAGCTAAGACCTCTAAATCGTGGCTAAAACACCAAATAAGATAGAAGTTATTAACGCTTTCCACCTGCAAGATTTCTTGATTCGGGAAGCGAACGTAAACGGAGCATAGCGATAATTCCTACTGCTGGCCCTAACGCAAGAATTGCAAAGGCCCAACCCCATCCTGATAGGTCTTTAACCACCGGCAAAAGCCAAATTGATGCAGCTGTAATGGCAAATCCTACCCCTATTTGAAATGTGAGCATCGTCCCACGATAAACAGGATCGCTAAGCTCCGTTATCGCGGTTGAAAATTGAGCAGAATCTGCAATAACCGACGCACCCCAAATCAACGCAAAAATAACAATCAATACGCTCCATTGAACAGGTATAAACCCAATAAAAAGTGCAACAGAACCACTAATAACCATTGCAATAGTCGCCACAGCTGTTCTACCTATTTTTTCAGACCAAGCACCAGCAACAGAACTGGCTACCGCACCTACAGCAAAAACAAGAAATGTGATTAAGCTGGCAAGTTGAACTCCATCACCAAAAAGTGATCGTTCCTCCAATACATAAAACATAAAATTTCCGATCCAAGCCCACATCGCGTAAAGCTCCCAGTTATGACCAAGATATCCAATCAATGCCAACCTAGGACCGCGCTCAGATAATGCCGAAATAAGGTATCGAGGATTAAATCTCGCACCAGGAACATCATGTGGGCCATCACTAACAAATGCCTTGAGTATGACTCCTCCCGTGATAGTCAATATCGAACTTAAAATAATTACCATTTGCCAGTTTTCACTGAATACCGACATCAAAATATGGGGAGTTCCCAAACCTAATGTGACGGCACCAACCAATGTTCCAATTGCAAATCCCCGACCTGAAACATACCAGCCAGATATGACTTTCATACCCATTGGATAAACGCCACCTAAAAATGCACCTGTAGCAAATCGCGCAACAACCAAAGCATCAGTCGAATCAAAAGGGATCACCAAAAAATTTGTTATAGCTGCCAGTATTGATGAAACCGCAAAAAGTGTTCGGGCGTTTATAAGGTCCGACAAATTAGTAAAAGATATAAACAGTGTCCCAAACACAAATCCAATCTGAACTGCAATAGTTAGAACAGCGATAGAAGATTGATCAATCGATTTTTCGGTTTCCAGTACGGTTGATACAGCATTTGTAGAAAACCAAACAGAAAGTGATAACAACGTGGCAAGTGTCACCAACAAAAGTGAAAAGTGTTTTGATCGAGGTTTTATCATGCTCATTAAGTGTTATGTACGCGAATCAAAATAAATCATGCCGCCAAACTCATTCAAATCACTTGCACCACGATCCGAAAGCCTTATCTTGTGGTGTAGTTAAATACCTAAGAGTCAATAAATGATGTTCGAGGAGCAGTATGGGCCAAAGTGAACTTAAGCGCACGTATTTTCAAGACGGACTTCACGGTAATCACTGCTACGGTTGCGGAGCGTGGAATGATCAAGGGCTACGTATTAAGTCATACTGGGACGGCGATGAAGCTGTATGCACTTTCCAGCCAGAACCGCATCACGCTGCGATGCCTCCAGATGTCATGAACGGTGGAACCATCGCTGCCGTTATAGATTGCCACGGCGTCTGCACGTCAATAGCCGAGGCATATAAGGCAGAAGGAAGGGAGATTGGTGAGGGTAAAAAAATTTGGTATGCCACAGCGTCATTAACTGTGAACTATCGTAAGCCAACACCAATTGATGGCCCCATAATTGCCCGAGCACGATTAACAGAGAAGACGAGCAAGAAGTCACTTATTTGTGTTGACCTGTTCTCGCACAGAGGTGAGTTGACGTGCGATGCAACCGTGTTATCGCTAAGAGTTCCTGATAGATGGACCGACCCAAAAGGGCTTTTTGACAATATCAACTAGCCAAATATATTTTCACCAATTTATACACAGGAGAAAGCGAAATGCGGTTAGCTGTAGGGGGTGATCATGCAGGGTTCTCGATGAAAGGCCCTGTCATTAAGTATTTGCAGTCGAAAGGTCACCAAGTTATAGATTACGGAACATATTCTGAAGACCCGGTAGACTTTCCAGATATCACCGAGCAGGTAACTTCAGCAATACTGTCCAACAAGGTAGAGCGTGGCATCCTTGTTTGCGGAACAGGAGTAGGGGCTGCGATTGCAGGAAATAAAGTCCCGGGAATCAGGGCAGCTGTAACCCATGACACCTACTGTGCACACCAAGGCGTTGAGCATGATGATGTCAATTTGATATGTATGGGTGCCTGGATCATAGGGTTGTCGGTAGCAAAAGAAGTGTTGGACGCTTTCCTAAACGCTAAGTTTTCAAGTGATCCCAACTTCAAACGTAGAGTCGGTAAGCTTAGCCAAATGGAGCTTAAGTACGCGAAACAACTGCTGAGTAAAGGCTAGCTAGTGAAATAGCGAGCAATGAAGATGCAAATTACTTGCAACATATCGTTCAGGTCCCGAAGTTTGGTTCCTCTTCTCGTTCGATCTTGTCGAGATCAAGATCCATGGTCATTCCAACGCCGGTTGGGGCGTGAATCATTCCATTCTCAGGAGTAACAGGGTCCTTCAAGAAGTGCTGATGAACTATATTCCACTTGATCAAATACTCTTGATACGGAGTGTGAATCGGAGACTGACTTACAGAAAAATGAATACCAGCATTGGTTGAGTGACCATGTGGAATGGTAATGAGATCAGCGGTTGTAGCAACCGCTGCTATTTTCAACACCTCAGACAACCCTCCCGCCCAATAAATATCCGGCTGGAGAATATCCAAAGCTTCTGCCTCTATAAATTGCTTCATGCCCCAACGTGTGTAGTGGTGCTCTGCACCAGACAAGGGAATATTTGTAGACTCACGAATTTTTCTGTAAGAATCGATACGATCTGGCATTGCACACTCTTCAAGCCATCGAGGATTAAATTCTTCAATCTCTTCAGCCAATCTGATGACATAATTCACGTCCATGGACTGCCAGCAATCAAGCATGATGTCGTCATCATCGCCCAGTGTATTACGCAGCGCCTCAACCATTTCAACGTTTTTCTTTAGTCCTTCAGAACCGGACATTGGTCCGTGTCGGAAAAACCATTTCTGGGCGGTATATCCAATCTCCTGATATTGCTTCGCTCGTTCCTTAACCAATCCGATATCAAGGACACTGAATCCAAGCATAGAAGCATATGCAGGAATCTCTGAACGAGTAGGGCCACCAATAACTGAATAAACCGGCAATCCCAAATAGCGCCCTTTAAGGTCCCAAAGTGCATTGTCTATCGCACTAATCGCGATCATCGTATTGCCCTGACGGCCATGAACCATCGCGCGGTGCAAAATATCCCAAATAAATTCCGTCGCTAAAGGATCTCGACCTATTAAGTAATGGGCAAGCTCGTTTTGAATAATAAATGCAACCGACCTATCCATCGGCCCACCAATTCCTATAACCCCTTCATCCGTTTCGATTTGAACAAAATATGCGTCGTGAGGCATGTGATCATCAGCAGTCTGATCACTCCATTTAACTCGATTGTCGCTCTCTCGAAACTCTGAGTACACGTCAAGCGGCATTACCAGACGCTCTTCCCAAAAAGGACCGTTTGTCTCTATTGTTCCAAATACATGTCGGATACGGATTTTTTCGATTTTCATATGTTTTCTGATTCTCGTTCTAGGAATTACTTGTATAAGTGAACCACATAAATGACAAGCTAATACTAAATTTTTTAGCCAGACCTTATCCCATTGTTATCAACACTTTGATTCATTAGTACAGCAGTCTACCTAGTAGAAACAACATCACCTGCGCGAATCACAGCATCGACATTTAACGGCTTCAAACGAATAGCAAACGTCGGTATTTTGAATTGATTAGCTTCAATCAGGCTCTTCATAATTTCATGATCACGATAACCATCTAGCGGGTTAACGTGTGTAGCCAGGCATCTAGTGACGTTTTTCTCAACTTCATATTCACCATTACCTATAATCAAACGGCCATTCCAAGAAAGCTCCTCCCAGGCCTCGACACCACTAATTACAACATTAGTACGAAACCTGCGACCATCTACATCCGCACCGAGAAATACTTGTAGCGCAGCTAAGGATTCTGAACTATGGAGTGTGACGCCACCTATTTCCGAATCATGAAACAAGGCCTGGCGCCCGTCTCCTATTAGATTTAATGGGAGTCTCTCCGGATGTCCAACTAGAGGATTTATTTCAAGAGAAGAGACGAACTCACTCACCGCTTCACTCAGATCTGATCGGTCCTCCTCTAAATCAATTGACCCAGACGCCAAAAGCTCACGCCCAAGTTTCAATGAAAGGATCCTGGAATCTGTATCAAATCTCATTCCAAGTCGTGATATTCCAGGAGTATTTACCAAAGCAACGAAATTATGTTTCTTTTGCCACGAAAAATCATCCGGCGCGCCTTTATCAGCAAAACGAAAAGCCAAAACCCTATCACCTTCGATCTTCCCATTTGATACCTGCAGTGCATCGCGACGCTCTGGCGTGAACGATTTCACTGGATGACGATATAACTCGATTACTTTAGATATTTTTTTTGTCAAAAGGTGAAACCAAACCAAATTAATGATCGAATGAAAATGTATTGCACTTCAAACATCGATAGATGTCTTAGAACTCAAAAGTTATATATATAAGTTACCAGCGATCGCTCTTTTCAGGTTTATTGTCAAAATGTGTACGTAGATGGGGGTTAGACACAATATAATCTTTAGTATCCATCACAATGTCTTCTTGCAATTGGATGGACAACCCACCATCGACAGCTAAGATTTGACCATTAATAAACGATGCTTCATTCGAACAAAGGAAGCCAACAGCATTGGCGATATCAGCTGGAATACCGGTACGTCGAACAGGGTATTGAATTTCAAACAACTTAAACCCGGCATCGTTTCCGACCTCATTCCACATCTCATCCCCTCTTTCGGTAACAATATGGCCCGGTGCGATAGCGTTGACTGTAATGCCCATAGGACCGAAATCGACAGCCATCTGTCGAGTGAGACCTATCACTGCAGCTTTTCCAGACTCGTATACCAAAGAGCGAGGTGCGTTCAACAAACCATGAACAGACGACATGTTTACTATCCGTCCGACATTCTCTCTTGGTCTCGGCCCATGGCGACGGCCAGCACCTACCCACACAGGAGGTACAAAATTCGGGTCGGCTCCTGATTCTTCCATTGCAGGCACACCAAACTTTGCTCCGAGATACAAAGCCCCCACGAGAAGATCCATCCCTTTATTCCACGCCTCTTTGGTAACATCAACCGCAGAGCCCGCAACGTCTGAACCACCTCCGTAAGCATTCTGTACCAGTAGATCTAGCCGTCCAAACAAAGACATCGTTTTTTCAACCATTTCAGAAGACACTGACTCGTTAGCGACATCACCGATCATCAGCTCAACTTTGCCACCTGACGCACGAATCTCTTTGACCGTTTCCAATCCCGATTTTTCATTAATATCAACAATCAAAACGCTGGCGCCATCCCCTGCTAATCGTCTCGCACATCCACCGCCAATACCCAGCGCACCACCAGTAACAATCGCGGCTCGATCATCAAACCTTCCCATAAATTTTGCCTCGCTACTAAATTTTTGAAATACCCACTATCGACTAAACCGAATGCAACTACATAACTTGGGGGCTACCAACCGCCATATAATACCCGGACAAGACGCGTTGTAGACGCAGATCCGCCGAGGCCAACCTCGATTGGAATCTGCTATCAAGTGAAAGAAGAATTCTATTGACATTTGATCTAGTCGTTAAAGGTGGAACCGTTGTTGACGGAACTGGAACGCCTCCCAGACGTACAGACATCGGAATAAGTGGCGACCGCATTAAAGCTCTCGACATCATTCCGGATTCGAGCACCGACTCCACCAGAACAATAGACGCCTCAGGCCTCCATATTTCACCCGGTTTTATAGACGTCCATTCTCATGCAGATGCTGCGCTGTTGAATGATGGCCAACACAGCAACGGTATTCGCCAGGGAGTCACAACTGAAATTATTTGTCCTGACGGACTGTCTCTTGCTCCACTTTCAAAGAAAAACTACGAAATGTATAGATGGTATTTATCAGGAATTCTCGGGCTGGCTCCAGAGCAACTTGACATGTCTTCCATTGAAATGTCAAAAAAACATTACCACCGTAAAACCTCATGCAACGTTGCTACATTCGCTGGTCACGGCCCTATAAGACTCGAATCGGCTGGGATGAATGATGTCCCATTGATCGATGATGAGTTAAAGACCGCTAAAATTTTACTGAGAGAATCTCTTGAGCAGGGCGCTGTTGGATTCTCCACCGGCCTCTCTTATTACCCGAACAGCTGGTCCAACACCGACGAACTATGTGAATTAATGAAGATTACAAAAGAGTTCGATCGACCTATGTCTATTCACCTGCGAAACCACAATATCGACAGGGCATATGGTGGGGGTGGTATACCAGAAGCAATAGAAATCGCCCGACGAACCGATACAAAACTACACTTCGAACACTACCGAACTACCGCTGATTCAGCTGGGCAAATAGGCAAGCTCATGGAACCTATCGACGAAGCGAAGTCATCAGGAGTCGATATCACTCTTGAAACGTACCCGTATCCTGTCGGTTCATCATTCCCGCAAGCCTTCTTTTCTAGCTATTTCCATGAAGGCGGACCGGAAGCAATGCTAAAAATTCTCACCGATACAGAGGACCGAAAAATATTAATCGACAAAATGAGCGAAATCGACTATACAGACCCAAGAGAAAACGTCTGGACGCATATAGGAGACAAGGGAGACCAGAGGTTTGAGGGGTGGTTATTTAAGGATGTTGCTGAAGAATGGGAAGTAAGTGTGGAAGAAATGATGTGCCGAATGATGGTTGAAACGTCTCTCACTTGCGGAATGCGAGTTGCTCCTCCGGGTAACGTTGGATTGTGGAGGCAGGTAGAAGAAGATGTGATGAGCTTAATGGCACGCACAGATTACATGGTTGGATCTGACTCCATTCCAGTTGGCGGCATGCCTCATCCGCGTGCCTATGGTTGCTTTGTTCGACTAGTTGGACGGTTGCGACGTAGATACAACTACCCATTAGAGCAAGTAGTGCAACGAATGACCCAAAATCCTGCGGAAAGGTTTGGCCTAACAGATCGCGGGGTGATCAAAAAAGATAAATTCGCGGATCTCGTCATATTCGATGAAAAAAAGGTAAATGACAGGTCCTCATTCGAGGATCCCAACCTGCACCCCGAAGGTGTGCCCTATGTGATAGTTAACGGTGAGATAGCGGTTGAAAACGAATCGGTAACCGGCATATTGGCTGGATATGCAATTCCATAATCAACCATCAAGAAGCAGAAACTTAAAAGTAACGACTACTCTCGGTGAATTAATTCAATTCGTATATCACCCGGAGCGGCAATGAATGCAATGGTTACGCCACCCCCATTGTTAATGGGGCCTTCCTTAAGAACAGCCCCCATGCTTTCTAGCCGGGCAATATCACCGTTCATATCATCAGTATCGAACCCAAAATGCTCAAGCCCATAATGAGGATCAGCATCAGCAGGCCCCAGTTTTTCATCAGTCCTTTCGGAAGAAATATTTATAGCCAGGCCACCTTCAGTCATGGTCGTAATAAATCGATCTCCAACAGGACGAACGCTATCTGAGGTTATTTCAACATTGAAAGCTTGAACAAACCAATCGGCAGTCTTCTTAGGATCAGTAGATTTCAGGTGAATGTGATTTACATTAAATGGCATTGTTTATCTCGTACTGTAATTAGTGCGTCAAGATGTCGTCGAAGAATTGCTCGTTGAGACTACTGATAAACACCGTACTCGTCAAACACCTAAGGCATCAAGCTATTTCAAAACACTTTTGGAATGCCAGGTGTTGCCATTTTGAACGTATACACAGACGTCCTTGCCGTTACGAACATTGTGCAATTATCAGTTCCCCCCCAACCGATGTTAGCTGGTAATTCCGGGAGTTCAATCACTCCAAGAAATTGTTCATATTTATCCCATATCCATATTCCACCTGGACCAGTAACGTAAATATTGCCCTCTACATCGAGTTTAAGACCATCCGGAACGCCACTCAACTCACCTAGATTGCCATATGGCATCTCCGCAACAATTCTAGAATTATTCAACATGCCGCTGCTATCGACTGAATATGCATGAAGATGGGGATCAGGTCTGCTGTTCGACACATACAAAGTCTTTCCGTCAGCTGAAAAACCTAATCCATTGGGATGATTCATGTCATTTGCCAACAACACTAAATCTCCGTCAACATTGATCTTAAATATGCCAGCAAATCCAAGTTCTTTGTCTGAATCCTCAAGGCCTTTTTTATCGGGATCAGTGAAATAAAGCGAACCATCAGGATGAAGAATAATGTCATTAGAACGGTTGAGGCGTTTATCGCCATATTTATCGACTAGAACCGTAATAGAACCATCTGGTTCATATCTGACTACTCTACGTGCATCTTGCTCGCAAATTACTAGGGATCCATCTTTATCGAAAACAGCCCCATTAGCACCACCTGAACCATCTCTTATAACTTCTGCAATTACCTTCTGCTCAAGTCGAACCCTGTAATGTACCTGCGCGTCAACGTCTGATACGTACAAGATGCCATCAGGATGCCATAGTGGCCCTTCTGTAAAAACAAACCCCGTTACTAGTAACTCTGGTTTTGTAGATATGAAAAGTGATTTGATAGTTTCCATAATCTTGCAAGGGAATATTAAACAAAATAAATTGAACTCAATTACATGGCATTTATCAATTGATCATGAATCTTCGGCCAACCTACAACTACTGCCGGTAATTCCATATCTGAAGACCAATCTATTGCCTCTCCATCTTCATCCGTGACTTTTATCCCCAGCTCGGCCGCAATCAAAGCACCGCCCGCCAAATGAACCGGTTCAATCCCATAAAACACAGCAGCAGGTAAACGACCCAGACAAACCAAGGAAAGTGGATATGCAGCCGAAGCAAACGTATTGATCTGACTAACAGAGGGTATCCACTCAAGGCCTGACGCCAATTTACGTCTCCACTCGTCTGGTCCATCAATTTCAAGTCCAACAGTAGATTCAGATAACTTTTCGCGAGGTGAAAAAGAGGAAAATGGACTACCGTTAACAATGACTCCTCCCCCCTTTACTCCTGAGAGACGCTCACCCAAAGAAGGCAATACAACCGATGCAGCAATCAAATCCCGATGTCGCCTCAGGGCAACACTCACACCCCAGTGATCCATACCCGTACTAAATGGCACGGTTCCACATAAAGGATCCACAAGCCAGGTAAGTGACTGATCAGAAGAAAGGCTAGTTTCACTCTCTTCAGAGAGGATCCTACCAGGTACACCAGCAGCTTTTAAAATTCCTATAATCGCCTTATCACTAGCAAGATCCGCACCAGTAACCAGGGCGTTAGATGATTTGTAAAACGCCTCTAGTGAATCGATATTTTCAGGTCTAAATCGATCAAGCAAGGCTTCTGCTGCCGCCGCTGTTGCGGAATCAGCAGCAACCTGAATCTGATGAACGTCGATCTCATTATGCATGTTCAACTAAAAACCCATCATTCTTGATCACCGACGGAATATAGAAACTATATATCCACGGGGACCATAGATTTTACTTTCGAAACCACGGTTCTCGCATTTTCGGACATGTAATTCGTAAGCAAAATTCTTAATGACGCAATATCTCCATTTACCGCCAAGACGCGGCCTTGTTGGGCAATTTCATAGGCTGATTCGAACAACTCGGCCTGGAGGATGGACAGTTCAGATCGAATTTCCTTCCTGGCTTCGATACCAGCCTGCAACCCATAGTGGGTCAATCTATAAAAATCCCACCAAGGACTCTCATAGCTTTCCACCGGCCCGCCAACTGCAAGCATAGGTGGCAAATCACCCTCAATAAACATAGGCATAAAAACCGTCATGCAAGGTGAATACATCCCTGTCCAATAAACTGGCAACCGATCCCCAGTAGCACATAGATCGGCAATCAAACTCGCGGTCGAAGCTCCCATGGACTCTCCCGAGGTTCGGTGTAAACAAATGGAAACATCACCTTTTATGTCTAAAACTGGTAGCTCGTCGAAATCTTCGCAATCAGAGTGATCAGACAATACCTCCATCATTGACCGAACATCTAATTTGCCATATCCACGACTCAACATTGACTCAGAGCGGCATTGCCTTTTAATGCCACTAGCAGAATCATTTAAATCACCAAATACACGTGAAAAACTAAATTGGGCATTAGTGCCACGATCAAATAATCCCTGGTCAAAAGCTTGCAGTTCAGCTCCGGGGGAAACTCTATCCCCGTCATCTCCTATTTGAGAAACATTAGAGATCGATTTTAGGCTTTTAACTTGACTCACTGCCCATTCATGCCCAACACACTCAACAACATACGCAGAAATGGGATCAGCTATCAAATATATGTTGTCATATGTTCTAACACCATCTGCATTTACAAATTTACCCTGACCAAACTCCGAAACAAGATCTGTTATGACATCTACTGCTTCTTCGGCTGAGCTTGAACGTTCAAGGCCTATTCTGAGAACTTCCATACCTACGAGTTTGGGGGTCTTAGCCTCCTTCAGTTTCGAGGGTAATGCTTCGTTCCCAATAACCACTTGGTGCTCATTGAAGCCATGTTCATAACCTGCGCACCAATATGGCTTTGATCCTACGTGACGATAAGTATGGCCAATCTGTGGGACGTCAACAAATTGTGTGCCTGAATATCCCCCTGAATGATCAGAGCCAGCAACCATTACTAATGGCTGAGCCTCTTCCTGCGGGCGATCACTATTTTTTGCGAAAACTGTATTTCGGCCACGGGTTGCGCTCCCAAGCGCAACCATCGTGTCACACGATTCAAACCAACCAACGCTTTCCGGTAAAGAAATCTGTCGGGTCTTCACTTTAATCCCCTAAATATCTTCCTGGATTAACAAGAGAACTAATAACAACTAAACCATACACGCTTAAGCCTAAAATAATCACTTCTCCAACTTGAGTAATACCCATGCTGTCCATCCAGTTATAAATTTATCCAACTCCTTGCGAATCAGGTAACTCGAATGGTCTTTCAACTAGAAACTCAAAACTCATCAAGTTTAATTAAGGTACAAATGGGTTTTGATCTACCAATAGCATGAAAAATCGGTAAGCTTTTTCAAATATTTATTTATCGAAAAGTGCAGGAGCGAATTTAGATGGCGGGGAGCAAAGTTTTGGTTTTGGGCGGGGGTTTCGGAGGAGTACAAGCAGCAATAACCGCACGCGCTGCCCTCGATTCAACGCATGAAGTCACGATCGTCGACCAACATCGAATCACACACCTATGCGGAATGAATCCTTTACTGATAGTTGGGGAACAAGATGCCAGCAAGACCGGAAGGTCACTTGGCAGACTTTCAAATCGAGGCATAAAGTTCCTAGAGGCGCATATCAGTTCAATTAACCTCCATGACCAAAAAGTGACTACATCAGTCAAAACCCTGGATTATGACTATCTTGTTATCGCATTAGGCGCACAATATGATTGGGATGCAGTTCCGGGATCCAAAGGTGCTTATTCTTTCTATGATTTCGACTATGCACGTCGTCTACGTCGACGACTAGGCCGTTTAAAGCGCGGCAAAATCGTACTTGCCGCCGCGAAACCACCATACAAGTGTCCTCCCGCACCTTTTGAAACTGCCATGAT
>VFGZ01000039.1 GCA_009392215.1 SAR202 cluster bacterium | reverse complement strand
TCGATTGAGAACCACCTTTTGAGTGCAGCGGCTACACCGATTACTTCACCGCGATCGGTTTTGTATGGGCGTCCATAACCACGCGGCAATCCCTTCATTCCTGCCACTTCTACTCCAATGAAATTTTGTTGAAACGCGGACTCAACCCATTCAGCCCGTCCAGTGCATATTCCGGTTGAGTGGGGGGACCCAATGTATTTGGCGCCAAACGCTACTACGTCGCCTATTTGAGCAACTTTTGTGAATTGATCAAGTGGATAGATTTGCCCAGCAGCATCTACTATGAGACGGATATCATGTTTGTCTGCCAGTGCACGGGCCTGCTCTATCGAAACCCACTCGTCGCCCCAAAGGCCATTTTCGTAGAAAGCAATCCCTGCTGTTTTCGGGCCTATGGCAGCTTCCATTTCCTCTACAGTACAACCATCTTCACGTCCGACTTCTTTAAGTTTGGCCCCAGCTAATGTGAAGCAGCGTTTGTAGGTGTAGTCTTGACCTTTTTGGAAAACAAGTTCATTTCTGTCGAAGGATGAGGTGTCCGGTAGCTTGCCCATCTTATCTCGATCGTTACCGGCCAGTGCTGCTGCACTACCTAGAGAAATTGCAGCGGCAGCCCCGGAGGTGACAAATGCAGATTCAGTCCCAAGGGTCTCAGCGATGAATTCACCAGTTTTCCTCAACAAGTCCTCAAATACGACATAACCCGAATTCATAGCTTCATCCATCGCCTCTTGGATTTCCTGAGGTGGAGTAGAACCGCCGAGTAGGGTTTGATTGCCACGTGCATTAATGCCTGGCGTGACTCCAAATTGTTCATATATTCCTGTCACTGTCGCCTCCATAGCGAACGATCGTCACTTGGTGTATGTCATTATTACCATGAAATTGAGTTTTATTTCGTCGATGCGTATTTCTATCATAAGTTGCCTTAATATAGATTGCTTATCTGATGAAAATTAGTCTCTAAAACCCTCCTGAATGGGTAAAGGATGCGAACAATGTCTAGCGACCCGCTTAATAACCCGGTATATGCGAGATTTGGTGTAACGCCATTAATAAATGCTGGGGGAACCCACACCACACACGGTGGTTCTATGATGAGCGCGGAGGTTCGAGAGGCAATGAGCCTGGCATCGGAGTCTTATGTCAACCTTGTCGAATTAAAACGAGCAACCGGAAATTTTGTCGCCGAAGTGACAGGAGCAGAAAGCGGACTCATTTGCTCAGGAGCGGCCGGCGGGCTTCTACTGGCAACCGCTGCGGTTATGACAGGAACGGATTCAAAAAAGATTGCACAACTTCCAAATACAACTGGGTTGAAGAATGAAATCCTTACACAGCACAATAATCCTGCGGGCTACATGAAATGTCACGAGTACGCTGGTGCTGAAATCAAACTTTCTGGAGATGAAAATGGGGCGTCGGCAAGTCAATTTGCCAAGTCAATAACAGAAAAAACGGCTGGAATTCTTTACACATTCGCTTATGGACCACCAAGAAATGGGCTTTCACTTAAACAGGTCGTTGAAATAGCTAACGACCATGGTGTGCCGGTTATTGTTGATGGTGCAGCCATGCTTCCACCCAAATCGAATCTAACTCAATATATCGATGACGGAGCCGACCTAGTCACATTTTCCGGTGGTAAATACATAGGCGGACCACAATCCGCAGGCCTTTTAGCGGGACGGAGAGACCTTGTAGAAGCTGCATTATTGAATAGTGGACCAGAAATGGCAATTGGACGGCCGGCCAAGGTCGGTCGAGAAGAATTAATTGGAATGGCCACAGCATTGCAACTGTTTATAGAGTCAGACGACGATGTTCGGATGACGACGATGAAAGCCCAAGCCGAACATATTAATGATCGCTTGAAAGACAATACGAAAGTTACCGTTTCCGTCGAACACGATTACTTGCAGTTTCATGTCCCAAACTGCGTGATCAAGTTCAAGAATGGTTCAATTGAAGCCGATCGGGTTTGGCAAGAACTTCATGAAGGAAACCCCCGCATTTATATAGCGAGGATTGATGGAGGATTGGCAGCTAACATGGTCAATTTGTCAAAAGGTCAAGAGCAAGTTGTGGCTGATCGTCTTGTCGAGTGCATTGGGCAATAGGCAACGCTGATAAAACATCACGACTATATATAAATATAACGCATTTCAATAAACCCCACTCCCCTGTTGGCTGATGGGCATGTGTTAACTTGACTATGTGGTTCAGTTGTGTCGCCATCATTCAAAGCGACAACTATCCAACTGATCCATATGGCGAGAGCGAAACAATCTCGCTCAATATTGGCTCTGGTGCCTGATAACGACCTCTATCACCGCCAGAGCCAAATCATTTAAACCACATATCAAACAACGTGTTATTGTCTGGTTAACTTCCAGAATCACTTTTCGGGAATAGGCGGCACCGGCTAAATATTAGTTGTTTTGCAAAGTTTTCAGGCTATAAGTGTTTTGTCATCTGTAATATCGATGAGGTCTAAACTTAGTCCAGCGACTAAGTTTCACGATGCTTGGCGAGTTAATCGGCTGATGATAGAAATTTATAAACGAGAAAATAATGAAAATCACTGATGTTGAAATCATTGTCGTGGATATACCCGAGCCAGGGATGATGGATAAGTCTCCAGTGAAACCAGGTGCCTTACCCTTGAAATCATCGATCCGGCACCAATCTGTTGGATCCGAAATCTCCGAGACACCTCATTGCACCTCCCCCCAAATAGTAGTACTTGTGGTGAAAACAGACTCAGAATTAGAAGGGTACGGCTTTGGCTGGGGGACAAAAGGTGGTATGCGATTGGCCCATACTATTGCTGAAGTTTTTCGCCCTGAATTGATTGGAAATGACCCTCTTGATCGCGAACGATTATGGCATGCGGCGCATCGGGCAGATCGTTACGGAGGCCTTGCATCATTCAACTCATATGGCCCACTTGATGTAGCTTTATGGGACATTGCATCCAAATCTGCGAATCTTCCCTTGTATAAATACATCGGAGCTTATCGCGATCGAATACCTGCGTACGCTAGTTCCCCATTTATGGAAACACCGGAGGAATATGCCTCATTGGCAATTCAAGCGAAACTTGACGGATTTACGGCTTTCAAACTTCACCCGCCGGGCGAACCCGATCTTGACATTGCTTGCTGCGAGGCAGTTAGATCAGCCGTCGGACCCGGTTTTGTGTTGATGAGTGACCCGGTTGGCGGAAATTATGATCATCAGGACGCCGTAAAAGTGGGACGCGAATTGGAAAAATTGAAATATTTATGGCTTGAAGAACCTCTCTATGATCACGACATTCATGGTCTTGAACAACTTACTCATACTTTAGACATTGCAATTTGTGCGGGCGAATGGAATTCAGATGTTTTTTCAAAAATCAATTACCTGAAATCTGGTGCGGCTGACATCATTCGCGCTGATGTTTCCTGGACTGGCGGTATTACTGGAACATTAAAGTCTGCGCATATTGCTGAAGGTTTCGGCGTCAATTGTGAAATCCATATGACCGTACTTTCATTAATGGATGTTGCGAACTTACATGTCGCACTAGCCATCAAAAATTGTAGATATATCGAACTGCCCTATCCAGACGGAGCAAGTTTTGGGATCAAGAATCCGTTAGCAATCAATGACGAAGGTTATGTGTTAGCCCCGACTAAACCCGGGCTTGGCGTTGAGATTGATTGGAATATCATTAATGAAAATACAGTTGCTCAAATCTGACATGTACGTGGCTCAATACCGAATTATTTGAACTGTTTCCATTTCCTCTGCAAGAATCCACCTATCATTGCTTTCTATGATTAGGTCTAAATTTGATACCTGTGCAGATCAATAACATAATGAATGCTAGACTTGCTGTTTAGCGCGAACACAGGTTCGTGTAACGGCCACTTAATATGACCTTGGTTTTTGCAACAAACTCAAAAAGGGACGACTGGTGGGGTAACTTGTCGGCACTTCAATATACCGAACATCCTATTCTTAGTAACACTGTTTTTCTGGCTGCATGGGGCGGTTGGCCCGACGCAGCAGAATCGGCCACAAGATCGCTAAGAGAGCTAGTACGCCAATTTTCTGCCACCAAATTTGCTTCAATCGACTCAGAAGACTTTTACGATTTTGCGGAGCAGAGACCGGTAATTTCCAATCGATCAGATGGGTCCAGAAAACTGACTTGGCCAAAAAACGAGTTCTTCTACTGGAAAGCCGATGATGGAGGACGCGATCTACTGATTTTCATAGGCGTTGAGCCAAATTTGAAATGGAGGACGTACACTGACCTGATCCACCAGGTTGCAAATGAGAGCGACACCAAGCTTCTGGTGACAGTTGGTGCCCTATTAGATTCAGTGCCTCATACCCGATCACCGAGGGTAACTGGTTCTTCAATGAACACAAATCTCGGAAAGGAATTTGAGCACATTAAATACGCAGTCCCAAATTACGAAGGTCCGTCGGGACTGACATCTGTATTAATCGATCGGCTCTCTGTTGATGGGGTCCCGGCAGCCAGTATCTGGGGACATTCTCCGCATTATCTGCAAGTGGCCCAAAATCCCACTCTCACCCACGCAATACTTTCAGAGTTACAGCAATTTATATCAGCACCGGTGGATCTGACAAAACTTGCGCGCGATTCTGAAGAATTTGATGAAAACCTGGTCAGAGCTCTTGCGGATCAACAAGAAATTGAAGGGTATGTTAAACGACTCGAAGAGAGATACGATTCTGAAGAAGAGTATCGACAAAGCCCAGAGCCTGCAGCGCTCGTCCAAGAACTTGAAGATTTTTTACGCCAACAGCGGGATACCGATTCCACTTCTGAGACCAAGGAATCCTCGGATTGAGTAAGATCTCAGATCGATTGTCGAAACTTGGCCAGACCGAAACCATTGGTTTTGGATTCGGAGTGCGATCTCTCACTAGAAAAATTCCCCTAATTCTTACGGCTGTGACCATTCATAAACCAACAGACATAAAGGATTTAGACGCGGACCTGTTCATTATCTCGGATGGATTACAGCAGCCAAAAAAATTGATAGGCCCTGATATTTGGGGAGTCTCAGTGTCAGATAGAAGCGAGTCTGACATTGATGCTTTAGTAAGTTCAGGAGCTGATTTTCTCCTTATTGAGAAAGATTCTGCTCCTGGAGTTTTCTTGTGTGGAGAGGATACAGGTAAAGGATTTGTTGTAGATTGGGATCTCCCGGAAAAACGTGCCAAGGCAGTAGATAACGGCCCTTTTGATTTTTTGATACTTGATGCGAGTTCATTGAATTTACCGTTAGATGTCCGCGGGGTCCTGGATCTACAAGAACAAATATCCTATTACTCAAGGCACATATTTTTACGCCTGACTCAACTACCGACCAATCAAGATCTAGAACTTTTACGTGATATAGGAATCTCTGCCTTGCTTTACGATATTAGTGATGTAAAAACAACAGGATTCGCTAATCTTAAGGAATCTATAGATAAACTCGAACCAAGAAAAGAAAAAAGGGCAGCGCCTGCCGTTTTACCTTCTAGTGGATCTTCACTTGATGAAACTGATGTTATTGAGCATGAGGAGGATGACTGGGAGTAATGAATATCAAGACAAATCACATCAATTGCTAATCTTAGGAAAATATAAGCACAACAACCATGGCAAATTACACAATTATTGGACTAGGTCGAATTGGAACATCTCTCGGGATGGCAATTAGAGGCCGTCACGGCAAAAAATCTACCGTGATCGGTTACGACGCTGACAACAAGACGCAGGGCCTTGCCCAACGCATGGGGGCGGTCGATAGCGTTGAATGGGATCTTAGTAAAGCAGTCGGAGACGCTGATTTAGTCATAGTAGCAACTCCTGCAAGATCTGTTTACGATGTCTTTAAAGCTATAGCAGCACATCTAAAGGCAGGTGCAGTAGTCACAGACACATCACCATCAAAACGGGCTGTTACGCAATGGGCCGCAGAGCTGTTACCCGATCATGCAACATTCGTAGGTGGTAATCCGTTGACTGGGGCCTCTGTTAAGGAGCAAAAAGATGCATCTGGTCATATTTTCCACGACACTAAATGGGCGGTTGTGGCTTCACCATCTGCAGACCAAAAGTCGATCAAAACATTGACAGACTTAATCGAGAGTATAGACGCCAAACCAGTTTTCATGGATCCAGACGAACATGACTCTTTTTCAGCCGCTACAACTGGTCTGCCCGCAGTAGTCGCAACCGCGCTCATGAATGCCGTAAGTACATCGCCTTCCTGGTCTGAAATAAGCAGGTTTGTCGGTCTGGAATTTGATCAAATGACAACACCGGCATCTGCAGACCCTGCCTCATCGCAAAGCGCAGCAGTAACCAATTCAGATATGTTGGCCCATTGGATAGACCAAGTAATGGAACGACTTAGATCCATGCGAGATGGTTTACTGGATGACGAGGAAAGATTTGCTTCGGATGGAATATTAAGTGATTCATTTGTACAGGCATGGGAGCAGCGTGCTCGTCTTGAGGCAGGTGTAGCAGATCGCCGACCTGACACAGGAGGAGATACCGATATACCTTCGTCAAGTGAAAGTATGATGAGCCTTTTCTTTGGCAGCAAGGTAGCCGGAGTCATGAGTGGTGGAAAAGAAAAAAAACCGGATCCTACGAAATATGACAGACGTAAACTGAACTGATAGGAATCAGATGTCAGTTACCATCACACGACCCCGTTCACTTCGTGGTGAGATTATCTCTCCCGGAGACAAATCGGTCTCGCACAGGGCCGTTATTTTCAACTCCCTATCCGATAGCGGAACCGCACAAATTACAAATTTTTCCCCTGGCGCTGACTGCTCATCCACCGAACAAATAATGAGTGCCTTAGGGGTGGAGATAACTCGCGAGCCAGGTGGTAACGCGGTTGGAGATAGTCTTACGGTCAAAGGTGTCGGTTTGCAAGGTCTGGTGGAACCTGCCGATATTTTAGATGCAGGTAATAGTGGCACAACCACCCGTTTGTTGGCTGGAATACTCGCCGGTCAGAGTTTTTTATCTGTACTTACCGGCGATCAATCGCTGAAAACTCGACCAATGGGCCGCGTGGTGAACCCATTAACAAACATGGGAGCCAAAATTTCCGGTCGTGCTAATAACACATTGGCCCCTCTGATTTTTCATGGGGGTTATCTGAAAGGCATCAATTACAAGATGCCGGTTGCTTCGGCGCAACTGAAATCATGTCTCTTATTAGCAGGCTTGCGAGCAGATGGAATAACCAGACTTTCTCAACCTGCTGAATCGAGAGATCATACTGAACGAATGCTTTCGTCCATGGGAGCAGAACTGAAAAAAGAAGGATTAGACCTAATTCTCCAACCCTCCGAATTAGAAACCATTGACGTTGAGGTGCCGGGCGACATAAGCAGTGCGGCTTTCTGGATGATTGCGGCAGCATGCCATCCCGATGCCGAATTACTGATACGAAATGTAGGAGTGAATCCAACTCGAACTGGAATCCTCACTGCACTTAACATGATGAACGCTCAGGTGGAGTTGACGGATGAACGACAAGTTGCTGGCGAGCCTGTTGCAGATGTTTTGATACGAACAAGCGACCTTAAGGGTATCGAATTATCGGGTGAAACAGTGCCACTACTAATTGATGAAATACCCGTCATAGCGGTAGCCGCGTCTGTGGCAGACGGCGAGACCGTTATAAAAGATGCTCAAGAATTAAGAGTAAAAGAGTCTGATCGTATCGAATCGAGCGTATCTTGGCTGAGATCGGCAGGCATTAACATTGAAGGCACTGCGGACGGCATGATCATTGAGGGGAATCAAAAAATTAACGGCGGTTGCTTCCAAAGCTATGACGATCATAGGCTTGCAATGAGTTTAGGCATAGCCGGGTTGATATCTGAGCATCCAATCACGATCTCAGACCCTGATGTGGCTGCAATTTCCTACCCAGGATTTTGGCAAACTATAAGAGAACTTGGCGGACTGGTTGGATAACGAACGAGGATCAACCGAAAAGCCTCTAGTGGTTGTAATCTCAGGGCCTTCGGGAGTAGGAAAAGATGTGATCATCGATCAGATGATTGATTCAAAACGTTTGGGATTTCACTTCGTTGTCACAACCACCACTCGTTCGCCCCGACCAGGGGAAAAAGAAGGAATCAACCATAATTTCGTTTCGGTTGATTATTTCAAAGACTTAATACAATGCAACAAATTGCTTGAATGGGCCCAGGTGTACGATAATTATTATGGTGTGCCTAAAGCGCAAGTCCGTGATGCTCTTACAGCTGGTAAACATGTCATCATTCGTGTGGACGTACAGGGCGCAAAACGCCTAAAAGAGATAATTTCTGAGGCACTTCTGATCTTCATACTCCCACCATCTTTGGATGTTCTTCGATCCCGTCTCAAAAACCGGGGTGTCGATACAGAAATTGAAATGAACAAACGGTTGCTTGCTGCTACACAAGAGATCAGCCAAGCTGAACAATTCGATTTCACTGTGACAAACAAAGAACACCAACTTGATCAAGCAGTAAATCGTGTGATAGAAATCATTGAAACGGAATCTTTGATAGGAGAGCCGCGAGAGATTAGTTTTTAACAATCCATAACCGTTTTACAAGCTAAATTAGCCGAACAATTTAACTTGGTTGGACCGGAACTGTTCGTTTTTCGTTACTCAGATCGATAAATAGTCGTGGTGAAACGCTCACGTTGATATTTCACGTACTGGCTCGGGCTGAAATAAGGCTGGAATTTGTTTAGCGTTTCTTTGGCCTTTAGTCCATCGTCATGTAGCAGTGTGAGTACAGTTGCCGCCATGGCTTTTGCAGAAGAGACCACTGCCGTGTTGTAATCCTCAATAATGTAATCCTCACCATGGCCAATACCCGAAGCGGATTTAGTGTACGGATGTATAACCGGCATTATTTTACTCAGATCTCCCATATCGGTTGATCCCCCATAGTTCCGATCTCTGGGCTCGGATATGACGGGATGTTGCTTGAATAATTGGTTTGTGCTTTCGATAAATATTTTTTCCATCGTATCGCTTTGAGTGAGAGGGTGATATCCGGCGACTCTTTGGATCTCAACCGTAGCACCCATTGCCAAAGCGCCAGCTTTATAACAATTAATCACTTTCTCTTCTACTAAACGTAAAGCATCAATCGATCCAGCTCTAACACGGCCTTCATAGAGCACCTCGTCGGGGACAGCATTAACCGAAGTGCCTCCGCTTGAGATGATTCCATGGACTCTTGCGACATAATCTTCTGGCAAGGTTTCTCTTTGGGTGTTTATTGCTGCGTTGGCAATCATTGCGGCTTGTAATGCATTAATTCCTTTGTGCGGTGCACCACCAGCATGTGCAGATTTTCCCATGTAGCGAACCTGGTGTGTTACATGAGCATTCGTTGTGCCACCGACAGTGAAAGTTCCTTTACCATCGTCATTTGAAGCATGGATCATCATTGCCATATCTATTCCATCGAATGCTCCCAAACGAATCATTTCTTGTTTGCCGGACAAAAACTCTATTTCACCATTCTTTCTTCTAACTAATCGCTCCTCGATATCGATGAATTCTTCAGCTGGTGTCAAAATAAAAACAACATTACCTGAAATCGAATGTTTGACCTCAGGATTAACCAGCGCTGTGGCCACTCCCAGCAATGCCCCGATTTGTACATGGTGCCCACAGGCATGCGCCGCCCCAGAATTGCTATCAGCCCCAGGATGAGATGGGACCCTTAGTGCGTCGAGTTCTGCTATCACGGCAATTGTCGGGCCAGGTTTATTCCCTTCGATCACAGCCTTCAGTCCGGTTATGGCTATCCCTGTCTCAACGGTTAGATTCAATTGTTGTAATTTTTTTTGTGCGAATCTCGAAGTTTTGTGTTCGTTGAAACCGGTTTCGGGCATAGCGTACACAGACTTGGCCGCAGCAATCATGTCTTCGCTAGATTCATCAATCAATCGACTTACAGTAGATCGCAATTCATCCAAATTTGGCACGTTCATATAGATTATTCCTGATAAGTGGAGCGAGAACGAAAACTGCGCATTCGATGCAGGTAATCGCGAATTGTCATCGGGGCATCAAATGAACCCGCTATATCCCTAGCTTTTGCACCATCTGCTGTTAACAGATCAATCAATGTCATGCCCATGGCTTTCCCTGCTTTGGTTATAGCCAGTTCATAGTTTTCAACCCGATAATCCACCCCGTGCCCACTTCCAGTGGTTGCGTTAGCGGTTGGCTGTATCGCGGGAATAATTTGGCTGACGTCTCCCATATCAGTACATCCAGTCCCATGATTGAGTTGGATGATGTTGTCGTGACCAATCAATGACGATGCATTCAGGCGATACAGTTCCGTTAAAGCGGAATCATATTTGGCCGGTAAATATCCCGGATTTGTGGTGATTTCGACAGCAGCTCCTGTGGCAAGTGCTCCAGCTCTAAATGCTCGATCGATCTTCTGAGACGTTACTAAGATCGCTGGAACATTAGATGCTCTGACATATGTTTCAATTCTGACATCACTGGGAACAGAATTAACCGCACTTCCGCCTTTAGTGATAATTGGATGAACTCTAACCGTATCTGACTCGCGGAACGTTTCTCGTTGTGCATGAATAGCGGCTAACGCCAGATGTGCTGCATTTAATGAGTTGATTCCAAGATGAGGTGCACCGCCGGCGTGTGCCGCTTTACCTAAGTACCTAACGGTTTTACCAACCATTCCATTATTAGAGCCACCAATTCCTAAGGTTCCAGCGATTTCACTGCCCGTATGAGTAAGCATCGCGATATCTACACTGTCAAAAAAGCCAAGTTTGATGAATTCTTGTTTGCCTCCAAAAAATTCTATTTCACCGTTGTCAACCAATGTTTGACGATAGCCCAGTTCTATGTATTCCTCTGCAGGTGTGGCCATGAAACTAATTTTGCCGGTTAGAGTTTTGATAACAGATTCAGTAAGCAATCCAGCTGCAACGGTTATCATTGAACCTATTTGGGCGTGATGCCCACAGGCATGCGCTGCGCCCGTTTCGTGGGCCGCGTATATATGCTCAGGAACTATCAATGCATCCAGTTCGCCCAGCACCGCAACATGAGGACCCGCCCTCCCTGTTTCAATTGTCGCTATCACCCCTGTTTTGGCTACATTTGTCTGAACGTGAAATCCATTCGTTCGAAACCAATCAGCAACCAATCGGGATGTCCGGTATTCTCTATAACCAGTTTCGGGATGGTGCAAGATATCTAGAGTGAGCCGTTTGACCTCATCTATTCTTCCGTCGATAGCGTTTGAAAAAATTGTTTTTATAACGTTAGTGTCGGTCATGATATTGAATAGTGGAGATTTAAATGAACGGTGTGAGTTTAGCAGTGACTAAACGGTTAACCCATACAATCTGATATGAGTAGTGCTGGTAACTGGCTATAATTTTGAACATGAAAAAAATCGTTATAGCACCTCAAGGTTTCAAAGAGAGTCTCTCAGGCATGGAGATCGCCGAAGCTATGTCTTTGGGCGTGAAACGCGTGTGGCCGGAAGCCAAAACGGTATTAATTCCCGTTGCAGACGGTGGAGATGGCACCTTGCAGGCTTTAGTGGATAGTTCAGGCGGTGAAGTGCGCACTGCAAAGGTTGAAAATGCTATCGGGCAAACAATAACGGCGGAATGGGGCGCGCTGGGAAACGCATCCACGGCAGTGATTGAAATTGCGAACGCGGTGGGTCTTGCTCGTTTGAACCCTGAAGAACGAGATGTTCGTCATGCTTCCACTTTTGGTATTGGACAACTATTCATTGAAGCCCTTGATGCGGGATTCAGTAATTTCATCATCGGCGTGGGCGGAAGCGCGACAAACGACGGTGGGGCAGGAATGATTCAGGCCATGGGTGGGAAGCTCACTGACGAAAACGGGGAAGAATTACCACGCGGTGGAATCGCCCTTTCACGTCTGGCTACAATTGATCTTTCGAGCATGGATCCGCGTATGCATAACGCGGATATAGTGGTCGCTTGCGACGTAAACAATCCTCTTTGCGGTCCGCGTGGTGCTTCAGCTATTTTCGGTCCTCAAAAAGGAGCCACGTTTGAAGATGTCCAGGAACTTGATGCGGCATTGGCCAATTATGCCAATGTGATTGCAAAGGACTTGCACACTGACGTTGCTGAAATACCTGGCGCTGGTGCATCCGGTGGCCTTGGTGCTGGTTTGATGGGATTTTTTGATGCGCGGTTGCGACTCGGGGCGGACATCGTGTTGGAATCTGTTTCTCTGGAAGAACACCTTGTAGATGCAGACCTAGTCATCGTGGGGGAAGGTCAATTTGACAGATCCACAGTTTTCAATAAATCACCGGTAGCTGTTGCTCAACGGGCAAAAAAGCATGGCACTCCAGTTATCGGTATAGCGGGCTCACTTGGTGCTGGATTCAGAGAAGTTCACCAACACGGAATTGATGCCGTTTTTAGTCTCGTCAATCGACCAATGTCATTAAAAGCGGCGATGGAAGATACCAAGAGACTTGTTGCTATTGCGACTGAAGAAGCCTGTCGCGCTGTTGACCTAAAATCGTAGGTTCAATATTGATCATTTTCAACGATGATCAGATGGACTTCCAGTGGTCCGTGTATCCCCGTGACGGTTGTACCTTCGATATCCGCGGTTTTACTAGGACCGGATATCAGATTCATAGAACCTTGAAGTTTCCCATTTAGGAAATCGCCCCTTTGAATGGCAAATAACTCGTCAAGGGACGCTAAAACATCCCCAGGACGCAGTACTGCTATATGGGTTGGTGGTGCCAAGGATAGAAGCCTTGAAACTCCTGCACGTGGGTGTAGTACAACTGTCCCTGTTTCGGCGATGGCATAATCTACACCCGTGATTCCCACGTCTGCATTGAAAGCCGCAGACTTGGATTTCTCAATCTGTTGATTACTACCTTTTGATGAATGTTCTGTTATCTCCAAAACCGTTCCAGATGCACTCAAAGCGCTGTCTAATGGAATATCAGTTAAGACACTGTGCGCAGAGCGTAAAACAAATTTAGCGCGATGGGTTTCACAAATACTGACAATAAGCTCAGCAGATTCTTCAAAATTGTCTGTACGGTGAACTTTCCATCCAGCCTCATCAGCCGATTCAACCATCTGGTCAATCAATGTTGTCGTCATCGCCTTGGCATCCTCGAGTGCCTGCGCAGCTTTGGAACTCGCCAGATTCCTATCTTCAAAAATTGCCGTGGCATAATTTTCCTTAGGACGAATTATCTTTGTTCGACCTAAAGCTTTAGTCACCTGATTAATGAAACGGACCTTAGCGGTCATCAAATGTCCTTTTTGCGCCGACGGTTAAGTCGAGATTTCAAAGATTCACCAGCGATCAATGGGAAGTCGCGCGACAACGTCCAACCTGAGATAGGCGGCGGAGCCTTTTTGATCCAACCGTTGATGGAAAACGGTCGCATTAACAGATACGCTAGACGTGCTCCCCAATCGAAACGACCTCGCCCCATCATCCCTGTTCGCCATGCCTTCCAAATAGCACGTTCAGCGAATTTAGACGTCCGTTCATTAGGATCGGAAGAGCCTTCGGCTGTTTTGTGTCTAAGTTCTAATAGCATTCGGGGAATGTTTATTTTAACGGGACATGCTTCATGACAGGCTCCACATAATGATGAAGCAGCCGGTAGATTATTGGCATCCTTGAGACCCGTTATTACAGGCGTTACGATAGCGCCTATTGGCCCTGGATAAACCCATCCATAAGCATGTCCTCCAACCTTCCGATATACCGGGCAGGCATTTAAACATGCTCCACAACGAATGCAATTCAAAGACTCTCGTAGAAACGGATCTTTAAGAAGTTTATGACGACCATTGTTCATAATCACTACGTGAAATTCTTCAGGTCCTTCTTCTTCGTCGGGTGTTTTAGGACCGTTTACCATCGTCACATATGTGGAAATACGCTGACCAGTTGCCGACCTTATAAGAATTCTCAGCATAGTACTAAGATCTTGAATTGACGGTATGATTTTCTCCATACCCATGACAGCAACGTGAACTCGAGGAACACTTGTCGACATTCTTCCGTTGCCTTCGTTGGTTACAAGGACGATAGAGCCTGACTCTGCTACAGCAAAGTTCACACCAGTCACAGACATGTCAGCGCGAGCGAAAACATCCCGGAGCTGTTTTCTAGCCAGCATAGTCAACTCCGTCGCATCAGGGACTCGATCTCCATCCGCAAAATCCTTGTCCAATAATTCTGCTACATCCTTACGGGATTTATGCACTGCTGGCGCAATCAGGTGATACGGGGTCTCTCCGGCTAGTTGAATAATGTATTCCCCAAGATCAGTTTCTATTGTTTCAAATCCTGATTCATTCATATTTTCGGCCAGAGCCATCTCTTCTGAAACCATGGATTTCGACTTGATAACCGTTTCAATATCACGATCTGTGGCTAATTCGGTGATGTACTGGCGAGCTTCATCAGCGTTGTCGGCAAAAAAAACATTCCCACCGTTTTCCTCGACCTTTTCGCTGAACATCTCCAAATAATGATCTAAGTGAGCGATGGTATGGTCTTTTATAGCCTTACCCTTAGTACGTAGTTCTTCCCAATTATGGGTATCGGCGGCAGCGTTAAGCCTTCCCCGGTAAAAACCTGTGTAAACATGTTCTAACGAATTCTGAACCTGTTCATCACCGATTGTTTGAGCGGCTTTTGAACGAAAGTTAATGGTGAGAGGTTTCACTCAGTAACCTTTCCTGTTTTGGCGTTGCGAATAGATTCGGAAAGAATTTCTGCGAGATGAAGTACCCGTGTGGTTGATCCCCGACGCCTAAGACCTCCTTGGATCTGGAAAATGCATCCGATATCTCCGGCCACTACACGATTCGCTTTAGTTGCTTCAATATTGTCGAGTTTCTCGTCCAAAATGGCAGATGATATATCTGGCATTTTCACTGAAAAGGCTCCACCAAAGCCGCAACAAACATCAGATCGATTCATCTGCACCATCTTGAGACCTTCAATGTTAGAAAGCATTTCGATGGGCTGCTCATCAATTCCAACTTCACGCAATAGATGGCAACATTTGTGATATGTGACTCGATCATCACATATGCCGGTAATAGCGTCAGATCCGAAAAAACGGTGAATGAACTCTGTGAATTCATAAAGCCGTTCACTCAAAGTTCTTGCCCGCTCTACAAGACCTTTATCATGCCTGAATAGATCGGCGTAAAAATTTCTAACCATAGCTGCGCATGATCCCGAAGGTACGATTATTGGACCATCAACTTTTTCGAAAAGTTCCAGAAACCGTTGGGCTACAGGTTCAGATTCTGAGCGAAACCCGCTGTTAAATGCAGGCTGCCCACAGCAAGTTTGTTCGTCGAGAAATTTCACGTCGAGACCGAGGTGCTCAAGAACCTCAACGGTACTTTCACCAACAGAAGGGGAGATTTGATCAACCATGCAGGTTGCAAAAAGAGTGACCGACCTGGTACCTAGATTGTTATTTGAGGTTTCAGACATCAGCAAAAATTATCAGATTCCCTTGATATATAAGCGGTTTAGCGGAGCGTTAAAAAGTGTTCGTGACTATGATAGTTGCTATATATATTAGGTTAAATCGGGAACAAGTAACCAGTGCCATCTACTAAATATGACATTGTGATCATCGGTGCCGGAATAATTGGATTGGCAACGGGCATGAAATTGCTAGAGCAGTTTCCAAATATCAATCTTGCCATTTTAGAAAAAGACAGCAAAGAGGGTAGTCAGCAAAGCGGGCATAATTCTGGGGTCATACACTCAGGCATCTACTATAAACCTGGTTCATTGAAAGCCAAGTTTTGTGTGGCGGGACGAGCATCAATGACTCAGTTTTGCCAAGAGAACGAAATACCGGTAAGAACTTGTGGAAAACTCATTGTTGCTACAGATGTCGCAGGTGAAAAACGCCTGCAAGCCCTTGAAGAACGTGGAACAGCTAATCAAGTCGAAGGACTGAGATTTGTCAACCAAGAAGAAATGTTAGAAATCGAACCGCATGTCAGGGCACGTAAGGCGTTATATGCACCCGGGACCGGCATCGTTGATTATCGTAATGTAACTGCAATCTATGCAGATCGTGTCAAATCACTGGGTGGAAAAATTTTCTTCAATTCTACTTTGACCGGATCAAGGGCAATAGGTTCAACCACTATCCTTGAAACCAAAAATGGAGAATATGAATGCTCAAGTGTAATAAATTGCGCAGGACTGCATTCAGATCTAGTAGCCGAAACGATGGGGGTGCAAACAGATCTCAGAATAATTCCCTTCCGAGGAGAGTATTACAAGCTCAGAAAAGAAAGCGAATTTCTTGTGAAAGGGCTTATATATCCTGTGCCTGATCCCGCCTTCCCTTTTTTGGGTGTACACCTCACTCAGACAATGAAAGGTTGGGTAGAGGCAGGCCCTAACGCAGTACTGGCAGCAAAACGCGAAGGCTATCGCAAACGTGATTTTTCGTTAAATGACTTTATGCGCACCATAACTTTCCCTGGTTTCTGGAAAATGAGTGTCCGCGAGTGGAAAACAGGATTATGGGAAATCAACAGATCATTACGAAAAGGAGTATTTTTAGACAGTCTGCAACAACTAGTCCCGGAATTATCTGCCGATGATCTTGCGGGAACAGGTTCTGGTGTGAGAGCACAAGCTGTCGATCGTTCAGGCAATTTAATTGACGATTTTAGGATTGAAGAATCACACCGTGCTATCCACGTGTTGAATGCTCCTTCTCCTGGTGCCACATCTTCGCTGGTTATCGGTCAACATATTGCCCAGTTAGCTGCGAGAAACTTCTCTTTGGCAAATTAAACAACTGATTTTAGGGAACATCATTAAGTCCCAATTAGCGCATACGATTATCAGCATTCCACATATCGGCATTTGTCCCAAGTTTATGTTTGACTAAATCCGTTATCGACGATAGGCGATCAACATCAGATGGTGGTAATGAATAATCAAAAGCAGGTATATTCAAATCTAACTCTTGCGGAGATCTTGCCCCTACAAGAAGGGCAGTTATACCAGGCCTTGACCGAACCCAGGCCAATGATATTTTGGCGGGATGTTGTCCCATCTCATCAGCCAATGAAACGACTTCGGAAATTGCGTTGAAGGTTTCGGCTTCTACGCCTTCTTCCCCATGCGTAGCTAATGGTCGATTACCGTTAAACAAGCGAGAACGCGACAACCCATCAGGGACATCATCAGGCGACGCATATCGCCCTGCAAGCAATCCTTGAGCAAGTGGGCTGTAACAAATCAGACCGACGTTGTGTTCTAAGCATTTAGGCAATATTTCACGTTCTATCGGCCTCCACAAGAGGTTATATGGCAGTTGGTTAGTTACAATTTCGGACGCGTCCAGTGCATCTGAGAGGTCTTGTATCCCAAAATTACAAACACCGATAGCGCGAATTTTGCCCGCATCACGTAATCGCAGCAAAACATCCAATGAATCTTCAACTGATACAGAGTGATTAGGCCAATGAATCTGGTAGAGATCGATGTAATCAGTTCGAAGTCTTTGCAGACTTTCATCACACGTTTTTTCGATTGATTCTGGGATTAAATGTGTTGGACTGATTTTTGTAGCAATTACAGACTGTGATCGTCGGTTTAAAAGTGCTCGTCCTAATACTTCCTCGGAATGTGAATCATCGTCATAACCTTCGGCCGTATCAAAAAAGTTTATCCCGTTGTCTAAAGCAGCGTGAACCGTTTGGATAGACAGTGAATCATCCTGAGGGCCCCAAACTTTCCCACCAGCAAATGGCCAGCAACCGAGAGCAAATTCCGACACTTCAATTTCTGTATTGCCGAGTGTTTTATATAGCACAGTTGAACTCCTACAGAGATAATGTTTTGCCAAGTTGGATTTATGGCGGGAGTGCGAGGGAGTCGAACCCTCCGCGCACACCGAAGGGCGCACGCCAACGGAGTTGAAGTCCGCAAGGTCCACCGGGACCCATCCACTCCCCCACCAGATAACGTAACTATAAAAAGTTAAAGGTGCTCATTAATTTGGCTGAGGACTTTGTAATACAGTTTAGTAGTGTGCTCTATCACTTAAACAACATTAAGCATCCAGCGCGTCGTCCAGCCGTGCCTGTAATTGTTGCTTAGGGACCGCACCAACCACCTGACCAACAGGTGCGCCTCCCTTAAATATCAACAACGTCGGAATACTTCTAACACCATATTTCGCTGAGGTTTCCGGGTTGAAATCCACGTTAAGTTTAACGAATTTTGCCTTGCCCTGATATTCACTTGCAAGTTCTTCAACCACTGGGGCAATCATCTTGCAGGGTCCGCACCATTCAGCCCAAAAATCCACGAGTACTGGTATCTCAGAGTCGATGACTTCCGTACCGAATTCAGCGTCGTTGACATCCTGCGGTTTTGACATTCCAGTTCACCCCTTCTTATAACAGTTGATTTGTATTATCTCGATAAGTTTTTCTTCAGTTAAGTTTACTAGTTATCAACATGACGCAGTGGTAAAAACTGTGAATATTGTTCAGTCAGCAGCCGTTTCTGATTCCTGTTCATTAGTAACTAATTCCAAAGTAACTTTTGAGTAACCTAAGTTTGGCATATGAGGAGACCAATCAGGAATTTCAAGGTCGTGGATTCTGGATGCAAGTTCTCCGAACAATGTAGTTACCCCTACCAAGCCTGGATGAGGAGACTCGAACACAACTTTTCCATAAGCAAGTGTGTGTCCGTCTACATGCTTGACATAAACAGCATCACCTTCGTTTACTCCAGCCGCATCACCGTCGGCAGGATGGATCTGGACAAACTGTTCTCGACTAATGTAATTCATTTCATCAGCCTTGTTAATCTGAACGTCACGCTCTGGCTGACTTAGAACCCGTCCGGGTGCGAAAATCAGTTGATTTTCACTAACTGAATTAGCGAATTCGTCATAATCCAGCGGTATAACAGTAATCAGTTCATCTGAAGCAGCGAACAGCGTTGGCGTACCAATATTATCTCCATCAACGGTCGGCCACTGTATGCCACCTGATTCCAGTTGAGTATGCGATAAATTAGCATAATTTTTGAAGGTACGTGAGATCTCGGAAAATATTTCCGATGATGAAGAATAATCGAATCCAGAACCACCCATAGCGTTAGCGATGTGGCATATTGTCTCCCAGCCTGTACGCACTTCTTCTCGAGATTCTGAAGTAATCCTCAAGAGCTGGACTCTACGTTCCAAATTGGTCACGGTTGATGTTTGTTCTGCGTATGTTGCAGCTGGTAAAACTACATCAGCGTGGGCAGTAATTTCCGAATCAAAGACAGCTGATACGGCGAGGAATTCAAGCTTCTCCAGGCCTGATGTAAGACCTTCAAGAACTGCGGAATGACCGGATAAACCATCCGCCATTACAAGCGCTGCCTTGATGTTATTGTCCATCATGCCGGATATTATTTCCTTCACGCCAAGCCCATTTTCTCCGGGTCGAGCCCCCAAATCACGGGCGCCTAGTGTGTTGGCTCCTTTGAACAATGGGAAAACCCCGCTTGCATCCCCGCCTATATTCCCGGTTATAGCTGCAAGGTCGACAACCGCATCCACCAGTTGCGTTGTCGCCGTATCGTCAAGACCGTCATTTCCGACAAGGATGGCACCGGCGTCGCTATCAGCGAATATACGTGCTGCTCGACGGATCTGAGATTCTTCTATTCCGGTTTGCCTGGCTACTTTTTTAAGGTCAAATGACCATAGTGATTGCTTTAATTCAGTGACATTATTCAAGCGAGTATCTAGATAGTGTTTATCTTCAAGTGACTCATCAAGAATCGCTCGTGAAATGCCAGCAACCAACAGAGGCTCGGAGCCAGGTTTCGGACGTAACCATTCAGCGTTATAACGTGTTAATTCCGTCTCCCTAGAGTCTATTACTACCAGTTTAGCTCCTTCACGTATCGCTTTTTTAGCCGCTACGGCTAATACGTTTTGCTCCTCAGTTGGATTTCCTGCTACGACCATGAGGCTACGTGATTTTTCGAGGTCCCATATGGAGTTGGTTGCAGCTCCAGCACCAATGCGTTTTTCCAGTTGGGACAAAAGCGCGTCATTTACGTTTAGTCCTGAATCAACATTTGGTGTGCGTAGAACCGTTTCAGCGAATTTGGCAGCTACGAACTGATCTTCATTTGATCCTCTTGGTGAAGTTAATACTGCTACCTCATCTGGGGATTTACCACCCAAACCAAGACTTATTTTATTGAGAGCCTCTTCCCAAGTCGCTTTCCGTAGGATCCCGCCCTCTCGCACATAAGGTCGACGTAACCGTGAATTATGATTGGTATATTCATATCCAAACTTGCCTGTCATACAAGCTTGACCATTATTGGCAGCACCTGACAAATCACCTTTAAAACGCACAACTTTACCGAACTTATTCACTTCAGCCACCATTTGGCAACCTACGGGGCAGTTCGTACAAATTGTAGTAACTTCTGATACTGCCTTCTCCCACTTATAATTTCTTTCAGTAAGTGCGCCAGTTGGGCATACATCTATACAAGCCCCACAGAATTCACACCCCGATTCAAGTAATGAGGTACCCTGCGAGGTGCCTACTAACGCAACGCCTGATCGCGATGTAAGTGTTAGAGCTGTATCAAAACGAACTTCATCACAAACTCGGACACATCGTGAGCACACGATACAAAGATTGTAATCTCGGTCGTAAAACGGATCATCTGCGTGAATAGGAAGATCACGTCTGTGGTAATTCAATGGTGTCCGTAGATCGAGCTCAACCATTCGTACAGTATCTTTTAGTTCGCATCTCTCGTTTTTCGGGCAGATAGTGCAACGATCGGTGACCGTTACATGCCTTTGGCATATGTCCTGTGGCCCACAGAGTTCTATTCGGTGGCAAGTCAAACATCCGTGCGGATGTTCAGCCATTAACAATTCAATTATATTTTTACGTAGGTCCTGAATTTCTTCACTGTTCGTTGTGACCTCAGCGTCCGGCATAGGTGGCGTCGTACAAGAGGCCACTGTCATTTTCCTGCCGTTTGAATCGACCTCGACCATACATGCCCGACATGAACCTTGAGGCTTCATTTTTGGAAAGTAACAAAGATAGGGAATGTATATTTCTTGATCCAGCGCAGCCTGCAAAATAGTCTGACCAGGTTTCGCTGTTAATTCGCGGCCATCAATCTTAAAAATAGTTCCGTCTGCCATCCAGGAATCTCCGAAATCTAAGGTCGAGTACGTGTGGGAAGAATCATTGTGCCGTCACCAAAAACACCTGGGGCAGGAAGCTCTCCAGCCAGGCATGCGTCAATCTCATCGCCGAAATATTTGAGGGCAGATGCGATTGGGTTAAAACCAAGTTGCCCATGGCCACACAGTGATCCAGCTTTCATGCTTATGCCCACTCGTTCAATTAAAGCTAAATCTGCAGGCTTAGCCTTGTTCTGGCACATTCGATCTAAAATCTCTAGCATGTGGGTATTGCCTAACCGGCATGGGAAGCATTTCCCACAAGATTCAAATTGGTTGAATGCGATAAGATTTCTGAGTAGATCAACCACGTTGGTGGATTCATTACCCACTATGATTCCACCGGAACCAATGGATGCTCCAGCTTCTGACATAGCGTCGAAATCAATCATAGTGTCGAATGCATCTTCCCCCAATAAACCATTAAGAGGCCCACCGGCTTGAAGTACTTTAATACGTTCACCTTCAGAAACCCCGCCTCCAATTTTTTCTAATACGTCACGAATCGTCATACCCATTGGAATTTCATACATCCCTGGATAAGTAATGTGTCCTGACAAACAAACAATCGCTGTACCTGATGTGGTCTCGGTACCAATATCCTTAAACCATCCTGAACCGTTACGGACAATCTCCGGCACATAGGCTAGCGTTTTGACGTTATTGATGTTTGTGGGCTTCTGCCAAAGTCCAGCAGCAGCAGGAAATGGCGGTTTAAATCTAGGAGTGGCCCGTTTTCCTTCTATGGCCTCCATCAACGCAGTTTCTTCACCAGCAACGTAAGAATCACCAGTTAACGACACTTCCATTTCGAAAGAAAAATCAGATCCCAGAATATTTTTGCCAAGAAGACCTACGTCGTAAGCATCTTGTATAGCTTTCCTCGCTGCTTCAATCGGGAGATTATGACCGGTTCGGATAAAGACATATCCGTGCGTGGATTTTGTTGCATATCCATTGATGATGAGTCCTTCTATGAGAGTATGAGGATCATTTTCGATAATCCCTTTATCATTGAAAGCTCCCGGATCTCCCTCCTCGCAATTACACAACACATATTTTATTGGTGCAGTGGACGGAGCCAGAAAACCCCACTTGACTCCCGCCGGGAATGCAGCACCACCCCTACCACGCAATCCTGATGCTTTAACTTCCTCAACAATCTCCTCTGGCGTCATCTCAGTGAGGGCTCGGTTAAGTGCCTCGTAACCGCCTCGGGCTATATACTGCAATAGATCGTGAGGGTCTGTTTCGCCAAAATTTCTTGTGGCAATTCGTTCTTGAAAAGACATCGTTGGCAGCGAGTCTAATGACGGAAGAGAGCCTGTAGTCGTGCCGTCCCCGCCGCTATATGCAAACGCTCGGTCAAGGAGAGGTTTTCCATCATTGACATGTTGAGTAACAATTTCTTTGGCTTCATCCGGATGAACATTCCCATAGAACACCCTAACCCCGTCCGGCATCAGAACGTCTACCTGGGGTTCCATGTACATAAGTCCCATTGCCCCAACCATAGAAACATTTGCGTTGGCACCTATTTTCTCAACAGTACTTCTGAATGAGTTAAAAACCTCGTCGGCGCCAGAAGCCTGACCTGAAGTTCCGCCTCCGATACGGATCCAAGCTTTCTCAGTACTCGTGAACTCGTCCCAGCGTTTTAGCGCACGGGTCTTTAGTTCTTCGAACGGAGTTGACATCTGTATGATTTCCTCGGTAGCTAGATCGGAAGTTTGAAGTTAGGATTTAAGTCCCCGCAAATCCTTGGCTATCTTGTTTGCAGTCTCCGGAGTTTGTTTACCAAAAACTCGATGATCAATTGCGATACAGGGACCTTGCGCACAGGCTCCAAGACATGTGTTGTATTTCAGGGTGACCTTTCCATCAGGACTTTCGCTCTCTTCAGTGATCTCTAGTGCGGAGTGAACCGACTCAAGAATGTTCTGGGCTCCGAGCAAGTGGCACGATGGACCCCAACACACGTCTAACGTTTTTTCACCTGGTGGGGTAAAACGAAAGTTGGTATAGAAAGACGCCACGCTCCAGACTTCATTTGTAGTCTCGCCTGTGAATCTCGCGGTTTCCTTGATAGCCTCATCCGGCAGGTAATGAATAGAATCTTGTACTGCAAGTAAGGACGACAATATGGTGATTGTCGGTTGCTTTTGTGCGCTCAGAATCCGTTGAATTTCAACTCGTAATGCTGAACTCTGCTTCGTATCAGCAGTTGTCAATATAACCTCGGTTGGAATATGGAAAATTCGACTTAAATACTCGAATCACAATCCTAGCAGAGCCCAATTAGGCATACAACGAATTTTGGCAAAAACTCTTACCTCAAAATAAACGATATTTTTTGTAAGCATCTTGAGGGTCCATACCACCTAGAATCATCGACCTCAGTTCACTCTCGGTTGTCATGATCTCTTCTGTCTTGCGCACAACAGTCATGATCAAAGACTGGGGAATTACAATTACACCGTCGATGTCTGCAAGAATCCAATCTCCTCGGGAAATCAATACAGAACCGATAGTGATTGGTTTCCCCATTGATTCCACTTTCCATTTTCCAACAACATCTTGTGGTGTGTAATAACGGAAATAGATAGGCCAATCCAAACGTTTTATAAAATCAGCGTCTCGGGTTCCACCATCAACCACATACCCGAGAATTCCTCTATATTTCAGAGTTTCTGCCGAAAGTTCGCCCATATGAGCGATGGTGGAATCGTTGGGCTGACAAACTAACACCGATCCACTCGGCGCTTTACTCAACAACCCGGTCCAACTCAAAAGAGAATCGTCGTCGGAGATAGTTTCATCAATAACACCACTACAGGGCCACACTGGGCCAGCCAACGTCTGAGAGTCATCTAAGGGACGTATATCATGCGGAAGCGCACAATCAGGATGTCCCATTTCACGCATCACATCGTAAACAGCCCCGGTATAACACTTCGAAAGTCTATTAGTGATGTTATTCATTATTGTGAATACCCCTACATGGTCGATTGGACAATTAGAATACGATTTAGAGCTATCAATGTCATCAAATAAAGGGAGTCCCGACGTTGCAGATCAAGTCTATCGAAACGATCTATCTTGAGGAATTCCCAGCCATCATCTGGGTACAAGTCAAAACTGACTCTGGTCACATTGGTCTAGGAGAAACTTTTTTTGGCCCAAGGGCGGTCGCAGGTTGTGTTCACGAAATGTTCGCCCCGATGCTGATCGGCAAAGATCCATTAGCGATTGAGCGCCACTGGCGTGACATGTTCGACATGGCCAACGCATATGGCTATGCGGGAGCTGAAGCGAGAGCGATATCGGCAATTGACATCGCTTTATGGGATATAGCCGGGCAGATAGCCGGACAACCCATCTATAACCTACTAGGCGGCGCATGTCGTGACCGTATCCGTACCTACAACACCACTGGCCAATACGGAGATAATAAAGATATGGAGATGGCCATAGTCGATGCAGGAACACTTGCTAAAAGTCTTATCGACGACGGCATCACTGCTATGAAATGGGCATTTACTGATCAATTTGCCGATATTAACCGTGGCACACATATTTCTAACGAAGATTTAAAACTCCTTATAAAACCTGTTTCTGATATTCGCGCAGCTGTCGGAGACCGGATCGAGGTTGCTAACGATGGTCATGGAAGGTGGAACCTGAATTCTGCCATCAAAATTGGTAAGGCCATGGATCATCTTGACATGATGTGGCAAGAGGAATTAATCCAACCTACAAACGTTGATAGTCATCTAAGACTTGCGGATGAAATTGAAGCTCCGATATGTGTTTCAGAGCGACTTATAAGCAAATACCAGTTCCGAGAATATTTGAAAGCCGGAGCAGCGGAAGTCGTTATGCCCGATCTTATATGGACAGGTGGGATTACAGAAACGAAAAAGATTTGCACAATGGCAGAAGCTGAGCAGCGACCCGTCGCACCCCATGATATGACCGGACCAGTTAATGTTTTTGCTTGCGCGCACATCTCTATGAACGCCCCAAATGTCTTCCTGATGGAAACCTGCAGAGCTTTCTACGGGCCAGGCGGTTGGTATGACAAAGTCCTGGAGACCAACATAAAAATAGAAGACGGACATTTATTAGCACCTGAAGGTCCGGGGCTGGGAACCCGGTTACGACCTGATGTTTTTGATCGACCAGATTTAACCGTAGAAATCACTGACGAGCCACGCGAGCATTTCCATTGGGGAGGTCACGAATCTCCTGCATTTGAAGTTGTTGGACCGCATGGGAAACGACGAGTCAAATACCGGGATACCTGGTCAGGAGCCGATCCTGACATGGTTGCAGATGCAATGATCTAAACAGAAAGCCCATTTGGCAGGACGATTGAGTGGCCTAAGAACCGGCTTTCGCAGCAGCTTCCATATCTAATGTTCGATCTCTTGGTTGGGTCGGCGACATTACGATCTCTTCGATAACAGTCCGAACCGGCAGCGTCGCGCATAAGAGAATGGCATGGGCAACATCTTCAGGCATCATCATGGTCGCACGCGCTGATGCGTCAGGATTCAAAGGGCGATTGTTGAGTATTGGGGTATCAACCTCGGCTGGAAGAATGGTACATGCCCGTATTCCCTTAGCATTTAACTCAGCATTGACGCCTCGCATCATGTTAAAAGACGCAGCTTTAGCAGCGCTGTAAGGTGATCCTCCTAAAAGCCCAGGATGTAGGGCGGCATAGGAGGATATTGTTATTACTGTCCCGTGACCCTTTTGTATCATTGCTCCGACTACGGATTGAGTGAGTCGATAAACCCCCTCTACGTTCACCCGGAACACACTATCCCACTCCTCCGGACCTACATACCTGATAGAACGAACGCGAGAACTATGCCCTGCGTTGTTTACGAGGACATCAACTTGACCATATTGTTCCAGTGTCCAGGTACCAAGTTCCGCTGCAGAGTCCCCGTTTTCAAGATCCACAGAACGAGCAACGGCGTATCCACCTTTAGATCTGATTATTTCAGCGACGGCGTTCAATGGATCTATACGGCGCCCAGCCAATACTAGTCGGGCGCCTTCTTTCGCAAACATTAATGCTGCCTCGCGACCAATTCCGGTTCCTGCCCCAGTGATGATTGTTATCTGACCGTCAAGTTGACCCATATTAAAATATCTCCAGTAATCAAATTCGGTATGTTGTACTCGATTTCACTTCCAAGATCGCCACTGCCGTCTTTGATCATCCAATATTGTCGTGGCGAGCTTGCGTCCCATCTGTATGCTGTAATTGGTTCCCCGATCTTCAGGATATACCTGTGTAGTGTTAGCTAGATACAAACGTTTGATTGGGGTTCGGTGATCGGGTATAACCTTGGAATAGTTAGTACCAATTATCGGCTGTGCAGCGCTTAGAGCGTTGTAATGAATAGCTTTGATCCACGAACGCTGAAAATTCGGATTAAATTTGTTCAGATGGGGCAGATACAGATCGAGCAACTCATCTTGCGAAAGAGCGTATATCGGATCTTGACGATCAAGATAATTTGTCATGTACAGAATATTGTTGCCCCCGTACCACTCTTTCGGCAGCATGTTGGTATGCTCTATCAAACCGAGGAAAGGTACGTCAGGGTCGGCTATATTCATCCAGTAAAAATCTGTAAGTGAATGAGTCATTTCCAAAATTAGCACAACAGCCGCCAGGTAATGAACGCTGGTAAGTCGCTCGCGATATTCGAAAGGCAGGTCTACTAAATTAGGAAATGAAAAAGATGGAACCGTTGAGAGGACACAATCAAAATCCCTATCAGACTCTTGACCGTCAGGCTTAACCGTTTTCAATCCTGTTGCAACACCGTCAGCCACGTTAATTTTAATGACCGGGGTTGAAATATGAATCTCTCCACCCTTTGATTTAATGGATGCCTGTAATTTATTGAATATCGTGTCGAAGCTACCGTCCGGGTACCCAAGCATCTCCCTCTGCCGAATCCCTTGACGAGAAGCAAATCTGGTCTGGATTTTTGACCAAAACCATGGCATGCCAATTTGATCATAAAAATTGCCGAATTTACCTTTCAGTAACGGGGCCCAAACTTTTTCATAGGCCATTCCACCAAGCCTTTCACGCAACCAGAAATCGGCAGTTTGGTTTTCCAGATCCTTCCAATCATTGATACGTTTCACTCTCATAGCAAACAGGCCAAGTTTGATTCGTTCGATTATTGGGATCGCATCTAATCGAAGTAAGTCAACGGGTGTAGTGGTTTTATAGACCTTGCCCGAAGTGTATGTACCAACTTTGGACGGATACCATTTCATGTTGTCGTAAATATCCAGATCCTTCATGAGATCCAGAATCGCTTGATCATTCGTAAATAAATGGTGATAACCACGTTCTAATGCAGATCCGCCAACCGGAATAGTTGATGCTTGCCCTCCAACAAAAGGAGCAGATTCGTACACGGTCACATCGTGACCTTTTGCCGTAAAATCAAAAGCTGCCGATAAACCAGCTGCGCCGGCGCCAATAATTCCTATCTTCATTTGGCAGGGCCTTGATGTACGGAATGTTGGCTTGAGGTCTTTGCACCTTGCAACAGCCGAGTAAGAGAAGTGCCATCCAATATGAGTAACAGTGCACCAAGTAGGGTCGGAGGCACCCAAACAACAACATGCACAGTTAAAGCATATCCAGCTGCTATTTCATTTTGCACGCCAAGCGCGATCAAGGATGCTGCTCCAAAAAAATCAAACGGACCCCAGCCTCCGGCAGTGGAGGGAAAAACTCCAGCTAGATTTGCCGCGGCAGTAAAAAGCAATATCGCAGACAGGAATTCTAGTTCAGTAGTAAAGTTAGAACCTAAATCAAATCCCATCGCTATCAGATAGTACATGGCTGCTTCCGCTGCCCAAACCGGTAATGACCAACCAAGAACTTTTATAAGATCAGAAACCGAGTTTACAACCGTTAGACCTTCAAGTAATCGGCCAATGATAGCGAGCATACGTTTCCGGTATTTGTACCCCACGACAATTAGAACGTGAGCAAAAAAGTCAGTAACTTTTTGTTTACTTGAAATGGAGATTAAAAGGACCACGCTAAACACCACGATGAAAGGCAGCAGCGCGGCTGTAACCATGATCCAGGTTCCTCCCGGTACATTTGAAGAAATGTCACCAAATACTCGTTCAACTCCTGACGTACTCATCAGTCCAGCTGCGCCCAGAAAGAGCAGTAAAGCAAGTACATCCGTGGCTCGTTCAACTGCGACGGTGCCAAAGGCCGCTGAAGTTGAGCATTCCTCTCGCAAGCTCAAGTAATAAGATCGAATCACTTCTCCAATACGAATCGGTATCAGATTGTTGGCCATGTAACCGACGATGACCACAGAGTAGATTCGTTTTTTTGGTTTACCGATTAAAGGACGAAGTAAAAACTTCCACCTCGCGGTTCTAAACCAAACAGCCAGAAAATAGAACAAGATTGAAGGGGCGACATAGGCATAATCGGCATCCCGCAGAATCTCGCCGATGGTACCCAAATCTACAAATAGCACAACGAAAACAGCAAGAAATACAGCGCTGCCGACAGCACCGATCCAAAAAGCTTTGTTTCGTATTAACATGATATTTGGCAGGTGAACTTGCTAGGCAAACGTTTGTCACTCGGCCTGTGCTATAGGGATTTCATCAGAAAAATAAACATATGAATCTATCGACCCTAACGGATTAGATAGTTCTCTGTACATGAAATAATCAACCGGACCTTTCCAGCGATTGCGATCGACCAGGGTTGCAAAGAATTCCCCAGGTTTTAAATCTCTATATCGCTCTGGGAACCACCAGCGGTGGACGAGTCTACGTCCCTCTGAAAATCCATCTGGTAATTTGGTAATCAACTTTGCATTGTTATGTTCATTGACAACAACAATCAATCTATCTTCTCCGACCACCGCTTTATCGGAAGAATGATCGCTGTAACTGACATCGGTATAACGACGCAGGTACCACTGCCAAGGCCATTGGTATGCATCCCTCGTGTCTATCGCAATTTTGATTGCAGTACGATCTCCGGTTAGAGCCGCGGTGCGTTCGATTTCTTTAGCCAGGTTATGAATGTCGGGTGATGTTTGCGTGTATACGAGGATTTCTTCCGGTACATCACCGTTTTCGTAGTTAGCAATCCACCCCGCACGAAATGTGAACCCAAATAAAACCAGTATGGAGACCAATCCAATAATTGCAATAGATTGTGCTTTTCCGATCCGTTGTGAAAAAACCTGAAAACCTAATATTAGAAATCCTAGGCTAGCGAAAATCATCCAGGTGGTTAAAAATTGATTAGTACTACTGGCCAGGTCATTAAAGAGGAGTTTCCAGATCAGCAAATATGAAACTGGCACTCCGATCAAACAAAGTCCACCGAAATTGTTCCAGGCCTCTCGCCATCTGATAGCAGAAACCACGTCATTCATTGTTGATCCGGCGAAAACAATCACAGGAATCACGAGGTTAACCAAAAGCCATGGCATCTTCTCCCCCGCATGAATATAGGCGATGAACGTACCAATGATCCAAAAAATCAAAAACCGATTGAATCGAGAAATTTTTAGAGTGAAAGGTAAGGCAATAAAAGAACCATAAACAATTAGTAAAGATAAGTGCCCAACATTGGTAAGAACGTCTCGTTCTTCACCCTTAACCAGTCCGTTTTGGAAGCTGAGATTATCGTTTGCAAGCACTATGAACCCCAGAGTAATTAATGCGATGCTGATCAATGGACGGAATCCTGATTTGAAACCGTAATAAACAACCGCAACAAGTGCGATAGTCAAAGGTAAAAATTCATAGACTGATCCAAGGATGAAGTAGTAATACCAAGGTTGGTTTCCCCGAGCTACATCCTGTTGCGCGATCCAGTAACCAAGCGACTGCCAAGATCCGCTGCCAACACCAGCTGGGTAGGAACCAAAGTTCGAAAAAATCATAACGAATATGAAAGCGAAAACAGCAAAAGCTGCCAGAAACACGGTGCGTTTCCAAAACCACCCAAGACCTAAAGAGGCTGCCAGAAAAATAGCGCCGAGTCCTATTGCCACATTCCACCCAACTCCGTTAGGGCTACCTGTAACAATTCCAGGGATGCCATCTTCTGCAGCTAACGTAATGCCAAGAGTGTTTTGAAATATTGCCACGCTTGCAGCTAAAAGAGGCAAACTCAAAACAGTAATCAAAACGAAAAACGACGCTGCAGGGCTGAACTCGCTAAGAGACCGCCGAGCATAAAGCCATTCTTTAAGTTCACCCCAAACCTGAGTCAAAAGATAAGAACCCAGTACGGCGATGACTATGTATTGAGTTTCCTTAGTAGTAAACCCTAAAGCGATTATTGCCGCGCCGAGATAAAGCCATCGGTTCTTGCGCTCATCAATGTATCTCCACATCACACCTACCAAAGCGATCGTAAACACAGCCATAAAAATGTCATTACGGGCAAATCTGCTGTAATAAATAAGAGAAGGTGAGAATGCCAGCAGTATTGCACAGGCTAAGGAACCAATTTGCCCAATACGGGGTTTGAGAATCAACGGAACCAGAACAAGACCCGCGCCGAATAGAGCCATCGGCAAACGCATGGAGAATTCATTGTCACCAAACAAGAAAAAAGATGTGGCTATTGAATGGAACAGGAACATGCCGTGCATTAAAGGGTTGTGATCATACCCGCCACCAATGAACATCTGGTACGCAAAATAACCGTGCAAGCTCTCATCATGGTGTACGGCTCTTCCGCCAAGGTCATAAAGACGCATGGCAAGAGCAAGAAGTACAAGAGTGGCGTAAACACCCCATTCGATTCGTGACGGAATCAATATTCCCGGGGCAACCCGACGATTCTCGAGTTTGGACAAAAAATCTTCAGCGCTGAAACTACCTGACAGATCATTTTTCTGTCGTACCCAGCGTCCTTTAACCCATCGTCCACTCAGTAGGGTTTCTGTTTTTAAATTGCTTTTTTGCATCACGAGTTATTGATCAATTTTAAATATTGTGTAGGAGCCACTTTCTATTACCCGATCACCAAAAGTATCGAACAACGCCAGATCGATGTCACCGTAGGCTGACCTTTCCCGAGGTCCAACAACAACCATTGTCAAGGAATATTTATCGATCAACCTGTTCAGTTCTGCATGGTCGGTGGTTGTGTAAATAGTTTCAACGTCATCTTCCCGATCCATAAACAATGTGTCATCACCGTGCCATTGAACTTCGTGACCTTTCCAGCCTAACAAGCCTGCCACACCTGAATATCCAGAAATCCGACCGTGGTCGCTATAACTTCCACCAACGGATTCAACAAGAATATCGTCTGACTCAGCTATTTTTCCAATCCGAATAATAGTCTCTTTTTCATCCTGATTTCGTTTTTCTAGAAATTTCATGCTATCCAGACTGGGTCCAAGATTAGATGAAGTTGTCTTGGTAACAGCAGAGGCGACCGAAAAATATACAGAACTAATAATCAGAACGAATACTAAGAACAGTGCAGCTCTGTTAATCGGCCGAATGACCCCGGTCAGTCGAGTTCCCTGTTTCAACCATACATAGGCGCCGTATCCTCCGGTGACGGATAAAAGTATCCAAGCCTGGTAATAGAATTTGAAAACGGTGTTCATCCGGTTTCCGAACAAATCATGTACAAAAAACAGTTCCGCAGCATACAAGAGATAAATCGCGACAGTAGCCAATAATATGGCGTAATTGGCACCGTCGTCCGCACCTCGCCTAGCCCGCGTTAGGGTCACAGCGACCATAATTGCAGCTACCACTCCAAGCGATCCGGTAACTGGCAACCTTTCAAATAAGTCTGAAAACGCAGAATTTTCGTTGAACCAAATGTGGGTTACAGCCCATGAAAACCATGGGATGCCAACCAACATGATGGCGATCATCCATGCAGGTCGCCATATGAGATTTCCCTCAGACTGGGAGATGGAGTTTGGATCCTTAAACTTCAACGTGAGGACCCGCAAGAATTTGGTTGAAATTAACAAAACAGCTGGTGTGGTAATTAAGAATAAAAACAGCCAGACAGAAATAAAGTGAATCAAGCGGGAACCGTACTCAACGGGCGCTATGGGAGGCCATTGAACTTGGCTTTCCGCTGTTCCAAAATAGAATGGCGAAAAAATGGCAATCCCGATAATCCATACCACCCCTATCGGAGTCACAAATCGAGAAAACGCACCAATGCCATAAGACCGTGTACCAACCCATCCGGCAACCAATAAGCACATAGTAAGTAGCAAGAACAGTCCGATATCCCAGAAGTTTATGAATCCAGAAGAGCCAATCACTAAAGCAACCATTAGAGTGGCGGTGATGTTGCGCCTAAGGGTTCGAAACGATAGATATCGATTCGCCATAAAAAGGGAAGCTAAAACCGTCAAACCTGTTAGAAGAAACGGTATAGACATCACATGCGGATGTAAATCACCTAGCAAAAAACTGAAATACGGGAACTCTTGAATGGTGAAATCTAGACTATTTCCACCACTGTCATATGAATTGGTGATTCGGGAGCTATTCCACCACCACCAAAAATCATCCGGCCGCCACACGAGTATGTCATTTACGCGTTGATACTCAAAACCGTGATACCAGTTGAGTAACTTGGTCGAAGCCAAACGAGTAATATCAAGTATGGTCCACAAGCCTGATAAATTCGAAGCCAATAACAGCAACGCGGCCGAAACAGTACCGCACAAGATTGATACTCTATTTGTAGCCCCGTCCCTACGAACCAACGTGCATACGAGTGCAGCTACTATTGAGGCAGCAAGTCCGGCGGCTAAAGCCAGACTGACGTTAAAGCTGATAAAGGTTGGCGTCCCTGACATAGTTCCAACCCCACCGTACATCCAGTAACCGAAGTAATAATAAGCAATCGGTTCTCCGGCCAACCATAAATCTTGTGGTGGGGCATATTGAGCGCTAGTAACAGATGACAACATCATCATATCCATTGGTTTTTCGGTTCCTGATGCGGCAGGATCGAAAGCACGCAACAAAAGAAACATTAGGAAGAACAGCAAGAATATTGATTCGATCGAAACAATGATTTTCCATCTTCTTTTTACGCTTTTTCTGAAGTTGTCAAAATCCTTTCGGAGAAACCAGAGGCTTATAAAAGCTAAAACAAGCCAAACAATCCACCAAGAAAACATGGTATTCGGAAGCAAATGAACATAAGAAAGTAGCCACACGGCGGTCGATATCAACAATATCCCTAGAGCCTTCGAAATGGCCCACCCACGATCGGACATTAAGGGAAAGGCTCGCTGGACAATCGGAAAGACCGCAAGACCGACTAGTTGAACCGTTATGAGAGTTGCGATTACTGGCAGCATTTCTATATCAAGATTTCAAGTTTTAGGATGTCGCAACTAACTCGGCACTTCAGGAAGCACGGCCTCAGCAAACGCATCCGCATCAAAAGCCGACATATCATCCGCCTGTTCTCCGGTGCCAATAAACCAAATCGGCAGACCCAACTCCACAGATATCGAAAGGGCTACCCCACCTCTGGCAGTACCATCCAACTTGGTAAGGAAAACACCATCACATTCGACTGCATCCGTAAAAGATTTCGCCTGAATCAAACCGTTTTGACCTGTAGTGCCATCAATCACTAATAGTACTTTTACATCGAAACCTGAACAGTTTTTATTGACAATACCCCGCACTTTACGAAGCTCTTCCATTAAGTTGTGGGTGGTATGAAGACGCCCTGCGGTATCTATGATTAGAAGATCAATGGTCCTAGCACGCGCAGCGTTCAATGCATCGAAAGCAACTGCTCCTGGGTCACTACCAGGCCGATGAGAGATAACTGGAACTCCTAATCGTTCACCCCAGATGTTTATCTGCTCTATTGCACCTGCACGAAACGTATCGGCCGCTGCAAGCATCACGTTACGACCTTCATTCTTAGCAATATTAACCATCTTAGCTATAGACGTCGTTTTACCAGCACCGTTTACCCCAACAACAAGTAAAACAACAGGCGTATCAGTTGGGATGGGTTCAGTCTCTGAACCTTCTTTCAGAATGTGGGAGATTTGGTCACGCATCAAAGACTTAACGTCCGAAGGTTTTGTTATAGATTGATCTTCAACGACTACCTGGGTCTTATCCAACAGGCGCATGGTCGTTCTAAGACCGACATCAGAAACGATCAGTGCTTCTTCAAGCTGTTCCCAAAAATCATCATCAATATCCGATCGGTTAAACAAACCGGATAACCGTCGATGCCATGCCGTGCCGGTTTTAACCGCACTTTCGGCAGTTTTTTGTCTTTTTTTTAGTAAACCAAACAGTGTGGGTTCCTCGAACTTAATTTATGAATCGGTATGACTGGTAACGGAGTTGAATTTTTGTAATGCCTTGGTGGCCGCTTGACGTTCTGCGTCAAGTTTTCTGGACCCCATGCCCGTTGCAACTAATGTGTTGTCAACTAACACATTGATTGTAAAGACCGGATCGTGTGGAGTTCCAGATTGGGCGGATAATTCGTATCGGGGAGGTTGTTTGCCATTCGCCTGCAGGTACTCCTGTAAAAGAGATTTCGGATCTTTTTTAGTTTCAGATTCAAGAGCCTCATTTATATATTGTCCCAACCATTTAACAACCAAGCGGTTAGCCTGTTTGTAACCTCCATCCAAGTACACGGCGCCAGTAATGGCTTCGAACATGTCAGCTAAATTCGATTCCCTAAAATTCCCTCCAGTAGCCGCTTCTCCTGTCCCCATCACCAACCAGTCTCCAAGACCAATCGATCTGGCGGCTGCGGCTAAAGTTTCTTTACGAATCACTTGTGAACGTCTCACTGTCAAATCACCTTCAGGCAATTCAGGAGCGCCGTTGAATATCCTCTCCGCTACGACCATTCCCACGATAGAATCACCTAGAAACTCGAGTCTTTCGTTCGATACCGGGGGAACGTCTGGATGTTCATTTACGTAAGACTGATGGGTTAGCGCAAGAGCAAGAAGTTTACGATCATTAAATTTGTAGCCCAACGCATCTTCAACGTCGTAGATTTCGTTAATCCTTAGTGGCGTTGTGGGCAAATATTTAATCCCCTGCCCCGCGAGGCCAAGGCGGTTGCGGTCGCTTAATTTCACCAAAATACTTACGTTCTCTGGCAATGCCCATGAAATGTTCGAATGCACTCATGGCTTCTTCTCTTGGCGGGGTGAACATTTTTAAGAACGCGGAAAATCCGTTTTCAAAAACAAATGTCGGAGTCCCAAAAATTCCCATCGCTTTGGCATATTCATGATCGGATCCTATAGTTTTCAGAGATTTACTATCGTCTAAAACATCGACGAATTTATCAATATCCAATGTGACAGTCGATGCAATTTCAATTATCGCCTCGCGAGTGCGTATGTCCGTTCTTTCAACGTGTTTTGCATGCAATATTTCTGCCATATATTCGTTATGGATCATCGATCCTTGTTGTCGAGCTGCGATACCACCCCGCAGTGCCCACAGACCCCTGCTAAGATAATCGGGACCCTGCTCCCAGGCCTTCCAGTTACCCTCCTGCTTGGAGTTAACCTGCTCAAGAGCGAAACTACGCCAATTAATTTGGAGGGTCTCGCCTAATTCCTCTTTCACCATGGCCAGCCACATGCCAGCCTGTCGAACCCAAGGTCAGGTGTAATCAATGAATACATCGAATGTAATTAGTTTATTAATCGACATGAATTGCCAAATGCTTTCATAGGTGCTTGAAACCACTTATACAAATTCTAACAACGCTATGTATAAACATTTCAAGAAACGCTCATGTTTAAAGCTTAGTATTGATCTATCGAACAAATTTGATCCAAATGCCAAATATCTCCCAACTACTTCAAACAAAAGCAAAACCTGAACATCTACGGTTATTTAATGAATGCAAGGATCTCCATTTGCAACATGCTGATGTGGCCAATGTGTTTGTATGTGGTGGTTATGTTCGTGACCTCATACTGGGCAAACCGACCCAAGATATCGACCTTTGCGTAGAAGGCGACTCCACAACTTTTTCAGAAACCCTCGCTAATAGACTGGATTTAGAGAAATCCTTTGAATCAGAATTCATGACTTTCAAGCTTGCCGCAAAGGAAGCGGACGCCGACGTCAAATCAATCGATATCGTTACGTGTCGCGACGAGACGTATTCTGCACCGGCGTCACTACCAGAAGTAAGTCCATCATCGATCGAGTACGATTTAACACGTAGAGATTTCACGGTTAATGCAATGGCCATATCTCTCACCAGTCAAAGCTGGGGAGAATTGATAGATCCGTCTAATGGTTTCGGGGATATCATGCGCAAGCGTATCAGGGTATTGCATGATTCTAGTTTCATAGATGACCCGACGAGGATGTTCCGTGCAGTGCGTTACGCAACACGCCTCGGTTTCGGTATTGATCCTCATACCATTGAACTAATTACAAATGCCCGCGAGCACGTTGACTTATTGAGCGGCACGCGGGTCAGAAACGAATTCGATCACATACTTAAGGAACCAAAAATTTGTGAAATCTTACGGAACTTAGAAGAACTTGGTTTACTGGCTGCAATCACTCCTGCGTTACGAGTCGGTCCAATGGCCTTGAAAATCACAGGCAAGCTATTACAAGAAAGTCCAGAGAAATCACATCTTGAGGATTTACTTGCCAGAGTCACTTTCAGTCTCAATGAACACGAGGCAAGATTGACATCAAAGAGGTTTGACGGACCCAAAAGTTGGAGTGAATCGATTACCGGGAATGCAAAGTTAGCTTCCGTAGTGGAAGTTCTAGATAACCCATCGATAACCCCAAGTGAAATTGCAGACGTCTTAGACACAATCCCGTTGCAATGCATACGAGCATACATTGCAACGGGCTCGACCCTACCTCGACGCGGAAGATTGATTGATTATTTGGAAACAATTCGATTCGTGGAACCTGACATTACAGGTGAGGACCTTATTGCTATAGGCGTGCCTGAGGGTCCTATCATAGGACAACTTTTGGAACTGGTGAAACGAGCTCGTTTAGATAGAAAAGTTAGTTCCAGAAAAGACGAACTCGAGCTGGTTAGAAGCCAACTTCCGGAATTTCTCACTCATGATTAGGATGCTTTACTAGTACTGCCAGCTAAATTCCATCTTCCGGCAAAGCTCGGTCAACATGGGTCCCACCCCAAGCGATAGCGCGCCTAAAAAGACGTTCGCGGTGGAACATATATTGATTTGCAAGAGCCGAATATTCGCCAAAATGATCACGTGCCCATTCTGACGCGTAACTCAAGCTACACTTTTCAGAAAGTCCATACCACTTGCGAAGTGCTCGGAGGATATGACGGTCAACTATGAACGATTCAGGCTTGTCCAAAGAAAATGCAAGGACACAATCTGCAATTTTTTCTCCCACTCCATGCAACTCAGTAAGGGTGTTTCTGGCATCTGTGTAAGAAAATTCTCGCAAGTCGAAAAGATTCAATTGACCGGACGCTACTGCTTCGGCGCACAGCACAAGGTACTTAGCCCTAAATCCGAACCCAAGGTCACGAAGAAATTGCTCACCGGACTCCACTATAACTTCCGGTTCAGGAAAAATTACATCGGTGATATTCGGGCCTATAGAAAAACCTAATTTCTCAGCAGCCGATCCAACATTCAATTTAATGCGTGCAATGTTGGAAGTGCTAGAAGTAATAAAACTGAAAAGGCATTCCCAAGGATCTTGTCGCAATACCCTTATGCCAGGAAATCCATTCAAGGCGGGCCCAAGACATGGGTCATCGGCAAATCGCCGTGCAAACCCATCCAGGTCTTGTCCCAGGCCTAGGTATTGGCTTGCAGAATGATAAATCCCCGAGACGCCCTTACCGTCCTTAACCGTTACTTCTACTCCTCCACTACCCTCACTGATATGCACCACCCTGCGACCTATAACGCCTCTATATCCTGAATTGTCTGAATGCCAGCGAAACGCCTGCCCACCGTCTAAGGTCGCACCAATATCTACAAAACCAAGCGGGATAAAAACTGACTGTTCAGTCAATGCGTTGTGTTCGAAAGTCGTCATGTTAACGTGTTATTACGCCAGTTTCCCAAAGTTTCTGACAAGCGCTCAACACTCAATCTCCGAACATTGCATTTCGGCAGTGATTTCTGGAACTTAACACCATATTGCTTTCGAACAATCCTGTTGTCCAGAACGACAAAAACTCCACGGTCATTTTGCGACCTTATTAATCGACCGAATCCCTGCCTGAATCGTTGTACGGCTTCTGGAATACTATAATCATTGAAACCATCTTCTAGTAATTCGCTACGGGCAGCAACAATCGGATCAGACGGGACAGGAAACGGTAATCTCGCCATCACAAGTACATCAATTGATTCACCTTCCAAATCCACGCCTTCCCATAAGCTGTTTGTACCCAAAGCTATCGTCGGAGTGGTTTCCGCGAGCATTCGCATAATACGGGCCGGTGAACCATCGGTACCTTGTGCAATAACACGAATCCCAGATGGATTTAACACCGGTGAAATGGCCTTACGAGCGTTATCTAACGCAGAAATAGATGTGAAAAGTACTAAGACACGTCCGGCACTCGCTTTTGCTATATCGATTAAAGCTTCAGCTGAGGCCTTAGCGAACCCTGGCTCTCCTGGTGCGGGCAAATCCTCAGGTACGACTATCAAAGTATTTTTCTCATAATCATATGGCGATCCAAGAACAAGGTCTTCACCGCCTTCCATCCCGATAGATGCACGATAACGTTCAAATGAATTCTGGTAAGCGACCGTCGCTCCCGTGAGTACGACGGAACGGTCTGACTCAAACAATGCATTTCTAAGCACATCCGAAACATCAAGTGGCGCTCCATTGATGCTAGTACCACGCCGACCAGGTCGAGTTCGAAGCCAATACACACCATCCGCTTTCGGTTCAGGTATTGCCTCACGAAGATTTGAAGCCGCTAGCTGAATTGACTCTACTATCGAATGAGCATCCAAAACGAGTCCCTCATCAGACTTTTCTTTCGAACGAGATGCCTGATCGCATAAATCCACCAGTTGAAGTGAAACTTCTAACAGGCGAGTGTTCATGTTTTCCCATGTGATTTCAAAGTCACTCCAAATCGGCTGCGCTCGAACTGCATCGGTCAATCTTAGTTCAGATTGTTGCTGGGAATAACTCTGTGCGTCAGCACCAATCTGTGCAGCAAAATTGAACATTTCCGAAGACGTTTTAATCGCTATTTCCACCGCATCGTTAAAGGCGAGAGCAGTGTTCTCTGAAAAATCCAGTAAGTTAGTATCCAATTTCGATATAACTCGAGTTAACCTGTGCGCGAGACCTGTTGGTCCAATCAAACGTCGCAGTTCACTCTCTAACTGAAACTGATTAACTGAAAATCCCAAATGTTTGGTAGCAGCCGACTCGAGATGATGTGCCTCGTCCACTATCAAAACGTCGTGTTCAGGAAGTAATCCGCCTCCCATAGCAATGTCGGACATTAGCAAAGCATGATTAATAATTACGATGTTTGAATGGCTAGCATCGTTGCGAGCTTTACGTAAAAAACAAGGGCCATCATTTGTCGGGCAGTTCAAGGCACCTTGAGCTGAAAATCTATTAAATAATGGTGACATCCGCCCTAGAGCCAACTCATTTTTATCGCCCGTCTCTGTATCGTTCAACCAGACCAGTAATTTAGATAGCAATTTTGATTCAATATCGTTAGGTTCCGTGTCCAACATAGAATTCTGCCATCGCTTGACACACAGATAATTACTTCTGCCTTTAAGTTGTGACGCGAAAATATTTTCTGCTGCAACGCCATAATTACTCAAAGTTGATCTGGTTATTTCTATGTCCTTCCTGATCAACTGTTCTTGCAAATTAATGGTGTTGGTAGAAATAACGACCCTTGCCCCGGTATGAAGAACGTGCAGCGCAGATGGAATCAGATAGGCCAGGGACTTCCCGACACCAGTCCCCGCTTCGACTACTAGATTACGCTCGGAATTTATTGCCGCTGAGACCGCTTCCGCCATCTCTATTTGTTCAGGGCGATGTTCAAAATCTGGAAGTGACCGTTCGAGTTCTCCAGATTCACCAAAGATGTTCTTTACATGGTCTGACGGAGTGTTTTCGTCAGTTTTATACTCATGGGGCTTTATTTTGGGCGTTCTTGTAGCAGAACGTATCCGTGACGAAATTTCCTTGGGATCAATACCACTGAGTGTATGAGCTGTACCGATAGAGGTTGCCCCAACCGTATCTAACATTCTCTTGGCTAAACCAGATAACGGTGTCCCGGAATATGAGCCTAGGCGTTGAATCTGCTCCAATACTCCACGATCATATCCCCCGATAATCTCTGCCAAATGCAAAAAAAGATCACGTGTCGCGAGCGCGTCAGATAATGCACGGTGGGGATTGTCATGTTGAAAACCGAACCTTTCAGACAACCGCACCAGACTGTACTCAGGACCTCCGGGCAGAGCTATTTCAGCCATGGACATAGTGTCGTACAACCGATTGGTTTTCACTCCGTGACTACGTAGGAATGATGCATCAAACCCAACATTGTGTCCGATGATGGGAACTCCGGACACGAATTCCATGACGCTCGGCTTAATCTCATCCCAATCAGGTGCATCATCTACTTCCCGTTGAGTGATGCCAGTCATCTGAAGAATAAGCTTAGAAAGTTTTCGGTTTGGATTAACCAACGCACTGAACGTGTCGATCTCAGTTTCACCCCTGAACTTAACTGCACCGACTTCGATAATCCGTTCGGAGTTAGGGTTGAGACCTGTAGTTTCTAAGTCCAGAGAGACGAGGACATCTTGTTTGATTGGGGGCAATTTCCAGCGCTTCCACCGGGCGCGATTATTCAACGGGTGTCACAGGATACGTGTGCAAGAAACTGTGTCGTATACCTGTTAAATTTGATGATTCTTTTAACGAGTAATCAGATCTATGTAGATTACACCAGTTTAATGACCGGCTGAACTTAGTACGAGCTCTACATTTTCGAATCCAGATTCCAGTTCTCCAGCATCAATGGCCTTAACCACATTTACCATAGCTTCATTGACCGGAGTGTCTACATTAACTAGTCCCCCTTGATCGCAAACAAATGCGTTCATCTGTAGGATCTCGGTGGGTCGACCTTTGACAACATCTTGAGCCATGGATGGCCGCCAGTTTGCCCCTGTAGATCGCTCAGCAAGGGCTGCGTCCAGGAGTTCGTAGACTTCTCCTCGCGAGGCACTGGCCCATTCCAGTGCTGTGCGTCCTCCGAAATTTTCAACTTCATATCCATGTGCCAGACCAACCGAAGCACACTCCTGGGCCAACCGAATTTGCAATTCTCGTCCTCTGGGATGTTTATTTAGATCCGACATTCCCATTCCGGTTGATGCAGCGACCGGATTACCCATCGAATTCTGGCCGAGTTTTGCCCAACGTTCTCCCCACAAGTTGGTTGTAATTTTGCCGCCATCAATTGGATCAAGTATTTCAATCAACTCGTGAAGTCGAGGGGTGTCAGTACCGTCGTGATTGCCAGCCCTGAATACGATATGCCCGTGATCGCGTCTCCGTGTATCTCCCGGTCTTTCAACTTTTCCTGCCTCCCACATTGCAACAGAAATACTAGACATAACCAATCCCACCGCGCGGTCGGCTCCTACTGCAGCAGCCAATTCAGGATCAGTCCATGTATTTTGCGAAGAAACTATATAGCCATCAGGATCAACGAACTTGTCAACAAACGTTGCAGCCCATGAAGTATCATATGCCTTAACCGCCACGAATCCTATGTCAAAAAAGGGTTGCCTCGCGATATGTTCGTTTTCGTGAAGGTGATAAATCTCGGGACGTGCTACAAATGGTTCATGTGGCCCATTGACAATTAGCCCATTTTCACGAATTGCTGCAACATGTTCGTCCCAGATATCTACCAAGGTGACATCATGCCCGGTATGGGAAAGCCAACCGCCTAGATATGAGCCGACAGCCCCTGCGCCAATAAAAATAATACGTTTGGTTTTAATTTGATCTGACATAACTGATTACTCGCGCTGTTTTGGTTTGGGAATATGACTAATTGTAGTAACTGGCATCAAAGCCTGTTCGCCTGCGTTTCGTACTGTGTACAAACTCACTTTGAAGTTCTTTAGGTGGATAGGTATATCGATTAAGTGATGTAAGCCATGATTCAGATTTCCCACCACTTACGCGCACAATAGCATCTGGACGAGCTTTGACAGATGGCTTAAGTCGAGTACCCAATCCAGGCTCAGTGGGTGCCATCAGAAAACCCCCGTCAATCACGAAATCCGGTTCGATAAAATCGCGGTACCAACCAAGATGCATTGCTCGGTTATATTCCATAATCATGACATTTGGTGTGGCCATAGCGATATGGGCACAAGCCATCATGTTGACTGGACCAACACAATCATGAGGCGCAATCGGCTTCTGATGAGCTGATGCTATGACAGCTATCTTTTTTACCTCCGATATACCCCCAGTCCATGTGAGATCCGGCATCGAAATTCGAGCAGCTGAAGATTCGATAAATCGACGATGTTGATACCTCGTCATCAAACGTTCCGCCGCAGCGATAGGCGTTGAGGTCACTGCCTGCAGTCTCTGGTGTGCTTCTTCGTTCAGAGGGGAAATCAGTTCCTCGTGCCACATCAGTCGCATCGATTCCAGTTCCCTAACAATGCGCATAGCGTTTGGCAGATTCCACTTTCCGTGTGCATCGTTGGCTATATCGATCTCCATGCCAAGTTTTTCACGAATTTCACGAATAGGTCGCAATGCCCAATCAAGATCATCCTGAAACAGTAATTGACCGTCGGATTCTCTTGCAATGAAGTCGGTTGGGGACATTTTCATCCCTGTGATGCCCTGATCCAAAAGACTTTTGGCAACTTCAACGGGGTCTGACCAGACTTTATGCGCCTCATCAATCTCACCGTAAACTCCCAGAGTGTTGTAAACCTTAATCCGGTTTCTTGTCCCGCCACCTATGATCTCGAATATCGGCATGTTCAGAGACTGGCCTTTTATGTCCCACAGGGCAACATCGATTGCGGAAATGGCACGTAACTCCGCTCCGCCATAACCCGCATGATCGGATAGTCGAAACATGGTCTGCCAGTGTCTTTCGATCTCGAATGGATCTCGACCAACCAGAAGTGGTCCAAAATGATCGTGTATGGCTGACTCGACTGTTGCGGCCGCATACCACGTCTCACCGAGACCAGTGAGTCCGGTATCGGTATGAACTTGAACAAAGATAAGATCCGGAAACTGCGCTACACGGATTGTCTCAATTCGGGAAATTATCATTTCGCATCACCAGTATTCTGAGCTTCATCAGTTTCAGTATCGACTTGTTCATCAAACCTTGATCCTTGAGCTCGGAATTCAAATATATTCTCCATGTCCGACCACATGGCAGCAGAGAAATTGTCTGTTGATTTGTTTGGATCGTACAGACCTACGCCAACCCATCCTTCGTCAGACATTCCAGGAATCATTGCATCAACACCAGTGACCCTAGTCTCAACATCAGGCCGATCAAACACTTCAGGACGTAAACGTGTGCCAATACCCGGATTCTCCGGAGCATGCAACCAACCATTTTCTATCGGTGGAAGCGGATCTACCATCTCACCGTACCAGCCATATAAATACGGTCTCACATGTTCCATAATCATCGCGTTGGGCGAATTCATACATATTTGTGCACACGCAAATATATTGACCGGCCCGGTAGCATCATGAGGAGCGACTGGAACCTGATGTGCCGAAGCCATTATTGCAATACGGTGCGTCTCGGTGATACCTCCCGTCCAGATTAAATCAGGCATGACGATCTGCGCAGCGCCATTCTCGATAAATTCACGAAGTTGCCACCTAGTAAGTAATCTTTCCGATATACACACAGGGGTAATTGTGGCTTCTTGAAGTTGTCTTAGGGAATGAGAATTCAGGAGTGGCATAAGGTCTTCTTGCCACATTATGTCGAGCTTTTCCATCTCTTTTGCGATCTGGACGGCAACTGGTAAAGACCACTTTCCGTGCCCGTCGTTAGCAATTTTAATATCGCCACCGACAGTATCTCGAATATCACGAAACGGTTTAAGAACGTGATCAAGTTCCTTCGGCGCCAGGTACTGTCCCTCAGAGGGGGTTGCCACTGGAATTGTCGGTCCAATTTTCATCGCGACGATTCCGTCCTCAATCAATTCTTTTGCCAGTTCCCCACATCCTTCAAACGGGCCTCCAGTGGCGTAAACACGAATCTTTTTCCTAACAGCACCTCCCAGTAATTCATAAACCGGAACGCCTGCTGCTTGACCTTTTATGTCCCATAACGCCATATCTATAGCAGATATCGCCCTTAGTTCGGCGCCACCGTAACCGGCATGATCCGAAAGTCGGAACATATTCAGCCAATGTCTCTCAATAGCGAATGGATCACGTCCGACTATCAAAGGTGCAAAATGATCATGCACAGCAGACTCTACAGTTCTCGACGCGTACCAGGTTTCACCTAATCCAATGAGCCCGGTATCAGTATGAACCCTCACCCATATTGCATCTGCAGGATCACTGACCCGTACAGTTTCGATATTACTGATCTTCAAATTCTTTAAGCACCTTTGCCCTTTTTCTTTGTTTAAAGTCCGAAGAAGGGCGAGTATACCCCGTTATCGCGTTAGAATTAGGCTCGCCACATTAACGGAAATAATCGTATTAACGATCTAGCACAAATATTTGTAACTCAAGAGGAATTTATTGAAAGCAGCCAGAGTAGTAGCCCGCCGAACAATCGAGTTCCTCGACGTACCTGAACCACCAGCGCTGCAAGAAGGCGAGGTACAGATAAAACTCGAATCTTTGTCAATTTGCGGCAGCGATATATACCTTGAATACGACGCTGAATTACCTGAGGCAGACTATCCTTTCCTACCTGGAGCCCCAATGCACGAATGCGCCGGTATCGTCGTAGACAGCCGAGACCCAGAATACGATCTAGGCCAGCGTGTAATCGTAATTCCACGCGATGTGGCCGGAATGCAAGAGCAGATCGTACAAACAGCTGACAGATTAATTAAGTTGCCGGAATGGGGTAATCTTTCCGAGTGGGTCATGTGTCAGCATTCCGGAACTGCGTTATTTTCTGCACGACAATGGGGAAACCCTATGGGTAAAAGAATTGCTGTCCTTGGCCAAGGAGGAATTGGGCTCACTTTCACTATGATCGCTGAAAGACAAGGGGCCGGTCAGATCGTTGGAATCGACCTGGAAGAATATCGTTGCAAAACATCATCTAGCCTCGGTGCGACGCATACAATCAACGCATCTAATGATGATGTTGTTCAGGCATCTGAAGAAATAACTGAGGGTCAAATGTTCGATGTAGTGGTTGATGCCAGCGGCAGTCCCGCAGGATTGGCTACAGCTGTAGATCTGGTCAAACCGCAGGGCCAAATAATATCCTTCAGCCTTGTAGACCCGTCGATGGTCACTTTTGATCATCGAAAATGGATGGCTAAAAACATCCAGATGAATGCAACCGTTATAGCTGCTACCCAAGAACCTGTTCAGGAAATCCGAGATATCGTTGCGCTCAAAGAACGCGGATGGATTGATCCAGGAGTCCTCAAAACCCATGAAATGAAGTTTGAGGAAGCGCAACAAGCCTTCGAGATGTACAGGCTAAGAGAGGACGAAGTAATCAAGATTGCAATGTCTTTCTAATCAAACGGATGACATAATCTTCGCGTGTTCAACATGTTCCACTATAAAAATTCTTAGGAGAAAACTATGTCTGCTGAAGTAGGCGCCACGGCACCTGATTTCACATTATTTGACACAGACGGCAACGAGTTTAGTCTCAGCAGTCTAAAAGGAAAGAAGGTTGTTCTCGCATTCTTTCCAGCAGTGTTCAGCGGTGTATGCGACGACGAGATGTGTACATTCCGAGATGCCCTATCTGAGTATTCCTCACTAAACGCTTCTGTGGTAGCAATATCGACTGACGCGCGATTTGGTAATGCTGAATTCAAAAATAAACACGGGCTTAATTTTCCTGTACTCAGTGACTACAAGAAATCAACAATCGAAGATTACGGTGTAACCTGGCCTGATTTCGCTGGTATGGACGGTTTCACTGCAGCACAACGTTCTGTTTTTGTCATCGGGTCCGACGGCAAAATCAGTTGGAAATGGTTGTGCAATGTACCGAGCGACCTGCCACCATTCGACGAAGTCAAGTCCCAGGTAGAAGCTCTGGGTTAAACTCGATCACAAGATTACAAGCCCCGGATTAGTTCGGGGCTTGTTTGATTTAAAAACCTAGAGCATCATTCGCACAACACAAAAAACTTCCCTAGAAACAATTAAAACGATGCCAAAGTTCAGAACAATTCCCATTAGTCCTTTTACCAACGCTTCACTGTCAGATGCCCAGTACTGGCAAACTAAAACGGCTAGATCCGCCTCAAATTTGCCAACTGGATCCCAGGTTTTCTGGGGTATCCCATTCGACTTTTCTACCACAGAGAAAAACCTTATTGTACTTTCTGGCAAAACCAGTACAGCAATACCTTTGAATCACAAAGGATCACATCTGGTATTCGCACATTTTTGTGATGAAAGAGCGTCAACAACGGTTGCCGGGCAATCATCTGATTACCTTAACCCTGTGGTAACAGCACCCGGCGAGCATATCGCTGACTACGTATTGTCTTTTGCTGACGGTTCCGAACACCGTCAGCAAATCAGAAGGCGGTTTGAAATAAACCAGATACAGACGCGTATGCAAAGTGGTTTTACTTCACGACAGCACCATGGTCTAAGCACCCTTCCATTTCGAGGACCGTATCCGGACAACGGCTGGGGTAGATGGCAGACCGGAGTTATGGTCGGTGAACCACCATCCTCAGGACGAACGCCGGCCAAAGAAGACAGAGAGTCACGTTCAAATCCAATCGGCGCATGGACTATATTCGCATTGGAAATTCCAGATTTGTCACAAACAATCGCCAGCGTCAATATCGAACCAACCGGTGCGGCGGTGTTCGCTATTGGGGCGATAACCATGTTTGACGGAAAGCAACATCCATTGCGTCATGAACCACTTGAAACGATCGCCATCAACGCTGACGAAACGTCTGCAGATGAAATCAGAACAGAGGTAGACCTCGGGGTCATAGCCCGCCAGAAGAACGTACCAAACTTCAACCACAAAGACTGGTTGGCGAATCCTGTTAAAGGCTGGGGAGAATCGCTCAGTACAACCACTGAGATGCCGACGATTGATCTCGCAGCGTCTAAGAGCGCAACGATATCGATAAATGGCTCAGACATAGACGCAGGGGAATTACTTGAAGCGGGACAGGCATCAAGCCAAGACGGCAAAATCACAACACGAGTTCTTACCTCTCAGCGTACATGGGTGCATGGGAAAATAGTTGACGCCAGTTCTGGAAAGCCAACGCCAGCGCGTGTTCATTTCCGATCACCTGATGGCAGATATTTTCCACCATACGGACATACCCATGAAGTGAATGACAATTGGTTCGAGGATTACGGAGCAGATCTGCTTCTTGGTGATACTCAATATGCCTACGTGGATGGCACCTTTCAAGGCGAACTACCCGTAGGAGATGTGTTCCTAGAGGTAGCAAAAGGATTCGAATTTGAGCCGATACGACAGAAGATACGCATTAAGCCCGGACAACGCAATCTAGAAATACAACTAAAGCGCAATTCAAACCTGCGCCAATCAGGATGGGTAACCGCCGACACTCATACTCACTTCCTGACCCCAGAAACGGCTCATCTTGAAGCACGAGCCGAGGACATCAACATAATCAACCTGCTGGCCGCACAGTGGGGAGATCTTTACACCAATGTCGGCGATCTGACAGGAAAATTATCAGGAACATCTTCAGATGAAACAATCGTGTGGGTAGGTACGGAAAATCGTCAACATTTCATGGGCCATATAAGCCTTATGGGTGCTACTGGATCTCCCATTTTCCCTATGTCGACCAGTGGCCCAACCGAAGGGTATATAGGAGATCCAACGGTTCGAGCAATGAGCGAATGGGCTGACGAGGCACATGACAAGGGCGGGCTGGCAATAGTTCCGCATTTTCCATTTCCACACTCAGAGGTGATCGCAGAGGTAGTGCTGGGGAAAGTCGACGGGCTGGAAATCCGAGATTTTCACGAACCTACTATGGACACCTTCGCCGTGCATGAATGGTACCGCCTATTGAACTGTGGTTACCGTGTTCCGGCTGTAGGTGGCACAGATAAAATGTCGGCCGGCATGCCGGTAGGTGGAGTAAGAACCTATGCCTACATAGGCGAACGCGACTTATCCTACGATTCGTGGAGTGATGCAGTCCGATCAGGACGAACTTACACAACGAGCGGTCCATTGATGGATTTCGCGATCGAAGGACTACGACCGGGAGACGAACTTAATCTTCCAGAATCAGGTGGTAGGGTCAATGTAATCGCCTCAGCTTCATGCTCAGCACCAATCAACAAGCTACAAATAGTTTTCAATGGACAAGTAATTGCTGAGGAATCATCTGTTCAGGGCGAAAAATTGCTCGCCATCAACCAACAGGTGAATATTCCAGGCAGTGGGTGGATCGCTGCTCGTGCAGTGAGCGACCATGTAGCCTGGCATGTTTGGCCGGTAAATTTCGCTGCGCACACTTCACCTGTATACGTCAAGGCGGGAAATGCAGATGTTTTTGATGTCGCTCTGGGAGAATATCTAATAACAACTATGCAGGGAGGGGTGGATTGGCTTGACACTTTAGCAACACGCAGCGATGCCAAACGACAAAACACCATACGCAAAGTTTTCACCGATGCAATCGAAGAAGTGAAAAAGAAAATTCCACATAGACATGGTAATGGACCAGTGCACAGCCACTAATACTCATGGCTGAAATCTTTTCGATCTCAGCCATTTCTCATATTTCAGATTACTAATCTTTGTTACGTGGATTAGCCGGCCGAACAGATCCTGCGCTCACGCCGCCATCCATAAGAAGTTCCGCTCCGGTCATATAGGAAGAGTCATCGGAGGCCAAAAACAGGATGCCTGCAGCGATATCTTCTGGCTCACCCCAGCGTCCCAGCGGTACACGATCAGTACGATACTTACTTTGTTCAGGGTCCGTGTAAAGATAATCCGTAAATGGGGTGTGCACCCAACCGGGCATGATCGTGTTAACACGGATCCCCATGCCGGAAAGTTGCAAGGCTGAGGATTGAGTGAAGTTGTGCATGCCCCCACGTGAGAACGAGTAGGCAGATCCGTAACTACCAGAACCTTGTTTGGCCGCCATAGAAGCAAGATTGATTATCGCGCCGCCGCCGTTTTTTTCCATGGGCCTCGCAACGGCGCGAGTGCCAAGAAATACTCCGACCGTACTTATTTCCATCGTCTTTTTCCATACAGATGGTTCAATATCGAGTATCGATTTTGGATCCAAAATCCCTGCGATATTCACGAGGATATCAATCCTTCCGAAGTGTTTTATCGTCGAGGATACTGTCCTATCCCATTCATCTTCGTTTGTCACATCAAGATGAAGGTAAATAGCATCGTGGCCTTCTTGACGCAACTGCGCAGCAGCACGTTCACCAACATCATCCTGAACGTCAGTGATGACGACCCCTCGCCCACCTTCTTCGAGGAATCTCCATACCGTAGCTCCACCGAATCCCATCAATTCATTCTTAATGCTTGCTGCTGAACCGGTTAACAATGCGACCTTTCCGGCGAAACGATCAGGGTACCTCATCATCACTTTTTCCTCAGAAATGTTTATGTTTACTTAATTTTAGTACTGTACGTGCCATTCCAGTGACGAAAAAACACAAATTACAAGTTGTGAACCGCCACCACGAGATTTGGAATCAAAAAGCCGAACACGCCTAGGAACACAAGTAGTTCAGCGAAAACATGAATTTTCCGGTCTCGAAACATTACGAACGAGGGAATTCCGATCAAAAGGGTAAGAAAAGCGAGTATGAATAGATAGTCTACGCTCGGAGCAAAAGTTACGCCCAACGATGACATTTCCAAGATACCCTGAGCCGCAAAGGACATAAGTATTGCAAGAACATTCCATCCAACAAATGTCACAAAAGCACTGATGGTTATCAATCTGGAAACATTAGATACAGTTGCGCGTTTTAGTAGCGCAGAAGGTGGGTGGTTAACCAGCAAAATAGAGATGTGCGCCAAAAACAGCAGACCCATCAATGCTCCACCGATCATTCCAGCAACTACCGTACGTAGCGACTCTTCCATTTAGGACTCCGTATCGGACGGGACAGGCTCTACGAGAAACGCTTTCTCTCCGTAGGTTGTTGACAACAATAAGTGCCAAGCTGTCCCTATTTCTTTTGATGGTGGAACCGTGAAAATCGATGGTCCTGAACCACACAATATGACTTCACTAACCCCGATATTGTTCAAGCGTTGCAACGAGAGTGCCCAGCGAGGGTAAATATCTTCTGCTAACACCTGGAACTGGTTAAAAAAAAGTTCTGGAGGACAATCACCACCAGATCGAATCCTCGCGGCTAGTTTGTGAGTGAGGTTGCCAAGGGTATACATCGACTTATCAACCCGAGAGAACGCAAATGCCGTTTTAGAAATTCCAGGTTGTTGATGGACATCAGGTGTAACGATCAGAAATTTCGGGATCTTAGCTGATGGGATAGGTACCACTTCCTCCCCTCTCCCCCCCACGAGGGAAGTCCCTCCTTTTATGAGGAACGGCACATCCGAACCGACAGAAGCTGCTGTTTCTAGCAAATCACCATCCGTAAGTCCTAGATTCCAAAGATAGTTCAAGCCTCTTAACGTCGCTGCAGCATCGGCGGAACCACCGCCTAGCCCAGCTGAAACAGGAATCCTTTTCTCAACAGAAATTTTCGCTCCTTCGGAGATAGCAGCACGATTTTTCAACTCAATAGCTGCTTTGGTGACCAGGTTGTCGTCGGCAGTGATTTCGCTATCATCACAGTCAACTACAATTGAGTCAGCTTCAGAAACCGTAACAGTATCGAACAAATTGACTGTCTGCATCACAGACACTAGGTCGTGGTAACCGTCTCTACGTTTACCAAGAATTTCAAGGGTCAAATTAACCTTTGCATAGGCCTTTTGAACAATGCTTCTTTTTTCAGTCATTAATTCTTCGCCTATAACTGCGACGAACCGAGCCGGGAGGGTTTGAAGGTCTTCCATTTTCAACCCACACGTCATACAGAACCTGCCAGTCATCAATGGACAAAGTGGCCGGTCGCCTCGTTGTTGCAATCCCTGTCTTATTCACCAATTTCCTTGCATCATCCAAATCAATAAAAAGACCATCTGCAAGGGAATTATGGAGTTGTTTACGAGGACTTTTAAACCCACTTCTGGCCAACTTAAAAAAATCTTCACTTGAGTGGAACTCTAATCTGGGAATACTTACAGGTTCCAATTTCAACACTGAAGAATGAACTTTCGGTGGAGGGTCAAAACATTCCGGTGGTACGTCGATGACATGTTCTACAGATGCATAGATTTGAACGGCCAGAGAGAGGAGGCTCATGTCCCCAGGTTCCGCTGACATATCTCGCGCAACTTCTCTTTGAACCATAATTACCATAGAGGTCGGCTGATGAGTAGATTCAAGGAAGTTCCGTACTATAGGATTGGCGGCATAATAGGGCAGATTGGCTACGACCTTGTAATTACCATCTGACAACCAGGCATGAGAGTCTGATCCGAAGTGTCGAGCATCAAGGTTGAGCACTTCTACGTCTGAATTCGTTTCATATCTCAACGCCAACCGCGATGCTATTTCTGCATCGTATTCAATCAACAATACTTTTCCTGACTGGCTAACAATATCCTTCGTAAGTGCACCTCGTCCGGGGCCGACCTCTACAACAATGTCATCGTGTCGCAAATCAGCGGCATCAACAATCACTTTTACTACTGAGTTATCAGTCAGAAAATGTTGCCCTAGGCGTTGTGCGGTCATAGAAGAATCAAACCTGTGTTAGTTACCCAGACCGATTTCGGTTTTTTGTCGATTAAATTTCGACAGACAAATATGACCGTGCACCCCAGTGTCGACAGACTCATATGGCTTGAATGACAGACCCGACTCCAGCCCGGCGTTCCCACGGCACCCAAGGTGTATCGCTTACCGCTGCTACCTTCCGGTCCTGACGGGGTTCACGAGGCCTCGCCGCGCGGGACCAAGCTGTCAACATCTAAAGACTGCCTTCAGTGGCCATACATGAACTGCCTCAACAGGGGATTTCAGCCTCGCTATAGCGGATTGCGAGTACAGGGCACCGCTAACGCCCCACCTAGCACGACCACTTTCATCCTACTACTCAGGGTTCCAATAGTCGTTGGGATCGAATACTAATATTGGCACGATATTCCGGATAGAATTCTAAGATGCAAGATTTTCCTCGTATAACAAAGGCCGTTATCCCTGTGGGTGGACTCGGTGTACGTTTCCTACCTGCTACCAGAACGATCCCTAAGCCGCTACTGCCGATTTTGAATGTGCCGGTCATCGAATACGCAGTCCGTGAAGCTGCAGATGCAGGGATCACAGATATTGCGATCGTAATGTCTCACGGTATGGAGGCGGTAGTTGATTACTTTCAAAGACAACCCCAACTTGAAGAACAGTTAAAGCAAAGAGGCCAGTATGAACTCCTGACCAGGCAAATCGAATTGGCTTCATTAGCAAATATAACCACTATTTACCAAGACGAGCCAAAGGGTCCAGGACATGCGATATTACAGGCCAGAGAATTTTGTGAAGGCGAATCATTTCTAGTGATCTTCCCTGATGACGTAATAATTAACCACCCATCTGCAACGCAACAATTGATTGAGGTATATAAAGAACGCGGCGGGACAGTCATCGGAGTAAACAGGGCTTCAGAAGAAGTCATACCGACCAAAGGAATCATAAGCGGGGATCCAGTAAGCGAAAATGTCCATATGGTTGAAGCTCTCATTGAAAAACCTGCGTTAGAAGACGCGCCCAGCAACTTGGCAATCGTGGCGCGTTACGTGCTTGATAATGGAGTATTTAATCACCTTGCGACAGAAAATCCTGGTGCCAACAATGAAATCCAAATCACAGACGCTATTGCCGCTCTTATTGGAATTTCACCCGTTCACGCCGCAACTTTAATCGGTTTCCACGCAGACACAGGAAACCCTAAAGGGATGCTCGAAGCAGCTGTCCATTTGGCCAAACAAGATCCTGGGTTTTCAAACGTCGTAAATGAATTGCTGAACAGTTAACAGTTAGCTGCGTTAGTGGCAAATCAAGCCCTGCGTAATTTCTCTGAAAAAATGATTGCTGTCATCGCGGTGACGATAACCGAACATCCCGCTACACCAAGAGCCCACTGGACTCCTACACTTTCAGCAATAACCCCGAGGCCAAGGTGCCCTACCCAACCGAATCCTATAGCGAACACCCAGGCACCAACAGCTCGGCCTCTCATTTCGTCCGGCACATTGAGTTGCAAGAGAGTCCATTGCATCGCATCGAAGGCCGCAGCCGATGCGCCCACTCCAAGAATAAGAATAAGTGCAACTGCATATGATCCCGATGCGGAAAATGTAGATACGAAAACACCGTAGGACACCGCAATGCCAATGAGCAACAGACCTTTTTTTGAAAAATTCCCAAGGGCCATAAGAAATACAGAACCCACCACTGACCCAACGCCCGCCATCATAGTTAAAGTGCCGAGACCCTTGACATCTACCTCAAGTGCCTCCCTCGCAACCGCCGGCATTAACGCGCCATAAGCGAATCCAAATACCTCTACAAGTACAGCTGTTATCAATATCATCCGCACCAGGGGTAACTGTGACATTAGCTGAATACCATCAAGAACATCTCGAACGATAGATTTTGTCTGTAATGCAACCTCAACCTGTAAACCTCGGTTCACAATCAAAGCTAGAAAACCGGCTGTCAGAAAGACGACACCTGATGTGATGAGGGTGACCGGCACACCCAATTCGTCTATCGCGAGGCCTGTAACCAGCGCTCCTAGGGCCCCAACGGCCCGCATACCGGTCGATTGAACCGCTACAGCGTTCATCCGAACTTCCCTAGGCACAGACCCCGTGACCATAGCCTGTACACACGGTATTTCAAAGGAATGCCCGATCCCTGAAAGTCCAAGAAGGACAAACATAAGCCACAAAGGTTCCAGACCGTTCACCACTATCAATGCCATGAAGGACAGCACCAACGTCTTGTACACGCCGGTTAACATAAGGATTTTTCCACGGGAAAACCTATCGGATAAAGCACCTCCTACGGGCGCAGCAAACAACTGTGGCGCCTGTCGCACAGCGAATGTAGCGGCCGTGAGAAATATCGAATTGGTTTCGTTCAGAACCACCCATCCAACGGCCAGTCGTTCGCCCCAGTTCCCTAGTGCGAACACAACAGATGTAGCCCATATGCGCCGATATAGGGGATAAGAAAATGAGCGAATCGCCCCACTAAATACAGCAGGCATTAAATTTGCGGTTTCATAAAACGAACGACGGTGCTGGGCAGTTATTACTCAAGTGATAACACCGCCATGAATGCTTCCTGAGGAACTTCGATCGAACCCACCATCTTCATGCGCCGCTTTTTACCTTTTTTCTGTTGCTCCAGCAGTTTTCTTTTGCGTGTCACGTCACCACCATAGCATTTGGCCAAGACGTTTTTGCGCAGTGCCTTCACATTAGTGCGGGCAACAATTTTGCCACCAATGGCAGCCTGTATCGGAACAGCAAACATCTGCCGAGGAATCAGTTCTTTAAGTTTTGATGCGAGTAAACGACCACTCGAAGCAGCTTCATCCCTATGGGTGATCATTGAGAGTGCATCGACAGGCTCATGATTCACAAGAACATCGAGCTTGACCAGATCCGCAGGTCTGTTGTCGATTCTCGCGTAATCCATTGACGCATAACCCTGAGTACCCGACTTCAATTTGTCATGAAAATCAACGAGTATCTCCGACAATGGCATGTCATATTCAAGCATGACCCTACCATCACGCGCTGACGCATTATCGCCATTAGTGTTTTTTGCGCCAACCGACTCTAGATACTCTATTTTTTTGTACTCCCCTCGCTTACCGGTTACTAGTTCCATGATGACACCTATGTATCGCGCCGGGGAAACGATGGTTATATTGACCCATGGTTCGAGGATTTCATCGTATGCATTGTTTTCAGGTAGTCTGGACGGATTGTCAACGGTCATGATTTCGCCGTCTTTTAACAGCACCTCATAACTAACGCTGGGAGCAGTAGCTATAAGATTTAGCCCGTACTCTCTTTCAAGTCGTTCCTGGACGATATCCATGTGGAGTAAACCCAAAAATCCGCATCGGTAACCGAAACCCAGTGCAGCTGAAGACTCAGGTTCAAAAACCAATGCAGCGTCATTCAACTGTAATTTTTCCAATGCGTCACGTAATTCTGGGTAGTCCTCTCCTTCTGTTGGGAAAATACCGGTAAAAACCATAGGACTTTGTGGGGCATATCCAGCAAGCGGTTCAGTAGCAGGATTAGAGGAAAGTGTCATCGTGTCGCCGACACGCACTGATTTAACGTCTTTTAGCCCCGTTGCCACATAACCAACCTCACCGGTGCGCAAACCAGAAGTTTTTTCAAGTACAGGACTGAAGAATCCTGTTTCAAGAACCTCAGTTTCGACATTGGTGCCCATTAGGCGTACGCGATCGGAACTTCCAAGGGAACCATGCATCGCCCTAACATACGCAACCACACCTTTGAATTGATCATATTTTGAATCAAATATCAATGCCCGAAGAGGTGCATCGCTGATGCCACTAGGTGGGTCTACTTGCTCAACGATCCGTTCAAGTAGATCGCTAACTCCTTCACCGGTCTTGGCTGAAATTTGCAGAACTTCCGATTTTTTAAATCCAAATGTCTGCTCGAGTTCAGTCATAACTCGATCCGGCTGGGCTGCCGGCATATCAAGCTTATTGATGACTGGTAGGATCTCGAGGTCATGTTCCAATGCAAGGTAAACATTTGCAATCGTCTGTGCCTGAATGCCCTGAGTCGCATCAACAAGCAGCACTGCACCCTCACACGCGGCAAGAGATCTCGATACCTCATAAGAGAAATCAACATGCCCAGGTGTATCAATTAAGTTGAGTTGGTAGTCGACGCCATCACGGGCAGTGAACTGAAGCCTTACCGCCTGAGCTTTAATGGTGATACCACGCTCTTGTTCCAACTCCATTGTGTCAAGATGTTGTTCAGTCATATTACGCGCGGCTACCGCACCCGTTATTTCAATCAAACGATCAGCAAGGGTGGACTTCCCATGGTCGATATGGGCGATTATGCAAAAATTTCTAACGTTACTCTGTGACATGCCTTTACATACTAATCGCTATAGCTTGATGTCCTTTACACAGAATTTGCCCACTTCAGGGGAAATTCACGAAATCTATTTTCTTGTGTAACGGAGACAAAGCTCGTCTTTAAGAACAAACCACAAGGAATATCTTCCATATCTCTCACAAATTTAGTGGCCGCGTCGCAATGCCTTGCCAGGGGTAGCGCCAGTGTTCTTGCCCTTCTCGATAACTACCTCACCGTTCACTATGACGAAATCAATCCCAACTGGGTAGTGTTTAGGGTCCTGTTTGGTAGCATCGGTGTGGACAGTATCAGGATTAAAGATAACTATGTCTGCCCTGAATCCATCCGCTAACTGTCCGCGATCCATCAACCCGATCCTTTGCGCAGGAAAAGAGGTCATCTTCCTAATGGCTTCAGGTAGTTTCAGGTGTTTTTCAGTCCGCACGAACTTGGATAGGACAACAGGGAAACACCCGTAAGTCCTAGGATTGGGGTACTCTCCGAACAAAATTGCGTCAGATGCAATCATGCCGAATGGATGAGACACGAACTCTGGGAGTGTATCGGCATTGGTTCCGGTCCCTACTTCGCTGATACCGAGCCTTTCCTCTAAGAGGAGATCAAACAAGGCATCGGCCGGTTCCTGCTCTCTCATTTCAGCTATGTCCCATATCGACTTACCGTCATACTTGACGTTGTGTGGTTCACGGAAATTATGCAACCAACGCTCATTCCATATTTCCTGTATATCTGATCGAGAATTCAACTCCCGCTTCATCTTATTCCGATCATATGGATCGGACAAAGCAGCCATAGTGCGTTCCGGACCGCCATCTTTGGCCCAGAAAGGCAGCATTATTGAAACCGCAGTTCCGGAGTATGGATAGGCATAACAATCAAATGTCACGTCAACACCTTCGTTGCGTGCATCTTCTACCAATCCCAGATACCCCTCAGATGTTCCCTCACCCTGTTTTGGCTGACGGTAATGTGTAAGGTGGATCGGTATACCAGATTTACGGCCGATTTCCACGGCCTCTTCCCAAGGCGCATAAACTCCTTGAGATTTCAACGAGGCACGCGTGTGAGTGTGATAGATCCCGCCCATCTTGGCAGTTTGAGTCGAGATGGCGATAAGTTCTTCTGTTGAGGCGTATGCCCCAGGAGGATAGTCCAGACCGGTCGATAAGCCCCAGGCACCTTCTTCCATCGATTCACGAATTACCGATTTCATATTCGCAATCTCGGATTCAGTCGCCGGTCTGTCTTCCCAACCAGAAGCCCAGATCCTAACCGGAGAATTCCCTAAGATATAGGCGATATTAATTGCGACCGAACCGTCGTATTTATTAAGTAGTTGCTGCGTCGTCAACCAGTCAGGTTCCGGGGGATACCAGTTGAGCCCAGCATCCAGCCATATATATCTTTCGAGCTCCTTTCTTGTTTTAAACGGAGCATGTGAAATACCGTCGATGCCTACAAGTTCTGTAGTGACTCCCTGCCGCACCTTGGGATCATGATGAGGATCTCCAAGAATGGTCAAACCGGCGTGAGAATGAAGGTCAACAAATCCGGGACACACGATATTATCTTGAGCATCAATTACCCGTTCGGATTCGTAATCAAGCAGGTTCAGTTCCCCGCGCTTCACAGTCAGGGTATTCTGATCCACAAGAACGGACCCCCTAAACCAGGGCGATCCAGTTCCATCGATTATCCTTGCGTTATGAATAAGAAGTTGCAACATAATCAGATGATAACGTTTCACAGATATTAGTGAATACCCTAATATTCAAAAAACGATGTCCCAAGGAGTAACGTTTGGCATCTCAAAAACTAAAAGTGGCGGTGGTGGGAGCTGGCGGCACAGGAGCATATTACGGAGGAGCACTTGCGAAGGCGGGTCACGACGTAACTTTTATCGCACGTGGATCACATCTGGATGCAATAAACAAAAGTGGTCTTCAATTAAATACTGTTTTGCTGGGTGACTTCCACCTAGATTCACCCGCAACAGATGACATGTCGTCCATCGGTCCCGTGGACCTGGTGATTTTCGCTGTTAAAAGTTGGGGAACTGAGACTGCCATTGCAGACATGGCAGGACTAGTGGGGAACAACACACTAATCATTTCGACGCAAAACGGAATCGACAGCGAACGCTTATTAAGTGATGCATTCGGGAAAGAACATGTTCTGGGTTGTACGGCAACCGTTTCATCGATGATCACCAGCCCCGGAGTCGTAACACAGGCAGGTGGCCCTGGTTCACTTGTGGTAGGTGCTTTAACTGAGGGTCAAAGTGCGCGTGTAAACGATCTGGCAACTCAATGTGTTGCGGCAGGAATCGCAGCTGAGACACATGAAAATATTGAGTTGGCTATCTGGGAGAAATTCACCTTCATTTGTGCGCTCAGCGGTATGACGGCACTGACACGCAAACCGATAGGAGAAATTTTCGCACAGGAATCCACAACCCAGATGTACCGACAGGTTCTATCAGAGGTAGCTGAAGTCGGACGGGCAACCGGTATCCCTTTGCCGCAGTCAATAGCTGCAGATCTTTTGGCTACCACCCAGGCAAGAGAACCGTTCATCATCGGTTCGATGGGTCACGATCTGATCGCCAATAACCCGATAGAAATCAGCCTTTTGAACGCGCGCGTAGTCGAACTCGGAACAAAGCACAACATTAAGACCCCCGCTAACTTCGCGATAGAAGCTGCCCTCAGACCCCATGAATTTGGGGGGAATTAGTCGATCAACCCTTCCTGTGGTTTGGTCCAGGGTGCTCTGGCTGCCCATTGCTTGGGTCGCGGGACACGACTAACCGGTACATCAATGAATACTGGCTTTTTCATATCTAGGGCTCTGGGAATCACATTCTGTACATCAAACGGATCTGCAGCACGAAGTCCTATCGCACCATATGCCTCGGCAAGTTTCACAAAATCCGGATTCGAGAATTCGGTCTCGTAATCGCCGCCAAAATCATCGTCTAGATCCCGCGCTACGTTACCGTAATGACCATCGTTGTAAATAACGGTCACCAGATTGATGCCGTACTTGACCGCTGTGGAGATTTCTGACGAGTTGTACATGAAACCACCGTCGCCTGATACACAAACCACATCCTTACCGGGATTTCCTACTTTCGCTCCAAGGGCGGTCGGGAATGCAAATCCGAGGTTCCCTGAATATCCTGAGTCGATGTAGGTCTTTGGATTCTCAGTGATCCATCGTGGACGTGAGTAGTAACCGAGCTGGGTCATTCCGAAAACCGTTATGGCTTCACTTGGAACTCCTTTTTGGAGAGCTTGAATATAATCTTCCTGTGGATGGTTCAATTCATCTTCGCTAACGGCAAGCTTTCGCTGGATATCTCGAACTTCCTCCACAGGAGAGTTCCAACCCCCGCCACCCGCAGATTTTATAGCTGCTCCCAGCACTGGCAGAGTCGCTTTCACGTCTCCAACGAGTCCCAAAGTATTCTTGTGAACGTGTCCAATCATCTCAGGATCCGCATCGACATGAACCAGCCGAGCTTTATCTCCGGCCTGGTTCCGCATTGAGAAACGGGTACCTATGCCTATGATTAGATCTGCGTCCTCTATGTAGTCTTTGAGAAGACCAGACGGTCCAAGTGACCCACCAAGTGCAAGTGGATGTTTCTCGGACATTGTGCCTTTACCACCGGCAGATGTTAGAACAGCTATGTCAGCCGACTCTGCGAATGCAACCAACTCAGCTTCGGCATCTGAGCGCGCTATACCACCGCCTGCGTAAATCACGGGCTTACGTGCTGCCGTTATTTCCTTCGCTGCCTGTTCTATGAGAGAGTTACTGGGTAACTTGCGTATGATCTGGGCGGGTTCAAGCAACTGGACTTCTTCTCGCTCAACCATGGTCTCGGGCGGAAGTTCAAAATGAACAGGCGATGGACGGTCAGACTTAGCCTGCCTGAAAGCTTCATGAATATTCTCAGGAACTTCGCTGGGACGAAGTACGAGCTTCTGCCATTTGGTTACCGGATTCGTGATTTCTTTCTGATCATTTACCTCGTGCAACCCGCCAAAATTCTTACCGATGGTAGATCGGGGTATCTGGCCTGCGATAAGCACTATCGGAGATGATCTGGAAAAAGCCGTCGAAAGACCGCCGCCAGCGTTGTATATACCTGGCCCCGGAACAACCATAACAACCCCAGGCTTTCCGGTCGTTCTTGCATAACCGTCCGCCATATATGTTGTCGCTGCTTCGTTCCTTGTTACAACGAATTTTATGCTTGGCTCATCTCGCAAGGCTGCGACGATTCCATACATCTGTACCCCAGGTAGTCCGAAAACAACCTCTACACCCTCACGAACTAAAGATTTTACTAGGGCTTCCCCACCGGAAAGTTTTGCCATGAATTACCTCTGCACCAAATAAACCATTTCGATCACAATTTAGGTTGAAATTAACAAGCGAACGAAGAGTAACTCTGTTGGCAACAGTACGCCACTCATGGCCGACGAATATAGGAGTTAATCATGGGGTGCGATCATATATTTCACACCGGTCCCACTGGAAGAAATTTCAAGCGCCTCGGCTGTTCGTTCAAGCGGGAAACGTCCGCTCACCACTCCAGCAAGATTTAGATTAGGGAGTGTTTCAAGAGCCTCACCAAATGCATCCCCTGCACCGAATGCACCACTCATCGTTATTTCTTTGTAGTGGAAGTCATATAGATCGACGGGCAAAGCAGACCCTTGGGGGCTGACTCCAACAAGAACCAGATTTCCGCGCGGCCTGATCATTTTTGAAACGTTTGCGACCAGTTCAGGGACTCCAACTGCTTCGACTCCTATCTTGACACCATGTCCATCTGTGAGGTCATTGACCAGATCGACGACATCAACTTCGGTTGGATCATTGAGAATATCCGCTCCAAACTGCCTTCCCATAGAAAGTCGGGTCGGGTTGGGCTCAGACAGTATGATGCGACCAGCACCACGTAGTTTCAAGACACCAACAGTCAGTAATCCAAGAAGACCGCCTCCTACCACTAGGGCATCACAACCCGCTTCGATTTCACCAAGCATGTTAAGCGTGGAGATTACACAGGCTGCTGGCTCAGTCATCGCAGCAGTTTCTGGGTCAAGTGAATTAGGGACTATATGAACTTGCCGTTGGTCGACGATAACATACTCGGCAAAACCACCTGCAAGTCTAGGCTCACGCTCACAGTGCATAGCGGACCATGTCATGCAGCTCTGGCATTCTCCACATGAAGCGTTCAATGTACATGCGATATTTTTACCGATCAATTTAGGATCGACACCTTCACCTACCTCCACAACCGGTCCAACGAATTCATGCCCTAGCACTTCAGGCGGAATGCCAGGAAAAAGACCCTGTGTCTTATGGATGTCTGTACCACATATACCTGAAGAGTGAACCTTTAGCAGCACCTGACCTGGCGCAGGTCGAGGGTCAGGAACCGTATCAATCGTTATTTCACTACCACCACGCCAAGTTGCTACGCGCATTTTCTCTCCGTTTAAATAGAAAAAGATTTTCTAAGCACAAATAGTAATACCAAAATCGAATATTCGTGTACTTTAGAGTTCCGATACTTAAAACTAATTCAGGATGATTGTTACGCTTCCGAAGTGCGTCTCAGACGTAAAGTTTCGGACGAATATCAATAATCGTCATTCAATCACACAGGAACCTGAAATTAAAATCACCGATCTAAAAGTAGCAATCATAGGAGAGGCTCCGGTTGTCCGCATACAAACCGACGAGGGTATCGACGGTATCGGAGCCGGTGAATCGAAAAAGCCATTCCTTAAACCACATGTGGAGTTTTATCACGACAAGATAATCGGACTTGATCCGACGGACATAGAACGCGTCATGCTCGGTATACGCCGAATGGGATCGTTCAAGCCTTGGGGCACGGCCGTCAGTGCAATCGAGATGGCTCTGTGGGACATCGCAGGTAAGTCAGCAGGTCTACCGGTTTACAAACTACTTGGCGGCAAAGTCCGAGAACGTGTCATGGTATACAACGGCGGTGTTCGGTTCGAATTGAAAGGTAAAGAACCAGAACATTACGCGGAAACCATGCAAAAAATGAAAGAACATCCTTACAAATTCAGGATCATCAAACATGGGGTTTCGTTTCATGGTGGAATGCAAAATGTTGACCACGGAGGAATGCAGGATGTCCAGGATTTCTATTACGGATCTCCAGTTAAAGCCATGCGGCACCCAAACCGAGGTGTAATCACCGGTAAGGGTTTCAAATACATGATGAAGCGTATCGAGGCGATGCTCGATGTTCTAGGAGACGATGTTGGGTTAGCGCTAGACTGCGGACCAGGTATGACCGTCCAGGATGCCTTGAAACTCGCCAAAGAGCTAGAAGGCTCAAACATCATGTGGCTCGAAGACATGATTACAGGCGACTATACACCGTGGGTTCTGGCCGATCTTTACACACAGGTCACGCCGTACACGTCTACTCCGATTCACACTGGCGAACAGATTTACCTACGCCAAAATTTTGTCGAGCTGATCGAACGAAACGCAGTGAACGTGCTTGGACCAGATGTTGCCGATGTCGGCGGTATCGCCGAGATGAAGTTCATAGCAGAATACGCTGACCTACATGGAATTCAATTTGCGCCTCATGGGCTCTTCAACGGACTAATAGGACTTGCCGCACAAGTGCATCTGGCAGCGGTGCTTCCCGACAATTTCATCGCGTTTGAACTGCCGAAAGTTGACCCAAAATGGTGGTACCACATCATGGAGGGTGATACGTTCTCTGTTGAAGATGGCCATATATCCGTGACTGACACTCCCGGACTCGGAGTGAAATTTATTCCTGAAGAGACTAAGAAATACCTAAGGGAAGAAGACAAAGATTTCTTTAACGAATAAGAAACTTTAGCTAGGAATATAAAAATATATGACAATGTGAGTGATTAATTGTGAGGCTAGATATTTCTCGTAAAAATTCCTCTTGGGATCGCTAGAAGGAAACAGAACTTTGAAAATCACCGACCTAAAAGTTGCAATCATCGGCGATGCACCAATAGTGCGAATCACAACCGACGAAGGCATCGACGGCGTTGGGGCTGCTGAATATTGGAAGCCGTATCTAAAGCCAATGATCGAGTTCTACCGGGACATGATCATCGGCAAGGATCCGACCGATGTAGAACGGGTCATGCTCGGCATACGCCGAATGGGATCGTTCAAGCCCTGGGGTGCGGCCGTAAGCGCAATCGAGATGGCTCTGTGGGACATCGCAGGAAAATCTGCAGGTCTACCGGTTTACAAACTACTTGGCGGCAAGATTCGAGACAGAGTTCAGGTTTACAACGGTAGTGTTCGGTTCGACATGAAAGGTAAAGAACCAGAACATTACGCCGAGAACATGCAGAAGATGAAGGATCATCCGTACAACTTCTCAATTATCAAACAGGCTGTTTCGTTTCATGGCGGAATGCAGAATGTTGACGGTTTTTACTATGGGACGCCCGTAAAGAACATGAGGCACCCAAACCGCGGCACGATTACAGGCAAAGGGTTTAGCTATCTGATGACGCGTATCGAGGCTATGCTCGATGTTCTAGGAGACGATGTCGGGCTCGCCCTAGACTGTGGCCCGGGTATGACGGTTCCTGATGCCCTAAAACTTGGAAAAGAGCTTGAAGGATCGAACATCATGTGGCTCGAAGACATGATTACGGGCGACTACTCACCCTACGTGCTAGCCGATCTTTACACACAGGTCACGCCGTACACCTCGACTCCGATTCACACTGGCGAACAGATTTATCTACGGCAAAATTTCGTCGAGCTGATCGAACGAAATGCAGTGAACGTCCTTGGACCGGATGTTGCGGACGTTGGTGGCATAGCCGAGATGAAGTTCATCGCTGAATATGCTGATCTGCACGGTATTCAGTTTGCACCACACGGGGTTTTCGATGGCTTAATCGGACTGGCAGCACAGACTCATCTGGCAGCAGTACTTCCTGACAACTACATCGCTTTCGAACTCCCGAAAGCGGAACCACCGTGGTGGCTAGACATCATGGAAGGAGAAACGTTCCCTGTGGAAGATAGTCATATCGAAGTGCCTGATTCTCCCGGGCTCGGTGTGATATTTATTCCTGAAGAAGCTAAGAAATACCTACGGGAAGAAGACAAAGACTTTTTTGACGAATGAAAAAAGCATCCCAGCGAAAGAAAAACATTTTGCACGAGCGTAGAATCTCGCCTAACCCGCTCAGAATTTGACTCTGGAGAAATCATGAAGATTACAGACGTAAAGGTCGCAGTTATAGGTGACCATCCCGTAGTACGTGTCATAACCGACGAAGGTATAGACGGTATTGGTGGTGTTGAGTCACCTCGGAATCAAACGTTTTTCAAACCACAAATCGAGTACTACAAAAACTTGATTCTAGGTCTGGATCCTACCGATGTAGAAAGAGTGCTGCTACATATTCGGCGTGCAGGTGGATTTAAGCCCTGGGGATCGGGTGTCAGTGCGATAGAAATTGCACTTTGGGATATCGCAGGTAAAGCACTGAATGCACCCGTATATAAGCTTCTTGGTGGAAAGATCAGAGACAAGGTTCGGGTCTACAACGGCAATTACCGTAAAGGTTTTGAAGGATACACACCTGAAGCTTTTGCTGAAAACATGAAATGGATGAAAAATCTGCCTCAGAATTTCTCAATCATCAAGCAGGGAATTGCATTCCACGGTTCACCAATGCTCAAGCAAATGCCTGATTTTCAGTACGGAGAATATGTGGAAGCGGACAAGTATGGAAACCGTGGAGTAATGACAGAAAAAGGCTTTAACATTACTGTCGATGCGGTAATTGCGATGAAAGAAGTACTTGGCGATGAGGTAGGGCTCGCACTAGACTGTGGCCCGGGTATGACTGCGTCCGACACACTACGCCTTGCACAGGCGCTCGAGCCGTATCACCTGATGTGGATGGAAGACACTATTACTGGGGATTACACACCATATGTGCATCCTGAGTACTTCTTGCAGGTCACGCCATACACTTCAACTCCGATTCACACCGGGGAGCAGATTTACTTACGGCATGGATTTAAAGATCTGATTGAACAACACGCCGTTGACGTAGTCGGCCCTGACCCAATGGACGTCGGTGGAATTTCAGAACTCAAATGGATCGCTGAGTTCGCGGATTTACACAACATTCAGATGGCACCTCACGGAACCGTCGACGGTTTGATCGGGCTGGCTGCCCATGTACATGTTGGTGCAGCAATGCCACAGAATTTTATAGCGTTCGAACTTCCTGATGGTAAGCCTAGCTGGTGGTGGGATATTCTTGAAGGCATCGATGCTTACGAAGTCAAGGACAGTCATATAGTGGTTAATGACACTCCAGGCCTCGGAATCAGCTTCCGAATTGAGGAAGCCAAGCAGTACCTCAGTGAAGAAGACACCGGTTTCTTCGACGGATGAGCACTCAACGCAGCATGCGTATCAACGATCGATCTATTGCTTTATGCGCGCGTTATCCGATATCTGATCCCGATTAACACAATATGGTGGCCAGTCCCCAGCTAGACCTGCCAACACGTTGTCAACACACATCATGGCCATCTTGAGTCTGGTGTCATCGGTAGCACTTGCAACATGTGGCATGATCAGGCAGTTATCTAGCGTAAGAAGTGGATGATCGGCGGGAATCGGTTCCGGGACCGTAACATCGAGCGCAGCGCCCGCTATTTCACCCGCGGTCAAAGCATCATAAAGTGCTTCTTGATCCACGACCGGGCCTCTGGTGGTGTTAATCAGCATTGCCGATTTCTTCATTAGCTTGAACTGTTCACTACCCATTAAACCCGTGGTCTCAGGCGTTAAAGGATTATGCAACGAAACATAGTCGGATCTTTGCAGTAATTCATCCAGAGAAGAGACATATGTGGCACCGAATTCTTCGTCTCTTTTGTTCCTGTTGTAATAGAGGACTTTCATATTGAATCCAGCAGCACGCTTGGCGACTTCTCCACCAATACGGCCCATTCCAACTATTCCAAGCGTCTTGTGATGGATATCAGAGGCCAGGTACGCCAGTGGGTCGAAGTCACCCCACTCCCCTCTTTTAACCAATTGCGGTAAGTCATGGGTTCTACGTCCCATTGCCATAAGTAGTGCAAATGCTTCGTCTGCCGTACTTTCTGAAAGGATTCCAGGAGTGTTACATACGGCTATACCTCTTTTATTTGCAGCATCGACATCAATATTGTCGTATCCAACACCGAACTCTGTTATCACCTTGAGATTAGGAGCAGCATCCATCACGGCACCATCAACCTGGTTTGTTATGTGCGCATACAAACCATCAATATCCCTTACTTCCTTTAGTAATTCCTCATAACCAGGGGAATCCGGTTCACCCCAGATCACTACTTCAGATCCAGCCTGTAGGAGCTTATCTTCGGCTTCCTGAAATGTTCGGCGAGTGATTAGAATCTTGGACATTTTTTTACCATGCTGTTTTTTTTAATGGTGGGGAAGGTGGGATTCGAACCCACACGCCTGTTAAGGCACATGCTCCTAAGGCATGCGCGTCTGCCATTTCGCCACTCCCCCACATAGGTATGTATCGCCAGCAAAGAAGGCGGGTAACTATTGTATTCACTCCTTAACAAGAAGGGTTAGCCTCGTTGTTCCCATCCTTGCGAATATTCATCCCAACGTGAATGAAGGTCACTTACCGTTGCGCCGGAAATCTCAAAGGGTTTCGAGACCATTTCCAGATTTGCACTCATATGCTGTGGTCTCTGGGTACCGACGATCGTCACGTCCACCTCACTGTGAGCAAAAGTAAAACCCAGAGCGAGGCGAATGTTATCTTTTGGATCATTCGCCAGTGGCCCGACAGCAGACATAACCATAGAGCGACGAAAATACTCGGACGTATATTCCGGAATATGTTCCGGGTACGGCACAGGATCTTCTGGTGCGCCCCAGACGGCATTGGCGATCGGACGTTTGATAATGATTCCCATATCGCGTTCTTCTGCATCTTCGAAAAGATTTATACGAGCGGATTGATCCACCAAATTAAAACTGGTCTGCAAGGTGTCAAATAGACCGCTGGTCACAGCCCACTTAGCGTTTTCATTGTCGCCACTGTACCCAATGAAACGTGTTTTCCCCGATGCCCTGACATCCTGAAGAGCGCGAATTACCTCTCCTTTTTCCAGGACTTCTACCCCGCACGAATGAAGTTGCAAAAGATCAATATGATCAGTTTTCATCAGGTTAAGCGAGCGATCAACAGAACTTACGACCAAATCATAAGTCCAATCCTCACCCTGATTACGGGGCAGATAATGACCCGCCTTTGTTGCAAGAACGTATTCATCTCTGCGTTCAGACGCTACCAGCCCAACGAGTTCTTCACTAATACCATAACACGCGGCTGTATCAAGAAAGTTGACACCATTGTCGAGCGCCTGATTTATCACTGAACGCGCTTGATCCACGTCAGTTAGTTCAAGATTAAAGCCGACCTCCGACAAGCCTATTCCAAGCCTGCCAACCTGCATACCGGTTCTTCCAAGTCGTTTCGTTTCCATGGCCATGAATTAATTACCTTTACCAGCACCAAGTTGAATCGTAAGAGAATTATGCCAAGATATTCTGAATTGCTCCTCAAATAACCTACTCCACAAGGTAAATTAATGATTTATACGGACTGGCTCGTATGCATTCCGTTAAAGCAGGACAGGAGTCGAAATTGTCGAAACCAAATATCGTTCTTATGGTTGCCGATGATATGGGTTACGGTGATTTCGGCCTCTATTCAGAAGGGCGGGTTCATACACCATCAATAGATCAACTCGCAACAGAGTCCTTGCGACTCACCCAGCATTACGCCGGATCAGCTGTTTGTTCGCCATCCAGGGCTGCATTATTGACAGGCCGATATCCTATCCGAACTGGAGCTATCACTCCTCAGGAAGTGCTTGGTTATGACCGTATAGATCTAAGCGAAGCAACCATAGGAGACTCCTTCAAGGCCGCCGGTTACGCAACGGGAATGGTCGGTAAATGGCACAACGGTGCACTGGATCCGAGGTTTCATCCCAACTCGAGGGGCTTCGACGATTTCGCCGGATTTAGAGGCGGCTGGGCTGACTACTACCGATGGAATCTTGACCGAAACGGTTCATTTGAAAAATCTGACGGTAGATATCTAACTGACGTTCTGGCTGATGAGGCTGTCACATTCATTCAACGTCACAGAAATGAACCGTTTTTCCTCATGGTTACCTGGAACGCGCCGCACAGTCCGCTCCAAGCACCAGAAACAGTCACTCAAAAATACGTCGATGCAGGTTTTGAACTGGGTATAGCTATTATTTACGCCATGATTGAAGTCATGGATCAGGGCATAGGCAAAGTTCGTCAGGCTCTTGATTCAGTCGGGATCGCCGACGACACACTACTCATGTTTACCAGTGACAATGGTCCTGCTTTCACACACAGAAGTGACCAGGTACCCGATGGAGTCTCCGTGGACGGTAGAAGATTCAACTGTGGATTTGCGGGAGCTAAAGGATCAGTTTACGAAGGCGGTATCAGGGTGCCAATGATCGCCAAATGGCCCAATGGATTGCCTAAAGATCTTGAAATTGACAAACAGATTGTATTTACAGACTGGCTACCGACGCTGATGTCCCTTGCAAAAATCAATCATGTAGGGAATAAACCACTGGATGGAATCGATATGTCAGAGATATTAATGGGAGAACCACAACATAACGCTCCACGCCGCTTCTGGCAATGGAATGGGTATTCACCAATCGGCACAACAAACGCTGCGGTCAGAGAAGGTTCATGGAAACTTGTCAGGCCCGCATTGGATGTCAGTTATGCAACTGAAGCGGACCAAACACTAGCCGACAGATACATCGAGAAAGATATTGAGTACAAGTATCACCCCGAGAATTTCAGTCAGGTTTTTGACTGGCCGGAACCAGAACAGATCGTTACGAAAGCCCCGAAGCCTGAACTTTACAACATTGATAACGATCCATTAGAACAACATGATTTAGCAGCTCAGAATCCCGATATCGCACTAAAGTTATTAAGAAACCTTGAAACCTGGTTCGAAGAGGTGGAGTCTGAGCGTCAATCGCTGGTTAAGTAAAACACGTGATGCTCTGTGGTTCTGGTGACATTTTATGAATTGGAGGTCAGCGAGTGATAGCGTAGGCTTCACCTCGCAAATCAGCACCCGCCGACAGCGTACCCGTTTTGTGATTAACCTGAATCCCGCAAACGTTGTTCGCTCGGCCTCCGTAAAGTGAAAGCCACTCTACATTATGCCCTCGGCCTTCTAGGTCAGTTGAGATGGCTTGGTCGAACCGTCGCTCCAATTCCATCCGCCCAGGGGTGTATACATGGGGCCAAAATGAATCGGGGAAACTCCATATAAGAAAGCGCTCAGCCTCCACCGCCTGCTGCGGTGTCATCTGAAAAACCGCCACATTGAAAAAGTACTGCAGAGTGGCCTGAATCTGTGCATCACCGCCCGGTGTTCCAAACACAGTCCATGGCTTACCGTCTTTGAACCCAAGTAACGCGTTGGGAGTCAGCCGAGGACGTTTCCATGGCGCAATAACAGAAGGATGGTTTTCATCGAGCCAGGATTGGGATCCTCGCGTCGACGGGGTAAACCCCAGGGTTGGAACGACCGCTGTTGCTCCATCGCTGGGTGTAGCGGAAAACATGTTCCCCCATCGGTCAATAACAGACGCATAACTCGTATCTGGTTCTGCGTCACCCTCTATCGGTAGTGGAGGCTGATAGGAATAATCCTGCGGTTCTGAGCGGTCTTCAAAAGGCCATGGATCACCTGCATGAGGCATCGCTGGGGTCGCTCTGGATATGTCGATTTCAGCTCTGCGGCTCTTCGCGTACGCCTCGCTCAAAAGACCTCGAATGGGGACATCTATAAATTCAGGGTCACCATAAAATGCGTCTCGGTCAGAAAACGATATTTTCAAGGCCTCAGCGAGAAGATGAACATAATCAGCGCTGTTATGTCCAAGACCTTTTAAATCATCGCCTGCAAGTAACTGGATCGTTTCTGCAAATACCGGACCCTGGCTCCATGGGCCGTTTGTATACACTTCAAACTCGTTGAACCTTCCAATCTCCGGTGGTTCGTGACCTACTTCAAATTCTTCCATGTCGGACATTGAAAGAAAGCCGCCACCGCCTTGAACAAAAGATACAATCTCCTCAGCGATTTCTCCCTTGTAGAACAATTCCAACGCCGCCTCAATCGCACGTTCACGACCCAATGATTTATTCTTTTTTTCTATATCGATAAGACGTTGAAATGTACTGGCGAGTTGGGGCTGATGAAGGGTTTCCCCCAAGCGAGGGAGTGAGCCGCTTTCCGAGAAAGCTTCGGTACGAGTAGGCCACTTATCTGATTGCTCATCAAAAGTCGACATGGTATTTGCCAGAACATGGCCTACCGCTATACCGTCCCTGGCATATTCTAGAGCTGGTGTAATTACCTGCTCAAAAGACATAGTTCCGTGCTGAATCAAGGCAGTCATCCATGCTCCTGCTGCTGCAGGCACAACTACCCGTTCAACCCCTTGTGGAATTTTTCCACCACGGGATCGAACAAAATGATCCAATTTCACCGAACGGGGCCACCGCCCGAGTCCACTGATACTAGAAACGACTCTGGTTTCTGCATCGCAAATAAGAATTGGCGCTACGCCCCCGAAACTGGTAGAGCCAGGCAGTACCACATTCAGACTAATGCCAGCAGCAACACCCGCATCAGTGGCATTGCCGCCCTGTTCAAGAATCCGATAACCAGCAGCCGTAGCAAGGTAATGTCCGGTGGAAACGGCATGTGTATTGCCTGTCAGCGTTGGGCGAAATGATGGAATACCTGTGTTCACATTGCTCTCCTGCGAAATTTCGTGTTTTCTCGGCACTTGAGTAGCGGTCGCATTATAGGCCAGGGTCGACCATGTTGATCTCAAGATCTAAGGCATCTAAATTTTTCAGTTACTAAGGTTTTGTTCCAAATACAACAAAGAATATAAAATACTGACACCTGTCCGTTAAGCACTGGTAACACAAATGCAAATCGACGATCCGATATTTACAGAAAGCCAAAAATTTCGACAATGGTACGTATGGTTTGCGGTGTCGATCGCTCCAATCATTTTTGTCTGGGCCATACTCCAGCAAGTCGTGTTAGGCGTTCCATTTGGCACAAACCCATCAGGAAATGTTGTCCTCATCCTTCTGGCCTTCATCTTTGGTATAGCGTTCCCGTTTTTCCTTTATCGCATGGGGCTGGATGTACAACTGAGCAACGAAGCCATACATATACGTTTTTGGCCATTCCATTTGAAACCGAGAACCTTCTATTTCAGCGACATAGATAATGCTGAGCCAATTACGTATAGCCCGCTAAAAGATTATGGCGGCTATGGCATACGTTACGGGGCCAAAGGTAAGGCCTATAACGTAAGCGGAAATCAAGGTGTGGTCATTACGTTGGGAACAGGACAACGTATATTGATCGGTTCCCAACGGCACAAAGAATTAAGCTCACTGATTAATGATCGACTTTAGTTAAAAATCTAAATAAGGTTCTGATTCAATCTGAGTAAAGTCGGTTGCAGGATATTTTGCCAGAGTTTCAGTATCTAAATCCGCTCCCCATCCTGGCCCATCCGGAACAGTTGCTGACCCATCTTCAATAATTATCGGATTTGTCAGAACTTCCCTATACCTGTCGATAAAAGAAACAAATATCTCTTGCAAGAAAGCATTGGGGATACTCATATCGAGATGTAGACTGGCGAGCGTTGAAATTGGTCCGTTTGAATTGTGAGGAGCAACAGCTACGTAATGAGTTTCGGCCATATGGGCAATTTTCCGAATTTCGGAAAAACCGCCACAATGACAAATGTCAGGTTGAATCAACCGAATACTGTTCGTGGCCAGTAACGGTCGAAACTCCCAACGGTTATACAACTGTTCCCCTGTCGCGATTGGAACATTCACTGACCTTGCAAATTCTGCCATAGCTTCAACGTTGTCGTAGAGAACTGGTTCTTCCATCCAAGCTATATCAAATGGTTCGAGTCTTTTTGCAACCCTGCCTGCACTCCAGACATCAAGCCGGGCACGAATATCTATGCCGATGTCCATATCATTACCCACTGCTTCTCTTACAGCCTGCACAAGTTCGATGCCATGATCTATTTGCTCAGGCGTAGTGACCTGCGGCCCTCCAAATGGATAAAATTTCAGCGCTTTCCAGCCATCGTTTTTTAGCTCAAGCGCTGCTTTTGCATGAAGTTCAGGAGAGGCCTGTCTGGAAACAGTCTCCGCAGGCACACCCGGAATCGGCTCCGTCAGACCTTCAAACCAGCCGTTCGCATAAACTTTCACCTCATCTCTGTGCTTACCTCCGGCCAGTTCCCATACAGGCATTTCATGTGCCTTGGCTTTGATGTCCCACAAGGCAAGATCAATGGCGGATATGGCTGACATTGTCACCGCACCCCCACTCCAGGTCACACGTCTGTAAAGAGAGGTCCAGATCCAGTCGATACGGAACGGGTCTTTGCCTTCGAGGAATTTACCGAAATCAAGAATTTCCGCTTCGAGCGCAACGTCTTTGTACTGCAGGGAACCTTCACCCCATCCCGAAATACCAGCATCAGTATCAATACGAACGAATAACCAATTGGTACCAGCCGTTTTGTGGACCGGGGTCGAGGTTCGAAAAACTTTTACATCTGTTATTTTCATTTTGCCTAAAGCTAACCACCAACAGGCATGAACTGTATACAGACGGGTGCAGGTACATCTATCACCGAGCCTGTCGCTTCTAATGTACCGTCTGCATTTCTATTGAATGTGACGACAGTACCAGTATCCTGATTTTCAGCCAGGACGAATCTTCCATCGGGGGTTATCGCAAAGTTTCTAGGTGTTTCACCCCGGGTTTGTTCATGTCCGACATACCTCAATCGTCCGGAAGATGAATCAACCTGATATATAACCAGTGAGTGATGACCTCGATTCGACGCGTATACGTAATTCCCATCAGGCGAGGTGTGGATATCTGCGGTGGTGTTATCACCCTCCCAGTCGTCAGGAAGGGTACCTACCGTCTCTATCGGACTCAACCCACCGTTAGCGCTCAGGTGATAAGCCGTGATCGTACAGCCAAGTTCATTCAATACGTATACGAACTTGCCTGAAGGATGAAAAGTAAAGTGCCGCGGACCTTGACCAGGAACTTCGTCTACTGAAGATTGTTGAGAAGGAGTCAGCTTTCCATTTTCATGGTCGATGTCATAAATGAACACCTTATCCATCCCAAGATCACAAACGTATGCATGTGTGTTCGACTCATCAATATTCACAGAATGTGCATGAGCCTTTTCCTGTCGTTGCGGGTTGATCG
>VFGZ01000038.1 GCA_009392215.1 SAR202 cluster bacterium | reverse complement strand
TCTTGGTAAGAATGAGGTCCCGAGTTCAATCCTCGGTGTGGGCTCCAAGCTAAGCACCATCGATATCAGCACAAGAGTAAATGCATAGGAGACTCCCGAAGACGGAGCAAAATAATAATGGCTAAGCAAGTATTTGACCGCAGTAAGCCGCACGTAAACGTCGGCACGATCGGGCACGTTGACCACGGCAAGACGACGCTCACAGCCGCTATCACCAACGTGCTTGCACATACTCAAGCTAACGTTCAGGCGAAGGCTTTTGATGAGATCGACAACGCTCCCGAAGAGCGAGAGCGCGGTGTGACTATAGCGACGACACACACTGAGTATGAGACGGATTCTCGTCACTATGCTCACGTCGATTGTCCTGGTCACGCCGATTACATCAAGAATATGATCACTGGAGCCGCCCAAATGGATGGTGCTATTCTTGTGGTATCGGCCGAGGATGGACCTATGCCGCAAACTTATGAGCACATTCTGCTGGCTCGCCAAGTCAACGTTCCTAAACTGGTAGTGGCTTTGAATAAGGCGGATCAGGTCGACGATGAGGAACTTTTGGAACTCGTCGAACTTGAAGTACGAGAACTGCTCTCGAAGAATGGCTTCCCAGGTGATGATCTTCCGGTTGTCCCAGTTAGTGCGCTTGAAGCATTGGAGAATCACGAAGACGGTGATAATAAATGGGTGAAGGCGATTCATGAGCTGATGCAATCTGTCGACGATTACATCGACATTCCAGAACGTGATGTAGACCAGCCGTTCTTGATGCCCGTTGAAGATGTATTTGGAATCAAGGGTCGCGGTACCGTTGTTACAGGTCGAATTGAGCGCGGTATTGTGAAGACTGGTGACCCGATCGAAATTGTTGGGTTTGGCAACACGGTATCAACCGTTGTTACAGGAGTGGAGATGTTCCACAAGACCTTGGAGGAAGGTCAGCCTGGTGACGCAGTAGGTTGTTTGATTCGAGGCATCGAACGTGAAGAAGTTTCACGCGGGGCGGTATTGGCAAAGCCATCGTCTATTAACCCTTCTACTAAAGCTAAGGCTCGGGTTTATGTCTTGACTAATGATGAGGGTGGACGGCATACACCATTCTTCCCTGGTTATAAGCCTCAGTTTTACATTCGAACAACTGATGTCACGGGTTCAATCAATTTGGGGGCTGGCGTTGAGATGGTTATGCCCGGTGATAACACAGACATGGAAATTGAACTTGGCTATCCGGTCGCGCTTGAAGAGAACTTGCGCTTTGCAATCCGCGAGGGTGGGCGCACGGTCGGTTCAGGTGTGATTACCGAAGTTTTAGATTAGATTACTGTTACCTGCTCTCAATAGCTTCTGATGTTTAGTTGGTTATCGATTGTTGGTTGCGGGTTAATTATCTTGGCAATTGGGCCATTTGCGTGATGGATAAAAATTTCTCTCATAGCAAAGGCCATATGATGGATTAGGATTAGTAGAGCGCGTTTATGGCTAAAAAAAGTGGAGTCCGCACCCTAGTTGATATGAATTGCACTGAGTGCAAGGCTTACACGTATAACACTGAAAAGAATAGGCGCAATACACCAGATCGTATTGAATTGAAGAAATTCTGCCCGGTATGTCGTAAGCCGCAATTATTCCGAGAAAAAAGGTAAGGTTTTTTTGGCAAGAACACCACTACGTACTACGTCCGGGCCTGGGGTATCGGGATCTGCAGGGTTTTCGATTTTCAGGTTTTTTGGTGAGGTATTCTCAGAGCTTCGTAAGGTTTCCTGGCCGACTAGGCAGGAGGCAACACGTCTGACGTTGATGGTAATAGCGCTTTCCGCGACGATAGGGGTCTTTTTAGGTTTAATAGATATGTTGTTCGCTAGAATTCTTGCAATGTTTTCAGGTACATAGATATGACTATTCAACGTGACATAACGGATGACACTGTAGCTCGATGGTATATCGTTCATACCTACTCAGGCCAGGAAGATCGGGTTCAGAAGAATCTTCAGCAGAGAGTGTCCACGATGGATGTCAAGGATAAGATTTTGAACGTAGTTGTTCCGACTGAGGAGGAAGTAGAAATCAGTGAAGGCGAACGTAAGACCGTTCAAAAAAAGATGTATGCAGGCTACTTGATTGTTCAAATGGTTATGGACGAAGAATCTTGGTACGTAGTGCGTAACACCCCGGGGGTCACGGGGTTTATATCTGCTGAAGATGAGCGTGAAAAGCGTCCAAAGCCTATCCCGTTAGAAGATTCAGAAGTGGATCGAATCATGAGTCGAATGACTTCCGAAGCACCCCGGGTGCGCATAGGATACGAGTCTGGAGAGTCTGTTCGAATTAAAGATGGTCCTTTTGCAGACTTTATGGGCACAGTAGATGAGGTGCTTGCAGACCGTGGCAAGGTGCGTGTCCATGTTTCGTTCTTCGGGCGAGAGACGCCGGTTGAACTCGACTTTCTGCAGATTGAGAAGTCATAGTCATTGGATAATCGATACTAATTTAGTTGAGAATAGAAACGAAGGAACGTTACGTTGGCTAAGAAAGTCACAACGGTAATCAAACTACAATTACCTGCTGGTGGTGCAACTCCTGCTCCACCAGTCGGTCCAGCGCTTGGCCAGCATGGTGTTAACATCATGCAGTTTGTCAAGGAATATAATGAGCGCTCTTCATCTCTGACCGGTAATATCGTGCCAGTTGAATTGACTGTGTACGCTGACAGGTCTTTCACGATGGAATTGAAGACGCCACCCGCTTCTGACATGATCAAAAAAGCGGCTGGTATTCCCGCAGGCTCAGGGTCGGTAGGGGTTGTAGTAGCTGGAAATATAAAGCGAACGAAAATTCGTGAGATTGCAGAAACCAAGATGCCAGATCTCAACACAGTAGATATTGAGTCGGCTATGAAGATCATTGAAGGCAGTGCTCGAAGCATGGGCGTCGAAGTTATTGATTAGTTCTTATTGAACAGTCGGGACGAGGTTGATGACCCTGGTTATTTGGGAACTCGTTTCGTTGCTTGGGGGTTTTAAGTCGGATGGCAAAACACGGGAAGCGGTATAACGCTGCAGCAGAAGTAGCTGGCACAATTCTGCATGCGCCTGATTCGGCGGTAGCATTAGCCAAAGAATTTTCTAAGGTGAAATTTACCGAAGGAATAGAGTTGCACGTCGCGACAAGCGCAGATCCGCGTCATTCTGATCAGCAGATGCGTGAAATTGCTGAACTTCCGCATGGTACAGGAAAAGATGTTCGGGTTTTCGTTTTTGCCCAGGGAGATGCAGCTCGAGATGCCGTTGAAGCTGGAGCTGAGTATGTGGTTGATGATGATCTGGTAAAACGTATCGAAGGAGGCTGGTCTGAATTCGATGTTGCCATAGCGACTCCTGATCAAATGGGTAAAATCGGCAAACTCGGGCGTTATCTTGGTCGTAAAGGACTTATGCCGAATCCGCGTACTGGTACGGTGGTACAACCTGATAATGTCAAGGCAGCGGTCGAAAGTGCTAAGAAGGGTCGAGCAGAGGTGCGGCTTGATCGTGGAGCCAATATACACGTGAGAATTGGTACTGTGGCTTTTGAAGACCAGCAAATCCTCGATAATCTTACAAGTGTCTACTCGACCATACTCAGGGCAAAGCCTGAGGGAGTAAAGGGACCTCTTGTCAAAGGGGTAACGTTATGCACAACAATGGGCCCTCCATTCAAGCTTGATCAGGGCGAGCTTGAAAAACTTGCTCAGTCAAATTGACAATAATTTTCAGAATGCTCATGATCTGTTTTGGATGGGATTAGTTTTCGTGGGTCTGAAGAGTTACAATGAGATCCTACAATTGAATACTGTGACCGCAGACAGTTGGTCCCGTGTTGAGTTATCAGCAGAGGGATAATGCCGAAGCACCATCCGAGGTCCAAACATTAAGGTGTCGTAGAAAGTGCCTTGTATTTTGACCCCGGACTTAAGCGTCGGGGTTTTTTTATACGATTTGCCATTGCACTTTAGAATAAAACCTTCTCGAAAAGCGGACGCAGTTAGGAGGTGGAATGCCAACGGATAAAGGTAGAGAACTGGTCGCGGAGATGAAGGAAATATTTTCGTCCTCGCCTCTTGTTGTGGCCGCAGAATATCGCGGAGTTGATGTCGCTCAGATGACCGGTCTTCGCCAGAAACTGCGAAGTAATGGTGCGCGGTTCAAGGTAGTGAAAAATACTTTTGCACGGATTGCAGCGGACGAAGCAGGAAAACCTGAGCTTAAAGATGTGATGAATGGTCCAATAGGGTTTGTGGTTACTGAGGGGGATCCGGCAAGCGCTGCGAAAGCTTTTGTTGAATATGCAGGAGATAATGACCTTCCCGTCAAAATTATTGGAGGAATGCTTGATTCTGATGTGTTGACATCCGATCGGGTTGAAGCTTTGGCAAAGCTGCCTTCCAAAGAAGAACTGATCGCCAAGATGCTTGGTTCGATGAGTAGTCCTATTACCGGGCTTGTCACGGTTATGGGTGGTCCTATGAGGGCGTTGGCTACTGTGCTGCAGCGGCATGTTGATAATCAGCAAGAAGGTTCGACTGCATAACTGGATTGTAAGTAGTTCATGTGTTCATAAGTCATAACCAATCGATAAAAATAACATTCAATCAAAATCTGAGAAGATATCTCGGATAAATTCGGAGAAACTAATAATGGCCTTGAGTAAAGAAGATCTGATCGAAGAGATTAAAGCAATGTCAGTACTTGACCTTGCAGAGGTTGTGAAGGCTCTCGAGGAAGAATTTGGTGTGAGTGCAGCTGCGCCAGTTGTGGTTGCATCTGGATCAGGTGCTGGCGGAGATGCTGATGGTGCTGCGTCTGAGGAAAAAGATGAATTCGATGTTGTGCTCAAGGAAATTGGGGCGAATAAAATTTCCGTGATTAAGGCTGTTCGTGAGCTGACTCCTCTAGGTCTTAAAGAGGCCAAGGATCTCGTAGAGGCTGCCCCTAAGCCCATTCTTGAAGGAGCCTCGAAAGATGATGCGGATTCAGCTAAATCTAAACTTGAAGAAGCTGGTGCTGTCGTAGAGGTATCCTAAGACCTAATTATTTGTTCTCATTTAGTTTTCCTTAGTTACTTTATGGCAGGTAAGAAATGACAGCCCTCGATAAATATTCGAGGGCTGTCATTTCTTAATAGGCTCATTTAATCCGCTGTATCGGAAATGCTCAGTTGCATGTGGGGCGTGGCTAGAACAAGTTGTGAGATTGACCACCATCGACGTTGAAGCATGCGCCAGTTATCAAATCCGCTTGTTGCGAAGCAAGAAAGGCAACCGTCGCCCCCACGGGTGCGGGCCAGCCGAACCTTCCCATTGGAAGATTGCGTTCTATAAACTCATCCACTACCTCGGTTGTGTTGTTTTCAATGAATCGATCCCAACTTCCTCCCGCAAACAGGATTGAGCCAGGGGCGACAGAATTAACCGTTACACCATCTTTAGCGACCGTCATTCCCGAGTGTTTCGATGCAGCTATCATTGCCGCCTTGGCTGTCATATAAGGAGCGGTTCCACCATATTCTCTGCCGTATATCGAGGAAATGTTGATGACACGCCCCCAACCTCGTTGTTGCATTTTGGGGACCACCAGCTTCATTAGTGATACTGCCGACCATAAGTTTACGTTCATCACGTTATGAAAATCTTTAAGAGACGAATCTACAAGGTCTGACGTCCCAAGACTTCCGCCGACGTTGTTGACTAAAATTTCTATAGGTCCAAGATCGGACTCTACTTTTGATGTTAACTTGGCTGATTCGTTCTCGTCACCGAGGTCTGCGATATATGCCCCAACATTTACCCCTGTTGTTCTGAGCTCGGTTGCAGTCTTATTTAATTGCTCTTCTCCTCTCGCACAGATGGCGACATTTACACCTTCCGCAGCCAGATGAAGGGCTGACTCACGTCCAAGTCCGCGGCTTCCACCTGTTATAAGTGCCACTTTTCCAGAAATCCCTAAATCCATATTGGTTTGACCCTTCTTTTCCAGAGAATATTTTGCGGTTATGGTTACTGTTTGTATTCAATAATGATTCTACATACTCGGTATTTAGCGTAGTTCGGTAATGGTTGCGTAACGGGGCGTTGATAGGTTGATTATGGTCGTGGACGATCGTAAAAAAAGATCAAAGTGGTTCTAAAGGTGTGGTAAACAAGGAGTTTGGTGTGGTCGAATCGTCTTGACTGGCGTTTTTACGTTGGTGTATCTTGACCGGGTGCTGTTGGAGAATCCTGCGGCAATTTGTTGATTATAAGTATAAAATGTGAATCTCCGTGCGTGATCGGTTTGGGTTTTGTGCCTGGGCGGATGTACTCGCGGGATGAACAGATAATAAATTGAAATTGCGTTCGCGGTTCTTTTCTGCGTATACGCAAACCTTGAAGAAGGAAGTATCTTGTATAAAGAAACTTTCAGGAGGGCGCCGATGCTAAGCTCCGCAATTCCAAAGCGGTTGGTATTTTCTCTCGTTTTGGTGGGCTTGGTTTCCCTATTTATGACATCGTTTATAGGTCTGACCTCTGAACGTGTCTCGGCCCAGGCAACGGGCACGAGTCTAAAAGGGCTCAACTTTGGCTCTACGATCACCGTGCAAGCGGGGGATGTAATTGTCGTAACAGCGGATCCTATTGATGAAAACGGTGATGTTAATACGGCTTTAGCCAATGTCACTTACACGTGGACTGCCACTTGTGGAACGCTGAGTTCAACAAGTACATCGTCGCCGAGTTCTACGTTTACTGCCGCTTCTGGTGGGTCATGTACGGGAGCAATTACCGTTACTTCAACCCAAGGTGGCGGAGGTGAAACTCATCCGGCTGCGGGAACGCTTTCGATGACTGTGAACGTTAATGCGTTGGCTGCTGCCGAGCCGGCACCGACGTATACCGATCCTTCCCCGGTTCCTGAGATCGTACCTGATGGTCTAACAGCAGACGATGTAGCTGTTATTATTCCGTCGGCTGGGGGCTCATTTACTGAGGTTGGCGGCACTGCATCCATTACTGTTCCTGCTGGTGCTGTTGCCAATGGCACTGCTGCTGCGGTGGGTATTGTTAGCGTTGCGACATCTGGATTGCCGTCTCCGCCAGCAGCAGCAACTGAAGGTGCTGCTTCTGGAACGTTTACATTTGGTAGTTCCGCGGTCAATGTTCAGTGGTACGACGCTACTGGGGCAGCCCAGGCTACGTACAGCTTGAATAAGCCTGCTGAGATTTGTTTGCCGTTTACCCAAGATGACCTAAATGGCGCAGCTGGTGGTCCAGATGGTTTGGGAGTATGGCGGCACAATGGGACTGAGTGGGTCTCATTGAACGCTACGGCGAATATCGGTGCAGGAACCGTATGTGGTAATGCATCTAGTTTCTCCTCCTTTGCCTTAGGTCTTGACGTTGCGGCTCCAGGTGAAGCCTCTTCTACCAGTGGTGGCGGAGAGATCTCACTGCCTGGGACAGGTGGATATAGCCCTGGTTTAACTACGTTGCTTTTGGTTCTAATGGCCGGTATTGCAATGGTTGTTGGTGGGTCTATCACGGTTCGTCGTGCAATCTGGAAGCGAAACCTTTCATAGCCGCAGCGAAACGAATTTAGGTAAATCTGAAAAGGGATCCGTTATTCGGATCCCTTTTCTTTTTTAAGCGAAAATAAGCTCTCTGAGACTAACGGTGATTTCATAAATGACTCAGATTTTCATGGATGGTAATCTGAAAAGACTTAGACCGATCCCTAATGACAGAAGTTCAATGTCATGAGGTTTTATGAATGACTTTCAAATGAAAATGTCTGACGGAGTCAGGGCTATCCCAGTCTTTGGTTTACCAGAGATCGTATCTGGTACCAATATTGGGCAGTTGATAGCGGATCAGTGTTTGGCAAACAACACTGATCCATGTGATGGAGATTTGATTGTTGTTGCTCAAAAGATTGTCTCAAAGTCAGAGAATGCAATGGTTAAACTCTCGACTCAGGCTCCAACTGATGCAGCATATCGATTGGCTGAAACTGTTGGAAAAGACCCGCGACTGGTTCAAGTGATTATGGATCAATCCAAGCGTGTGGTCAGAGCTGTGCAAGGTGTCCTAATAGTAGAGACTCATCATGGGTTTATCTGTGCCAATGCTGGTGTAGACCAGTCGAATATAAAAGGAGATCAAGTCGTTACTATTTTGCCAGTAGATTCAGATCGATCAGCTGAGATTATCAGGCGTGATCTGTTACGCGTTACAGGTCGAAAAGTCGGTGTTGTGATTTCTGATACGTTTAATAGACCTTGGCGTGAGGGTTCTATTAATGTCGCAATCGGGATTGCAGGTTTTGACCCATTAAATGATCTCCGCGGTACAAAGGATGATTTCAATCGCGAGATGACTGCCAGTGTTGTGTCTTTAGCAGATGAGGTGGCATCGATGGCTCAACTTGTAATGGGTGAAGCAGGGAGAGTGCCGGTTGCGCTCGTCCGAGGTGTTGAGTGGAGGTCGGGTAAATACTCTACAACCCGCCTGTTGCGACCATCCAATCGAGATCTGTTCCGTTAATTGATCTCAACCTGATGGCTTTTAGCCTTTATTTTCATCGCCACCGGCAGCATTTTTTTGCTCAGGCGATTTGTTGCCGTACCAAGACGAATATTCGAATGAATTACGAAATTCCTTACTCTCACCGCAAGCTTTGCAGTGACCTTGACTGACGGCACCATTCGGTGGTTCGATCACCCAGTGGTGAACGCAACTTTCGTCGGACACACCTGCGTTGGGGGTTTCGCCAGCCGTGGCAGCAGCCGTTTTTTTCTTTCCTGATGAAGATGGACTCATGCGTTATCGGCTCCGAGTAACCAGGATCAATCTATATGACGACGTGTCATTTTGATGGAATAATTGCCCTAAACTGTAATTTTAACTTAAGTGGACAAGTCTTGCTGAAATTCAGTAGCCAATTAGTTTCTCATTGATGGTAAAGATCATTCGGTTATGATTTTGTTTTCATCACCTAGCATCAGTAAAGTATCCCCTTGTTTAATGTTGACACATCAGTGAGTCGATAATAGGCTCAACTGAATACATGGATGTGTGTAGTTCCTCGGTTTTCAAAACGTTGATGAAACGTTGAGAACAAAAGGGAAGGCGGTGAAAATCCGCCGCGGTAGCGCCACTGTAACTGGGAAGTTGATTCACATTAAGCCACTGTCAACAATGTTGATGGGAAGGCGTGATTCAGTCGATGGGTCGAAATCAAACTCGATTCGGTATCCCTCAAGCCAGGAGACCTGCCGGGGAACATATATGTGACTTCTCCCCGCTTAGGGTGCAGCCGCACAGCAACAGTTTTATATGTTGTAGTTGTGTGTTAACCCCTGGCTCGGCAGTCGGGGGTTTTTTGTGGCTGAAGACGAATTGAAAACTGTACGTTATAAGATGACCGGTCCCTCAGTGACGCAGCGTCTGTTCACAGGCGCCGCGTTGCTGGGCCTCTCTACATTTATCGTTGCCTTGATTGCGGTTTCTGTGGGGCCATTTAATGTACCGTTTTCCAACACTGCTTCAATCATGTTGGACTTGGTTGGTCTTGGCGATTCGACTGCAGATCCGACTGAACGGGCCATCATTCAAAGCATTCGCCTGCCGAGGATACTTCTCGCGTTCATGGTCGGTGCCGGACTAGGTATTTCCGGCGGTGTGATGCAGGCGTTATTTCGTAATTCTATGGCAGACCCTGGAATTATAGGAGTGTCCAGTGGCGGTGCTGCAGGTGCTGTAGTCGTCATAGCTTTGGGGCTCAATACAGTTTCAGGTTTTTTCTTACCTTTAGGTGCATTTATTGGTTCGATGATAGCAATGACCGTGGTTTTTGTTATAGCCAATGTTGGCGGTAGGTTTTCGATGGCTACTTTGTTGCTTGGCGGAATAGCGGTAAGTTCATTTTTGAGCGCCATAACCACGGCGATTATCATCCTGACCGATGATCTTACTGTTCAACGTCAAATCATTTTCTGGATTGCTGGAGGTGTGGACATGGCACGTTGGGAGTCAGTGCAGATTGTTTCGCCGATAATTTTGGTTGGTGTCGTAATCACTGTTTTTGCAGCACGTGATTTGAATTTACTACTGGTCAGTGAAGATGAGGCGAGGTCTCTTGGCGTTCGCTTAGGATTGATACGCAGCGTTCTGATGATTTTGGCTTCGCTAATCACTGGTGCAGCAGTCGCGTTTTCCGGGATTATCGCGTTTGTCGGACTTGTTGTTCCTCATGTTATGCGTCTCATCGTGGGGGCTGACCATCGTGTTCTTTTGCCTTTAAGTGCTCTTGCTGGAGGTTTGTTTTTGCTGGTTGCTGATACTGCAGCAAGAATTATTTTATCTCCCGCTGAGTTGCGTGTTGGTATCGTCACGGCAATGTTTGGCGCACCGTTTTTTGTTTATTTGCTTGTGAAGAACCGTTCACGAGTTTCAATGCTTTAGTTCGTTTTTAAGAATGGAATAAAAATGTTAGTAGGTATCAAATCATCTAATGTTGTCGGATTTTTCATAGGGCTCGTATTACTCACATTTATCGCTTGCGATGGATCTAACTCGAATCCTGAAAAAACATCTCTTAAAATTTCTACGGTGACTCCAATACCGGTAGAGGAAGTGATTCAACCTCAACCTACACCGACATATATGCCAACTAGTACGGCTACTGTGGTTCCCTCCACGTCATCATCAGTCTCTGATGAGCGTGCCAGTACACCTACAGCGGATCCTGGTCCAGCAGATTTAGGCTTCGATGTTAATCGCTTCAAGGATGTCCCGGGGATAGTCGATACAACTAATTTTGGCTGGCCGAGGGATATCGAAACTTCAGAAGGACTTGTGACATTGGAAAAACCACCCATTAAGGTGCATTCACTATCACTGGGACATACTGAGATTTTAGCTGCCTTGATGGACTTTTCCAAAATCAGCGCTGTGTATAGTTTTTTCACAGATCCCGAGCAGTCGAATATCGCTGACCTTGCTAAGTCACATAACATGATTGGGTTTGACCCTGAAGAAGTAGTTGCACTTGAGCCTGAAATTGTGATTGCTTCTAGGTTCACTGATGCCGATAACGTCGCATTGCTCAAGGACGCTGGTATTCCGGTAGCACGTGCGTCACTTGAAAATTCAGCCCTCGGCAACGTCCCAAATATCTTGTTAATTGGATATATGGTCGGAGCTGAAAAGGAGGCAGTGTTGTTGGCCGATGAGATAGAAGATCGCATGAAGGCTGTTGGTGACATTTTGAATGGTGATGATCTTCCGAGGGTTCTTTCTATTTCAAAATTCACATCAATATTCGCAGCAGGATCTGACTCTACAGAAGGTGGGATTATTGAACAGGCTGGAGGAATCAATGCCGCTGCAGATTCAGGTATTGAGGGTCACCAGCAGGTCACAATTGAAGGAATCGCCGCCATAAACCCAGATGTTATCGTCGTACCGCAGCCAATAGATGGTGCACACGCATTTATAAAGGAATTGAAATCGAGTGCTGCTTTGTTTGAAGTTCCGGCATTAATGAATGACCGGATTTATTACGTTATGCCGAAATATCACACGACGTTATCTCACTGGAATGTCCGGGGAGTTGAGGAGATGGCTGCATTGTTGTTTCCCTCTGATTTTCAGGATTTGGATACGAATGATTTTTCTCATTACACCCCTTAAACCGTTGAATGACACTTAGATGAAATCAATAACATTAGAGAGCCCATCCTCCCCACAAGTTGGTTCCAATAATTTTGAGTTGTTGAGAGTTAAAGATTTAACGGTTTCAATTACGGGTACAAAGATAATCGATTCGATTTCTTTTTCGTTGACACGTGGTGAAACACTTGGTGTAGTGGGTGCTAACGGAAGCGGGAAGACCACGCTGATTCGTTCAATCGCAGGACTGCTTAAACCTGACGTGGGGACTATCAGGGTTCAAGGAGTTGATGGATCTGATTTGGGGCACAGAGACCGTGCTCGAATTATCTCTTATATGCCTCAGCAAGTTCAGAGTCACCCATTCACAGCGTTTGAAGCAGTGCTAATGGGTCGTTATCCGCATCTCGGACGGCTTCAACTCGAGGGAGTGGAAGATCGGGAGATCGCCTTTTCTGCGATGAGACGTACTGGCACAGAGAGTTTTGCAGATCGAAGGCTTGACACGCTTTCCGGCGGTGAACGCCAAAGGGTTGTAATGGCCAGAGTATTAGCGCAACAGCCTCAGATTCTGCTTATGGACGAACCTACAGCTTCACTTGATCTGGAATTCCAGATCTTGGCGATGGATCTGATTAATGATGAAGTTGCAAAAAGAAATTCAGGTGCGATTGTTATCCTTCATGATCTTTCACTAGCTGCCAGATTCTGTGATCGGATATTGTTGATGCAAAACGGTGAACTTACGGCGAAGGGCACACCGTGGGAAGTTTTAACACCAGAAAATCTTCGTGCAGCTTTCAACATTGAAGGGCTTGTAGAGCCGGATCCAGTTACCGGTATGCCGCATGTACTGGTTCTCGGTAGCGAGAAGTCTGGATCTAAAAAATCGGTTGGTTTCGGTAGAACGGTACATATGGTTTGTGGCGCTGGAAGTGGACGACAACTGATGCACCAGTTGAAAGTTGCCGGCTACGCGGTTACTGCTGGTGTGCTGGGTACTGGAGATTCGGACCGTGAGGCGGCTGAACGTTTGGGCGTTAAGTATGTGAGTGCACCATCATTTTCTCCTATAAGCGAAAGTCAGCATTCGGAGCATATTGAATTGATCAACAGGGCAGATCATGTTGTACTTTGTCCTATGGCCGTTGGCATGAATAATTTGCTGAATATTCATGCGGCAGCTGAAGGTTCGAGCCTGTTTGTTATCGAATCACCAGATGGAAAAGTCAGCGACTACACGGGGGGCAAGGCTCTCGAATTACGACGATCGATGGTAGAGCGTGCTGGATCGATATCGGAGGCATCTCTGTTGTTTGAGTTGGCCCGTCATGCATTGGAATAATACTGTGGTTGTTGGTCAAATTAGGTGCGCAGTGTAGTTGAGAACTGTGAGCACATTTACGCCTTCGCGTATTTCCACAGTTGTCACTGAGCAATTATCTATTTGGAAACTGTCCATTGCATAGTCCGGCAATTCTAATAACGCGACTAGAAGACCTTTCATCGATCCTCCATGACCGACTAGCACAACGTCTCCTTGCTGGTCGTTGATCATAGATTCTTCTATCCACTTACGACCACGAATGGGCAAATTTGATTTTTTCTCTCCGCCGGGAGCTTCTCTCCATGTTGAATTACGTTGGTCCTGCGCTGGATATTTACTGTCTATTTCAGATTGAAGCATCCCTTCCCATTCACCGTAATCGATTTCTATCAGTAAGTCCGAAATCGATACGGGTAGGTTGAACAGTTCAGCTGTATCCGAACATCGTTTCAGCGGAGATGTCCATACACGTTCAATTTGGTATTTCGATTTGGCATAGTCAGCAACAAGTTTTGCCTGGATTTCACCTTTGGAATTAAGCGGTTGGTCATTTCTGCCCTGCTTACGGTTTTCCACGTTCCAGCTAGTCTCACCATGTCGTATCATTATCAGTCGAGTCATTACGCCTCCATACTATCCATACATTGGTAGCATATGATTAATGGGACAGGCAATCATTTTGTTTCGACGATGATTCATATTTACCTGCCTGTTGTGCTAATAGGGCTGTGATATATATAACGCATTTTCAATAAAATGATTATAATATAGCACTCGGCATATTGTATTTTTTCATCGCATAATTCAAATGGTGGGCATTAATGAGATCCGAGCCGATTATTCACGCGCACGAAGTCGTTAAAACCTATCGATCTCGTGATGTAGCAGTACAAGCTCTAAGGGATGTTTCTTTTGCTGTACAGTCAGGAGAGATGGTTGCTGTGATGGGACCTAGCGGGTGTGGTAAAACTACATTGCTTAACTGTTTGTCCGGACTGGATTCGATAGATTCCGGTGATGTGAGCATCGCAGGTAGGTTATTGCGAACTATGTCTGACGATGCCTTAAGCGAGTACCGTGCTAAATCCATGGGCTTTGTGTTCCAGGCATACAATCTTTTACCCGTTCTTACTGTTCAAGAAAATGTCGAGTTGCCGCTTATACTCGCTGGTAACTCTCAAAAAAATGCACGGGATAGAGCAACTGAAAAGCTCAATTTGGTTGGGTTGGCAGATCGAATTGATCACCTGCCTGCTGAACTTTCGGGTGGGCAGCAGCAGAGAGTTGCTATAGCACGCGCTCTCGCTAACGATCCTGCGATTGTTTGGGCGGACGAGCCTACTGGCAATCTTGATTCAACCAACGCTGGTGAAATTATGGAATTACTCACGCGTTTGAACAAAGAACAGGAACAGACTTTTGTCCTTGTGACCCATTCTGATGAGGTCGGAGGGATGGCCGATCGAATTGTACGAATGAGCGATGGTGTGATAGTTGACGATGGCAATGGCGATATGGTCGAAAGCTCATAGGCGCACGAAAAAGACTTGAGGAAAAATTAGTTGGAAAAACTGTTTGGCGTTGAAATGAACGTTCTGGCCATCTGGCTCTCCAGTCTTATGCTAGTGATATTCCTCGTGTCGATTTTCTTGGCGTCACGTAATCGAATTCTGGTTAAGTTGGCACTCAGAAATATCCCGCGCCGTAAAGCCCAGACCGCACTAATCATAGTAGGGCTAATGCTGAGCACGACGATAATAATGGCTGCTCTAGCTATAGGAGATTCGATCAATGGCGGGATACGTCTTGGAGCCCTCTACTCATTAGGCGGTACGGATATACGTCTAAGCTCGTCAGTATCTTCACGATTTGGTGATAACTATCTGGGCGATTCCGTCGTTGACCGTGTTAGAAGTGAGCTCGATGGGGATCAGCGTATTGACGGAATCATGCCATTGGTACGTGAGCAGATGCCGGTAGTTAATGAGCAGAGCAAAAAGACCCTTTCCAGCGCTGTTGTAGTTGGTCCGAAACTGGAATCAATTGCGGGTTTTGATGGACTGATAGGTACTGAAGAGGAAGGGCGTACAAAGGTTGATCTCGCAGTGATGCGCGATGGTGAGACGATCATAAATCAGCCGATGGCAGACGATTTGGACTTAGAGATTGGTGATCTTCTGACGCTGATCTCTCCTGTTGGTCGGAGTGATCATAAAGTGCTGGATATTGTTGACGCCGTCGGAATTCTTGGGGGCACAGAATCTACTCGAGCCTCAGCCATGTTCCCGGACGAATCTCTGCAGCGCTTATTCGGGCGTGACGGTTACAACATGATCGAAGTTTCCATTACAGGTAAGGAAATAGTTGAATTCGTTACACACGATGAGAAAACCTCAGAGGATGTCACTAGAAAACTGAAACTGGCATTTGTTAATAGTGACGCTAGCGAGAGTTTATTTGAGAATTTAAAGACTCCGTCTATTAAGGATGCTTTGGAAAAGAAGCTTGTGGAGCAGGAGTCTGCCGCACGTGGAAGCGATACTGATGATCCACTTTCTGATCTTATAAAAGGCCTCGACCAAGATTCACCTTCAGATGAGTTCAAGATAGCTGCAATGGACGGGGGTACTCAGGCCACTATTTTCGAAGTAGCTGAGGCATCAGGGGACGCGGATTTAACAAAATCTGTGTTTGAGTCTCTTGGAGCATTGGTCGAAATAAAAGTGGACCCGATTAAGAATCGCAGTCTTCAATTTGCGGAAATGATTAGCTCGGGAATCGTGGTGTTTTTCACTATATTTGGTTCGTTTTCAATCATCGTGGGACTGTTACTGATCTTCCTGGTTTTCGTGATGCTAGCTGCGTCTCGCACAACTGAAATGGGTATAGCCCGTGCCATTGGAACAAAGCGAAGACATCTCGTGCAGATGTTCACATATGAGGGTCTGGTCTATTCTTTGGGGGCATCGATTGTTGGGACTGGGTTGGGCATCTTGGCCAGTATGTTACTGATACAGATTATGATCAGGGCATTTGCTGAAAGTGACGATGTAACATTCTTTTATTCCGTGACATTACGCTCAATTATCGTTGCGTTTGCAGCAGGTTTTGTCCTTACGGCTCTCACGGTTACTATCTCTGCTTACAGGGTAAGTAAACTGAACATTGTAGTAGCCATACGTGGTCTTAGCGAGGAACTTGTAAGTGATGAAGTTCCCAGTACTCTCCAAAGGGCCAAGATGGTTTTAAAATGGATTTTCGGGCCATTTACTTTTGCTTTAGATACCTGGGTTATGTGGCGTCGTGGTTACGGTGTGGCGCTGAGGGTGGTCACATTTTTTGTGTTGCTTTTGATTGTCCCCTGGATATCAATTTTGATAATCAAGGTGTTTAAATTTTTCCAGCCTTGGCTAGCGTCTGGTTGGCCCTTGCTTCCAGTTGGTTTAATTTTGGCCATCTCTGGTCTGGATCCTGAGAAAGGCGTTGAGAACTTTGCTTATGACAGCGCTGCTCTCCTAGCCCTAGGTGTAACACTTTCTATTGTTTCGACCGGTCTCATAGTGAGACGCATACTTGCTTACAGGGGCTTCAGAGAGGAATTTCAAAAGCGCGTGTCGATGAGCTTGATAGGTCTTATCATGTTTGTTTTTTACAGCTTGCCGTTTGATGCCTTGGAAAACCTCACCGGAGAACTTAATGGTGGTCCGGAAATGTTCATCCTTTCAGGGGTTTCACTGGTAGCTGCTTCTGTATGGGTGGTAATGCACAATGCAGATGTGCTCGTCTGGATAGTAAACAAAATTATCGGTCGCTGGGGGAGTCTACGGCCGGTCGTCAAGATGGCAATTGCCTATCCGATGTCTGCGCGTTTACGTACAGGACTGACGCTTGCGATGTTTTCACTGGTGATTTTCACGATGATGATATTTGCCATCTTAATCAATTTGGGTAACGTTATAAGCGATGACCCTGATAAAGCCTCCGGTGGCTTCGATATTAGGGGCGTGATAAAACCGGAATTACCTATCGATGATCCTTATGCAATCATTGAACAAAGTGGTAACGATCTTTCTGTCTCTGACTTTGAGGTTATTACCTCTCAGGCGAGGCTACGAGTCGAGGTACGTCAGGCTGAGGCGGACTCAAGTTTCAAGGGCGCTCGTGTACGTGCATCTGACGAGGACTGGCTTCGCAAGAATCAATTTGAGTTTACCCACTGGGATCCCGCTTATGGTCAAACCTTCGAAGAGATCTGGCAGTCGGTCGCAAATGATCCCAGCCTTGCTGTTGTCTCTGCTGGCATAATCAGGGAGGAGGACGGTTGGGGACCTCCCAGAGGTGATAATGTGTTCCAGATAACGGGTATAGAGCCTGATAAAAAGGGCGAAATATCTGGCGTGGATATAACGTTGCGCCCGCCAGTTGGTCAGGCGACTTCGGATCGACTTGTGACACGTAAAGTGGTTGGTGTACTCGATGAGTTTGCTGATTATTTCGAGAACAATCAGGGCTCAAGTAATGATATCTACATGCATTACTCGGTACTCGAGGAAATTTCTGAGAAAACTATCCCGTTTACAGATTACAAATTTCGTATTACCGATCCTTCGCGTGCTGATGAATTGACGAGACTTCTCGAGACGGCATTTATCGATCACGGTATGACGGCTAAAAGTACTTCTGAGTCTATTGAACAAGAGCAGGCCCAAACTAATGCTTTCAATCAACTGTTTCAAGGGTTCATGGGTTTAGGCCTTTTGGTAGGAGTCGCTGCACTTGGCGTGATAGCGTTCCGCGCCGTAGTCGAACGTAGGCAGTCGATCGGTATGATGCGAGCGATTGGGTATAGGGCTCGTATGGTTCAAATGCAATTCTTGATGGAATCGGGTGTCGTGGCGATATTGGGCTCTCTGATTGGGATCGGTCTTGGGACATTGATTGCTTGGAACATATTTAAAAACATAAGTCAGGAATCGGCAGGAGTAACGTTCTCCATACCCATTCTTAATGTCGCAGCCATCGTGCTGGTGGCGGTAGTATTTTCACTTTTGAATACCATGCTGCCTGCGCGGCAGGCGTCAGGTATAAAGCCATCTGAAGCACTGCGATACGAGTAGGTTAATTAATCTTTAGAGTGGTCGGACAGATCTTTTGAAATCTGTGCTTCTGCTATTTGTTTTGCGAAACTCAGATTTTCTGGAGTGTCGATGTCGAAAAGGCTGATTTTGTCGGGATCGGTTTGAGTTATGTCCTCATCGGTGAAGATAGTCACCGGGGGGTAATTGGCGACCCTCGCTTTTTCTATTGATCTACGGGGTGATGTTTCACCCTCTGATAGTGCGTGTCCAAAATGAGAAACCCAATACTTTCGGGGATATATAGCGTGAAGAGGGTGAAGGTTGCCTTCGGAGTACGGTATGACCGCACAAGCCGCCTTGCTCTCATCGAGACCTGCAGCGACAGCCATAGTAGTTATCAGATTGGAAGATAGAAACGGATGGTCGCCTGCGACTACGAAGCTGAACGGAGTTATTGAGGCGGTTAGGCCAGCATGTATGCCCGCAAGTGGACCAGAATAGGGTTCTGTGTCTGATACTACGTGCATGTTCAATGAAATTCCGAGATCAAAGACCTCATCGTTTTGATTTTGGTGAAGCACAAGAATTAGTTTTGATGTAACTGGTTTTAAGGCTTCGGCAATTCTGATTAATATTTTCTTGCCATCAATACAGGTGATGAGTTTTGATTGTGTGCTGCCGAGGCGAGTAGATTGTCCTCCGGCAAGCACGATCCCCGTTAGCTGTGATGGTTCGAAGGTCATGAACGGGTCTGTTTTGTTTTACCGTCTTGGGGCGCTTTCGTCGTGTTCTCCTATGGCTCCGAACAAGGGAACGTCTTGGTAGAACCGGCTCCATGCGAACCAGAAACCAGTCATTGCTGGGAGCATTTTAAGTCGACTCCCTTTCAGCTCGCCCTCAATGCATTCGCCAGTGATTGCACGCCATGATGATCCAGTCTGCTTATCTTCGATTAGCCATGGCTCATAGTCGATCCTTTCGCCCTCACCTGATGCAGTAGATTCGACACTTCGGCGGCGTGGATTTTTATTTTTCCCCTTGAAGTTCAAAGTTCGCCCATCAATCCTGCGAGAGAATGCTACAGCAGTAGCTGACGATCGTTCCTGCAAGACCAGTATTGGTGTACCTCCGAGAGTTTCTTCGATCAGTGGCTTTTCAATTAATCCCGGATAAGAATAAGCTTTGATGTCACCTTCAATGTCAAGGCCAAGCACGATGTCTTTGCCGTGCAGTCGCTTATCTTTTGGGGCGAGGCTGTGAATGCCGTTTCGGTCGTTCGCGTAGTAATTTTCAAAAATATCGGCTTCTGGACCGCCCTCCGTAGACATTACTTCGGTTTCAGGATGAGCTTTTTCCCATGCTGCCCAGGTAGTTGTAATAACGGGGATTTGTTCAAGACTCCATCCAGTTAATGGACCCGTTGCTGCTTGGCCCGTGAACTGGATGATGGTGCTTCCGTCATTGTTAGGCATAGCCGGAGAGTTGAACACCGTGTGCGTATGAGCGCCTAGCATAACGGCATCTTTATCACCGACCTTGGCCAAAAACGCGCGTGCTGAGTATGTGACGGGTGACCACGTAACGGCCACAGGCGTTTCGCCGTATTCTTCATTAGAAACTTCACGTACACCCAGAGCTGCCAGAGGGTAAGCCGCAGCTTCTCCGTCATGAAAAACACCGATGACTCTATCGTCGGGGAGGAGTTCTTCATTTGCTTCATCCGGATCAATAAATTCAGCGGGCTCAGCTGGTCCACGTCGTCTTCGTCCGGGATTTTTTCTGAATTTTTCGTAAGTTGTTAGTTCTTGTCCGGGGAGTATCAGGGCTACTCGAGTAGCAAACGTGCCCCACCTAGCTAGAAAATAAGTTACCAACCCCCCGATGTAAATGCCGAACAACAAGTCGACCTGTTCGAGACCTCCCGTGATTGAGAATCCAAGCATCGCAAGCACGAACGTGGCGAGAAATACGCCCAAGGCGCGAGTTCGAGGTGGAAGTTTTATCCAGTATGTATTCATGGGAGAATCGAAAATTATTAACTTAGTGACTAGCTGTTCATCGTTTTATGAATCTGATATTACCGCTAGGAAGATACATTCGCATGGGCTTTCAGAAGTGGTCGTACGGTTATACTGCCATCCACTTTAAGGCGAGCAGGGCCTTTAATACATGTAATTCAAGGAGTTTTCGTATTGGTTGATGCATTAGTCAGGGTTCCCGACAGGATTTTGAAAAATTATGAGAGTGTTTCTAATGCTACCGTTCTCGGACAGTTAGCGAAACTTGGATACATGAAGGTGTTTATGAATGGTGTTCGTAGTCTTGCTCCCGGTCGACGTTTGGTTGGACGGGCTGTAACTCTGCGCTATTTACCTTCGCGACCGGATTTACAGGAACATGTGACCCGTGGTGGTTACGGTGAAGGATTGAACGAAACACCCCGTTGGGACGCTCTTGAAGCCTTGAGCCCAGGGGATGTGTTGGTTGCTGACTGTATGGGTATGGGTGGGACTTCGACTGGGGGTGATGTCGTATTCTCTAGGATTCTTTCTAAACAGGCAGCAGGTTTAGTGACCGATGGAGGCGTGCGAGACGGGCATAAGGTTATTAGATATGGCTATCCTGTTTATGCAGGTGGGAGCACGCCAACTATTGGTGAACCCAATGTTTTGCCTTATGAGGTGAATGAGCCTATACAGTGTGGCGGAGTGCTTGTCTGGCCAGGTGACGTGATACTGGGGGACGAAGATGGCGTGGTTGTCTTACCTTCCAAACTCGCATTAGAAATTTATGATGAATGTGTTCATCATGACGAGGTCGAGCAGGCGATTCTGGAACACACTCAGAAAGAAGGAATATCGCCGAAATTCTTCTATCCATTCAATTCTGAAACGGACAAAATTTATAAAGCTTGGAAAGCTCGTCAACGTTAGAACAATCCCATCATATGAGACATTGATCAAGGGGTACTGAGATTATGGGTGACAGGCAGATTCAAATTTCTACCGATAATTTGACTGTGACGGCTACGTTGAATGAGTTGGAAACAGCCAATCATCTGTGGGATAGCCTGCCTATTACTGGACGTGTTCAAATTTGGGGAGATGAAATTTACTTTTCAATCCCACTTAATGTTGAGGAGGAGTTGGGCTCACAAGAAACCGTGCAGGCAGGGACAGTAGCTTATTGGCCTCCAGGTTCGGCCTTGTGTTTGTTTTGGGGTCCGACTCCCATCAGTGCTCCTGGTGAAATCCGTCCAGCGTCAGCGGTGAATGTAGTAGGGATTCTAGACAATGACCCCACTTTGCTTGCTCAGGTTACGTCTGAGGCAGAGATAATTATCGAAAAAATAGAGGGGTAGAGGTTGATCGATTCAACAGGTTATTCCCAGCGACTTAAAGTGGCATGTGAAAAAGACTGGCGGAAGGCTCACAAAGATCACCCATTTGTACAGGCGATGGGAGATGGTTCACTTACACTTGATCGATTTTCGTATTACATGAAGCAGGATTACTTATTTTTGATTGACTATTGCCGTGTGTTGTCTATTGCTGCGGCTAAAAGCCCTGATCTTGAATCTATGGGGCGCTTTGCAGCATTACTTGATGAGACTTTGAATTCTGAGATGGACTTACATCGCGGATTTTGTTCAGATATAGGCATTACAGAAATGGACCTTGAGGATACTATTCCTTCTCCTACGACTGTTGCATATACCAGCCATTTGATGCGCCGAGCCTATGAAGGTTCAATTGCGGAGCTTGCCGCATCACTGTTACCGTGCCAATGGGGTTACGATGAGGTGGCCCGTCATCTGGAGCATCGAAAACGACCAGATCCGAATTCTTTTCATTCTAGATGGGTTGCCGGATATTGTGACAGTGAGTATAGAAAAATGACCGACTGGCTTAGAGGTTTTGTAGATAGTCTTGGTGCCCGAGCAAATTCCGATAAGCGACAGCGGATGCACGATGCTTTCAGGGTGAGTACTCGTTACGAATACCTCTTTTGGGATGCTGCATGGTTTAAGGAGTCTTGGAAACTGTAAACTCGCACATTAAAAACTGCTTACTAGCAAAAATGGGTTAAAAAACCGGAAATACATTGCATAAGATGGCAACTGTTTACTTTTCTAAGGTGGAAATTATTGATCATTCGTAGGTTAGAGCAGGAACCGCAGGATCGATATCCAGGCGTTCCTCGATACGCACTGGCAAGTGCTGAACTTGGACAGACGAGTTTGCACGTAGGTGATCTTTCTTATCTTCCGGGCTATGGGGTTCCGCATCACTATCACACCGGTGTAGCTGAAGAGACGCAGATCATGCTCTCTGGGGAACTAGAGTGTTGGGTTGGAGGAAAACGCACTACTGTTTATCCGGGTGATACAGTCACCGCTTTGCCTGGGAATGCTCATGCATTTCATAATCGGGCGGATGTTGTAGCTCGTATGATTACGGCGTTCCCAGTAACTTCTCCTGAGACTGTACACATAGATGACGTGGATCTTGAAGATGTGTCGGAACACCCGTCAATCATACGTGCTGGTACTCGGCGTTCGGTTTTTATTGAAGGGCTACCGGGAGTAGATCGAGTTGAGCATTCGGGGAGTTTTTCTGGGGCAAGATCTACATATAGCTATTCCCTTGAAATCCAGCCTGGATCCGCCGTTCCTGTGCAGAATTATGATTATGAGACCGCTCTTTTTTTGGCTGAAGGCTCTTTGACAGGAATCATCGGTGAGAACATTGTGCTCGGTACAAATGATGGTGCTGTTGTCGCACCAGGGGTGCAGTACGGATTTTCCAATGAAAGTGGGGTGCTCGCTCGCTTATTCGTGATTCATCCTGTAATTAACCCTGCTTAGATTAGTTTAGTAGACTATCGTCGTTTTTCCGTTATAAATACCTTGGATTTGAGTTCGACTCTCATTATTGAAAGAAATTGATATGACTATTGTGAGACGCGCCGACCAACAAGAATCTTCCCCTATGCAGGGTGGAAGATTGCTGACTATGGCAGGATCTCTAACCGGAGCGACGATGGCGACGGTTGGGGATTTGACAGTGCAGCCAGGGGTGAGATCTGCTTATCACCTGCACCCCAACACTGAAGAATCAATATTTGTTGTTGATGGCGAAATTGAGTTCCGTTTAGCTAATTCAAAATTTCGGGCTTCATCAGGTGACTGCGTGCTAGCGCCAAAAGGAACCGGACATGGTCTGGAGAATATTGGCCAGTCGCCTGCCAGGCTGATCACAATTTATCCTACTGCTAATCCAGAACGCGAAGTGTTAAGTGATGTCATTTATGATGATGTTGATCCTGGGCCAGGAGTTTTCGTCCGTGGGAATGTAGCACCTTATGAATTTTCTCCGGGCGTGTCTCGTTATGACATGGTCGGTGATTTTTTGGGATCATCCTCCACCTATTTGAGTGAGTTGACTTTTCAACCTGGTTCAGTGGCCCCGAATCACTATCACCCATCTCATGAGGAGTCGATGTTTTGCTTAGAAGGTAACTTGATGGCTGTTTATGCTGACGATGATCGAGTGCCTTTGGCAACTGGTGATTGCTTTACCTGTGAAGTTGGGATTAGGCATGGTATTTATAACGAATCTGATTCGCCTGGGAAATTGTTGGCAATTCACCCGGTGTTAAATCCACCCCCAAGAGTGGACGTCGACTAGCCTCAAATCACCTGATTAAGTTCTAATTTGCTACTTGAATCGGATGCAGCTCATTGTCCGGCTGATACCAGGGGTAGTGTGGATTTTCTCTCGCACGATTTCACTTATTTCATCAAGGTTCACCGCTTCGATGATGCAAATCAAATCATACGGACCTGTTACGCGATCAACTTGTACCGTTTGTTGTAGCAACTTTAAATTTTCGAGCACAGCATTGCTTTTACCGGCCTGAGTTTCAATTAACAGATAAGCCCTGATCGTAGAGGACATGTGCTGCACCTTTGTATCCGAAATAGTAGCCGGATTGTTTATTTGGTGTTCCTGTTTCTATGTGGAACCAGATTATAGTGATGTTGGCATTTTATAACGATTATTTGCAACAGAAATTCCTGTAGTTCAAATCATGGGGAGACATGATGGATACCGATGCCAGAAACCAGTTTGATCGTACAGCTGCCAGTTATGCGGTCAGTAGAGCGCATTCAAATAGTCGTAGCCTTGCGCTTCTGAAAGAATTTGCGGGAGATCGCCAATATCGTCTTGCCATAGATATTGCCACAGGACCGGGATTTGCTGCGTTCGCACTTGCCGACCAATGTGATGAGATGATTGCGACTGATATTTCAAGGGGAATGCTTGAACAGGTAAATAAACTTGCATTTGCGCGAAGCATTGAAAACGTCGAACGGTCATTTGCTGATGCCCATGCATTGCCTTTTAGAGACGCTTCATCGGATCTGATTACGTGCCGTACAGCTCCTCATCACTTTGCTTCTATACCGACATTTCTTTCAGAAGTTCGCCGAGTATTGGTGAGATCTGGCGTTTTCTTGATGGTTGATACGACAACCAGTGAACTTGAATTACCCCGTATTTGGCATCAAAACATGGAGTGGCGGAGAGATCGGAGTCACGTTGCTGCTCCGCCCCCATCTGCTTGGCGTCGAGAGTTCGTTCAAGCTGGGTTCCGGGTTGTTGAGGAACAGTTAACTACAGTTGATATGGAATTTAACGATTGGGTACTGCGTTCAAATACTCCGGAAGAAGAAATCGAAGCGATGAGGAGTGAGTGGAAAAATATTGACGAAAAAATCTCGCTTGAATACAACGTGAAAGAATACGCGAATGGTGATTATTCTTTCTCATGGCCTGTGATTTTACTGAAGGGTGTTATCAGATAATTGTGAGTGGCTATCCTGTATTGATCGGTATGAAATTATTACAGGGGCTTTTTGGGACAGTAGATCCTTATTACTAGAGCTGATCAATTATGGTGGGGGAAAGTCGACACTCATGCAAAACGCACGAAATGAAATAGGGTTTATCTTGGAAAAAATAGTATATATAGCGTTGGCCGGAGCAGCAGGTACTTTGACCCGTTATGGCGTTGGGATACTTTTTCAGAGAATGGGTGACGAAGGCGCGACCGGAATGCCTTGGGGGACATTTTTTGCAAATATGGTGGGTGCGTTGTTGTTTGGTTTAATTTGGGCATTGAGTGAGGAACGTGGTTGGGTTAGTGGTAATATTCGATTGATTGTCTTGGTAGGATTTATGGGTGCGTTTACGACATTTTCTACTTTCGCGTTCGATAACTTCCAAATGGCTAGAGCATCAGAATGGGGATGGTTTGGGGCAAATTTGGCTCTTACTAACATTGGGGGGCTAGCCTGCGTTTACGCCGGTTTTCGTTTGGCTAGGTCGCTCTAGATGGCATTTAGTTGTTTGATTTATTGACACAGGATTCTAGTCATAAAGTAGTAGAGTTTGAACCTGAAAGATTTACCTCAACAGCAGAAAAAAATTATCAGGGCTTGGTGCATGTATGATTGGGCCAATTCCGCTTTCGCTACGAGTGGAATAGCAGCGATATTCCCTGCTTATTTTGTCGTTTTATTTCAACAGTCGCTTGGTGAAGAAACTTCCTTCTTTGGTCGAGAACTTAATGCAACGGCCATGTGGAGTTTCGGTATTGCATTCTCCACAATGATTGTTGCTTTTTCGAGCCCTGTTATCGGAGTGATTGCGGATCGCTTTGCAATCAAGAAAACTCTACTTTGGATCTATACGGGTGTTGGATCGTTAGCGACAGTCCTGTCATTTTTTTCCGTTTATACCGGAAGTCCATGGGCTTGGTTGTTTGCATTTTTTGTTTTGGGTAATATCGGGTTCGCTGGCAGCATAGTTATTTACAACTCGTTCTTACCTAATGTCTCACCAACTAAGATTTTGGATGAGGTCAGCAGTAGGGGCTTTGCTTATGGATATGTTGGTGGCGGTATCTTGTTGTTAGTGCACCTTGCTGTTATATCTGTGACAAGTGAGATGGAAATTGCGGATCTGGTTACAAGGCTTTGTATTGTTTCGGTGGGGGTTTGGTGGTTTGGTTGGGCGTTGTGGACTCTGAAGATAGTTCCTGAGCCAGTAGTGAACAGATCCGTGGAACCCATGCGGATTAGCCGTACGATCTCCATGGCTTTTGGGGAATTGCGTACTACCCTGGGTCAGGTAAAGAGATTCAAAGTGCTCTCTCTTTATCTGATAGCGTATCTGTTGTTCAATGACGGGATCCAAACGGTTATGGCGATCGCAGGAGCATTTGCCGCCGATACTCTAGGCATTCCACTCCTTTGGATCATGCTTACACTTCTAATTATTCAATTTGTCGCTGCTTTTGGTTCGATCGGTTTCGCTTGGTTAAGTCGTTTATTGGATACCAAGAAGGCTTTAACAGTATCTTTGTTTGGATGGTCTTTTATCGTACTTTTTGGAGTGGCAATTGCACCTCTTGCTCCACAGGCACACGACGAGCATGACTTTCAATTGGAGTACGACACTGAGCCATCATCCCCGCATGCAGGTAACTACCGAGTTACACATGTATCCGAGGTCAATGAAGAAAGCGAAACACTTCCATGGGTAGAGGCTTTCGGGAATATTAGTGAGGGTCAACATTTCATCGCCCCTGAAATAGTGACTTTGACCAGTCTGGCGACTATTGATGAAGATTTTAGGTATACCATCTCAGTACAGGGAGGTCCGCACGACGGCACGGTTATCATAGGATCTGGACACCCGTCGATTTTAGAAAAAAGTCCCCTTGATTGGTGGCCAGCTTTGATCCGTGATTCAATCTGGGCTCCACTGTCTCTTCAGGCGCACTATCAGTGGGTGTTGCTTGGTGTTTCTGTTGGGTTGGTTATGGGGGGAAGCCAAGCATTGGCAAGGAGTCTCTTCGCTCAGATGACTCCTAAGCGCAAAAGTATGGAATTCTTTTCATTTTTCGGCTTTGCTGGTAGGGCCTCATCAGTCGTGGGACCTTTGATGTTTGCTGTGATTGCCACTATGTTTGACACCCGTTTGGCCATAGGTTCTATTCTGATTTTGATTGTGGTTGGGGCCATCATGTTGCGATGGGTTAAGGTGGATGAAGGAGTTTTGGTAGCGGAGGAAGAGAATGAACGGATTGGGCAGTTATCGACGGATGTTTAATTTTGTAATTCTCAAGAAAATTCTTGAGGGCAGTCTAGCGTAATTCCGTCCAATTCCATATCTCGAGCTCTATTGACATCCTGTTTGTTTTGGATGCCCCATGCCCCCGTGTATAAACCCTTACGTGTGATCAATGCCCTTAATTCTGGGGTGATTGCATGTATGTACGGGAAGATTCCTTGCAAACCGTTTATTTTGCAGAAGTCTATGATTTCTTCCGAGCATGTTTCTGATAATAAACCGTGCCCAAGATCAGGCATGAGTTTTTTTGATCTGAGTAGTTGATCCCTGTCGAATGAGATTATTGAAATACCTGGCACATGTCCAAATCGATTTTGGGATGTGTTGAGCCAACCATATTTGTCAATTAAATTTTGCACCAACGGTATTAAATCAGGGTCTTTAGACTTGATCTCCGCAAAAATATGAGCTTGTCCAGAGTACTTTCTCAACAAATCTTCAAAAACTGGCACAGTCTCGCTTGAAAATTGCTTCCCATCTTCTGACATGAACCAAGAACCTGCATCGAGTTGCATTAGTTCGTCTTTAGTGAAATCTGAGATGGGTCCCGATCCATTAGTTGTTCTGTCCACTGTTTCGTCATGCATAACTACAGGGACTCCGTCAGAGCTAAGATGAAGATCCAGCTCAATGTAGGGAATTCCGAGTTTTAATGCATAGTCAAAGCTAGCGAAAGTGTTTTCTGGCCTTTGGCATGAGATGCCGCGGTGGGCGATTAAAATCATGGTGATGTTGGTTGCCGTCCTGTTTAGAAGTTGCTATTTGCACATCATCAACCAGATAGATAAGAATGATTTGACGTTTTGCCATTCAATAAATGTGGTTATCTCAATCAGGTAGGAGCTAACAGTTTTTTTGCAATATGGCTCCCGAGGCAGGATTCGAACCTACGACCCGCTGATTAACAGTCAGCTGCTCTACCGCTGAGCTACTCGGGAATGCGATTGGATTTGTTAACCAAAGTTACCATTGTACGGGGTGGAGCCGCAATTAGATTAGGGGTAATTGCTTTCATCATGAAGGATACTTTTGGGTTCATATTTGCCAAGAAGCCTGCATTTTTGAGTCGCGATCTGCGGGAAAGATGCACGTTCTAGAGATTTTCGTCCGAATATCCAGATCTGGGTGTGACTCAACAAGTTCCTTTAAAGTTTTCTGACCGCGTTGAATCTGAAACATGATACGTAGTGATCGTTGACCATGCCTGTTGATTGCATAAAGGCATACATGATGATAGGTCCAACGAACGACATTCCCCGTTGCTTGAGGTCTTTACTCATTCTGATAGATTCAGTGCTTTTGGCGGGGACATCACTGGCTGAAAAACGGTTCATCTGTAGTGTTTTTCCTCCAACGAAACTCCACAAATGGTTGCTAAGGCTGCCAAATTCTTTTTGGATTTTTAATACGATCTTTGCGTTGTTTATGGCAGCGTGGATTTTGAGATTATTACGAACGATTCCAGTATTTTCGAGTAGGGCTGTAATTTCTTTCTCGCGATACGAGGCGACGCTTTTTATGACGAAATTATTGAAAGCAACGCGATATGATTCCCGGCGTTTCAAAATGGTTTCCCAGCTCAGACCTGCTTGCGCACCCTCGAGTAAAAGTAATTCGAACAGGTGTCGGTCGTCATAGACTGGCACTCCCCATTCATAATCGTGGTAGGCCTCGTAAACGGCATTTCCGGTGCCAAAACAACGTGTTGGATCAAGCTCTGGTTTAGGATTAGTGGTCATGGACTTAGGATGTTGGTCGAATAATACCTGAAAGGTAATCTGTTTTCGTTATACATTCGAGTATTAAATTCATACAACCGGCTCAGATTCGCATGTGCAAAATTATGGCGTAATATGGTTACCGGTATGTCATTAGCATGGGGATTGAATTGTAGTTAACAGGAGATTCGATAATGCCTGAACGCAATAATGGCGCAGGTCATCGCCTTACACAGGCAATGGAAAATTACTTGCTGTCGATCTATGTAGTGCAAGAACGTGGTATTCGAGTTACCAATCCTAATCTAGTTGAACAGCTTAGGCGTGTGCCTGCAAGTGAGAACTTGGGGACCTCTCTTCCGGCTGTTTCTGGAATGTTGAGACGCATGGAGAAAGAGAACTTAATCCGTCTCAGTGATACTCGTGACATAGATTTGACTACTAAAGGTCGAGAATTAGCTGAATCTATGATTCGTAAACATCGTTTAGCTGCTCGATTAGTGGTTGATTTACTTGGTGTTCCGCTACACGAGGTTGACGCTGAAGCTCATATGCTTGAGCATGCACTTTCTGAAACACTTGAAAAACGTATTCAAGATAGGCTCGGACGTCCGCAGACGGATCCGTTTGGGCAGCCAATTCCTGGCAGTGGATATCGAGAACCTAGAAACGTTGTGACTTTGGACAAAGCTAAAATAGGTAAGGCGATGATTGTCGATCGAATACCTGAGGACGACGCTGAATTAGTTGCTTACCTGTACGAAACTGGAGTTCTTCCAGGGGTAGAAATTGTGGTTTCAGATGTTGCGCCGTACCGTGGAGTGGTAACCCTATCTGTTGGGGGTGAGTCTGCAGTGCTTGGTTACAACGTATCATCAGAAATTCGTCTACGACCAGCCTAACTCGATTCGGGCAATTAGCTTGAAATGAATAACAGCGTCAAAGCGAATCCATCTTTTACGGACATTTTGCATCTGCTATCAATGGGATGCCACACAGTTGCGTTCCTAGCGTTTTACGGGTTCTACGATGTGTATTCCACATTCTTTTGCATTGGAATCCGTTTCCCACCACCATCGCCCCGCGCGGATATCTTCGCCTTGTGTGATGGCTCTTGTGCATGGTGCGCAACCCAAGCTGGGATACCCTTTGTCGTGTAGTTCGTTATAGGGGATGTTGTTTGCGTCAATGAAATCTCGTACTTCGTCGAACTTCCAGTTCGCAAGAGGGTTAACCTTGTAATTATTATGGGCCGCGTCCCATTCAATGATGTCTATTGAACCTCGATCCATACCCTGGTCGCGTCGTAGCCCGGTTATCCATGCATCTAAGTCGGATAGTGCCCGTCCGAGTGGCTCTACTTTTCTGACAGCACAACATAGTTCGCGGTTATCGCGTCCTTTGTAGAAAAGATTGTTTCCGTGTTCTTTTATCATCTCCGATACGGAATTTAATTCTGGGTAGAAAAATTCTACATCTACGTCATAGCGTAATTTTGTTTGATCGAACAACGAGTATGTTTCAGTAGGCAACCTTAATGTGTCTAGGGTTATCAAGCGTGCATTTTTGGTAACGGTCCAGTAAATATGAAAAAGAGCTTGGTCTTCGAGACCAAAGCTTGAAATTTGTGCAGCTGACCTACTGAATGTACTTTCAACCCACTTCAACACGTCTTTTGTACTGACTGTCTCGAGATGCTCATTGATCTCGGTTAGCTCGTTTTTAGAAAATCTTGGTCGTTCAAGAGCCATTTGTTGTGCTTCCGAGCGTGATTAATATCCCTGATAATTCCTGTTCGCGATTTGGATTTTGCCGCGCCTTTCATCAATAAAAAACGCCTTGAATTGATATATCCAAGGGTTGCAATCCGCGCCTAAATTTTTTGTGCGAGACAATATAAATCTCAGTGTTTTTTCAAACTAGAGGGGAAGTGTTTGACCATTTCAGACTTGGATTTCACTCGAACCGAATTATACCACTCTGTAAATTACTCATATCGATAGACCAACCGGAAATTGGGTCATAGAATTATCGGGTCGCTTCAAGCGATGCTCTTAATTATTCTGCTGTCTAACGGAGATACTGATGACGTTGAATACAACTCCTGAAACCACGAGTGGTGAACGGATCGAAGAACTTCAGCAAATGGCTGGCGATCATATGTTCATGCACGCTGCTCAAATTAACGACTGGCGTGGGAATTTGAAGGTGTATGTAAAAGGAGACGGTGTTTGGGTCGAAACTTTGGATGGGCAGCGGCACTTGGACGCGATGGCTGGTCTCTGGTACAAATCGGCTGGATATGGGCGAACTGAAATTGCTGATGCCGTTTATGCACAGATGACAGCAATTGATTCACCTCCTGCTGGCTCTTCCACCATCCCTCAAATTGAGTTGTCTGGCAAAGTAGCTGAGTTGTATCCCGATCATGGAGCTAGATCATTCTTTGTTTCGGGAGGATCTGAAGCTGTAGAGACCGCGGTAAAGATGGCTAAGAAGTACTCTCAGCTCAATGGCAAAGGAGGAGCCTTCAAGGTAGTTAGCCGTCGGTACTCATACCATGGCGGTACAGCGATGTCCGTCAGTCTCGGCCGATCTCCGGCAGCTGATCCTATGGGTCCTGAAATGCCTGGTGCACTTCACGTTACAAATTGGAATTCGTATCGCTTGCCTTTTGACGGCGATCCTGTTGACGTAGCAGTGAAGTGCGCTGACGAGATGGAGGAAGTTATAATCCATCAAGGGCCGGAGACAGTGGCTGCGATAATCGCAGAGCCTGTCTCAGCAGCGTTCGGTATTCAAATTCCACCAGCTGAGTACTGGCACCGATTACGAGAGATCGCTGATAAGCATAAAGTTGTTCTTATTGCCGATGAAGTGATCACTGGTTTTGGGCGTCTCGGTGAATGGTTCGGTCCTACCAATTGGGGGATTCAACCCGATATCACTACCGTTGCGAAAGCAATAACTAGCGGATATGCACCGCTTGGTGCTGCAATAGCTACTAAACGTATAGCTGATGCTTTCATTGGAGGTCCGGACGAAACATTTAGGCACTTGATTACCTTCGGCGGCCACCCGATTGCATCTGCTGCTGCGCTAGCGAATCTTAGGATCTTCGAGAGAGAAGATCTGGTCGGCAATTCAAAGCGTATGGGGACTTATCTGTTCGAACAATTGCAAGGGTTGTACAACCGTAAGATTGTTGGCGATGTACGTGGTGGACTTGGTCTGCTTGCAGCCGTCGAACTCGTTGCTGACCGTGATAGTAAAACAGCTTTTCCGCCGTCTGCGGGGCTGGCCAAGAAGCTTCCTAAAATGTTGTTTGATCGCGATATCATCAGCTTTAGGGCTGGAGACGTTATATCAATATGTCCGCCGCTCTGCATTTCCAAAGATGAGATCGACTTTATAATCAGCGCTATTGATGGCGCTCTAGAAGAGCTTGAAAATGATCTAGGGTTTTAGGCTGGGCTGGCCTCTGTTCGAGGTGGCGTTTCCAAGTAAAATTTGGTATCGTTCCGCGCAGTTACCGCAGTTCTTTGCTCGAACTGTATATCTAATTTGTAAATTGAATACGAGTCGTGTACACGATCATTTGCAATCGACATGGCTAGTACAGGGGACCCAGAATGGCAGAATCCACCGACGCCGCGGTTAAAGAGAAGGATGAGATTTCTTCGGAAGCCGTGACCGTTGACACTGATGGTTTTGGCGCTAGCGCTATGACCGATGAAGTCGTCCTAGACGTGAAAAACCTCCAGACCCAATTCACGACGCGATGGGGCACAGTGAAAGCGGTTGATGGAGTTAGTTATCATGTCAAAAGGGGAGAAACTCTTGGGATAGTCGGTGAATCTGGCTCAGGCAAATCTGTAAATGCACTCTCATTGATGCGTCTCGTTCCCTCTCCCCCTGGTGATATTGTTGGCGGTGAGGTCAATCTGAACGGTCGCGATCTGCAGCAGCTCTCTGAAGGGGAGATGACCGAAGTCCGCGGTGGTGAGATCTCAATGATTCTCCAGGACCCGATGCAGGCGTTGAATCCCGTATTTAACATCGAGAATCAGGTTGGCGAAGCTATAAAGATTCACCAGAAACTCAAGGGAACAGCGCTCTTGGATAAAGTTGTCGATTCATTGAGGAAGGTTCGTATTCCAGCCCCTGAGAGTAGAGCGAATGACTATCCTCATCAACTTTCCGGTGGCATGCGGCAACGTGTTGTGGGCGCTATAGGGATTTCATCAGCACCGGCGGTTATCATTGCAGATGAACCCACAACCTCTCTTGACGTTACGATACAAGCGGCATATCTAAGACTCCTGCGCCAGATTCAGCAAGAGGAGGGCGTCGGTATTATTTTCATTACTCACGACTTCGGAATTGTCGCCAAGATGTGTGACCGGGTTGCTGTCATGTATGCAGGTAGAATTGTTGAGCTGTCCGATGTCAGGACCATTTTCAATTCGCCGCTTCATGAGTACACCAAGGCATTGATCGGTTCGGTGCCGAAACTCGAAGAGAAAACAGGAAGGCTTCCTCAGATTGAAGGTCAGCCTCCACTGCTCTATAACCTTCCGCCTGGTGATGCATTTGCTCCGCGGTCTACCTTGGAGTTTAGCCCTGAAGATGCAGAACGCCGCCCCCCTCTAGTTGAGGTCGAACCCGATCATTGGGTGCAGCTTTCGAAGAGTTCTTGTGCGGATTTTGATAAATACGCTCACTTGATGCCTGCAGAATAGGCAACGATACCGCAAATTACGAGCCACGGAGAATTGGTAAAAACTAATGACAACCGCTGAAAAAGTAACCATCCCTTCCGCACCGGGCGTTAGCGATAGTGCTGATGCCATCATATCTATACGTAACCTTCGTAAGTGGTATCAGGTTGGTGGAGGGTTCTTGGGATTCGGCAACAAGATTTTCTTGAAGGCCGTAGACGATGTGAGTTTTGATATAGAGCGTAATAAGACATTCGGCCTAGTTGGTGAGTCTGGTTGTGGTAAGACGACCACACTTAAACTCCTGCTTGGGTTGGAGGAGCCTACTGGCGGTCAGATTTTTTACGAAGGTGAAGACGTTTCTCAAATGTCTAAAGCCAGTCGTACGGAGTTTAGGCGATCAGTTCAGGCCGTCTTTCAGGACCCTTGGTCATCATTGAACCCTCGAATGCGGGTCCGTTCGGTCGTAGGCGAGCCACTTGAAATCGCTACTACTATGACCAAAGGGCAGATTGCAACTCGCGTAGCGGACCTGCTTAGTGAGGTAGGTCTGAATCCTTATCAGGCAAACCTTTATCCGCATGAATTTTCAGGTGGTCAGAGACAGCGAATAGGGATTGCGAGAGCACTGGCGTTGAATCCAAAGGTGATTGCATTGGACGAGCCTGTTTCCGCTCTAGACGTGTCGATTCGAGCTCAAATCATGAACTTGTTGGTTGATCTGCAAGAGGAACATGGTCTTGCATATCTTTTAGTTGCTCACAACCTCGCCACTGTTCGATATATGTGCCATGACATGGCAGTTATGTACCTCGGTGTCGTTCAAGAGTCTGGGGAGACTGAATCAATTTTCAATAACCCGATGCATATCTATACGAATGCTCTGGTATCTGCTGCACTGCCATCCCATCCTGATATACAGAGAGAAGAGTTTCTTTTGCCTGGTGAGGTAGTGTCACCCATCAATCCACCTCCAGGAGATGTTTTCATGACTCGGACACCTCTAGAAGTGGATCCGAATCATAAGTGGGCCAATGAACGTCCGCCGTTGGTAGAGAAAGAGCCAGGTCATTGGGTTGTAGAAACTCCATGGTCAATGGCTTCGGATGCTGGCCTTAAGGTGGAATTGTCAGGTCATGCAGGAGCGTAACTGTTTCTTGTGATCTAAATCTAGGTGAGATAAGAAAAACCGCTGTGATAAATCAGCGGTTTTTCTTATGCATTATTTTTTCGTACTAGCATCTTGAGTATGAACACATTTTCAAGACATTGACTTGCGACAGTTGGCACTATTCTCGCTTCGATGGGATTTTCCGTCTGGATTGCATAGTGCGCTCCAAGCATAAGAACGTTCATACCTAACATCATCAAGTTCCCAGTTAACCAAAAAAGGGATGTATTCGCATATTTGACGTTGAATGTCGCAGGGAGGAAATTTACGATCAATCCGGCAACAGAATTTCCAGCAAAGGCATGTAAAAAATCGATAGCACTTTCCAGCGCGCTGAGATCCTTTGACCAATAACTGGCTGCCGCATTCGAAATTCCAGATATGCTACTGACCAAGAGTGTGAAATATAGGTTGCCTAGAAGATATGGGCGCAATCTCATCATCATCAAGCCAGATTCTAGATTTCTTGCGACGGATGTGTGGCTCCCGGGCCTGGATTCGAACCAGGATTGGAGGATTCAAAGTCCTCTGTCCTACCATTGAACGACCCGGGAACGCGACTATCTAGGATAAGCGTTGATTAGGATACTTGCGTGCTGTAAATAAACTAATTATCTAGATAAAATCGGAAAATCATTGCCATAGCTAAACAGCAAGATATGGGCGCTTGGATCAGTTTAGTAGCGATGGAAAGACCATCAGGTGTAGTTGCATTACTGATTGGCTGAAATGGGAATTGATATGGTCAAAGCAATGGTCTGCCACGATAAGTAAAACAAAGATGCGCAACCTTGTCCTCTGGACGTTTATTCCCTAAAGTTTTGAACTGCGTCAGTAGTACGATGATCAAGTATTATCTAACTTAGTGCCATGAATTCAGACCAATCAGCAGAACGTTTACCGCTACTTCGCGTGCGTGATCTTCGCACGTCGTTCAACACGCCCGAAGGGAAAATTACGGCTGTGAATGGGATATCGTTTGATGTGGAGCATGGTGAGACCCTTGCTCTCGTTGGGGAAAGTGGATGTGGGAAAAGCGTTAGCGCCCTCTCAATACTGCGTCTCGTGCCGAACCCTCCGGGAGTGATTGAATGTGGAGAGGTTATTTTTGAGGGCACTGATCTGTTGAAGCTTTCAGAACGGGAGATGCAGTTGGTGCGTGGAGTGGGTATCGGTATGATTTTTCAGGAACCCATGTCATCATTGAATCCCGTGCTCACTATTGGTCGACAGATTACGGAACCACTTGAAGTTCATTTGGGGCTCACCGGCGCGGCGGCTGAGGATAGGGCGGTTGAACTCTTGGACATGGTTGGTATTGCAGATTCACGGCGTCGACTTGCAGACTATCCGCATCAATTGAGTGGTGGTCAGCGTCAAAGAGTGATGATTGCGATCGCTTTAAGTTGTGACCCGAAATTGCTCATAGCTGATGAAGCTACTACAGCGTTGGATGTGACGATTCAGGCACAAATACTTGAGTTGATGAAAAACTTGACTAAGCAACTTGGAACAGCTCTTCTGATAATTACCCATAATTTAGGAGTGGTTGCTCGTTATGCTGATCGACTTAACGTAATGTACGCGGGCAAGATTCGTGAGTCTGGTACTGCTGAGGATGTATATCTGAAACCTAGTCATCCATATACGGTTGGCTTACTGAATTCAGTTCCAAGATTAGATAGGCAAGCATCTGAACGACTCGATCCAATACCGGGGGAAATACCAGATCCGTCCAGTCTGCCGGCTGGTTGTGCCTTCCATCCTCGCTGTCGTTGGTCAACTTCAAAGTGTAGTTTGGAGGACCCCTTGTTGGAGCGGATTAGGAACACTCAAATGGCAGCATGTTTTGAATCGAAGTCTGTCGCACGTGCAACGGGGTCAATACTTCATTGAACAGCATTGCTGATGACCCTCAGGCAGACCGATTTACTTCTGAAGTGTCAGGGGATTCTCCTATTTTAAGTGTGAGGAATCTTAGTGTTCATTTTCCGATAAAACGTGGATTTATCGTTCAACGAGAAGTGGCTCGGGTGAGGGCAGTAGACGGGATATCGTTTGAAATCTATCCAGGTGAAACTTTGGGACTAGTGGGTGAAAGTGGCTCAGGGAAGACTACTGTGGCTAAAGCTGTAATGCAGTTGACGAAGGCGAATGTTGGGAGCGTCAAGTTTGAAGGGCAGGAGTTAGTTGGGCTATCGACACCGGCCATGCGACCGATTCGTCGAAAAATCGGGATGGTTTTTCAGGATCCTTATGGGTCGTTAAATCCTAGGATGCGGGCGGGCGACATTATCGGTGAACCTCTCAAAGTTCACCGACTTGTGAAATCTCAGGAAAATTATCGAAGCCAAATTGCTTCCTTACTGTCGACGGTCGGCCTGAGCCCTGCAATGTCTGAACGTTATCCAAACGAGTTTAGTGGAGGTCAACGCCAACGCTTAGGAATCGCACGCGCTATAGCTGCCGGCCCGAGTATGTTGATCCTCGACGAAGCGGTATCGGCGTTAGATGTTTCTATTCAAGCTCAGGTGCTAAATCTGTTGCAGGACCTTCAAGAGCATTACAACCTAGCCTATTTATTCATAGCCCATGATCTCTCAGTAGTTCGTCACATCAGTCATAGGGTCGCAGTTATGTATTTGGGTAGGATTGTGGAAACAGCCGATAGCTCCGATATGTATGAGAATCCTTTGCATCCTTACACGCAAGCGCTCCTATCAGCCATTCCCACTCCGAATCCTGTCCATGAAAGAGCACGTGAGCGGATCATTCTACGAGGTGATCTACCCAGTCCAGTAGACCCTCCATCAGGCTGTCGGTTCCACACTAGATGTCCGATAGCAACAGACTTGTGTTCTGAAATTGATCCAGATTTGAGGATATTGGTGTCCAATCAACAGGCAGCGTGCCTGTTGGCGCCTGGATATTCTGCGGCTCGGGGCGATTAACTGATTGTTAAACGGGTTACCGCATCTTCGTTTAACTCGATACCGAGTCCAGGTCGATCCGAAAGAACCATATTACCGTTTTTAGGTATAACCCCATCTCCATATAGCTCTTCGACATCGTCAAGAGGTCCAGAAAATTCAGTTGAAAATTCATGTGGGCGAACAGCATTTTGAACTGTTGAATATGCGTGTAGTGATGCCATGGAGTTAATTCCAGCTTGTGGGCTATGTGGCATCACTGGCTTGTTCCACATTGTTGATAAATCGAAGACGCGCTTGATTTCTGAAGGGCCACCCACACCTAGGATGTCTGGTTGGAGAATGTCTGGGTCACCGAGCAAGACGAGGTGGTGGAACCACCAGCGGAATGCATCTTGTTCACCAGCAGATACTGCTACATCGAGAGTATCTGCGATTTGTTTAAGTCCTGGTAAATCCCAGTTCGGAATTGGTTCCTCAAAGTGGTCGATACCTAGCTCTTCAAACTTTCGTCCCTGTTGGATTGCAGTGCTGACAGAATATCCGTTATTGGCATCAAAACCGAGATAGTTGCCCTCGGAAAGGAATTCCCTAACAAGCTTAAACATTTCATAGTCTTTGACTGGATCGGAATCCTGACGCCAGCCTTTCCAGTCCATTCTAATTTTGAATGCTCTGAAACCCATGTCCCAGCCATTTTTCACAAGATCTACCATTTCTTCCGGTTGCATTCGCCAACCTGAGCCGACGCTCCAATAGAGGGGTATGGTTGTCCGAGCGGCGCCTCCCATGAGTGTGTATACCGGTTTGCCAGTTTCCTTTCCAAGCAAGTCCCAAAGCGCGACGTCTATGATGCCGACCACGTTGGCCGGGAGCTTGTATAGACGATCGTCCTTGCCTGTTGCAAGGGTTTCCCAGTGTCGGTCGATATCAAGCGGGTTTTCGCCTACGAGGACCGGTTTGATGATGGTTTCAAGATATGCGTTGAAGACTGAACCATTGCGGCCCGGTACAACTTTGTTGATGCCTGGTCCTTCAGCCCAACCTTCTACTCCCGCGTCTGTTTGAACTCGAACTAATGACTTTCCGGTCAGTAGTGGGGTTGTAGTGATATCAGTGATTTTCATATCGCATCCGGCGCTTTCTCTGATCAGGCTTGTGCCTGTTGATTACATTGACTGTGCCGATTTGTGGCGCGTTGGATACTTTACGACTTTTGGGGCCTGCATGGGAGGTGATTGAAGTCCATTAGATTCACACTTTCTTATGTAGGATTATGTCGAAGTGTTGTCAGATGTCTTGAAATTACGCAATAAATGGTCGCTACATTTGGCTCTCATGCTCCTACAATGGTTTGTTGGTTTGGGGCCTTAGCTCAGCTGGGAGAGCGCCTGCTTTGCAAGCAGGAGGTAGCGGGTTCGAGTCCCGCAGGCTCCACCAAACTGAAATCAAACTGAAGAAGCCCTTGCAGAAATGCAGGGGCTTTTCGTGAAGTTGACCCAATAGCACCAATTAAATAGGTGTTTCGTAACTTCCAGTAGCAACTGGCCCAATATATAGCGAAGTAGGCTTTTTAGTCGTAAGCTACCTCGGCCCGTCTGTGTGACCACGTTCGGATTTTCAACATTGACACCGAGGTTAATCAACAGATTCAGATGACCAAACACCTCTTCATCGATAACCACGAGATCGAAGATATCTGGAACCTCGCGCGCAAGCTCCACCAGCCCGAGAAGTTCCACGCTAACACCATCATCCGACCCGAGCATCGCTGGGAGAACATGTACGTCCGCATGTGGGGCGGACCCGTCTGGGACCCATTCGAAGAGCTGTTCAAGATCATCTACCTAGGCACTGCTGCACAGGACATTTCCACACTCGGCACCGGCGCTGCAGTTTCGCTCGACGAAACCGGAGCATCCGGCACCAGTGGCAACTACTCCTGCTACGCAACCTCCGAAGACGGCGTCAACTGGGAAAAGCCGTTCATCG
>VFGZ01000037.1 GCA_009392215.1 SAR202 cluster bacterium | reverse complement strand
AATGTCCGCTGAAACGCTCCATGATGTGGAGAGCGTATGGTACGGCTTTTATAACCAACGAGATGTTGAAATTCGAATTTATGAATCGGATGAAGTAGGGATGAATTCATCAACTGGTGAACGAGCGGGATTTTTACTACTCGAATGAGTTACTCGATTTATGCGACTGTTGGTAATTTAACTTTGCTGTGTGAACTTGATACTGAAGATTTTCAAGGTTTATTCGGCGCCATTAAATAATCGTAGTCGCCATAAATTCGCTATTAGCTCGCCATTATCTCACTCTGATTCGCCAATATGTGTGTGCGTGATAGGTGTCACAGATAATTTTGCATAATGATTTTCTGTGGAATCACTCTTTTGTACTGGATAAAACATCTAGGTCCGGACATCTGAAGCATTGTAAATATGGGGGAAATCTAATACTCTTTTTGTATGACTCGCCATAGAAATAATCATAATTCGCCATATGAATATAACTGGTTCGCCACTAAATCTATTGGCAATGAAACTCTGTCGATACAGGACAAACAGAAGCATGAGGTAAAAAATTTAAAGCGCGATGGATACCCTTCAGGTACGCCAGTAGGTGCCCCTGCAATCGCTAATATTCTGAAAAGCAAATACCGTGAGAATGCCATTTCTGAACGGACGATTTCTCGCTTGATATCTGGGGTTAAATTTCGTGGTTTGGAAGAGTCGTATTTGCCAACTGATGTTTCTGATGCAGCTCGTAGTTACGTGGCACGTCTTTCTCTGGTTAAAGAATCACTTATGAATGGTCATGCTCTGAGTGCTCTGGAAGCAGGTTTGAGCGATCGTGTTCTTCAGGAGTTTGGCGATCCACATGGTGATCGAGTGGATCTAATATCGCAGTTCAGCATCCTGTGGGAACTTGCAGAACGAGAGATCAGTAGCCATCCGACCCAAGATTTGGAAGATTTGTTTAGCTTTGCGCCATGGAATGACGATTCGGCCCTTTATAAGGCTGCAATTGAGAGTGGTGTTGCGGAGCCACCTAAGCTGCGTCTGATTATGCCGATGATATTTGATAATGATGATGCATTCGTAAGACTATGCGTTGGAGCTTTCGCCCAGCTTAATTTGCCTTTTCTTTACCATGCTTTCGATGTATCGAATGAAAAAATCGCCTATGTATGGCGGAATTATCCGGGCATCCATCCGATGCAAAGTGCTGTCGGCGATGACAGGAAAGTTGACGACCTGGGTAAATACTGTAATTGGCGTGTTCAGACAGAGAGCTATCTGCGAGGATCGCAGGTGGTTTTTCTAAAACCAGGAAGTCGATTTTTGTAGCTTATGCATAATGCTATTCTTCCTTAAACTTGAAGCTCAAACCCAACAGCGCTGGTGGGTGTGAAAACAATCAAAATCGAGGTGATATTAGTATGCGTGGGATAGGAATAACGGAATCTGGTGGTCCAGACGTCTTTAGGATCTGCGAACTTCCCGAGGTCCATGCAGGGCCCCAAGAGGTTCGAATCAGAGTTAGGGCGGTCTCGGTGAATCCCGTGGACACGATGATGCGGGTCAGTAAACAGTTCGATACTGATGAGCCCACCCCATTTATTGTCGGAATGGATTTAGCAGGAAATATTGATGAGGTCGGACCTAATACTGAAACCAACTTTCGCGTCGGGGATGCCGTGATCGCGATGGTGCTTCCTCGAGAAGGCATGGGAGCGTACCGTGAAAGCATTGTGCTACCCGTTGATTCGGTTTCACCAGTACCTAAAAATGTATCCATCGTCGAAGCTTCTACGTTGTCCATGAACGGGCTCACGGCCCGTCAATCTCTAGATCAACTTGATTTGAGCAAGGGGCAAACCATTGGCGTTACTGGAGCAGCGGGTTGTTACGGTGGATACGTGGTTCAACTAGCTAAGTCCGAAGGTCTTCGTGTTATAGCTGATGCTTCACCTAAGGATGAAGATCTTGTAAGGGAATTAGGAGCGGATATCGTGGTTCCCAGAGGAGACGATATAGCGCAGCAGATGAGAAAAGTTGTACCAGAAGGGGTTGATGGACTTGCTGATGGCTCTGTGCAAAATCATCTTTCCCTAGGCGCAGTACGAGATGGCGGTAGTTTCGTGTCCGTACGATATTGGGAGGGAACTGCTGAGAGAGAGATCGAGTTTCACCAAACGTCAGTCAGTGATTATTTTCATAGGGCTGAACTTCTCGATCAGCTAAGTCGACAAGTTGAAGACGGAATTCTCACATTACGGGTGGCAGAAACATTTCCTGCTGAGGCAGCAGCCGAAGCGCATAAAAAGCTTGAGGCTGGCGGCACACGCGGCAGGTGTGTAATCGTGTTTTAACTGTTGCTATTAACTGGTTTCTGCTGATTCTATTTAGAATTTCCTGGCATCAGCGTTTTCCATGTGAACCACTTGTATTTTTTGTTGAGAATAGCTAGAAACACGATATATACAATCAACTGTACTGGAACGTCTGGGAACATTGCATAACGTTCTATTGGGACTATTAACAATGAAGGGGTTTGTAAAGCCGTAACCTCAGTGTTGGCGATCAGGCCTATCCAGAGATTGTTGAGTGCGTGATATCCAATAGCCAGTTCAATTCCACCGTCGACAAGAACAATGACAGTCATGAATAAAGCGAACATGAATAGGGAAGTAGCATATGGTGCAAATCCGTATTCAAATGGTTCTGGGTTGGCTAGATGTGGTAAGACGAACAGAACGCTGGAAACGATTGTGATGGCAACTCTGTTTCTGGCGATTAGCGATAGTCCTTGCAGTAAGTATCCCCTGAAGAAAATTTCCTCAAAGCCCGCCTGATAAGTGGTCAATACTACTGCGAATAAAAAGAACGTTATATATTCGGAAAAGCTGGGTGAGCGGAAGGTTATTTCGGTATTTATGAACAATACATCCAAAATCAACAATGCCGAATGTAGTAGAAATCCCACCCATATCGCATAGACAACCCGGTTGTAGTCAAAGGTCTTACGACCGGTTACCACCTGAGTCAGAGTTTTCTTATGTAATACCCTTACGGCTATCCATACGCCGATTATGCCAATGATGAACATGTAGTTACTTAACAGGTAGTCAAGTAACACTGAGTCGCCCGTTATCTGCGTGCCATCACACTGGAATTGAGTTATTTCTATGTTTTGGAGGTATTCGCAAACGGTGAAAAACGGAATTGCGCCTACTGCCTGCCACATGAAGAGGACCAGCAATATTCCTAACAACCATCTGGGCCAGCGATTTAATCCTCTACGGGCGTTAGAAAGGAATAGTTCAGATGATTTATTTTGCTTCAACTGTTTTCCTGATAAGGGCGGTGAGACTGTTTTGCAGGTTACCTGTTTTTTCTGAAATCCGGGATTTTTAAGGGCTCTCCCATACGGTTAACGTTTTCCATAGAAATCGGGAAAACACTACTCCAGGTGGCGGCGTCGTATACATCTATTGGAGGATCTATTTTGCCGGACACCGCTAAGGCAAAATCGCGCATTATGAAATAGTCTCCTCCACCGTGACCAGTCTCTGTGGCTTCTGATCCGTACTCTTTCCAATAAGGGTGTTCATACTGGTTGCTTAATTCCCATAATGGCTGCCATTCAGCGCCTCGAGCATCTGATAGTTCAGGCGGTCTAGCCATATCTTTATATCCGAAGTTAGCGGGACTTACTCCAGATGAAATTCCGTTTATCCAGACCAATGGATCTTCATCAGTATGTCTGCCGGATATGTAGGCACCTTTTGTACCTTGCAAGCTGTGAAGTGCCATGTTGTGAGGCCTCGGGCTTGCGGAATCTTTCCTCAGGCAGATGACTCTGCCTTTTTCAGTTTGGATCAACGTCGTAGCTGAATCAGTGAAATCTGACCATGCATCTTCTGTAGCATCAATGTGTCCTTCAGGTAATACGGACAGAGCCCAGTCTCGCCTTGCCAATGAACTGGTTACAAACGTGGTGGTAAGTGTTAATCGATCGCTTCGGTTGATCCCCAGCCATTGTGCTATCGGTCCAAGAGAATGTGTTGGGTAGCCGTTTCCACGAGACGAGTGGGTTTTTTGATCTCCACTTTTACCCCATGATCCGCCCCTCCATGTTCGTGCAAGATTGGAGTCAAACATCAGGTCTCTACAATCATGAATATACGCACCTTCAGCGTAAGTTAGATCTCCGAAAGTTTGAGAGTCGGTCATGTTCTTGATCATCATGGCCTCTCGCCGGTAGCAGTAATTCTCCGCCATCATGTACGTCATGCCGGTTTGTTCGACCGTTTCCACTAATGCGTAACATTCATCCAAAGTAGTGGCGGCGATCACTTCCGAAAGAACATGCTTGCCTGCATTCAGTGCCATCATCGATTGGGCTGCATGAAAGGGCATGGGTGTAGCAACAAAAACAGCATCTATGTTTGGGCTTTCGATCAGATCTTCAAAATTTGAAAAAGCTTCAAGCCCTGAACGTTTATCGATCCATCCACGGAGGACTTCATCAGATGGATCACAAACAGCGACTAACTCTATTTCCTCTTGGAGGCTAGCGAGCGACCGTTCGAAAGATCCTCCTCTGTTACCTCCTGCGATTCCGAGTCTGATAGTCATATGTTCCTCGTCAGCTTTTTACTGGCCATTGATCTGAGCACTATAAAGATAGTCTACCCGTGGTAATGAATAATTACGTTGGTGTAGTGGAGTTAGCAATTTAATTGGCCAGTGTTCACACAGTTTGAAAGGCCTACGAAGATGCTTTAAACAAATCCGGTATCTGTACCGTAAGTTCCCAGATGCGCCTTCTGCTGTCCAGGCGATGAAAAGAATCGAGTGTAGTACAAAAATTTATGTACTAAGACGATCACAGATCGTGCGATATATTTCCGTTTTTTGGAGAGAGGCGCAGTAACAAACCTTACGGTTTTTTAGACCTATCTTAAGTATCGCCGAGATATGCGACAGCATCTATTTCCACTAAAATTCCCAGATACATATCACCCGCGCCGATGAGACGACGCGTGGGCATGCGCTGTCGTTTTTTGAAGTAGTTCATGTATGTGGCGTTGAAGCCATCCCTATCCTGCATATTCAGGAGAAACACGTTAACCCGCATAGCGTGATCCCATGTGGCTCCTTCGCTCTCCAGGACGTCTTTCATAGCATCCATAGTGAAAATTGTTTGTTCTTCGATGTTTGCACCAATTACTTCGCCGTCCTTTACCGGACCGAATCCAGAAAGGAAGAGCATGTCTCCGGCGCGACGTGACATCGAGTAAAAAGGCTCAGGGCTTTCAATTTTTGGCATCTTGATGAACTCCTACATATCACTGATTAAAACGTCGGAATATTCTGCAAGGCTGGAGGACTTCTTAGCTTATTAGGAACAGGAGATGGGTTTATTTAGAAAAATGTGTATCACTCGAATCTGTTCGTGTTTAACCTTCATCCCAGACTGCATAGGTTTTGCCTGTGTTGTTGAATTCATAAGCTTCAACTGTCTCGTTTCCTTCGACCCAACCGTCATGCCCGGGCGCTAGTGAGTATGCTTCGCCTGCAACTATCACGACTTCTGTTCCGTCATCGTGCTTGACGCGGAGTTTCCCCTTCGTAACTACCCCGATATGTCCAGTCTCACAACTTTCAGTCCCCACTGCCGGTTTAATACAACTGCTCCAGCTCCAGCCTGGTTGCAGGGTTACTTTTGCTGCCGCAACGCTTCCGAAATTGATTACCCTGGCGTCTGTTTTATCTGGCGCCATTGATTGGTCAGGATTTTCGAATGATCGTGTTTCGAGTGAGGCCATAAGTTAAGTCTCCTAATTGGGTTTTAGCTTTAACAGCTTGCTTACTGGAATGTAATTATCAGAGTTTTCTTGGATCCGACCTTCGATCTATGAAAGCCTGCTAGCTTTTTCGCCGAGCGGCAAGCAGATTCTATGGCGTGTATTGAAAGCAGATGTGCTTACAGTAAATAACGTTTTTTGATATTTATGAGTTTTTCTAATTTAAAGTTTTCAGGTGAAAAATACTTTTTTCAGTTAGTGTCATGTCGGGGACTTTACCAATCTACAGGAGTCAAATAAGTGTCAATAATTCTTATGAGAAGTTTTGAGGCGAGCCAGCCGTCAAAATTTATCGAAGCACTCAACGCACACAACGATGCTCACAATCGAAAAAACGTTGCAATGGGGCAAAACCTTGCGAAGCCTTCTCTCATCATAGTTGGTGGCGTTTATGAGTCATTGGCTGAACAGCAGGTGCAGGCTCTAGAAAATAGAAAGGCTATGGAATCTGGGCTTATGGACCGGGCCGGCAGTCCAAAATTGCTTGACCAGGGCTTCTTCAACATGGAGGTTACTAACGATCCAGACCGCACTTTAGTGGGTAAGACCAAATATGTGGTAATGACTGGCGGTCCTGTTAAGATTGGTTCAGTAGCAAATTTGGTTGAGATTACCCGTAGGGTAGAGGCCAAAATTGGCCCTGATCAGCTGAAAAATGGGATTTCATCCAGTTTATTACGCCCGTTGACTGGTGTCCCGATGAATCGTGTTATCCATCGAGTCGGACTGCCTTCTCTGGAAGCCGCGGAGCAGTTTATAAGTGCATCCCCCGGTGACTGGCCTGCAGATGTAGCTGAAGACATAAGAGAGTGGATAAGCAATTTCACTCAACTTAATCGTGCTCTGTTTGAGGTTGTAAGATCGTTCGGATAATTCATTTCATTGGAAAATCCATACAGATGTAATTGCGTGTCATAAAAATTAATCTGTAATTTTCCTCGAAAACAAGTTATTGAAAAGTCCTTGCAGTAATGCGAGGACTTTTTGTGTCGATCTATGTGTCGGCATGGCCATTGATTCTTGTAGTGACCTCCACTAAACTCCGCGCATATTCAAATTCAGAGTCGAGGTATACATTGCAAAGCGTTAAAAGCGGCATTTTTATCATGCCGTTTCATTCCCCTGACAAGCCTTTAGCTCAGTGTCACGACGAGGATATGGAACTGGCTTTGCGTGCCGAAGACCTTGGATATGATGAGTTCTGGGTTGGCGAGCACCACACTCTGGCTTGGGAGCCTATTGTTAGTCCAGAGATGTTCATTGCAGCCGTGTTTCGTCAGACCAAGCGAATGCGACTTGGCCCTGCACCCGTGCTCCTGAACCTTCATCACCCTGCACAGGTGGCGCATCGACTAGCATTCCTAGATCATTTTTCACATGGAAGACTGAACCTTGCCTTCGGGTATGGGGGCTCTCCTGCAGATTTTTCCATGTATGGTCAGGAGCCTAGCGAGATGCAGTCTCGTCTTTCTGAAGCGATAGGAATTATTCTGAAAATATGGACTTCCGATGGTCCATATGAGCTTGTCGGTGATCACTGGACTGTCAAACTTGAATCCAATAGTGATGAGATGGGTTTTGGTGTGGTTCAAAAGCCGTTGCAACGTCCGTACCCGCCTATTTCAGTACCTGTGACCTCTCGTGGTTCGGGTTCGGTTAAGGTTGCTGCCTTGCTCGGATTTCATCCTTTTAGTCACTCGATTATTCCGGGTAATGTTCTCAAAGACCAATGGGATACATACGAGTTAACTGCGGATGGCGTGGGTTTAAAGCCGAAAAGAGAAGACTGGAATATTGCTCGTACAGTTTTCTTGGCCGATACCACTAAAGAGGCTGAAAAACGTGCTCGCGGTAACGCTGTCACTACTGCCTATGAATACGTTGGAAAGGCAATTGGACGGCGTGGAGGCTTGGGAGTTATGAAACGGGATTTATCTATGGCTGATTCTGATGTAGATGTGGATTATTTCATCAACGAACTTGTCATTGTCGGTGATGTGGACACGGCCTTGGATAGATTATTGCAACTTTGGGAGGAAACTGGTCCTTTCGGTACTTTGTCGATGATGGAGTTTGGTTGGATTAATGACGATGACCGTCTTGCATGGCTTCACAGCACGGAATTATTTACTGGGGAGTTATTACCTCGGTTCAACGCTGCGGTTGGAGCCACGGTCACAGTTAGCTGAGTGAGTATCAGAGTCTTATAGTGCTCCAAGGCTTTTTTTGGAAGCTCATCGCCATAATGTGCCTTTCCGTTTTCAGTATGGATTGATAGTTGGCATTAATCGTTCGGGTTTACGATGATATTTGGCTAGTAGCCTACTGATAGGCTTTCCAGAAATTAAGGAGAAAAAATTGGAGTATAGAGAGTATGGTTCATCAGGTGATGCGCTTTCTATCGTCGCTTTTGCAGGGATAGTCGTAAGCAATGAAACTTCTGAAGATTCAGAGCGCTATGTCTCATGGGCGATAGATCAAGGGATTAATTACTTTGATGTAGCCCCCTCTTATGGCAATGCCCAGAACATGTTGGGGCCTGCCTTGGAGCCATACCGTAAAGACGTGTTCTTGGCATGTAAGACTAATAAACGTGATGCATTTACTGCGCAATCAGAACTAGAAGAGTCACTTCGGCTGCTCCGCACTGATCACTTCGACTTATATCAATTGCACGCTATGTCGAGCCAAGAAGACCTTGAGATTGCAACTGGACCAGGGGGCGCACTTGAAGTGCTTTTACGCGCTAGGGACGCTGGCAAGGTACGATATCTCGGGTTTTCGGCTCATTCAGCTGAGGTTGCTCTTGAACTCATGAACCGATTCGAATTTGATTCAGTGTTATTCCCTGTTAATTTCACAACTTGGTATGAATCTGGTTTTGGGTCCCAAATAATGGCAGAAGCTGAGCGGCGTGGGATCTACCGTCTGGCACTTAAAGGTGCTGCCCATCATGGTTTATCAGATAGGCAGGACAGGGTTAGGGAAAAATGCTGGTACGCCCCAATTGAAGACAGGGAATTGATGGAATTAGCTCTTCGATGGACTCTCTCCCAGCCGGTTACAGCGCTGATACCCCCAGGAGACCCAGAACTGTGGAAAATGGCAGTGGAATTGGTTCAGAATTTTACAGTAATCAATTCAGATGAAGAAGCCATCTTGAAAAATGAGGCTAGAGGCAGGCGACCTTTATTTCAACTAGCTCAAAGTTAGTGGGGACTCGAAAAGTTTCGGAGATTAATTTTCTGTCGATCGTGCTGTCCCGCCTCTGGGTCAGCAAATTGGAGAGATACTTTAGGAACTGAACTAAGCGGAACAAGAAATTCAGTCTATGGTAGATTCGAAGTTGGCCCGTATGGGTAATTAGCTGATTATTAGATCAGGATGTCATAAATATTGCGCGATTACATAATCAATGACAAACGATGGGAATGGGATGTTGTAGAGCCGGGGACCAAAGGCGACGAACTGACCTTGGCAATTACTTCCGAGACTGTTGCGACATACGCAATTGACGTCAGGAACTTCAATCCCAGATATGTTCATGCGTCCGAAGGTGAACTTGCGATGCCCACCACTATATTCAGGGAAGGTCCACTTCGAAGACACTCCGTGGCCCAGTCTGCGGGCTACACCGCGTTAGAGTTAGTTGAAGAAAATTCTCGTCAAACACCTTTCGCCAAATGTACTGCTCGATGGTTTAATCCCATAAAGGTCGGTGACATGATCACCAGTTATGCACATGTTTTGGAGAAATATGAAAAAAGGGGGAGCAAATTTGTGACCTTCCGTGTCGAGTTGACAAATCAGGATCAGGACAAAGTCGCTGAATATGACTACACATGTATTTTCGAGTACATCAAAGGTCAAAATCTTTCTTAAGAGTTGTCAGTATAAATAGATCGGAAGGAATGCTGATATATGACCCAGTTGAGTAAGAATCAAAGTTTTGAATCGATCAATGTTGGTGACGAGCTGCCACCGTTCGAGATCGGAGAAACCCAGGAAACGATGGATGTACCTTCAGAGCATTCCAGGATCCCTCAAGTTAGAGGTATGAAGCCGCACGAAGAGAGAAAAAACCTGCACAACGATGTGGATTTTGCTAAGAAATCTCTTTTTGGCACAACCGCTAACGCAGGCGTTATGACCATGGCGTACGTTAACCAAATGATCGAAGCATGTTTTCCAGCCGAATCCTTCTATAACGGTGGAACTCTAACCTACAAAGGTATTAATCCATTCCGTGCTGGCGACGAGGTTATTTTCACGGGCGAGGTAGTTGGTAAGCGCAGCGAAAAAGGGAAAAACTTTGTAGATTTTGCTATCGAGGGAATCGATAAAACTGGTCGACTGGTTGGAGTTGCAGAGGTAACCATAGTACCTGATGCCTAGTAATCAGCGAGCACCACTCGAGTCGCTTTACAAGGCTGCCAGAGGTCGTGGCGTTGAATTCTCTGAAGAGTTTGTCCCGACTACCCGAACTTTTGATACGAGTGAATTGCGGCTCAGCTACACCGAATGGGGCGATCGAGGTTTACCAGCGGTGGTTTTGTTGCATGGCTTTGCACAGACTTCACATGCATGGGATCTCATCACTTTGGGCCTTGCTGACAGATTTCACTTGATCAGCTTAGATCAGCGTGGTCATGGGGATAGCGAATGGGCAACTGACGGTGACTATTCACTAGAAACACAGCAAAATGATCTTGATGAGTTCATAAAATCCCTTGGAGTCAGCGGAATTAATCTGGTGGGATTATCCATGGGCGGCAGAAACGCATATGTTTTTGCTTCTAGAAACCCTCATCTGATTTCTAACCTGGTGGTTGTTGATACCGGACCGAGTGGTATGCGATCAGGACGCAGCCGGATTAGAAACTTCGTGACTATGCCCGATGAACTTGACACATTTGAAGAATTTGTTGAAAGGGTTCATTTTTATGTGCCGCAAAGGTCTTTGGATCAGATAAGGAATTCACTGTTGAACAACATTCGACAAATGGAAAATGGGAAATGGACGTGGAAATACGATCGATTATTACGTGATCCGAACTACCGTAGGCAGGCTGCTTCACAAGACCAGCTATGGGCTTACTGGGAATCTGTGAAATGCCCTTCGTTGATAATTCGCGGTGGAAATAGCGATGTGCTTACCAGTGAAACGGTTGCTGAAATGACTTCTCGAAATCCATTTTCCGAAAGCGCAGTAGTTCTTGAATCGGGCCATCTCGTCCCGGGAGATAACCCTGCTGGATTCTTAAGGGTTATACGACCTTGGCTATTGGAACGGGTCTAAACTTTACATTAAATATTTAGATAAAAAACCGGTTTACTGAAATGGCCAAGACCCATAATCAACAAGAGTTCCTAACAGGTTTCAGGGTTTTAGAAATTGGTTCTCGATTGGCGAGTTCAGTATCTGCTCGCCTTTTTGCTGAACTGGGTGCCGACGTAATAAAAATACAACAGGCAGGCGAAAATTCAGCGTCAGATGTGGGTCAAAACGGTCACGAGGACGTAAGCGTTGCTGTTGCCGTATCTGCTTCTCAACATCTTGGGAAGCGTATTGTTGATCTCGATCTTAAAGACAGTGATGGCTTGGATACGTTTAATCGATTAGCGGTCGATGCTGACCTGGTTTTGAGTGGCTTTCACCTTAATGATTTGAAAAAACTGTCATTGGATGCGGATTCATTGAGGGGTTTGAATCCCAATTTGGTGATCACTTATATAACTCCATTTGGTCTTACAGGACCTTTTTCGGAATACCTTGGATCTGATCTTGTAATTTTTCATTCAAGTGGCTTATCTAAAAGTCTTATCGGCCCAGTAGAAAATCCTGAAAAAACCCCACCGGTCAGGGCCAGTGGTGAACAGTCGGAATTCGTAGCTGGTGTTGCAGCTGCATGTTCAGCAATGTTTGGAATCTTCAGGAAAGAAGAGATAGGGCAAGGTGCCGTCATTGATGTTTCTATGCAGGAGGCTCTTGCCTTCATGGACATAACCGGTCTTTCTGCGGGATCCTTCGGTAAACCCGGACCACCTCGAAAGCTTGAGTCGGTTCCAGGACCGAACCTTGCCCTACTTCCTGCGTCGGATGGACACATTGCGATATCTCCGCGGGAAGAACGTCAGTGGAAAAACTTTCTCAAATTACTAGGTAGTCCGGATTGGGGTTCTGATCCTAAATTTGCTGATCGGAAGCTACGACAGGAAAACGCAGAAGAAATTATTGCCCTCCTTTCTGAGTGGACTTCAAAGTCTCCCAAGTTAGAGTTATTTCATCTCTTGCAGGAGAATCACATTCCATGTTTTCCGATGATGAATCCTGCAGAACATCTGGACTCGGAACAACTGGCGGCACGGGATTATTTTGATTTCGTGGAGATCGAGAGGCAGTCAGAGATTAAGGTTCCGGGTAGGCCGTTCAGAATAAGCAAAGCTAATTCAAACGCAACGATCAGTAAGAAAAAGGTGGATCATGAATCGTCTGTCGACATTTCCTGGCTGGAACGGTCAGTTTCAAATAATGATCAATCTGCTGGTGATTCCTCACGCGGTTATCTCCCGCTAAAAGGTGTGAGAGTTGCGGATCTTAGCTGGGTAATAGCAGGACCAACTTGTACTCGTTACTTGGCGTCTATGGGAGCTGAAGTTGTAAAGGTTGAGACTTCTAGTCGTCCGGATCCTGGTCGCGTAGGCCAACTACACGATGTACTTGGACAGGGCAAATTAGGAATTACTCTTAACCTGAAGTCTGAGGATGGCCTTGCTGCGATAAAGGCCCTTGTGGCCAAAAGTGACATCATCGTAGAAAACTTTGCTCCTGGTGTGATGGAAAGGCTCGGGCTGGGTTGGGATGTTCTCAAGGAGATAAATCCCAAACTGGTGATGATCTCAGCGTCAGGTACCGGGCAATCGGGCCCTAGCCGTCACTATGCTGCTTACGGGACGCTTCTACAGATATACACAGGATTTGCAGGATTGAACGGATATCCGGAAAATCCACCGTCGATTGGCATGGCATGGGCAGATCCCTTATGCGGGATGTTACTGGCTCATGCAGCGGTAGCAGCCTTACGATCTAGTCGGAATACATCGGAAGGCAGCCATATTGACTTCTCCATGGTCGAGGCAGTACTGGCAACAATGCCGGGACCGCTCATCGAATACCAGTTGACTGGCCATCTATCTGAAAGAAGTGGTAACGCAGATGAAAACTTTTATCCTCATGGAGCGTTTAAAGCCCTTGGAGATGATTCTTGGGTTGCGATCGCTGTCACCGATCAAGATCAGTGGAGAAGGCTTGCCAAAATAGTTGGTGTCCCCGCAGATCTCATGGATTTGAATGCAGAGCAGCGCAGACAGCGGTCACGGGTGGTAGAAGAATCGATTAATGCCTGGATCTCCAGTATCAACCCAGAAAAAGCAATGGAGATTTTGCAGGAAGCTGGTGTCCCGGCCAGCGCTTCATTTACCAGTGAACAACTGACGTACAACGAGCATTTGAATGAACGCGGCTTTTTCGAAATGCTCCATGACAGGAATGGTGAAAGCAGACTCTTGCCTACCTTGCCGTGGCACTGGGATGGCGACATTATTTTGAACTTTGGACGCCCACCTGATCTTGGTGGTGATACCAGGTTTGTGCTGCGTTCTATTCTCGGTTATTCCGATGAGGATATTGACCGTATGGAAAAAGCCGGAGCTCTTACTTAAGCTATCTAGTTCATGTCACAGTCTTATGGCAACGTCGTACCTATCAACCGCGTTTTTTACCACTATGTCGATGTCGCTTTCCAGTATGTATCCATCATCTGAAAGTTGTTGAGCGTCTTGTGTGACCAGGTTAGTGTATGTATCGCGATCGAGATATCTGGTTTCAATAGAAGCTCTCGGATCATCGGTACTGGATCGGTCAGTTTCGGTTGGCGGGAACCATCTTGAAAAACCGATCATCGGTACAGGCTGATCAGGGGCTCCTGTTTTTGGGTGGCGTAGATTCCAGCCTGAATGGGTGGCAACGGGTTGAGTCAGATCAGGAAGCCGGATTCCGCTGAGCTCGTTTCCATCCATATCGACCGATGAGACGAGACATGTGTATCGTTCATATTCCTTTGTTGGATATACTCCGATTCCATTTTCAGATCGTCCACCTAGATCCATTGATCTCATGACCCAGAGCTTTGATCTGTCAGGTGTAACTTGCTCAGGCAGTTGATCGAACACGTTTAGGACATCATCTCTTTCCACCGCAGTTCCATCGTCGATTCTTGGATGCTTACTATCAGGCGGCTCTATTCCGTCCGTGATCCATTTTTGCAAGTTGACAAAAGCAGCTCTCAAAAGTGGGGAGTAGTCAATTACGTTTGGCGCGAACATAGGAAATGCACCTTCCGCTCCCGGTTCGTTAGATTGGGGCAGAGTTCCTGATCCATGTTGTGTGCCAGCGAAATGGTAAACCCGTACAAATTCTGCCGCATGCTCTATATCGTTCAGACCCGAGGGGTCCGTGTGTATTAATGATCCGTCACCTCGCCAGTATTCTGCAGAGCTGTTCGTGTACATGACCTTTGGTCTCGAATGGCTATCAGCTAGTTTCTTTAGTAGCCCATCACTTTTTTCTGTGAAAGGGTCTTTGAGTTCTTCGTCATGGAATGGGAATTGGTGCCCAAAGCTTGGATACGATTGATTTGAGGGTTGTGCAAATCTGTGATTGAACGCACCGACTCTTCCGCCAGCCACGTGAGGAAGAAGTCCATCGAAGACTTTTCTTCCTGATTCATCGACATTTAAACCTAGGTACAGGAAGTGCCTGAGCATGCGTCCGGTCTGTGAAACTCCATAGCCGATCGCATGATTAAAATTACCAAGACCTGGTAACAATTGTTCGGATTCGTATCTGAGAAAAGATGTCACATCTCTCAGGGCGATGAGACCGCTTCCTGCAATCGGAGCATCAATGGTCTCGTAGACTATCTGGTAGAACTTACCTGGCTCGAAACCACCGTTTAGATATATGTGTTCGTCGCTAGGCATAACGCCATCAGGTGTTTCTTTAGCGAACTTCCAGTTCTTGCGTGGTATGGCGGTTTCTTCGCCATCCTCAAAGTCCTTTACATAAAGGATGGCATTAGGGTCTGAAATGTTTTTGGCCTTGAGAGGTTTATGCACTCGATCTGCTAACAACCACGTTGTGGCCATCTCGTTGGGTCTGATCTCGACTACAGTTTGACCGACATCAGATTCCTTTGATAGATCCGCTGATGGTGGGTTCAACCCCATCAATACATCGCTCTGGTACACATCCCACTGCCATCCGATCGAGGCTACTGTTAATCCACGTTCAAACAGGAAACCGTCGCCTGGATCAGGACTGCCACTTGGCTCAGACCCACTTCTATTCAAGATTCCCAATCCACGGCGACCTCGATTTGGCAGTTCAACAAGTAAACCCTGGGATCCTCGACCAGGATCAACGGGCTTGATTATCGAAAAGTCCGAAGTGAATATAACTTTGCCGTCTCGATCGGTTGGTGCCAGGTCGAGGTCGACAATGGATTTGTTGGCATCTAAGGATGGAATAACACCAAAAGTTAGAGTGCCATCGATCTGCTCGTAAGCACCTACATTGCCAAATTCGTATCCGTTTGCGTACGAAAATCTTTTATCTATACGGAAATCTATGACCGCCACAACTCACCTCAGATGAATAGCTTTTTAAATGGAATTTGATATTGCCAGTTTAGAGCAGGGATCATCCAGCTCCACCGGTACGTTTCAGGTAGTCGATTCGTTCTCTTTGCTCTGCAGTCAGTTCTTCGAAGGCTTCTCCCTTCTTGCGTAGTCCTCCCGTGAAATTGGGCTTACGTTTTTCCTGGAACGCCAATCTACCTTCTTCTCCGTCTGTAGTCAGTTGCGTGAGCAGTGTGTTCATCAGCGTTTGTACCCGCCAGGCTTCGTCTGTGGGGGTGTCACCGAACCGTATGACGAACTCTTTCATCATGCGCGTGGCAAGTGGAGGTTTAGCAACAATTAACTCGGCTGTTTCCTCGGCTCGAGCCATCAGTTGATCATGCGGGACAACTTCGTTCACCAGTCCAATGCGAAGGGCTTCTGCAGCATCAAAAGGCTCGTCCGTGAGAAGTATGCGCATTGCATCTGCATAGTTAATCTGCCTGGTGAGCAATGTTGCCCCTGGTCCTCCACCCACCCATCCGTTGGAGAGCAAAGCGAACTTGAATCTTGCGTTTTCTTCCGAGGCTATGCGAATATCTGCCGTTGATAGCAGTGTGTAGAAACCAGCACCTGCAGCCCAGCCGTTTACAGCTGCAATGACGGGTTTGTAGATTCTTGGGAAGTGATCTCCCATTTGTCCATGAACACCTAGGCGTTGGCCGTTACTTGTACCAGCTAGCGGCCAGAACACATCTTCTGCACGTAAAAATTCTCGCTCTTCATCTGTAACGTCGGGATTTACCTGGATGTTATGTCCTGCACAGAAATATTTCTCCCCAGCTCCAGTTAGGATCGTGGCACGAATGTCTAAATCTTCCCAGATTTCTCGCCACGCGGCATCGAGTTCGTTATTCGTGTCGCGATCCATGATGTTGGCTTTATCAGGATTGTTTATCGTTATATAGGCGATGTGGTTCTTTTTTTCGAATTTGATAGGCAACTTGAACCTCTAGTTTTGGAATTTAGAATAGGATTTTGCGATCATACTAATTGTTGGCGTTTAAACAGCGTTTTTACGGCATATTGCGCTTATATTGAACAGTATTTTGGATTAAATAAGACAGTTCAATTTTAGAACTATCATGAGATCTGTTTTGATTTCGTAAATCCCTGTTCGAATATCCAGTAATCTTGCTTTGGACACTGACTACCTTTAGTGGATTTTTTTCGTTACTAGGAGAAAAATATGCCTCTGTTTTTGAATGACGCAGACGTTAAATACCTCATGTCGATGAGTGATTGCGTTGACGTGATGGAAGATGCATTCAACCAAGCAGGTGACGGTAAAGTATGGAATCGTCCACGGTCAAGAATTCGCATGCCAAGGGGTTTTCATCACTTGATGGCAGCGTATCTTGCAGGCAGTGAAGTTTTTGGTCTCAAAACATATACGAGTTTTAGATCTGGAACGCGTTTTACCACGATGTTGTATGACTCGAACAACGGTGACCTTTTGGCTATGGTCCAAGGACCTAGGATAGGACAATTGAGAACAGGGGCTGTTACTGGTGTAGCTACGAAGCATATGTCTCGTGCGAACTCATCGACCGTTGGGATCATAGGTGCAGGTTTTCAAAGTCGTGGCCAAATTGAAGGCGTATGTGCTGTAAGGGATATAGTGTCAGCCAAAATTTTTGATGTCAGTGAAGAAAACGCACAAAAGATGGCCGATGAGATTGGCGACTCTTTGGGGGCTCAAACGTTAGTTGCAGGTTCTGCAGAAGAAGCGGTTACCGATGTGGACATAATAATCACCATGACCACTGCTAGGACCCCTGTGCTTTTAGGTGATTGGCTCAAAGAAGGGCAGCACATCAACGCGGCTGGCAGTAATCACTGGATCCGTCAAGAAGTTGATGATAATGTGATTCGAAAAGCAGATCGAATTGTTGCTGACAGTATTGAAGATGCACAGATTGAGTCAGGAGATCTGCTGTTTCCGATTGAGCGAGGCCGGGTTATGTGGAGTGCGATTCGGGAATTGTCTGATGTTGTTTGCGGGCATATAACAGGTCGTGAATCCGATCAAGAAATCACTTTGTTTGAATCACAAGGTGTTGCCATCACCGACGTTGCAGCAGCAAATTTCGTTTACAGAAAAGCTATGGATGCGGGATTGGGACAGGAATTGCCCTTGGATGCATGATAACGCAATCGAGATTCTGCTTTAGTTGAACTGTCTTCAAGGATGTCAGTTAAACAGGTTGCCAGGTGGATGTGCCATTGTCGTCAATCACTCGGCCAATACTTGATCCCGTTGGAAGGTGGCCTGCAAAAACAATCCATTGCTCGTTCATGGCACGACCAAGCAAGTTCTGCCTACACTCGGTGGACATATCAGTGTTCCAATCGAAAACAGGGCACCACGTTTGTTCAGTCACCTGCGCGACATTGTGAAACAGGTCTCCGATAATCACTCCGGTGCTGCCTTCGGATTCGATGAGCACGTTTTGATGTCCTGGGGTGTGCCCATTCATGGGGAGAGTCGATATGCCGGGCGCAATTGTTTCTGCACCATCGACTAGTTTTAAAGCGCCTAGATCTTCAAGGGGCCTTACGGAGTTATCGAACCCAGGATCTGAGTTGGCTTCCTGGGTGTGATGATCCCAGTCGTTCTTTGCTACCCAGTGCTTCGCATTTGGGAAAGTTAGTTCTGGTTTTCCATCTTTATAACTAACATTCCAGCCTATGTGATCGCCATGGCAATGTGTAGTGACCACCACATCAACGTCTGCCGCTTGAACTCCGAGGCCATTTAGATTGTCTAGCAACTTACCCTGGCCATCATCGGTAGGCCCTGATCCAGAGTCTACCAGGATGACGGGGCCTCTCTTATTCGTAGATCGAATGAGATGACTTTTGAACTCTGTTACCCACATACCCTCCGCATCCAGCGCAAACGATCGATAAGGGTCCCATGCTTCTGATGGAATAGATTGGAAAACCTGACCGGGATCTCGAGGGCTTGGTAACGTGTCTATTACTGTTGTGATCTCGTAGGTTCCGATTGTTTGTGACTGTGTCATAGGTTCTTGATCAATTTGTGTTTTGTTGTATCACGGTGAAGCTTATGGGTATTACTTTGCATGTATTTGCATGTAATTAAGTAATACCCATAAAGGTGTTTACAAGAGAAATATTAATCTAAATCACCACGCCCTGGATGTACTCTCCATCTGTCCAAGTTGGTTCCGATTCAAGATGCTCCATTAGTTGCTTGAACGATTCATTTTGTTCAGGGCTGCTTGCGTTAGCTATATGTGCTTCTTTACTTTCAAACACAGCGACCCCTATCAAGTCCGAATTAGGTTCGTCAGGTTTCATTAGGAACCATGCGACTCCTCCCTTCGGAGTGTTTCCATCCATAAGTTTTAATAACGCTTCTTCATGACCAGGTTTAACGTTCAAGTTGAATATAGTTCCATACATAAGTTCAATCCTTTAATCGTCTAATTCAGGCTGGTTGGCGGCTAAGCATAATCATTAATTTTGAAGATCGGACAAGTTACGGTCCTTATTTCTTTACTGACCGTATCTTGATTTATCTCAAGGCATTGATATTCCTAGATTTAATTCCGAGTTTATAGAGTTAAACCAGTCAACGACTTCTCGATGATATGGGATTCCGTTTTTCTGGCGAATTTCAGTTTCTTCATGTTCTGGTAGCCCTGCATAGAAAACCCTTTCGTGACCGGGAGCGGGTTTGGTGTTAGCGAGTTTGTGCAGCAGTTTATCCATGTCGTCTTTGAAATCGTCGACATCAATGAAAGCGTCAACATTGAATGCCATGACAAAGAATGAATAACTTCTATCAGCAATAAATCCGGGACCATTGCCTGACAATATGCCCGACATGATGTCGGCTATTGCTGCAAATCCGTATCCTTTGTGTCCGCCGTTTTCTCTGATCCCACCAAATGGCAGCATCTTGAACTGCCCGAATTCCGGCACGTCAACTGCTTCCATGATTGGTGATCCATCAAGGTTAGCGATCCATCCGGGTTCGATTTTAGAACCTATTCGTCGCGTCAGTAATAACTTGTTTGCCGCAACTTGTGTGGTCGCTACATCAAATACGAAGGGAGGCATTTTGTTTGCTGGTGCGCCCCACGCGATAGGCTGGGTTCCGAATGCCGGTTCGGCACCGTGTACTGGCAACATTGCTCCACCACCTGCCGAAACCATTGCCATTCCAATCATGTCTTGTTGTATCGCTTGCAAAACATAATATGCGAGCATTCCGAAGTGAGCAGTATTTTTAACTGCGACAGCACCCATGCCATGTTCTCGGGCTTTTTCTATTGCCAGGTTCATTGCGTTTGGACCAAGGTGCAATCCGAGTCCTTGATCTCCATCCCAAGTTGCTGTTACAGACGATTCCCTCAGTGTTTTAACGCTTGGGCGAGCGTTGTAAGACCCATTGCTGTAACTTTCAACATAGGCGCGCAGCATATTTGAAATCCCGTGGCTCTCACATCCCCTTAGATCACTGGTGATTAGAACATCTGCACATGACTTGGCTTCCTCCGACGGTAAACCCATTTTTTCGAAAACCGCCTGTGTTCCAGCTCGTGCGGTTTTTTCAGAAACTAATACCTGGTCTTCTTCAGGCACTAAAAAGTGTTTGAGCATTAGGTTGTATGTTCTTTCGTTTCCTATGACGTGTTATGGCAAGCATTCTCAATAAGGCACGACAATTCCAACGTGATAATCGTTTTATAGAGCCTGCTTGTGACGAATTGATTTTGATTTGAGAAACATCTACCTTGAGCAAATCTCCATTGGTTAAGGTAAATACTGGTCTATTCCTTCTGTGTATGGACCATCGCTGGATGGGAAGCAAGCAGTTTTTGCTCGATCGGCACCTACTACTACGATGTGGCAATTTTCCGCTGAATCCATAATGTTCATAGTTATTTCTTGTCGCTGTTTGTGCGTAAGTTGTTCAAGCCATCGCCAATCTTCACTAACTCGTGACTCCCGAACACCACCATCCTGTTCAAATGGCATGTATTCGATCATGTGTCCAAAACTGCCTACAGCGTTCTCATGTATAAACTCCTTGGCAGCTTGCTTTGAAAATCCCTGGGTACCTACAGGCTGGGCAACGTCAGGGGGCATGAAAATTAAACGTTCTGCTCCACCGCGTATACCAACTTTACCGCCTTGCAAACTACGGGTTCCAAAGACACAGCCATAAGCCAGTGTGCGTAGTAATCCTTCCGCTGTGTGATTCCCTTGATCTTGCAGGTCAAGTTCTCCGTTGGTAACGAAAATGGTCACAGTACTTTCATCAGCATCGAAACCTTGATCAACGTGTAGCGGGTCCCAGGGACTCATCTTTTCGTTTTCAGAAACGCATTGGATGAACTTGCGAGTAGTCCCAATAGTATCCATATCCATCAAGCCCGGGTACCAATAACCAATATTTCGGAAACACAGCGCGAACGCTCGTCCCACGATAGTGTTGACCTGGTTGTCTCTGCCGGGGCCTAATGCAGATTTTGGATTGAGTCCAATCTTTTCACCAATAGGGCCATTTACGACAAGCAGTGGCGCCTCAGGACTGGTGGACATCAAAAGCGATTTACCGCCGTCTTTATGCAGTTTGGACATGCCTTTTACTGCAGCGATGACAACAGGCAGATGTTCAGGTTTTGCTCCAGCCATCACCGCATTAATGGCAATCTTTTCTACAGTAGCTAAACCAAAACCAGGCGGCATATCACAAACTACATGATCAGCTGGAAGGCAGGTTCCGGCGAGCATTTGATCGACAGCCTCACGAGTTGGTGGGTGGAGTAATAAACCATCACCAAGATCCTCCAGAATGAAATCTTCGTTCATCTTAAGGATCGCGTCATGGCGGTCTTCACCTTCATAAACGCGTGTGTTTACTGTATCGATACCAGAGTTACGTTCAGATATCGAACTGGTAAGACACCCTATGAGGTCATCAATAGCCTCTTCAGTTTGAGATATGCACAATTCCGGCTGTAGGTTGCGGTAGATCCTTGGGACAATTACCCACTGGAGATCCGGCATGCCAAAAGCACGTGAACTGGCTACAGCGTCTTCTTCGAATCTACCGGAGACTAACGCTACGGCCGGTCGCCCGACTTTCTCGAGCTCAATCATGTCGTGGACCATCCACGACGCACAGGTCCCTCAGTCTGCTGTGGCGCCGATTACGACGTCACACTCCTCTCCTGCTTGTTTAACGATTGGGGGTGGTGCTGGGTAGTTCCCACCCGTGTAGAAATTTACGGTTACGTCATCAAACCGTTCTTGGAGCATCTCTCCTGCACGCTTGAGTGCAATGTCACCACCATGTGTTCCGCTCCATAGGAGTCCGACGGTTTTTCCGTCTAGTGATGCTGGTCGTGGGCTAGCGTTCATAGAGTTGATAACTCCGCGTTGTTGTGCAACGGGATTTATTACCTCGAGTAAATGCATTCTAATGACCTTCCGTAATATTCAGAGAACCTTATTAAAAAATCAGGTAGCTAACGATTGATATGTGAACCAGAAATTTTCAAATATTGCGGTATCTTATTCGCCTTTGGAGCTGTAAGGCAATTATTTGTTTTGATTGGATCACTCGTTTGCCATATAAATGGGGGGTGCATAGGAAAGCTGATTGTTCCAGATGTTTGGCCTCAAAAAGAGAATATATAGTTCTGAATTTTTACGGATCAAAGAAACGGGTAGGTTCTCCATTACGGATGACTTTATTGCTAATTACCTAGGCTAACGAAAGTAGTTGAATCTGGTATTGGTGGATGTTATTCAGTCAACCTATGTCAGTGACGTGTGATGTCTAGGGTTTTATGGTTATGAGCTATGATGTTGTTATTGACCCACATGAGTCCGTAGAAAAACATTAATTTGATAGAAGAACTGAACTTAAAACAGAGAATAAAGGCAGGAGATATCACCATTGGTGTGAGTGTGCCATGGGATGCAACCAAGTCATTAATTGAAGAAATTTGGAGTCGAGACGACGAGTACCATTTTATAGCTGTAGATTCACAACACAGCCCTCTGGTTGAATCCCAGTTAGCGAGCATATTTGTTGCAGCACAAGATTTATCAATTCCGGTTCATTTTCGGATATTACATACGAATATGACTTACCGGATTGGTAACTGGTTAGATCTAGGGGCAAGTAGTATTGAGGTTCCACAAACCGAGACCGAGGCTACTGCGCAAGATGCGGTAGATTATTTTTACTATCCGCAAGTTGGAAAGCGAAGCTGGGGCGGGGTCACAAGAGTTGGTGTAGATCAACGCCACTTAAAATTTCCTACGGATGATTCCGATCGTGTCGGTTACGCTAATTGGTGGAACAACTTTGGGGTATTGATGCTTCAGGTTGAATCGATTAACGCTATAGAAAATATTTCCAAACTAGCGAAACCTGGGGTTGATTGCGTTTCTTGGGGTCCTAATGATCTAGCATTTGATCGTGAGGCGCACCCAAATCATCCGTTGGCAGCCTCCGATGAACTTTGTATTGAGTATGCACTAAAAGCTTGTAATGACTCAGGTATTAAATTGATGATCCGTAATAATGATCATACACAGCGCGAGAAATACATTGAAATGGGAGCGACCGTTCTTCTTGAGACACCAAGGAATTAAATTAATGAGATCGCATGAATAATGGGTCGTCAATTTAATTACTTGATTTCTAGAGATTAAATTTATTTTTGTTCGAGATAGGGACGTTCCGAAGAGAGAATATTTTGGAATTTGCGTACTTGTTTATAGGTGTGTTGATAGGGGTGATCACAGGGCTTCTGATCGGGGCACTGCGTTGGAAATCTCAGCTTTCGAGTGTAAAAGCTGAAGTGCAAGTTGAACGCGATGCCGTGAAGTTAATCAATGCGAATGCATCTGAGATGAGTGATCGGTTTAAGTCGTTGGCAGCTGAATCATTAAAAAATAATTCGGAATCATTTCTTACTCTCGCCAAAGAAAATCTAGGCACGTTTCAGCAACTGGCAAAAACTGATTTAGATAAAAAAAAGGATTCTTTTGAACAACTTGTGAAGCCGGTTCAACAGTCACTTAATGAAGTTGGTCAAACCCTGCAGTCGATAGAAAAATCGAGGATTACTGATCAAAGTTCACTTAAGTCTCAAGTGGAGAATCTTTCTAAGCAAACCGGCGAACTTGCCAATGCTTTAAGGCGTCCAGCGATCAGAGGTAGATGGGGCGAGATGCAACTTCGTCGAGTAGTCGAGATAGCGGGGATGACGGAGTACTGTGATTTTGCTGAGCAGGTTACCGTTGAAGGTCCAGAAGATAAGAGATTACGCCCTGACATGACCGTTAAACTCGCAGGGGGCAAGCAAATTGTTGTTGACGCAAAAACCCCGCTGGACGCTTATTTGAACTCAATTGAAACAGACGATGAGGAATTAAGAGAACAGGCCCTAGGGGTGCATCTTGAACAGATGCGGGCTCATGTCACCAATCTCAGTTCTAAGCAGTATTGGGATCAGTTTGAATCATCTCCAGAGTTAGCGGTGATGTTTGTTCCAGCAGATTCTTTATTTATGGCGGCTCTCGATAAGGATCCAAATCTGGTTGAGTGGGCAGCAGAGCGTCATGTTTTTATCGCTTCCCCAATTACGTTAATTACAGTACTGAAGGCCGTTGCAATTGGCTGGACTGAGGAATCTCTCGCTGAAAATGCTCGCGAGATTGCTGAATTGGGTAAAGAACTTCATAAGCGTGTGGGGCGATTTATAGATCATTTTGCAAATGTGGGTAACCGCTTGGGCTCGGCAGTGCGGGCTTTCAATGATGCTACCGGCTCGCTCGAGCGTAGCCTATTACCTCAGGCGCGTCGGTTTACAGATCTCAAAGTCGGTTCTGATACGGAACTGTCGATCACAAATATTGAGCAGGCACCTAGAGAACTACAGGCTCCAGAGGCTAAAGGTCCAGAAGACAAGGAACATGTGCGGTCTAACGGTAGTTTGAACTAAATTTCAAATTACCTGCTTTTTGTATGTCGGGTTACTTGAGGGCGTTGAGTCTAGAATAAATCGTTGTAATTACCTGTTAAACGTTTGTTCAGGAGGATTGGGATCGATGGTTAGCTTTGCTGGCGCAATAGTTTTAGGATTCCAAAGATATTTTGATTTTTCTGGTCGTTCTAGTAGATCAGAATACTGGTGGTGGTTTCTGTTCGTACTTGTTGCTGATGCTGTTCTCTCTTACGCCGGTATTCTTTTCGGAACTTATAACGACGATACTACAATGGGTCTGATTTCAGGTATTTTTAGCTTGGTTACTTTGATTCCGGGTATTGCCGTTGGAGTACGTCGTTTACATGACATCAATAAGACTGGGTGGTGGATGTTATTTGCATTCCTATTCTTCTGGCTTTTGTTCATTCCCATTTTGCTTCTTCTGTATTGGGCCACCCGTCGGGGTGATCAAGGTGATAACAAATATGGACCTCAATACCACTCAATAGAATCATAGAACGGTATTACATTGGCCAAACATATGAATTGTCAACGATGCAGCGGACAGAATCTCCGCACCAATTCATTTTGTATTTATTGCGGGATTCGCTTATCTGAACCAGTTTTACAGGAAACCGAATCCGATCGACGGGTCGATCCGCCTATGGAGGCCATTGCAGGAGTTACTGAAAATGACGAAGCAGGTCAGGATGTCTCAAAGAAAAGTGATGGCAGTGATATACCCAAAAGTATTCCTCTACAGTCACGGCTCAGACTGAATCATCTGGAAAACCTTTTTGGCAGTAATTGGTTGGTCAGAATCGGTGTAGTTGCAATTTTCATTGGCATAAGTTTCTTAATGAAGTTGGCCATAGATGAAGATGTTTTTACCCAGGAATTACTTGTTTTTGTTGGCATGATTTCGGGGATTGGATTTTTGGTACTTGGAGAACTTCTTTGGTTTCGTTACCCGATTTATGCGCACGCATTGAGCGGAGGAGGAGTAGCCCTTCTTTATTCATCGTTGTTGGCGGCTCTATCGCGCGGGACGGTTGATGTTTGGATCGCAGTAGGTTTGTTATTGTTAGTCAGTTTGATTTCGGTGGGGTTAGCGTTTAAAAGAAATTCCCAGCCATTGGCTTTATTGGGAATTGCAGGTGGTCTTTTAGCGCCGTTCTTGTATGCCGGAATCACAGATCCCGATTTTCAGATAGACAAGCTTTTTGCCGGGCAAAAATACTTTCTGATTATTTATGTGCTGGTGATAGACCTTGCTGTTATAGCGGTAGCTCTATTCAAAAACTGGCGATGGTTCAAATTAGTATCAGTAATCGGATCTTATGCGGGATTTGCACTATGGTTTGGTGAATATGAAGATCTAAACCTTTCCATTGGGTTTGCGATGTTTACATTGACGATTTTATTTTTCTTGCTGTTCTTATCCGTATCTGGATTTCATCTGATTCGTCGTTTATCGCCCAGAGCGCTAGATGTTTCTCCCATGGTATGGAACGCACTTTTGTACGTGATAATTTCTTATACTTGGGTTCTCGATCAGGACACCGGGAATTTTGAAAACTGGCGGGCGATACCGACACTTGGATTGGGCCTTACGCATCTGTTAGTTGCCTATTTGTCGTTCCGAACCAATCAAAATCAACCTGTCATGGCAATGATGCTCGGTGGCATTGGACTAATTTGTATTTTCATTAGTGTTCCAATGCAATTTGATGGTTATCCACTACTAATTGGGATGTCCACTAACGCGGCCTTTTTGCTGGGGCTTTCCGTGTATTTAAAAAGCGATGAATTGAAGTTCCTCGCTTTAGTTTCGTTTATTTTTGCAGTGGTATCTTTGGTTTCTATCACCCCGGTAGATTCAAATTATGCAGTTAGGCCTCTGACGACGTTGTGGTTCATATTCCTGTTGTACATAAGTTTGATCTTCTACAACAAATATAAAGACGGTTTTTCACTTCGGGTAGCTGCGATCCCAGAATGGGTTGTCAGTCAAGAAGATCTGGATCGGAATTATCGTTGGCTTTACAGAGTCACTACATATGACACAACACAAATATTTCTGTTGCTATCGAGTAATTTTCTGTCAATTTGGATGCTGTCGATCGAGTTTGGTCGATTCATCGAATCACAGGCTTCATCTGCTGATACGGCAGATCAATGGAAGTTCTTGTCTATCACCGTTTTATGGGCGTGTTATTCAACCCTGTTAATAATTGCTGGTGTGATTGCGAGGTCTTCATTTATACGTGTTGGCGGACTTGCTTTGATGTCCTTGGCTGTGATTAAGCTATTTGTTCATGACACCTTTAATCTCGAACAGTTTTACCGGGTGGCGGCCTATATAGTCCTTGGAACCCTCTTGCTGACTGCAGGGATGTTGTATCAGCGTTATCAATCTCGAGTGCGTGGTTTTTTTACGGAAAAAACTGGTGACTAACAAGAGAGTGCGAGTTGTCATGGATTGCCTCAGTTGTAGTTTTAGCAATCTCGAATATGCTCTTTACTGTGCCCGTTGTGGAGCAAATCTTCAACAGCTACGAACGGCTGTTGAAGATCAAATCTCATTTTGCTTTAGCTGTGGGTTGCGTATTGCTCATGACGCCCGATTCTGTGGGCAATGTGGAGTAAACCTAACGCATGGTTTACCTTGACTGGCAAGTAATGTTTTAGAGACGTCAGTTTAGTTCTTGGTTCGAGGTTGGGATTAAGTTTTCAGGAGTGAATTTAATATGGCTAATGATTGCTTGAACATTGGGATTATCGGTGCTGGCAAGATCTCTGAGCTTCATGCCTCAGGATATTTAAAGCATCCTAAAGCTCGTATCGTTGCGGTTGCTGATAATAGAGCTGATGTCGCTGAATCAAGGGCTGCGGAGTGGGGAGCCGAAAAATACTTTACTGACTATCGTGACCTGCTCGAAATGCAGGAAATTGATGCCGTGGATATCATCACCCCTCACAACCTTCACAGGCAGATGGCAGTTGAATCCTTGGTGGCCGGTAAACATGTCTCGGTTCAAAAACCTATGGCTTTATCTGAGGCTGAATGTGATGAAATGATTCAGGCAGAGGCGAATTCATCAAGCCATCTGCGCGTTTTCGAGAACTTTCGGTACTACCCGCCTTTGGTAAGGGCTAAAGAATTGCTTAGCGAGGGCGCTATTGGTGATCCAGTATCGATCAGAATCAAGTCTGTTCAAGGTGCTCTGAAATATGGCTGGCAAGTTCCTGCAAATACGCTTTCTTGGAGATTTGACGATGCACAGAGCGGCGGTGGGAGAGTTGTTTTTGACTATGGTTATCATGCTTTTGCGATTGCTGTTCATATGTTGGGTCCGATTGAGCAGGTTTTTGCATGGATCAGAGAATCGAAAAATCAAAAAGGATGGGTGCGAGATGCACCTGCAAATATAAGTTGGGTACATTTGGAAGGCGATCGGCAGGGTTCTTGGGAGGCAATGGCGTCAGATGAGATGGTTGTTAAATCTGATTACTGGTCTGAGGATGAGTGGTTTGAGTTGTCAGGTACCCGAGGATTTATTTGGGTGAATCGATGTACCGGTAAGGCGCTTGAAATGCCTCCACTTGTAATTTACGCGGATGGTAAACGCACAGAACTCGGTCTAGATGAGATTGAATGGGATTGGGGTGCTTCATTCAGGGACGGTATGTTTGATTTTGTAGACTCGATGATTGCCGGGAATCATGCACCATTGTCTGCGGTGGACGGTAAGTATGTTTTGCAAGTGGCACGCGCTGTTCAAAAATCTTCTCAGATAAATTCTCCGGTAACTGTTGCAAGTATTGATAAACCGTAGTGATCTCCGCCTACTCGGATAACTGCATAGTACTGCTGCCGTAGGTAGAATTGAACTTTGGGCACCAATTTGAGTATTAAAGTTTTATGAAACCTGAATCAATACAAGCGGATCTTATTGCTGCTCTTCAAGATCAGGGGCTACGAATTACTAAAGCCCGTAAGGCTTTGACTCTTGAGATTGAAAGTCGTAGCGGAACTTTTACTGCTGAAGAGATCAGCGAAAGCCTTCCCGAAGTAGGTCGTGCGACTGTATTTCGTACGTTGAAAGTTTTGGTGGATGGCGGAACCATATGCCGGGTGAATACCCCTTTGGGTGCTCCAATTTATACTCGTGCCAGAGTTGAGCATCATCACCATACTTATTGCGTGAATTGCGCCGATGTGCAAGAAATTCGACTTTCCAATGTGGAATTGATGTTGAAGCCACTGGGTCGGGAAGTAAAAGGTCAGATCGTAGGACACAGTGTTGATCTGTTTATTATCTGTGATCGATGCGTTGATGCTGTGGGTTCAACTTAGTACGTAGATTCAGTTGAAGATTCATATTTTGTCAGCTGTATTATCAAATCAACCCGTCAATGCTGGGAATTTGGAAATCTGAGTATTAGTTAGGCAAATGAGTTGGGCGTTAGTGCGAAGTTAAGTTACGACGTTTTCCAAACCGAAATGGGTTGGATCGCAATCGTGGGCGGAGATAACGGAATTGTTAGAGCCAGCCTTCCAGAATCTTCTCCTGAAGCTGCACTTGAGTTGGTGCGCCCTGAAATAGCAGAATCGTTGCATGCTCCCGAGCAATTGCAAGTTGCACGTGTACTTTTATCTGCGTATTGCGGAGGTGAGTCTGTTGATTTGTCCCAGGTGCCTATCGATACTCGTGACGTCTCTCCATTTTTTCGAAAAGCATGGGAGGCCTGCCGTTCTATTCCTTTTGGAGAAACACGCAGTTATCAGTGGTTGGCTGAACGCGCAGGGAACTCAAGAGCTGCGCGAGGAGCCGGTCAAGCGATGGCGAGGAATAAGCTTGCCCTACTTGTGCCTTGTCATCGGGTAATAGCTTCAAGTGGGGATTTAGGTGGTTTCGGAGGTTCAGGACTTTCGCTCAAATCTAAGCTTATTGATTTGGAGACTAGCAGGTAATTTCATCATCGGACGGCACGGTATTACTATCTGCGAGGTAAGCGTTAAGCACTGTTAGTGCATCTTGTACATAATCAGATCTAGCCATAATCCGGGTCGGAAGTCCTGACACTCCGAGGAACGCAACTGTGTCACCTGGTTGCAACTTGCACTCTATGCCTGCATTTCGCATTAGGCCAAGCCAAGACTCAGCAGTGAGTTGATCAGGTGCCGTGGCAAAGACTTCCCATTTCAAATTTCGTATCACCTCACGAATTATCGCGTCGCTGGTGTTTACTGCGATGTTGTCCTGGTATGGATTGTTTCGGTCCCAAGAAGTTCATTTAATCGGTTAGTCAGTTTTGTTCCAGATTGCACCTTAAAAGGCATCTTCAGCCGTACAACTTTCTTGCCGGTATCAATCTCTAATATTACAGGGTCTGATCCATCAAATTCTCTAAACAGTCGCATGAGATCCCATAACCTGTATCTGTCATCGGCGATATCTCCAGTCTCTTTTATTTGGACTGTGAAGTGGCCGTTATGGGTATCTGGTTCAGTATCAGTTGGTAGGTTGGCTGTTATGTCGCCTGAAGCTTCTCCACTAGCTGGTTTACTTGCTGAGGATTCTGTAATTTCATCTGAGTTGACGGATAGTGGCTGAGTTTGATTTACTGCTATGGGTGTATGTGTGATTTGAATAGGATCATTCAATATGGCCCGTGGTTGGCTGGCTTCGTTAAATCCAGCTTTACTGATAGGTGCAGGTTCGTATTTGGCAGACTCTGATTCCTGCTCGGCTTGGCCCTCAGCTTTTAACTGATATTCGTGGGCCGTCTCTACAGAAATTGATACTCGCCCCATTCGTTCTCGTACTTCTCCTGTGACCGATACAAAATTCCCATTTTTCCAAAGGTCAGGTACGCGTTCGAGTATATTAGGCCACACTACTAATTCAATGTCGCCGTCCAATAGCGTTAAGTTTAAAGAAAGAAACTTGTCGCCTCTCTTGGTGTTTAGCTCTCTTACGTTATTTACTTGTCCAAGTGCTGCACGTTTTTGACCTGCTAGATCAGCGGTGATATCTGAGGAGAACACAATTATGTTATTGGGTTGCTGTCTCATTTCACGGGTAAATGGGCTTTGAGTTAATTCCACACCTAATAGGTCTCGTTCCCAGATCACTCGCTCTTGATCTGTTGTGTCATCATCATGGGATATTTCCATATGAGCCATTGGAGCTGGTACGGATTCTCCAAGCATGTCGAACATTGATGTTTGCCCGGATTCTCTCAACTTAGTTTGTCTTTGTATCGTCGAGATGATCCGATCGAGTGATTCCAATAAATTGCTTCGCCCCCCGAATTCGTCGAAAGCACCTACTCGGATAAGACTTTCCAGTGTGCGACGATTTAATGACCTTGAGTCGACACGTCGGCATATGTCTTCTATATCTCTAAATGGTCCACCGGCTTCGCGAACTTCCACAATCGGGTCTACTGCAGAAGCTCCTACGTTTTTTACAGCTGCCAGCCCAAAACGGATGATGTCATTTCCATCCTTATCTATTTCTATAGTAAAACCTGAACCAGAATGATTAATGCTTGGCGGTTTTACTGAGATGTTGAGCCTTGTTGCCTCACGAATGGCTTCTCCGACTTTTTCAGGATTGCCTGATGCCGAATCCAGTACAGCTGCAATGTATTCCGTTGAGTAGTTGGCCTTGAAATATGCTGTCCAATATGCAATGTAAGCGTAGGAGACCGCATGTGCCTTGTTGAATCCGTAACCAGCAAATGGGGCCATCAGTTCGAAAACTGTGTCTGCTTGTTCCTTGCTATATCCTTTTTTCAAAGCTCCAGCATTGAATTTTTCATGCTCTGCTTCCATCACGGACGGGATTTTTTTTCCCATAGCTTTGCGCAGAATATCCGCTTCACCTAATGTATAACCGCCAAATGCCTGTGCTATCAGCATTACTTGGTCCTGGTAAACGAGCACACCATATGTCGGTTCCAGCAGATCACGTAGATCGTCGTGAGGATACGTAATCGCCGCTCTTCCGTGTTTTGCCTCTATGAAAGTGCTAATGTGTTCCATGGGCCCAGGACGATAGAGAGCGATCATGGCCGCTAAGTCATTGATTGTCGTGGGTTTGAGTTCTTTGATATTGCGGCGCATTCCAGTTGATTCAAGCTGGAATACTCCAAATGTTTCTCCTTCACCTAGAACCTGGAACGTTTTTTCATCATCGATTGGAACGTCGTAAACACCCATATACTCACCGGTCGTCTCAGCAATCAGCTTTACACAGCGGTCTAGAATCGCAAGGTTTGCAAGACCAAGGAAATCCATTTTTAGCAATCCGACATCTGCAACGGGGTGCATGGAATATTGAGTTGTGGGGCTGGAGTTATCTTTTCCACTTGTAGAACGTTGAAGTGGAACGTGTTCAGTTAGAGGTTTTTCAGAGATGACAACAGCAGCGGCATGCGTACTTGCGTGCCTCACAGAGCCTTCAACCCTTTGTGCCATATTGATCAGGTCACGCGCGTCATTATCACGCTTAATTTCGTTCCTTAATTCTCCAGATTCATCAATTGCTTCCTTCAGCTTAATATTCAGAGTTGGAGGGATCATTTTCGCTAGTTTGTCGCTCAAGCTGAGAGGTAGTGCTAGCGCGCGTGCCGTATCTCGTATGGCTGCTTTGGCCCCAAGTGTTCCAAAGGTAATAATTTGTGCGACGTGTTCTCGACCATAATGATCTATACAGTACTTGATAACTTCTTCCCGCCGATTATCTGCGAAATCCATATCGATATCCGGCATCTCTCTCCGCTCGATGTTTAGGAATCGTTCGAAAAAGAGGTCTGCTTCCACAGGGTCTATCTGTGTAACCTCAAGGCAGTAGAGTACGAGACTTGCAGCTGCGGAACCGCGTACGGCCGACAGAATCCCACGTTTATTTACGAAATTAAATATGTCCCAGCAGACCAGGAAGTAATCGGAGAACTTGGTTTCTTCAATGATTCCTAGCTCATGTTCAAGACGCTTAAGTACGTCTTCATTTGGGTTGCTGAAGCGCTTGTTCAGGCCTTTGTAACAAAGCTCCCTTAGGTAATCCATTGAGGATTTGTTATTTGGTGTGGAGTAACGCGGGATGAATGTTTGACCAAATTCTAGATCCAAATCACACGATTCGGCGATCTTTAATGTATTTTCGAGAGCTTGAGGCAGGTGGGCCCATTCCTCCCGCATTTCATTAGCGCTTTTCAAATAATAAGAAGTATCTTCCATCCGAAATCGCTTGGGATCTTTTACGTTAGAGTTTGTCTGGATGCAAGTTAGAATGTCTTGGGCTTCAAAATCCTCACGTCGAACATAATGTGAATCGTTTGTAACAACCATAGGCAATTCTGTTTGTTTGCTTATCTCAATAATGGCGTTATTGATGTCAGTTTGTCCTGGAACGTGCTGATGCATCATCATCTCTAGGTAATAGCGGTCCTGAAATATATTCCCATACCATTCGACTGTTTCCAGTGCTGCAGCTAAATCCCCATTATTGATATGACGCCCTAATTCGCTTGACGGGCAGCCTGACAGAATTATCAAACCTTCCGAATATTTTTGGAGGATTTCTCGGTCCATTCGCGGTCTTTGGTAAAAACCCTCGATATGTGATGCGCTTACGAGTTTGAGCAGGTTTTGATAGCCGATGCGATTTTGGGCTAGTACCGTTAGGTGGAATGGAGATCGCTTTTGAGGGTTTCGTTCATCACGCGGTCCGTCTGCTACGTAACCTTCTACTCCAATTATTGGTTTTATTGCATTCTTTTTGGCAGCCTGAAAAAAGTCTATAGCGCCATGTAGATTCCCGTGATCAGTGAGGGCAATTGCCGGCTGTTCCAATTCCACTGCTCTAATGACCATATCGTTTAGTCTGCTGAAACCATCGAGGAGAGAATACTCTGAGTGGTTATGTAGATGTACGAACTGGTCTGTCACGGGCTAATTTCTAAAAATATCGAATGGTAAGTATAGGTATTGGAGCATAGCCTTCCCTCAACTTCTAGTCGACCCTGTTATCAGATTTACGACCTCAAGATAGGTTTTTTTAATGTGATTTTTTAACGGATCCTCGCGGTATTACGATTTTCAAACACAAACGAAATGGAGGATATCTACCTCGGGTGCAAAAGAGCATAAAATTTATCAGATTGTTATTTGTACATGTTAGGGTCATATAGAGTTAGCCTCAGCATCTATTCGCTTCTTTGGTGGATGTTGCATGACGCTAGATAACCTCTGAGGATGAAATTGACTTTAAAAAGCATGGGTGCCAAACAAACAGTACTTGTTGTCGATGACGAGCACATGTCCGATCTTATGCGTTCGGTTTTTCGTCGGTTGGAGTCGGAAGGGTTTAATCCCATTGCTGTAGTTCCAGAAGGGCCGCGTTTGACTGGTGATGATTACGAAACGCATACTCTTTTTGCGATAGAAAATGAATCTCCAGTGGCGGTGTTACTGGATGTTAGGTTTGGAGAGTATGACACTGATAGATTCAAGGGATTATCGATACTAAAAAAAATTATCGAGCGTGATAACAGTATGCCTGTACTTATGTTTACTCAATATGCCAGAGGTCCTTATCGTGATACTGCTGTGACAGGGAGTCTCAGTGTGGGAGCTTCAGTGGATTTTATTGACAAGCTTGCCAGTCCCGAAGAAGTTGTTTTACGACTTCGAAGACTTATTGGCAGTGCTCCTAAAACTATAAAGATCGGGACTTTATTTGAATTGGAACCGGAAAATGCTGTTGTTTACGCGGTTAACAATGGTCGTCATCAAATAATCCGTGAAATTCAGGGAATGAAACTAGCGATACTTAATGAATTGGCGTCTGCAATGTACCGATCTGAGGGCGAGGTTGTACCTTTTTCACGGCTTGAACGATTTTCGGACGGAGAAGATTCGCGCGCTTCTCTCAGGGTTAGGATACGAGAGTTAAAAGTATCACTTGGGAAGGCTGTTGCAAGAGATTTTGGTGCTACTGAACTGATAATCAATGTTAGAAATAGAGGATATCGTTTGGTCCCGCCAACCGATTAGTGAAATAAATAAAACCGGTCATTTGATTGAACGATTAAAGTGGCAACTTGAGCGAAAGAATATTTAGCACATTGAAGTATGCAGGATTATCTCTGGCTGTACTTGGCCTGGGATTGATTTTGCTATCCCCTCTGATAGGAGAAATTGTCACTCCAGATATGCTTTGGTGGATTGAGCCCGTTGCATATATTGGTAGTGGATTTTTTATTTTCGGGACTATCGTTGGGTATATGAGTTTTAAGTTCAATCGCAATTCTCAAGTAGGAAGATCTGATGGTCGCACTTGGAGTCAGGTTACACAGGATTATTTCGATACCTTCGCCCATGATATGGGGCGACCTTTACGAAGGATACTAGGGAAACAACGAGAAGCCCGGGCATTGCTTAATGAAACGGGAGAAGTCACGCATCGTATGGTGGCAGAGTTGCTTGACGAAATAGAAAATCAAGCACCCAATTTTAGGTTGATGATAGAAAACGTTCGAGTGTTGGTTGATCTGGAGGATCAAAGCTCTACTCCTGCTGTCGAACCGGTGGATAGCGCTGCAATTGTTCGTAATGTTTCCGATCGATATTCACCGATTGCTCGCGAGCGTGGTATAGACCTGATTTGGTGGTGCGAGCCGAGTGAATTTGGTCTCGTTTATGGTGATGGATCAGCTTTAGATCATGTGGTCACTAACTTAGTGGACAATGCGACTAAATTTGCTGCACATCAAATCGAGATACAACTGACGCGTGAGGATAAATTCTATTCGGTAAGGGTTTCAGATGATGGGCCTGGAATTGCCGATTCATATCTTGCGCATGTCTTCGACAGAGGATGGACACCTGAGTTATCTGCAAGAAGTGAAAAGCAGAGTTCTGGATTAGGATTGTTTATCGCAAGTACGCTCGCGGAGCGTTGCGGTGGAGATTTGATCGTCGATACTTATCAGTCAAACGATGATAAAAACAAAAATGCTTACACTAGGTTTACGTTATCACTACCTGTGGATAACCGATCTTAAGCTGGAGAATCATAGACCTGCATCAATTCCATAGATTTTTGAATGCTAAGGTGCCCCTCATTTTGGTGGGATTGGTAATTTTCGCGTTTGCCGGATGTGTCGAATCCCGTCCAAGACATACTGTCGCATTGCCAACGCCGACGATTATTCTCGCGCCTTTACAGCCGACTCCTGAACCGACTGCGCTGCCGGATCCTACCGCTACTCCTCAACCCTCAGTTACCCCAGTTCCTCAAACTCCCACTCCAATTCCTACTGCCACAATCACCCCTACTTCTACTCCGGTATCGATTCCCACGCCTATCCCAATCATTACTCCCATCATTGAGTCTGACGTACCTATTGAATCCACACCGAATTCTGGAACATTTAATCTCTCATTGGATTTCGAAGGCATCGGCAATGAAAGCGTGGTTCGCAGCGATAGGGTTTTATTACATGGCGTCACATCTCCAGATGCGATTGTTAGCGTAAATGGAGTCATACTGGAAGTTCAGCCTGATGGGACTTTCGAGCTCACGCTGCCTCTTGATCCCGGACCAAACATTGTTGATATTGTTGCAAGTGATCTTGAGGGGAATTCGATTAATTCGTCCCTTGCAATAATCTCCATCCCGGAGAATTCGGGGTGAATAATTGGCTAATAGGATTTCCACGAGATGCCAATCCTAGGACAGTTAAAAGTCCGATCATTCGCTTTGAACGATTAGGTTGTTTATGGAAACCTGCACAGCATAGTTTGCAAGGACGTGTTCCTGACTTATATCGAGTTAATGTGAGCAAAATAATCATCGTTTTAGTAGGATTATTTTTGGCGTTTGGACCGATCTCAGGTGGCAATGGCGCTAGTGTTGTGAGGGCGTATGAGGGTGATATTGAGGCAATTTTCGGTACGGCTGTTGAGGTGCGTCCTCCTAATGCCATTGTCGTTGCATCAAGCAAAGGATTGATCACTCTTGGCTTTAACAGTAATTCTGAGATGAGGATTGGTTCTGAGTCAGGGTTCATCACTGATGTTTCAGAAGGTGATCGCGTTATATCTACAGCTAAACGCGACTCTTCAGGTGGTCTTGTAGCCTTAAAAACCATCATCAGATTGGCGCATTCTCAAACCGTCACCAAACATGTTGTTGGGATCGTTACTCGTTATGTTGGAGAAGATATCTCTATTCAGACTCGAAACGGGGATGTTGTTCATGTCGTCGTTCCTGCTGGGATCGGCGAACCAATGGTTGGTGATGGAATAACTATGGTGGCTCGACTTGATCGCGCCAACGGTGTTTTTACAGCTATTGGTTTTGAGTTGACCAGCACTACCGTTGAGCGAATTGAGACTGCTAGTCAGTTGGCGTTAGACAAAGCTGATGCTTTGAGGCTTTCTCAAATAGCGATCGATGCAAGGAGTATGCACCTGAGTGCTCTTGACGGTGCTTCACGGGCTCTTCAAAGGGTAGTTGATGCCGGTCGAGCCGATGAGGCCACTCGTGAAAGAGCCAGTCAGCAAATTGTTGAAATAAAAAAAAGGTTTACAGAGCTTAAGCAAATCTACGAAGAAACTGCACGTGAGCGCAATGAAGAAGCTCCGCTATTGAAGATATCTGGTGCGGTTGTCGATGAAATTAAAGGATCGTTATTTACGGTAGTGCCCTTGGGTGAGCAGGAGGCAGATCCATTTTCTGTAGATTTTATTTTTGACCCCGATCGTACAATCGTCGATTTTCCTCAAGACTTATTAAACGTTCTGTCTCCAACTGCTCAGAACCCTCAAATGTTGGCGGATACCAAACACTTGATTGAAGCAGGTAGCGAACTCGAAGTGAGGTATTCGATTTTTGAGAATCAGCGAGTTGCAATTTCAATAAAAGTTAAGGAGCCACGGCTTGTTGATGAACTGGAAGCAGTTCTCAACCATGAGTCGCTGCGTGCCTTCCATGGAGTTATTACTCTTGTCGAGTTAGATGACACTTTGGATAAAGCACTGGGAGTACTTATCGCAACTAACAATAACCAGGAAGCGAAAGTTGCCGCCAAGATAACCTCTGAAACTCAAATAACTCTTGATGGTGAGGCAGCTAGTATTGGGTTGCTTATGACAGGACAGCAAGTTGACGTGCAATTTGAATTTCCTGAGGTTGATTCTCTTGGTGATATCACCTCTTACGGGGGCCGTTTATGGGCCACCACCATAAGAGCTCGGTCATCAGCACCAGTAGGCGAGGATCACATTTCGGGTATTGTGGAAGCACTTGACCTAGAAGCTAACGAGATAACAGTTCGTCCGACTGACGGCCCTCCAATACACTTGAAGATTACTGGAGAAGTGCCAGTTATTCGCAATGGCTTGAATGTAACAATGTCGGCGATTAAGTCAGGAGATCTTGTAGTAGATGCTACACGTATTGGAGTTGAGTCGGATTTATTGACTCGATTAGTGGTAGTAGCAAGATCGAACGTAGCGTTTACCGGGTCAATTACCGGTATTGGGTTAGAACCTCCACGTTTGTTGATAACGGGTGAAAACGGACAGTCATTAAATGTTCTTGTTACTGAAGGAACCTGGACAATATTGGATGGACAGCGCGTTAAGTTTGAAGAGTTGCATACAGGGTTAAGGGTAGTTAGCGGTGTATACACCGTAGCCGGTTCAAACGGTGCTTTTTACAATGTCGCAACTATGGTTTCGGTTGAATCTCCTAGAGTTGAGCGAGCTGCAGGCATTATCTCAAGAGTTAATGCTGTGTTAGGTGAAGTAACAGTTCTGTCGGGCAAATCGTCCGATACACGACAGCTAGAGTTAATCATGCCAGACCAGCCTCTTGGAGAGGATTTTTTGAAAGATGGCCAACCCATCCAATCTTTGTCAGAGGTAGAGCGTGGTAATCAGGTAGATATTGTTTTATATGCCATTGATACAGGTGTGATTGAGAAACTTTCGGTTGTTTCTGATAACTACATTCGATCCCGAGGGAGCTTAGTCGCGATATCAGATAATCAGAGATTTGCTCAAGTTAAGCTTGTTAATGGAGAACAATTTGATTTGTGGATAGGTCCCAAGTCGATTATGTCTCTGAATGGTGCACATATAGATTCGTTGTCTCCGGTAGCCAAGCTGATGAATCACCCTGGAACTGAGCGACGGTATAGGGGCTCCATGGTTCCCGAAGTGTTATTTATACGTGATTCATTGGATTCCCATTTAGGCGTGATTATTTCGATTCAATTTCAAATAAAGATTGATGATGATTCAGGTGGAGTTGATGGGAGTGGTGTAGAGATGGAAGCGTCTGGGGTCATAGAAGTGATAAGGGGGAAGACATGGGTAATCGATGGCAACGTGTTCATCGTAAATTTCTCGACAAATATCATCGGCGAAGAGCCTGAGGTAGGGCTTGTAGCAAAAGCTTTATTGGTTAGTAACCCTGGGGGGACGTTTATAGCGCGTGATGTGAATGTATTTGGGCGTCCTACTCGTGACTAAAAACGGGTTTATTTCAGCATGATTATTGAAATGGATTTGTTTTTCGTCAGATTTAATTTATTGTCTAATGCCTTCGACTGGTTAGTCTTCTTGCTTTCGCCGCAACCCGTCCAGCGGGTTCGAGAGATAACGTAAGTGGGATAGATATCAATATCGCCACAGCTAGGGTTGTGAACCCGATTCTGTATGTGCCAGAAAAGTCATATATAAATCCCACTATTGCTGGACCGGCTGCGCCAAACAGAGCATTTACCGAACTGGTTAGACCTACGATGGATCCATAACTTGTACGGCCGAAATAATCGCCGAGTATTGCAAGTCGAAGTGGAATAGAAGCTCCGAAACCTAATCCAAAAAAGACGACGAAAAAAGGTAATGGCCATAGCCCTAGATTAACGCCCCAAATTGATGCGTTGATTCCCGCAAGGCCCATCACTCCGACGGTTTGCATCAACATAGCGGTTGTCAGCAATTTTCGTTTGTCAAATTTATCGCCGAGGAAAGCTATGCCGGCTCTGCCACTAATGTCGCCAATTGCCACGGAGCCTGCAGCAGTAGCGGCTAATGCAGTTGTTAAACCATATTCTAAGAGAGCAGCGAAGTGGAAAAGGTTTGTTGAACTGACCAATTGACCTAGGCTTGTCACTAGTGCTAGTTGCCAGAAAAATCGTAACTTGACGGCCTGGCGCATAGTTATCGCGTGTTCTCGCACCCGTTGGAGCCGACTGTTTTGTGATTTATGTAATTGGTTCCCGTGGTTTGATATCCCATCTGGTAACAGCCCATAGTCTTCCGGCCGACGTTTCATGACTAAAGTTGCGGGGAAACCAATTATCCAAAATCCTATTCCTCCAGCCATAAGCATTTCTCGCCAGCCGAAATGTTCGATTGATGCCACTAGCAAAGGTAGAGTGAGTCCAGCAATAGCTGAAAATGTCATTAGTATGGCTAATGCTCTAGCACGTTTTTCTATAAACCAATTAGCGACTGTGACCACAAACACAATGTATGTCCCAAATGACATTCCAAGAGTTAACAATGCGATAGTCACGTAGAAATGCCATAGGGTTTGCATTTGGCTCATTAATACGAACCCGCTGCCCGTCACAAATACACCAAACGCCATCACCTTTCTCGGTCCGTATTTGTCTAGGAGCACTCCTACAAAAGGAGAGATCATTCCGCTTTCACTGCGCTGGAGCGATACGGCGGTGGCCGTAGCGCCATGGCTCCATCCGAATGTACTAAGAATGGGCGGTACGAATGCTTGAAATCCGCGCCAGAAAATGGCGGAGGTGTACCACTGAACTAGACCGCCGGCTGTGACTATCCACCATCCATAAAATGGTTGTTTAAAGAATTTCATCTGTAAATTAGTTCAGTATCCTTAATTGTGACTTAGATTTTTTTTCGGTGGGATTTACTGTTACCCGTGGCGATTTAATAGTTATGTGAATGATAGTTGGTAACAGGGGTACAAAGTGGTTTATGGGTTTTCGAAAGAAGAAAATTAACACTTGCGCAGTTCATTAAAGTTATTTTCCATTTATGGGATACCAGTTGATATCAATGCGACGTGGCTAGTCGCAGTTGTAATAATCGCCTGGTCTTTATCTACTAGCGCTTATCCTGTATTTTTTCAGATGTGGTCGTCCCAGCAATATTGGATTGCTGGGATTGTCACGACGTTCCTATTGTTCGCATCTGTTTTAGCGCACGAGTTGGGTCATTCATTTGTTGCATTGGCACAGGGGTTGAGGGTGCGAGGTATTACACTTTTGTTATTCGGTGGTGTGTCTAGAATTCAGGGCAAAGCATCTCGCCCACGTAATGAGTTTTTAATTGCGTTTGCAGGGCCTGCCGTTTCATTGCTTATTGGTTTAACACTGATGGGTTGGTGGATAAAATTTCATCCGATTCACGAGCATCTGATAACACCATTTCATGGGGTTATTTTTTTTACAGGATGGATGAATATTTTGGTGGCAGGATTTAACCTAATCCCTGGGTATCCGATGGATGGTGGGAGAGTTTTACGATCCGTTGTCTGGGGGGTCACCGGTAATGATCGCTTTGCATCAAAAGTGGCCTTACGCGTTGGGCGTGTTGTGTTTTATCTGTTGATTGGGTGGGGGGTATGGCAGATTTTTAATGGGGATGTTGTTGGTGGAATATGGATAGGGCTTATTGCTTGGTTTCTCATGTCTTCAGCGCGCAATGAGCAAGAGGAACAGTCCAATTCAGTCATGCCAGAACGAGATCGGTTGGCCTTTAGGATTGGAAATATCGTTACCCCTATGCCGCCGATGTTAGAGCACGATCAGTTCATTTCAGACGCATTGATTGATCTTGAGGTAGCTCACCTAACGAGTTCAATTCCTGTGTCCAAGGGAGGAGAACTACTGGGCTTTATTACACCTGTTGATCTTGAACGAATATCTGTAGAGCAAAGGGGAAAACTTGTTGTTGGTGACATAACTCGATCTGAAAGCCTACGCTTTTGTTCAAGATTCAGTTCGGGTCGTGATGCTCTTCATGCCATGGATCAATATGGAGTGATGCAACTGGTCGTAATGGATGATGGGTATGTATCTGGTATTGTTACCCGTGAGGTCATTACCAAGGCAATGCGAGAATTTCCTTACACCACGGAAAACCCCCAGCCTACAGACCAGATGTGAATGGTTGTAATTTACTATTGGTGAGTTGAGCTCGCTGCAGGGTTCGGTGTGCTGGACTCTTGTCTTGGGTTGATTCTAACTTCTAATTTGCCTCCTGAGGCCAACATCATCACGTTGTATCCACTCTTCGCTAATCTTTCCATGGCAGATGCGTGATAGGGCCATGCCCGTGTTAATGATCTTTGACCCAGTAGGTGGGATTCCCATCCATTCGCCGTTATGTGTTCCACTCATGGTCCATTTCCTGGTTATATGTAAACCGTCAGCGGCCGGATAAATCTGGGCATTAAAATGTAGGTCTGGAAGTGCAAGTCGTAGGGACTTTATTTGTTTTTTTACCGAAGCAATCCCTACAATATCGTGCTCTAAAAATGGATCATGTCGTACGTGATCTTGAGTGAGTAGTTCATCTACCAACTCAATTTGCCCCTTGTTCCATACGTCTTCGACGTAGCGACGAACCAGTGTTTCGTTTGACTTTGTAGTCATTGGGTAAATATATCCTTCAACTCAGCTAACTCATAAGCCGTGTTTGCTTTTTCCTTGCTGACTCTAAACTGTATTTTCATACAGAAATGATCCAGTGCGGTGAGATTGAGGTTCAATGCGCGACTTGAAAAATATTGAATGCTTGGTGTGACCTAGTGAAATTATGGTGCGTCGTCCTGAACGGTTATTTTTGTAGTTGCTGAAAGTGTTGTTTCAAGACCGGGTATAACTATAGGGCGACGATTCCATAGCCAGCGTCTACCGGGACTGTAGCTCCGGTGATTCCACTGGACATAGGGCTTAGCAGAAATAGAGCTGTATCAGCCACTTCTTGATGATTGATATTTCGTCGCAGTGGAGATCGTTCTCGATGAGCTCGGGTCATATCTCGAAATCCCGGGATACTGCGGGCAGCAAGAGTGGGTAACGGTCCGGCTGATATAGCATTTACCCTGATGTTGCGATCACCAAATTCTACGGCAAGCTGTCGGACTTCATTTTCTAAGGCAGCTTTAGCGGTTCCCATGATGTTATAACCGGGATACACGCGCTGAGAGGCATCAAAAGTAAGCGTGATCACCGACCCTCCAGATTCACCAAACAAAGGCGCAGCCTTACCTACTACAGGCATCAAGGTGTAAGCGCTGGTTTCTAGGGCAGTGCGGAAACCTTGAATATTGGTTGATGAAAAATCCCCTCCAAGGTCGTTTCGTTCAGCGTATGCGATGCAGTGCACTACAAAGTCGATTTCTGACCACTCGTTTTTGATGTGGTCGTATACGGCTTCTACTTGATCGTCATGCGTGGCATCGCATTGCAGAAGTAGTGGATTATTAAGTTTGGCCGTCGTCTTTTCAACCGGTTCTTTTAAGCGTTCGTTCAGATAAGTGAATGCTAGTTCGGCTCCCGCCTCCGCCAAGCGTTCTGAAATAGCCCAGGCGATGCTGCGCTGATTTGCGACACCGAATACCACGCCTCGCTTTCCAGTGAAATCTATCGATACAGCCATTAGGGTTACGTTGCTTTCTTTTTACACATTTTTTAATAAGAACAAATGTAGCAGCCAGTGGACAAAAATTGGCTGATTTTATTCAGCCCAACTAATGTCCTTATATTTAATCTGTTTTTTACCAGTTCGTGTGTGACCCATCAGCGCGATGTGGATGTGGGGCTTCCCAAAATGCAAATGGTTCTGTCAACTTACTTTCATCAACCTCTACTCCTAAACCTGGCTTATCAGAGACCTTATAGCCGTTTCCTTCGAACACCACCTGTTCTGGGAAGATATTTAAGTCAGGGTTTTCGGCACGTTCCATATTGATTTCAAGCCATGCGAAATTCGGAACGGCAGCTCCAAGATGTACGGATGCTGCAGTACATATTGGTCCAAGGGGATTGTGTGGCATAAGATCGATATAGTGTGCTTCTGCCCATCCGGCTACCTTCATCGACTCAGTAAATCCGCCCACATTGCATATATCCACCCTCGCATATTGGGTAATTCCACGTTCGATATACGGCAAGAATTGCCATTTTGAAGCAAACTCTTCGCCTATAGCAAAAGGAACATCTGTGATTTTTCGCAGCGCTTCGTATGCTTCAGGGGATTCGTCACGGATAGGCTCTTCTAGAAAATCTAATGTGTGTGAGGGCATCATTTGACAAAATGAGGCAGTCTCAGCCGGTGATAGGCGGTGGTGGTAATCGACCCCCATGATTGCCTGGTTGCCAAGTTGTTCTCGGGCTTTGATTAGCCATTCAGCAGAATTGGCAATCGACTCGCGCGGTTCGAACAACCCACTATTTTGAATGTCCATATTGTCATACGACAGGCGGAATGCATTTATCCCTCTACCCATGAACTCCCTTGCTTGGTCAATCATGTCTTGTCCGTAGGGGCCAGGGGTAGTAGCGAATACTGGCACTGTGTGGCGATGTTTTCCGCCTAGCAGTTCGTACACCGGCACTCCAAGTTTTTTACCTACGATATCGTGGAGAGCAATGTCGATTGCGGAAATAGCGGCGGTAAGAGTTCGTCCGCCTTCGAAATACTGGCTGCGATACATTTCTTGCCATAAGGCTCCACGTTTCATGGGGTCTTGGCCTTTTAGGAATTCTCGGTAATGTTCGACAATTCCCTTCACCCCAAGCTCGCGCCCGGAGAATCCAGATTCTCCCCATCCGTGTATGCCTTCGTCAGTTTCAATTTTTACGAGCATTTGGTTTCGGCGACCCACCCAAACGGCATATGGTTTTATATCGGTTATTTTCATTTTGAATCTTTCGTGTTTTCTATTAGTTGAACTACCAGTTGGTATGCGAACCATCATTTCGCTTGAGGTGTGGCATTTCTGAATACCGGAATGGTTCTGTGAGAGAGTCTTCATCTACTTCCACTCCGAGACCTGGCCTGTCCAGCACGGTTACCCGTCCGGGGGTAACTTCTGGTTGTACCGGGAAGACTTCCTTTGAGTAAAATCCGGTGCTTTCGCCGGCCGACTCTCTTATTTCCAGCCATGAGAAATTGGCTGATGCCATAGCCATATGTGAAGTAGCAGCAACACAAATTGGTCCTAGAGGGTTGTGTGGCATGAGGTCGATGTAATGTGCTTCTGCCCATCCTGCTACCTTCATCGCTTCGGTTATTCCTCCTACATTGCAGATATCTACGCGTATGTAGTTTGCAAGACCGCGTTCGATGTAAGGTAGAAATTGCCACTTTGAAGCGAACTCCTCGCCAAGAGCAAATGGCATCGACGTCATTCTCCGTAATGTTTCATAGGCCTCGGGTGTTTCGTCTCTGATGGGTTCTTCAAGAAAATCCAGAGTGTGGTCTGGCATCATTTGGCAGAACGAAACAGCTTCTGCAACTGATAAACGGTGGTGGAAATCATTTCCAATGACTGGACGGGGTCCTAGCACTTCACGAGCCTTTATCAGCCCTTCTGCGGTTTCGGCGATTGCTTCACGCGGTTCGAAAACGCCTTTGGACTCTGCCTTGTATGATCGGTGCAGGCGAAAACAGTCAAATCCTTGAGCAATTATTCGCTGAGCGACGTCGATCATTTCTTCTGGGGTACTACCTGTTCCACTGGCGAATGTTGGGACCCAGTTACGGTGTTTACCGCCTAAAAGTTCGTAAACTGGCACATTAAGTTTTTTGCCGACAATATCGTACAGAGCTATATCGATCGCGGAAATAGCGGCAGTCATGGTTCGTCCGCCTTCAAAGTATTGACTGCGGTACATCTCTTGCCAAAGTGATCCACGCTGCATTGGATCACGCCCAATAAGAAATTCGCGATAATGTTCGACCATTCCTTTGACTGCAATTTCTCGACTAGAGAGTCCCGATTCTCCCCATCCGTATATGCCTTCGTCAGTTTCAACTTTTACTAGCATTTGGTTGCGTGTGCCCACCCAGACGGGAAACGGTTTGATATCAGTAATCTTCATAGATCATGAACCTTTGCGATCAATAGTTGAAACGAATTATCGTGACAGGGTGTTCCATATAGAGGATCTAGTCAAGACCGAAATGAGTGATGAATATTGGTTGCTTAGGACCTTGATTGGGAAGGACTCCGTTACGAGTACCTATCATATGCCTGAAATTATGGATGTTGAACATGAAACATGATAGGTGGGCAGTCGTACTTTTTGATGATAATCATCATTCAATGGATTATGTGATTTGGGCGTTGTTGAAGACGTTGCCACATCTTTCGACGGCAGAAGCATCGTTGATAATGCTTGAAGCTCATAACACTGGTGAAGGTGTGGTTACGGTGTGTGGTCTTTCAGAAGCTGAGGGGTATCGTACTGCTTTGTTGGTGCTTCAACTTCGATGCGACATTAAGCCTGGATGGTAGTTGGATTCTTCGAGGGGTTTGTTTATAGAATCAAAACGGGTGTAATCATTCGATTACACCCGTTTATAATTCGGTTAGCAGCTTTATATGACTACCAGCGTTCTCGGCGTCCGCCACCACCTCCACCACCGCGATATCCACCACCGCCACCACCACCACGGGGTGCTTGGTCGCGAGCTTCGTTTACAACGATAGGTCGACCGTCCAGCTCAGAACCATTCATCTCTGAAATGGCCTGTTGTGTTGAACCTTCTTCAGTGAAGGTTACAAAACCGAAACCGCGCGACCTTCCGGTCTCACGGTCGCTGATCACCTGAGCCTCTTCAATGTCCCCGAATCGCTCGAAAGCTGCTCGTAGACCGGACGAATCTGTCGCCCAGGCCAGGCTACCAACAAATAACTTCTTACCCATAAATCAAGCCTCGTACGTGGGAATCCAATCAATTGCTCGTTTTCGAGCATATTTAGCACCGTTCCGTACGGTTATCGTCCCACGATCTTTGTTTATGCACTCTGCCTATTTGTAATCGCAAGGCAACATCTCCGTGATGAAGTCGCACGCTTAGCAGGTCGAATGCACTCTCAATGATAAACATTATTTGTTGATTGTGGGGTTCTATTCAAAGTTATTAGTTCAGACTCCTGACTGATTTAGAGCATAAAGTCATAGAAAATGGTTTATTTCGGAATCCGGTATCTGATAGCCCCGTGTTTATTTAGTTTTGATGCTTGCGTTGAAAAAAAACAATCTTTAGTGTTCATGTGTTGGATTGTAAAGACATGAATAATGTTGATTGTTTTCTAATAATTGTTTCGTTGCTATTGCATTGACTAACGGGTTCTGTACGGTTTGATGACCCTACAAAATTTTCGCATTACCGGAGGAGTGATATGGATCCGATTCAAGATATTAGGCGCCCTTCTAAAAAATTGATTGCTACGTTGTATGAGCATGTAAGTGCCGCAACGGCATCAGGAGATCTCAATAAACTGGGCATAAGGAATGCGTTTATACAGGGTCCATTACCCTTTACTCCCGGCAAGAAAGTGGTTGGTCCCGCACTAACTCTGCAATTTATGCCAAAGCGTGATGATATCTATCCGGATGGCGAGTATGTCGAACCTGAAACTCAACTTCATCGCCATGCTCTGTACAACACCCAACCAGGTGACCTTATAGTTGTGGATGCGATGGGCCGTCTCGATAGTGGTGTGTTTGGAAACATGATGCTCACATATTTTCATGGTGCTGGTGGTATAGGTGCAATAGTTGATGGCTGTATTCGTGATTATGCTGAAAGCAGAGATATTGGATTAGGCCTGTGGCTTAAGGGTGTAACCCCAAATTTTCACACTCAAACAGAGATGTTCCCGTACGCGGTAAATGTTCCAGTAAATTGCTCTGGTACCTACGTTGCCCCTGGGGATATCATCATAGCGGATGATGATGGGGCAGTAGTTGTTCCGATTCACTTGGCTGAACAGTTGGCTGAACGTGGGCAAGAGCATGCTGAATGGGAAGAATTCAGTAGAGAAAAGCTGGAATCTGGGGGGGATTTGAGGCGTTACTACCCGCTAACAGAAGAAGCTCGCCCTGAATATGAAGA
>VFGZ01000036.1 GCA_009392215.1 SAR202 cluster bacterium | reverse complement strand
GGAAACACTTCCTGGCGCGACGAGTGTCTGGTATGGATTTTATAATCAGCGAGATGTTGAAGTTCGTATTTATGAAACTCACGCAGACGCGCTAGGCTTAGGAATGGGTCCGGCAGACGTTGCTACCGGCCGTGGGAAGCCAGCTCCATTCGCTGTTGGTGGGATAAGCGCGACTCGTATGAGTTATACCACGTATGCCGTTGTAGGAAATCTCATTCTGTTATGTGAGATTAAGATTGAAGATTGTCAAAATTTGCTGGATGCGATCAAGTAATCGAAGGTGATTGTGCTTGTTATTGAGATGCACTTGATGGTTGACTTGCGGTGTATCTAGTTTGAAACTGTCGCTATACAAAATCATCTGTACTCGAAAATCGGGTTGATCTGGAGCGAGCATGTCTTCCGCTTATAAAATTCTCATACTTGGCGCGTCCTATGGATCTCTGTTGGGGGCCAAGATAGCGCTTGCTGGCCATGATGTTAAATTGGTCTGTCTTCCCGAAGAGGTGAAACTCATTAATTCTGAAGGCGCTAAGGTTCGCATGGCAGCGAGGGGCGTCGCAGACCTTGTTGAACTGAACACAAAGGATATGGCGGGTGATCTTTCTGCTGATGGCCCAAGAGATGTGAATCCGGAAGATTACGATTTGATCGGCTTGGCAATGCAAGAGCCGCAATATGGTGTTCCAGAGCTAAAAGATCTTTTGAATCGGGTTGCGAAGTCAGGAGTGCCATGCATGTCGATAATGAATATGCCGCCTCTTGCCTATCTTCGGAGAATTAAGTCGATAGATTCTCAAGGAATCCGAGATAGCTATACCGATCCAAGTGTTTGGGATAACTTTGACCCTGCTTTGATAACCCTTTGTAGTCCTGATCCACAGGCGTTTCGTCCGCCGGAAGAGAAAATTAACGTTCTTCAGGTCGGTTTGCCGACAAATTTCAAGGCTGCGAGATTTGATTCGGACGTGCATACAGATATTTTGCGTAACTTAGAGGCTGGAATACAGTCGATTAGGTATGCGGTGAACGGTGAGGACGTCGAGCTGCCTGTTAAGCTGCGTGTGCACGATTCAGTGTTTACACCTCTCGCTAAATGGAGCATGTTGATGGCTGGAAACTACCGCTGTGTACAAGAGTCGGGTATGCGCCCGATCAAAGAGGCTGTACATTCCGATCTGTCTGCATCCCGGTCGGTTTATGAATGGGTCATTGATCTTTGCGAAAAATTGGGTGGAGAGCGGGGAGATCTGGTTCCGTTTGAAAAATACGCTAATGCGGCGCTTGCATTGGTCAACCCTTCTTCGGCAGCTAGGGCATTGGCTAACGGGGCTCCAAATATTGAACGCGTCGACAAACTGGTGCAATCGTTGGCGGCTCAGCATGGCATGCAGTCTGATGTGGTAGATGAAACGGTTGGTGTTGTGGACGGATGGTTGCGAAAGAATCGCAGCTAAGTCTTAATTTGGCATCCTGCGAGGGTTGACATAGCTTATTGGTGCGCTAGTTGACCCGAAACTTATAATCGAGAAGAAATAATGGCAAGTAAAAATCCTCGTAGACCCAATGTGCTATTTATCCTGAGTGATGATCAGGGTCCTTGGGCCATGAACTGTGCGGGCACTTGGGAGTTGAAGACTCCTAACCTTGACAGGCTCGCGTCTACCGGCATTCGGTTCAATAATTTTTTCTGTGCCTCACCTGTATGCTCGCCAGCTCGGGCATCCATACTCACGGGTCAAATGCCATCACAACACGGGGTCCAAGATTTTCTTAGGAGAGGTAATTCAGCTGAACTTTCTTCGGATGGCGAACGAATCCAGTACCTAAAGGGACGTCAGACGTATGTCCAGATCTTAAGCGATAGTGGTTACGATTGCGGTCTGAGCGGGAAGTGGCACCTTGGAGATGCAGTAGTACCTCAGGTGGGTTTTGAGTTTTGGGATGTGCATCAATCTGGGTCGGGCGATTACTTCCACGCGCCGATGTTTAACGATGGTGAGTCGTATTATGCAGATGGATATGTCACTGACGTGTTTACTGATAACGCCCTTGAATATTTGAGTTCCCAGATAGTTTCGGAACGCCCGTTCTGTCTGAATGTTCATTACACAGCACCTCATGCTCCGTGGGGACGAGAGCAGCATCCGGAGGATCTTTACGATGAATATCGCAGTAATTGTGAATTCGAATCGGTTAGGTGGGACCCTCTCCATGTGAATCATCTTGCAAAGGAAGGCGCGGCTGGAAGTATCGGACGCGATGAGGAAGAGAGGAAAGATCTATTGAGCGGATACTTTGCTGCTATAACTGCAATGGATTCAAATATTGGTCGCCTGATCGACTGGCTGGAGGCTAATGACCTGCGTGAAAGTACATTGATTGTTTTTACTTCTGATAATGGGATGAACATGGGTCACCACGGCATATGGGGTAAGGGCAACGGAACGTATCCTCCTAATATGTTTGATACTTCCGTCAAAGTGCCTACGCTTCTATCTATGCCAGGGCGTATTCCAACAGGTGAAGTCTCGAATGATCTTTTGAGCCACTATGACCTTATGCCAACAATCCTTGAATTTGCTGGCGTCAGCGCTTCAGAAAAACTTGAAGATCGTCCAGGCTCTAGTTTTGTATCGTCTATGATTGGTCAATCTGGTGCAAAGCCAAAGCCAGTGGTAGTGCATGACGAATATGGTCAGACCCGGATGATCAGGACCGATTCAAAAAAATATGTACACAGGTATCCCTCAGGACCGAATGAATTCTGGGACCTGAATAACGATCCTGAAGAGACTGTAAACCAGATTGGTAATCCTGCTTTTTATAATGATATTTCTGAATTGCGATCTCGAATGGAGGAGTGGTTTGGACTATACACAGAACCACAGAGGGATGGTTCTCGTCAAAACGTGAAGGGCAAGGGACAATTAGGTCTTATCGATAATAGTAAAGAGGCTTTCGCCCAAGACGTGCAGTACTTGAGAGATTCGTAAGTTGAGTTCATTGATCAGACAGGAAAAAGCATATTGATAAACACTTTGCTGATAGGCGGTAAGGGCACGATAGGGTCGGGGCTTAGAACATACCTGCCTAAGCTTGATAAGGAATATAGACTTACTTCCATCGATCTGCCTGGAGCTGTTGATAAAGCATCAGATCCCTTAGCGCAGCGTGATTTTATTGAATGTGATGTGTCGCTCGATGATGAGACATTGAGGCAGGCATTGAATGGACGAGATCTTGTAGTGTATTTGGCACGTAAGGATCCACTTTCAGATATGAATGCCATGACCGATAAGGTCTTCAACGCAATCATTGATGTTTGTCCCCAAGCAGTGGTCATAGGTTCCAGCTCTGTTCATTCCACGGGAGGAGCATATTTTCCTTTTGATAAAGAACCATACTCCACTATTGCTGACAGAAGATTTGCCGATTTGCCTCAATGGCCTGAACCACTTTCGGTCATGACAGAGCCATGTCCCAGTGGAGATTACGGCATGGAGAAAGCTTATGTAGAGGCATGGTGTCATAGGCTGTGTGCTGCCGGACAGGATGCTGTAGCTGCTCGGTGGGGAGGAATTAACGATATAAATGGCAAAAAGGATGAAGTTGCATATTTCACGGTTTGGTGTCACCAGGAAGACTCTGCAAGATTCGTCGACTGTTGTTTCAGAACTTCCCGTGCCGGCAGGCTGAGGGCTGGGGCACACTATTACGTTATTTCTAATAACACCTATAACATTTTTGATATTGAAACCACAAAAAACGAAATTGGGTACGAGCCTATTTACGATGCTGAGAGCATGTATGGCTAACTTTATTGGCGCATTTGATATTGAGGGAAAGGCTCTAAGATGACCAGGATAGGAACTAGAATTAGCGCAGATTGGTTGGATCGACCAGAAGATTTGAAGTTCATCAAGCAAATTGGTGTCGATTATGTAGATATCGTGCTGGACATGGTTCCGGGCTACGAGGAAGCAGGGGGGCGTGCTAACCGTGATGGTCTTCATCAGGTTATCGAGAAACTCGATCAGGCAGGCTTGAAAATAGAACGAGCAAACACCTCAGGGACTCATTATGTGAACGCTTTTTTGGGAAGGCCCGAAGGTGAGAGAGAAATCGAGAATCTGCAAGTGAATGCTGAGCTTTGTGGTGAAGCAGGGCTTCCGATGTTTGGCATCCAAGCTTTCCAAGCATCCACGCTTCATCCCTTCAGAGAAAACTTTCACAGCTGGGTCACCGGACGTGGGGGATACCAGCATCATCATATGCGGGTACGTGAGTTAGCAGATATGCCGCTCAGATCAGATGCTCCGTCAGCACAGCAGATATGGGAAGGCACCCTCAATATATACAAAAGCGTGATGCCTGTATTGGATCAGTATGATCTCAGAGTGGGCATGCATGGCAATGACCCACCGGTCCCAAAAATAAACGGCGTTCCGCAGGTTCTTTATAACTTTGATGCTTTTGAAAAGCTTTTTTCTGAAGTTCCTTCGAAAAACAACTGTATGACATTTTGTGTTGGTACAAGGTACGAATCAGGTGAAGATATTTTCGAAGGTATACGCCGATTTGGGGACAAAATAATTCACGTTCATTTCAGAAATGTGAAAGGTACGATTCCGGTAAATGGTGAGTATGAAGAAGTTATGCCGGACGAAGGTGATCTGAGTATGTACCGAGTCGCAAAAGCTCTACATGACGTCCATTATCAGGGTGTGATTGATTACGATCATTTGAATCGGATCTCTACTGATAGTCCTCAGGGACGTGAATACATGGCGTATTGTGTCGGACATATGCGGGGAATCTTGCAGTCGATTGAGGCTGGTGGTTAAGGGGTTTAAAACTACTTAGGAATTCACTTGGTTAAATCTAATTGCCAACCTTGTTTTATTGGTAACTAGGCTCTGGATCAGTGCAGTATCGGGTTCTTCGTTTATCAGCATGTGTGCGGGCGCGTTTCCCATATGACGTATAAATATATGGACCTCCACCAGGCTAAGTACATTTGACCAATAGTACCCTTGCTAAAACGAATTTCCATGGCGCCTGTTATCAAACCCTGCTTATACTGTCGGAATTATGATTTATGACACGATAATTGTCGGCTCAGGCTCTGCGGGTTCAGTATTGGCTGCGCGTTTGACTGAAGACCCTGAAAGATCCGTTTTATTGTTGGAAGCAGGGCCTGATTATCCCGATCCCGAAACTCTACCTACAGAACTTAAGCACGGTTACGGTATCGAACCTAGGATCTGGGCAAAAGCATTCGGAGAGCTAAGTACACATAACTGGGGATACGAAGGTCGTGCAACAGAAAAAAACACTAGCATTAGCGTTCCGAGAGGCAAGGTGGTAGGAGGCTCTAGTGCAGTAAATGCGCAGATTTTCCTCCGAGGAGTTCCTGAGGATTACGATGCCTGGGTGAATGAAGGTAATGAAGGTTGGGGATATCGTGATTTACTGCCTTACTTTCTAAGAGTTGAGAAAGATCCCGATTTTGCGGGGGACTTTCATAGTGGAGAAGGTGCTGTTCCGGTGAGAAGGTGGGATAAATCTGAGATGCTTCCCGATCAAATTGCATTTTATGAGGCTTGTAAAAGTTACGGTTTCGATGAGTCCCCTGATCAGAACAATCCGGACTCGACTGGTATCGGTTCGACACCTTTCAATAATGCCGGTGGCATAAGATGGTCGACTGCATTGACTTATCTGGATCCCGCAAGACACCGTCTAAACCTCACAATAAGGTCTGACACTAAAGTACAGTCTGTGATTTTTCAGAAGAATCGCGCTACAGGTGTCTTAGCCGAATCGGGCGGTGATTTATTTGAACTTACCGCTGGGGAGGTGATTCTTGCTTGTGGTGCCTATGCATCGCCGCAACTGTTAATGTTATCGGGGGTGGGGCCGGCTGATGAACTGCAAAAACATGGAATCCCTGTATTATCCGATTTGCCGGGCGTGGGCAAAAACCTGAGAGACCATCCTCAGGTGCAACTGACTTTCACAACGAAACCAGGCTTTGATCAACATCCACTTGATCCTAGAATTCAGAATGCTCTCAGGTACACGGCTGATGGATCACCGCACCGAAACGATATGTTTATCCATCCAATAGCTCACGCCTCTGAATTTGACACGTATACTGTTCCATCAGGTCAAATTGTTCGAGACGACGAAGTCGGCGTGGGGATGATTGCGGTTATTTATTTGGCTGATGGATCTGGTAGCGTGAATTTGAGATCGAAAGATCCCGACAGTCAGCCAGATATAAACTTTAATTATCTTGCAGAGGAAAATGATCGCAATCGTTTAAGGGAAGCCGTCTACATATGCCTAGACCTTGCCAAAGAGGAATCGTACAAGGACATAATTGACCAATTAGTAAATCCATCGCAAAAAGACTTGGAATCTGATGCAACGCTTGATGACTGGATGTTGCGTCATGTCAGGACCAGTCACCATGGATCTGGAACGTGCAAGATGGGACCAGCAACGGACTCAGAATCAGTAGTTGACAATGCTGGGCGGGTGCACGGTCTAAGTAATCTCAGGGTGGTAGATGCCTCTATCATGCCTGACTGCATTAGAGCTAACACTAACGTAACGGCAATGGTTATTGGCGAGCGTATTTCTGATTTAATCAGAGGTGTTTCTCAGTCCGTATCTTAAGGAAATGTTGGCCGAAGAGATGTTTTCTTTATAACTTTCGATTTTCGGGAGTTATGAAGACAGTTAAAAATCCTGTGGATATCCCATTCTCTCTATCTTCATGAGTCCATGTTGGCGTTGTAGCCAGGTCCTTATTACTGAAGACTTATATAGGGTTCGGCGCAATATTAGAACACCTAGAATTTCATAAGAGCCTTTTTTTAGATGCACTGGGTTTTCACCACGAATTTGTGTCGTGAGACTGCCATCGATATTAAAAATGCCTGGATGGATGTCAAGACCTGAATACGGCTTGTCAAGTTTGGCGATTACGCGATCTGAGCTTCTGGTATCTAGATCGGCGTGTGGGGCTTGTTCTGTGCTGAATGATAATAAATCGGTGATATTCAGCAATGGTTCTGAGTAATATCGTTCCACAACCATTATTTTTTGGTTATGTACAGAATCGATGGCCCCCTCATCTCCAAGCATTGTGTACCCAGAAAATTTTGAAGAATACTGGTAATCGATAGGCTCACTCGTTGGATCTGAAAGTTGCCTTTGTAAATAAACCGGTAATTCAAGAGGGCTTTTTTGATTTAATTCTTTGATGATAGAGTTGAGTGAATGGGTCCGCGCTTTTTCTTGCCCTTCGTTTGCGTAGATTAGATCTGTGGTAGTTTTGCCCAAAATTGAAGCAATCTCTATCAGGTCCGCAACGTTGATGCTGACTTTACCGGACTCAACCGTGGATATCCATGCCTGCGTGCGTGGTTTGTTGAAGCGTTTGGCCAGCTCAGACTGAGTGAGGTTTAGTCGTTTTCTGAAAATCTCGACACGTTGTCCAATGGTCATGACTATAGTTTTGTCGGAAGTAATGTTTTGCCGCATCTTGTTAGTTTGTTTATCCGAATGGGTTATTAACATAGGTTATGAACATATATATACAGTGGATTTGTTTAATGTGCTAATAATTTGCGAACTGAATCTGGTAACTTGCTCTCAATAAAGGAATCTTTTATTATTTCGTGAATCATATTCGTGAATCGTAATTCGCATGGATTTTAAGCTCGGTTAATCTAGATGCTGCTAGTGTATATGTTCGGATCAATCCTTTAAATGAAAGATTATTGAAGATATATAAAAGCTATCGCTCTATTGCATAGATAAAAAGCTGACTGGAGGCTCATTTGAATAAATCAAATTTATCCAATTACAGATCCAGTGTCGTCAAACCCCATGATTTTCAAGAATTCTGGCGACAAACACTTGAGGCAACTGAAAGGGTTGACTTGAACCCTCGGCTAACCCTTGATCCCATGAGATCTAATTATCATGTTGAGGTTTTTGAAGCCGTTTATAGAAGTTATGAATCCGTTGAAATTGCTGGTTGGTATGCGAGGCCTAGGAATCATCCAGATCCCTTGCCCGGGTTACTGTTTGTTCCCGGATATGTAAGTGAGCCAAAACTGCCGACGGATTTAGCTCGTGATGGCTATGCTGTTTTTTCAGCTGCACCCAGAAACAAATTGCGCTCAAATCGGGTTTTTAATCCTGGCTACCCAGGTCTTCTTACTCACAACATCGAATCCCGGAGTACTTATGGTTACAGGGGGTTTTATATGGATGCTGTGAGAGCCTTTGATTTCCTGGCTCAGATGCCTGAAGTCGACGAGCGTCGTCTCGGGGTTCTCGGTGGGAGTCAGGGCGGTGCTTTGACTTTGCTTGTTTCTTCTTTGAGAAATAATGTGGTTGCTGCCGCATCCGCCGGCGCTCCTTATCTATGCTCAATGATGGACTCTGCCTCTCTGACCCGAACCTATCCATATGAAGAAATCAATGATTATTTACGCTTGAATCCAGAATCTGAATCGACGGTAAGGGACACGCTTAATTTGTACGATATACATAATTTCGTTGATCAGATCAAATGTCCGATTATTGTTAATGTTGGGTTAAAAGATGACGTGTGTCCGCCTGAGACAGGTTTTGCGGTTTTCGAAGCTATTGGCAGTGAAAACAAGCAGATGTACACCTACAAAGATTGTGGTCATGAATCTGGAGCAGGTCAGGGGCATGGCAAGGTTATAACTGAGTTTTTTGCTAAGCATCTGTCACCCAATCCGGTTGGTTCTTCAGCCGGTGGTTTTGTGCCAGAAATCTGATGGGGAATACTAATAATGTTGATTGGTGAACGTCATTTCGTTGATTTCTGGCAATCCACTTTGGACGAAGTAATTGCGCTTCGCTCTGCGCCGGTGCGGCGTGCGAGGATTCCGTTGCGGTCGAATGAATTATCGACGGCGTGGGGACTTAGTTTTACAGGGATTGGTGATTATCCGCTATTTGCATATTATTTGGTTCCGAAGGTTTCTGCTCCATTTACGCCTTTATTTCAAGCCCCCGGGTACGGTAGCGTTGTGGCGGTTCCGGCATGGGAAAGGAGAAATCGGTTCGCTGTAATGGCTCTATGTCATCGAGGGCAGCGCTTATCTGATGATGATTACAAGGCAGCGTATCCTGGGCTATTGACTGACGGACTTCCCGATCAAGATACATACAGGTGGCGAGAGATGGTTGCTGACTGCCTCCGAGGTATTGATGTATTGCTTGATCAGCCAGAGATAAATTCTGGTAACTTGGCGATATCTGGATCTGACCTAGCTTTTCAGTCAGCCGCTTTACGGAATGATGTTGAAGTGCTTTTGACTTCAGGACAATTTGTATTTGATGACTGGGAACGTTATTCCGCTAGCACGACTGATGTGTACCCCCAACAGGAATTTAATGATTACAGGCGTTTAAATCCGGAAAAATGGGAGGAGGCAGAACGCACGTTAGGGCTTTTTGACCCGATGAAGTTTGCGCCTAACATCACTGCAAATACGCTGTTGGCTGTTAGCGGTTTAAGCGATGTGTCGTCCGCGACAATTGCTGATGCTATAAACGCTGAAGTAACAGTATTATCACCTACTGAATATAGCGCTCTCGATCATCTTGCTCAGGAAGATTGGCTGGCTGAAGCTTGCGGAGAGCCTAAACACCCTGGTCCATTTTTGCCCAGGTGATTTAAGCTTTTATCGATTCGTCGGGCCAGTATTTCAAAGAATGTATGGGATCAGAGCTTTACGGTCCCTCGGGTACTCTTTGAATTTTTTGCGGTACCACGAATGGTGGTTGAGTGCTCTAGGGGCGAGATTGGCTGTCGAATACAGGGCAAAAGCTAATCCGGCTGTTGACCATGTTGCGATCGCCCAACCCATCCACATCAAGATTTCGCATCCGTAATTAGGAGCCGAAATCCACCGGTAGAGACCGCCCTTTGGGATCTTGTAAGAAGTATCACCGGATTTCCGAAGAGATCTGAGCTTGTTGTCTGAATCCAGGTTTCCAAGCCATGCTGCTATGAACACTGCTAAGCCGATTAGGAATCGAGGGTCATGAAGCCATTCCGAGCCGTAATTTCCGAAGTGAGTGATCCAACGTGCATTGATGTATGCATTAAGTGTGTTGAATGTTATCCCCAGTACGGGAACGATTAGTGGGATACTACGAGAGGAAAATCGCATTCGATATGGGAATATAAATGCTCGATGAATGTAATGGATTTGCCAGATTCCCATAAATACCAACGGGATGAGATCTAAGCGTTTTTCTCCGATCAAAAACAAAGCTAAAAACACAACGACGGCAGGAAATTCCATCAAGATCCACCCGTGTTTTTTTTGAACACGTCGTCCCCACCCACTGCGCTCGTAGCGTCCATATGGTGCGATTACGAAAACCACGCTTATAAACGTTATGGCCGCAATGATTAATTGGGACCACACCGCCCATCTGTGAAAGTCGAGTTCTGTCAAGAATCGAATCCATTTTTATGCAACAGCGGCTTGTTTAGTAATCCGAATTTCTCAAACCATTTATAAGCATCATGTACCGAATCTCTTATTGGGCGTGGCTTGAATCCCAGTTCGGTTTTAGCTTTTGCTGAAGAGATTGCGCGGGCTGACTTCAGGGCTGATACTGTATCTGGATTCAATCGATATTCTTTGCTGGTTATTTTGCCCAATAGGCTTCCTAAAGGCGCTATGCCTTGGGCTAGCCATATTGGTAAATCGAATGTTGGTGGTGGCGTTCCTGTAATTTCTTCACCAAAGGTTGCGAGTTGACGCGTTGAATGCCATTGACCCGAAAGAATATAACTCTCTCCTATTCGTCCATATTCCTCTGCAGCGAGCGCACCGGCACATACGTCACGTACATCTACCCAGTCGAATCCTCCGGGAATTAGTGCAGGAAGCTTTTTGGAAGATAGGTCGAGTAGTACCTGACCCATACGTGATGGTCGATGGTCTCCAGGGCCGATCACCCCAGTTGGGTGAATAACTATTGCGGGGAGACCTATTTTAATAAGATCCCTCACCGCTGTTTCTCCTCCATGTTTTGTCCGATCGTAAACAGGTGAATCCATAGTGACTCGCATGGTATTTTCATTGATTGTTTTACCATGCTCTTCCAAGTCGAATACATGAATCGAGCTGCAGTGAATAAATTTTTTGACACCGTTTTTAAGAGCAGCTTTTGCGACATTTTTCGCGCCATTAATATTGGTTTCGGTCACATTGCCAGATTGGTCCCCTGATAAGGAGATTACTGATGCAAGGTGAAACACTGACTCTGCTCCGGCAAGCGCCCTGTCAACTGAAGATGCATTCCTTATGTCGGCAGTGACGATCTCTATATCAAGTTCTTCAAGTGCTTTTTTGTTGGATCGGACGACAGCTCTAACTGAACGGCCTCTGGCAATAAGCTCGCGCACAAGGACATTACCGATGAATCCTCCAGCTCCAGTCACTACAGTGGTCATACCTATGTTTGCTTCACAACTGGAAGAATTAAATGTGATGGATATTTGTCTGAATGAAACACCATTTGGTTTGCAACGCGCATTTCAGAATCATAGCCGACCTGTTTTCCAGTATTTAAGTTGCGATCAAATCGAGGGAAATTTGAAGAAGAAACTTCGAGTCTTATTCGGTGCCCGGTTTTAAATACATTAGCCGTCACACCTATGTTTATCTCATATTCGTAAATCTGTTCAGGCTCCAGCAGGTTCTGTTTCTCAAAACCCTGTCTATAACGGCCCCTGATTATGCTGTCACAAAGGTTTTTTGCGTAACCGTCTGGCGAAACGTCTACCAGTTTTGCAGTCCAATCCGTATCCAAACAATCGGTTGAAGCGTACATTTTGAGTTTGATTGGTCCAGTTACTTCGAAATCACTTGACATGGGATTGGTGGTGAAGCACAACACATCACTGCGACTTTCGACAGGACGTTGATCATATGGTCCCCATGGCACGATATCGGGGGAGCAGCAATTGTTCCCCCCGATTGTTTGGACAGGGTATTCAGGGTTATATGAGAATTTATCAGGCTGTTCATTGCCCGGTTTTTCCAATGAAAGTGTTCCATTGCCATCGGCACTGTTGGCCTGACCGTTTGAGTGAAGGTGCCAGTATTGCCAGTCTGTCCTTGCCAGAGGCCATTCATGTTCGTCGCGCCAATTATTTGTGCCCATTATGAACAGGCGTAAGGGCGCTTCGTTCTCTATTCCGTTGTCTTCACCTCGCAGCCAGCGATCTAACCATTTACGTTCAAGGGCATCAAGATCTATTTTGGATGGTGCGCCAAAATCTATGTCTCCAGTTTTTGTCGATTGGCTCAGTCTGTGTGGCCAAGGACCCATTATTAGCCTGCTCTGTCGCGCTATTTTCGAACCCCCTTGTTTACGCATTCCGTTGAAGTTGTCAAAAGCATCAGGGGCGTAAAGGTCGTACCAGCCCCCCATAATTAGGGCCGGGACTTCAATATCGGCGAAGCGTCTTTCTGTGTTAACTTCGTCCCAATATTCATCATCGTTATGATGTTCGTGCCAGTCTTGCCAGAAAGGCATGTTGCGTCCTGTACTGCCCCCTAGATCGGCGAGCGGCAGAGAGTAAAATGCCTTGGTCCAGTTGTGGTAGTCAATGGTTTGTGCCGTGCGCCCGCTTGTTCGCATGCCCCATGTCATCATGACGTTTAACTGGAAAGTACCGCCAGGATGAATTAATCCTTTGTAGTAATCCGTACACATGACACGGGGCACCATGGCTTTGAGATAGTTGCTTTTCAGAGGAGCGCTAAGCCATTGCACTCCACCGAGATATGATCCTCCTACCATTCCAATATTTCCGTCGCACCAAGATTGTTCGCCAAGCCATTCTTGGGTGTCATAACCATCTGTCGCTTCCTGGTGGAACGGGTAATAATCGCCATCAGAATCCCATCTACCACGTACGTCTTGCATCACACATGCATAGCCACGATTTGCGTATCCGATTGCTGTCTTTACGATATCGTCACCGTTATTGCTATATGGTGTCCTCATTAGGATCACTGGAAATGGACCGTTTGCTTTTGGTAAGTAGATGTCGGTGGAAAGATTTACCCCGTCTCGCATGGGTGTTTTGACGTCCAATAACATTTCAAAGTCAAAGTTCTCTGACATTTGCGACTCTTTCTTATGTTTACGGTGTTGCGGTTCCGAAGAGTTTGTTAGCCACCATGGCGCATAATAGTCCGTAAGGATCATTATGCCAACAACACAAAGTCAAGTTATGTTGTCGTGTGTTTTGGCTGTTGTATTTGCCAGTGGCCAGAGAATGCTACGATGACCAACTGAGGTAACTATGCCAATTGCATTGGAACACCGCTCTTTCGGATGTACTGGTGAAAAAGTCAGTGTTATCGGCCTTGGCGGCGCAGGTTTGTATAAGCATTCCTATGAACAAGGGGTAGCGACTGTCAAACATGCGCTCGATATGGGTGTTACCTATTTCGATACATCGCCCGCGTACGGTAAAGCCGGCGCGGATGGCCGTTGGGTTGAGAGGGGCAAGTCGCAGCTAATCATGGGTGAGGGGCTTGACGGGGCAACAAAACCACATCTTCTCGCAACAAAGTTGGTTAGCTATACGAATCTAGGTGGGGCGAATCCAATGGGTTACCGCACGTTAGAAGATTGTCGCACGCAGTTGCAGGACAGTTTAAACGCCCTACGCCGGGATAAAATCGATGTACTTCAGGGTCACGATATGGAGAAGGCCAAGGCGTGGTCACCTAACGCACTTAATGACGACGAACTTTTGGACCTTGATAGGGAATACGACTACGAAAGCTCAGCCGTTATTCAGGCGCTCCGCGAAGCAAAGGCGCAAGGGCTATGCGACTACATTGGCCTCAGTTTCAACCAATCCATGGCATTGGCTCATGTCTTTCGTCGAGTAAAACTGGATATGTGTCTATCAGCCAGTCAGTATTCGCTTCTCGACCGTCGCTCTCCACAGTTCGTTGAAGCACTGGTTGATGAGCAAGGAATTGCTTATGTCATAGGAGGAATTTTTAGAGGTTTAGCTGTGTCAGATGAACCCTCTCCGTTTCGATTATCTATTAAGGGTCCTCTGTCTCAAACAGGAGCGATATTTTCGGATGAGCGTCTCATTAAATTGGCTAAGACAACGGGCATTTCTATCGCGGCATTGACTGTTAGGTTCTTGATAGCCAATTCTAAACTTTCGACTATTCTCGTGGGCGCATCCAGTCCCCAGGAGATCGAGGAGAGCGTATTAGCCGCGCAGTCAGGTCCTTTACCACCAGACATCCATCAGACTATTGAAGCCCTGCGACAAGTGGATGGTTCAACCTAGGGATAACTTCCCGAGAAGAATGCCTATTTGGATAATGTCGTGCGATTGGCTACAGGATTATGTAGTGATCACCCTGAGGTTTAGTGAATAAGACTCGAAAACTTTCATTGAGTTACCATTTAGATCTTCATTGATGGGATGGCTACCGCCGGGGTCACCCTGTATTTTATCTAAATCAGTCGCTATGAGATCTAATGACTCGTCCCGGCAGGTCACCAGAAGGTTCTCCGTCGATAAGGGCCGATCGCCCGTTAACCAGCACATGGGATACACCGGTTGAATACTGGTGTGGGTTTGCAAAAGTAGCATGTTCGGCTATCGTCTCAGGATTGAACACAGCAATATCTGCGAAGTAACCGGGAGCAATCCGCCCACGTTTATGAAGGCCCAGTCGTTGCGCCGGAAGCAAAGTCATCTTTCGTATCGCCTCCGGCAGAGAAACTAGATTCTTTTCCCGCACCATTCTTTGCAAATATCCGGCGTTAGAACCGTAACTCCGAGGGTGTGGCTTGCCTTTACCGAGTGGTCCTGTTGTCCGAAGTGAGTTGCCATCGGAGCAGACAGAGATATTTGGAGATGCTGCAATCGTTTCCACGTCAGGATCAGACATTGAATACAGAACCACTGACACCTCGGATTTTTCGATCATGCTGAATGCCGCCTCAACCGGGTCTTTACCTTGTATATCTGCTACCTCGGCTAGCGTCATCCCTTCGTATTCGGTTTTTGGCGGATAACCGGCTATTACGCAACCTTCGGCACCCTGAAACCTCACCGATGAATATTCTGCCTCTTCGCGCAGCTTGGGACGCAAATCACTATCAGCCAGTCGTTCTAGCAGGGCCGGACGACCGCCATCGTGGGCCCAACGATTAAATATCGCGCCACTTAGTGGAGTGCTGCATGCTACATATGGATATTGATCGCCAGCAACATCGATGCCCTCACTGCGGGCCTCCGTTATTGACTCGAGGATTGCGGCTGAGCGTCCCCATACTCGTGGACCATGTGCCTTGACGTGAGAAATTTCAATGCGGGCACCTGTCCGACGACCAATCTCGATTGATTCCTGTATCGCAGTGAACAGACCGGGACTCTCGTCTGACTCCGAACGCATGTGGCTTGAGTACAACTTGTCCCTTTGGGCGACAGGTAACGTTAGAGATATGACTTCATCTGTGAGAGAGTAACTGCCTGGCGCGAAGTAAAGACCGGTCGACAGGCCCATTGCACCAGCCTCCAGCGCTTCCACGACGTTCCTTTCCATATCTAGCAACTCGTCGGCGCTAGGTGCCCTTGCAACATCCCCCATCACAAATGATCGGATCTGGTTATGACCTACCTGAGTAGCTATATTGATAACTGATCCGGCCTGCTCTAGCGCACTCAAATAGCCAGCGAAATTGGTCCAGTTTGGCTCCAGATCAGGACTAGAGCGTTTCGCCCATGAGCTGAAGGACCCTAAGGTTTTATCGTTCAGCGGTGCACAGAAACTCATCCCGCAATTGCCAAGCAATTCCAAGGTGACTCCTTGGCGCAATTTACTGTCGGCCAGTGGATCTACGAGGAACGATATATCGCTGTGGGCGTGAAGGTCGATAAATCCTGGTGATACAACAAGCCCTGTAGCGTCAATGGTCCTGGCTGCCTCTACAGGCAAGTGTCCGACGGCAATCACCTTATCTCCAGTGATCGCCACATCCGCCTTCATCGGTTCGGCTCCGGTTCCGTCGATCACAGTGCCATTCTTAACTATAAAGTCGAACATTCCAGGCTCCCGTTTAAGTTACCAAGCACTTCATTTTCGATGTATAACCTACCGGAAATTCGCATAAACTGCGAACAGTATCCAACTCGAATAATACGTGGGGAGTATCGGAGATTTACATACGGTCTATGGATATGAGCAACGCTCAAACCGCATAGGTTGTCCGTAGACGACGCATGACTGGCTAACTGCAGTTTCCAAACGTCCAAGCTATCAACATCCCAATAGGGATCATCATGAACGCGAATCGGATGATTAGTTTCTCTCTGTCCATGCAGACAACCTATCCTGAGAGTTGCTTTCCAAGCAGCCAGATTATTGTCACGACAAGCCATATGACTACGAACAGCTTGGGGTTTATCACAATGAGAATTACCTATTTATTTAGGTCGAAAGGTGTCACTTCGCGAAAAGCCCCCACATTTCTGCGAGGACTCCTCAGTTCATTTTGAGATGGAGCGGAAGACGAGATTCGAACTCGCGACCCTCTCCTTGGCAAGGAGATGCTCTACCACTGAGCCACTTCCGCGTTACGGTCAACAGTAAGCATTCCGAGCTAACTGGTCAAGCTTACATGCCACTTAACAGGTTAAATTCAAGACCTTTTGTTCCATGGCAACTCACCAGATCAGTTAAGTTTGCCTGATTTTATTTGTGTGGGTCAATCGCTAACTTTGATCAATAATTTGCCGAAATTATTTCCGCGCAGTAGGCCGATGAAAGCTTCTGGAGCTTTTTCGAATCCGTCTACAATGTCTTCCTTGTATTTCAGAAGTCCTTCTTTGATCCATCCAGCCAATCGTGCTCTGCTGATCTCATGTTGTTGTTCAAACGCGTAAACCAGAAATCCTTCGGCCCTCGATTGTGTACGTAATAGAGCCCACATGTTGCGAGGTCCCAGCGGGATTTCATCAGAGTTGTACTGTGAAATCTGTCCACAGATGGCGATTCTCGCCTTAAAGGCTAGGTTGTCTAGTACGGCGTCTAGTACTGGTCCACCCACATTATCGAAGTAGACATCGACTCCATTAGGTGAAAGCCGTTTGAGTACGCTTGATACGTCTTGAGTTTTGTAATTAATCGTGTTGTCGAAGCCAAGATCATTTTTTACGTAGTTACATTTTTTGTCACTACCAGCGATTCCGATTACGTTACAGCCGTTGATTTTTCCGATTTGTCCGACGACTGCACCCACTGCACCAGAGGCAGCTGATACGACTAGTGTGTCGCCCGCTTTTGGTTGTCCTACGTCAAGTAGTCCGTGGTATGCGGTGAGACCGGGCATGCCTAATACACCAACAGCTGTTGATACTGGACCAAGTGAGGGGTCCACACGTTTTACTGAGTGTTCTGAAACCGCAGCCCATTCTCTCCATCCGATCGAGCTTCGGACGATGTCTCCAACCGTGTAATTTGAAGATTTACTTTGTTCAACACGCGCTATGACTTCACCTGTCATTACGTCGCCGGGTTGAAGTGGTGTTGCATAGGATGGACCGGGCCGCATTCGGCCTCGCATGTAAGGATCTAGACTCATGAACAGGGTCCGTATTAGTAGTTCACCATGCTTGGGGCTTGGGATTGGCGATTCTTCTAGAGCAAAATTTTCTTGTTTGGGTTCGCCCTTGGGCCGACTAGCCATGGTCCATGCACGGTTAATATCATCTGACAATGTGATTCTTCTTTTTGGTTTATTGGTTATTTTCAACGATGAGATTGCCGAAATCGTCCACTGTTACCGACCATGATGGTTGAATCACTGTCGTGCAGTCTGGCTCTTCAACAATTGCTGGACCGTTGAATGTGGATCGAGGAGGGAGCTTCTGGCGATTGTAAACGGTTGTACTAATGACGCCTCCTTGGCTGGAGTCGGTTGCAAAGTAAACAGGTCGTTCTCCTTTTATGGCAACCTGTATATCATGATCAATAGTGTCCAGTTTTCGTAGTTGTGGCCGTGCGATTTTACCTACCGTTGTTAATCGAAGGTTTACGAGTTCTACTGGCTCATCGTCTGCTCTAAAGCCGTAGGCACTATCGTGGGACTCATGAAATGCTTCAATCAGGTCGTTCATCCAATCATTATCGATGGTTTTTCGGTCAGGTACAGGAACGCTTAGTTCAAAACTTTGCCCCCAGTAGCGCATTTCTATCGCTCGTTCGAAAATGGGTTCGCCTGATGCTGATGCAGCCGCGCTGTGAGCTAAACGCCCCGAATTTTCCAGTTTCTCGAATTCATAGGTTATACGCGATAGCTCGACTTGGTCGGCCCTTATGATGAGAGTTGCGGAACTTTCCATTCGGACGTCCGTTACGAGTAGTCCTAGGGCTGATGCGGTCCCGGGTTCGGCTGGGATTAATACCTGCGGTATTCCCGCTTGTTCTGCGAGCCTGACGACATGAGCAGGTCCTGCGCCACCAAATCCCATTAACATGAAGTCTCTCGGATCATGTCCCCGTTGTACTGATACCAGCCGAAGGGCATTTACCATTGCTGTGTTTGCAATTTCGATGATTCCATGTGCCGCTGCTTCAATGGATAATCCTAATGGCTCCGCACAGTGCTTATGTATGGCGTTTTTTGCGGCCTCTGTATCAAGAGATATTTGACCGTCTGCAAAATAGCTTGGATCAAGACGTCCTAAAATCAGATTAGCATCGGTAATGGTTGGTTCTTTGCCACCAAGCCCATAGGAAACTGGGCCAGGGTCAGCGCCGGCAGATTGCGGCCCGACGCGTAGAGCCCCACCTGAGTCTACCCATGCGATAGATCCGCCACCAGCTCCGATTTCGACAAGATCCACAACTGGTGTTCTGATCGGGTAACCCGATGCTCCTCCAAACGCCCCATCGCCGCTTTGTGCTGCCCCGCCCACGCTGTAATCCTTGGTGATGTTTGGTTGCCCGTTGCGTATGAGGCTGGCCTTTGCAGTGGTGCCGCCCATGTCGAAAGAAATTACGTTTGGGTAACCGAGTGCGGATCCAAGGGATGCAGCTGCTACAGCGCCGGCTGCCGGACCCGATTCGACCATAAACACTGGTGATTCCGATGCAGATTGAGCCGGGTATACACCACCATTAGATTGCATTACAAGGAGCTCAGAATTGACGTCAGCTGAATGTAACTTTTCGAGGATCGATGCTAAATATGTGCTTACGATTGGGGTTACAGCAGAATTGATTACCGTTGTCGATGCACGCAGGTACTCACGAAATTCTGGGACAATTTTAGATGAGAGGGATAATTTTACATCTGGAATTTTTGCTTTGATTGCTTCGCCGACTTTTTGTTCATGATCTGGGTTGCGGTAGGAGTGGAGCAGGCAAATCGCGATAGCCTCTACTTCAGTTTCAGCTAGCTGATCGACTACTATGGCAAGAGCTTTCTCGTCAAGGGGTGTAACTACATTACCCTTAGCATCAAGTCTTTCACGGATTTCGAAACAAAGTTGGCGCGGTACAAGTGGTGCTGGTTTTTCAAACTGGAGATCATATAAAGAAGGTCGGATTTGCCTGGCTATTTCGAGCATATCTCGAAATCCTTGAGTGGTGACAAATGCAGTTTTTGCAGTTTTCCCTTCGATAATCGCGTTTGTAGCAACTGTGGTTGCATGAACTACGTGTTCGATTTCACTGGGGTCTACATCGTTACTTACTCCTAGCAATTTATTAACTGCAGAAATGAACCCGGATGCAGGATCGGCAGGCGTTGTTAGAACTTTTGAGGTGATTACCTGTCCGGTTGACGAATCGACTAGCGTACCGTCAGTAAATGTTCCACCGATGTCGACACCGATTCTGAATCGCTTTGTATTTAGCTCCTTCAATGAGATGACCTCGACTTATTTATTTGTTCTCTTAATCTTTTTGTGGCGGCTTTGTCGACATCGTTGGTGAGATTGTCAATGATCACGCCATAACATTCACGTGCACGTTTGAAATTAATTTTCCCTAGAGTGACATCTTCCAAGACTCTTTCCGGGTCTCTTTCAAGAGGGGATCCGTAACCGCCGCCGCCTGGGGTCTGGAAGCTGACAGTGTCCCCAGGTTTTAGTTCAATCACACACTTTGAACTGAGTTCGGTTTTCGTACGCTTTGAATCGTCTGGATTTAAAATATAGTAAGCCTTTCGCCCACTCATGCCGCCGAAGATGCCTTTAGGACCTTCGAGATCTCTGTCCGATAATACAGTGAATGTGGCCGCGTCATTAGGGAAGTGGTAGTCACGTCTCATTCCGAGACCTCCACGAAATTTCCCGGGACCTTCCGAGTCTTCGATAAGTGAAAGTTGGGATACTCTCACAGGAAAGTGAGATTCTACTTCCTCTACTGGAGCGTTTTCAGTGTTTTGGCCGTGTTGCTGCACGGCGTCGGGTCCGTCAGATGTTTCCCTTGCTCCATATCCTCCGGCAAGGGCCTCGTAGTTACAGTGGTATTCTCCCGTTTTTTGATCGATGATTCCAAATCCTGCTTGGGCCATCATCGCTTTGGTTGACGAAGCGATTTTTTGAGGCATTCCTGGTGCAAATGCTCTGAAAAGCATGTCATTGACGCGAACCTGTGTCTCCCATCCACCGACAACCGGCGCAGGGTGGAGCGCGTGTACGACGGTTCCGGGCTTAGCGTTCATCCGGACATGACGGTAGAAGCCATCATTTACAGGTAGATCCGGGGCCATTAATGCTCGAAGTGCATAGGCGCATGCTGAGAAAGTCATGGCTTTGGTGGAATTTACTGGTGCGCGCCTTTGTGGATCACAGCCATCGAAATCGAAATATACCTTTTCGCCATCGACAGTAATTTTGGTCTTAAGGGTGACAGGGTTTTCCGTAAATCCGTCGAAATCTAGAAAACTTTCCGATTTGTAAATACCATCAGGTATATCTGAGATTTCTGCCCGGGTTCGTCGATCAGTGTAGTCAATTACTGCCTTGACATATCGGTCGAAATCCTCTGAGCCGTATTTTCTAACTATTTCGGACAGTCGCCTAGATCCTACAGTGTTAGCAGCGACTTGAGCTCGGAAATCCCCTGCAGTGACGCGTTTTGATCTGATTTGAGCAAGAAGAAGTTTGAAGATATCTTCATTCATTTCACCTTGTTTGACGAGCTTGACTGGAGTGATGATCACTCCTTCTTGGAAAATCTCCTGAAAAGGGCCAATTGATGCTGGAGCTCCTCCACCGACATCTACATGATGGGCTAGTGAAGCTACATAACCAATAAGTTCGTTTTGATGATGAACCGGACCGAAGACGGTCACATCGTTTAGGTGTGAACCACCGCCAAATGGATTGTTTACTACCAGCATGTCGCCGGGCTGGAGGTTTTCTGCCCCGTATGCTTCGACCGAAGTAGGTATCAGTTCCACAAATGATCCGAGGTGGACTGGTTGAGTAAATGCCTGGGAGATAGGCTTGCAATCACGGTCGAAAAAAGCACAGGAAAAATCCTGTCTGGTTTTGACGTTAGTTGAGTAAGCTGAACGTCTTAGGGCGGCAGCCATTTCTTCGGTTACTTGAGTTAGAGCTGAACGGATAACCTCGAAATGAATTGGATCGATTTTATTGCGGACCTTATCTCCGGCCACGGCGTAAATCCTCGGTGATTGTCATGTCGACTTTTTGGGACGACAAACTGATCTCAACTCCGTAGCGTTTTCTAGCGCGATTTGTAGAAATTTTGCCTTGTAGGACGTCATTTAGAATAGCTTCTGGATCTCTATTAAAGGCGTGTCCATAACCACCCCCACCAGAAGTACGGTAACTGATTACATCTCCAGGATTTAATTGCAGAGTTGTTTTTGAAGACAGGTGCTGTTCTACGTTATTTTTGATCAGGGCGTAGACAGATTTGCTGCCGCGTTCCCCTCCGAAAAGGCCTCTCGGTCCTGCTTTATCACGGTCGGCAAGAATGGTGAATGTTGCTTCTTCAGGGAACAAGTAATCACGACGCAAGCCAAGTCCGCCTCGGAATTCTCCTGGACCTTCAGAGTCGGGAACAAGTTCATACCGTGTGATCCGCACGGGATAATTACTTTCAGTTTCTTCAACTGGTGCATTTTCAGTATTTTGGCCATGCGACTGGACAGCATCCGGTCCATCTGATCTTGAACGTGCACCGTACCCACCTGCGAGTGTTTCTAGGAAGCAGTAGTATTCACCGGTTTCGTGATTATGACCACCAAATCCCGAATGACATTGCATCGATTTTGTTCCTGCACAAACAGCGTCCGGCAATGCTGGAGCGAGAGCTTCGAAGATAAGATCGTTCAATCGGACATGCGTTTCCCATCCGCCAACAACGGGAGCGGGATGAACGCAATTAGTTACAGTGCCTTCTGGTGCATTAACGTGGACGTACCGGTAAAAACCGTCGTTTACCGGTAAGTCTTTATCCATAAGAGCTCTCAAGGCATAGGCACAGGCTGAAAAAGTTTGTGCAAATGTCGAGTTCACTGGAGCTCGGCGTTGGGGGTCGGATCCGGTTGTGTCGAACTTTACTCCGTTATCGTCTATTGTCACTCTTATTTCTAGTTTCACAACATCTTCAGAGAATCCATCGTTATCCACGAACCCTTTTGCTGAAAACACTCCCTTAGGTAACTTATTTACTTCTACTTTGGTACGACGGTCTGTGTACTCGATGATTTCGTCGATGTAGCGATCAAAGTCATTTATACCGTACTTATCAACGATTTCGTTGATGCGGATAGCTCCCGTTCGGTTGGAAGCGATCTGTGCACGGAAATCTCCAGCAGTTTCCCGTTTTGATCGGATTTGCGAGAGTACTAACCGGAAAAGGTCATCATCCAGTTTGCCCTGAGATACAAATTTAATTGGCGGGATAATAATTCCCTCTTGGAAAACCTCTCTGAAAGCACCTACCGATGCTGGGGCGCCGCCCCCAACATCCACGTGGTGGGCGAGACAGGCGGTGTAACCCACTAGTTGGCCTTGCCAATGAACGGGACCGATCAAAGATATATCGTTGAGGTGGACACCCCCGCCATATGGGTCATTGGACAGGATCATGTCTCCTGGTTCGAGATTTTGAGCACCGTATCTTTTTACGGCGATCGGAACGTGCCTTACAAATGATCCAAGATGGACAGGTTGGGTAAATGCCTGCGAAACAGATCTGAGATTCTTGTCAAAGAATGCACATGAGAAATCCTGGCGCGTTTTTACGTTGGTTGAATACGCTGATCTTCGAAGTGTGATAGCCATTTCTTCCGCCGCCTGAGTGAGGGCGTTGCGGATTACTTCGAATTTAATTGGGTCGATCGTCATGGCAGTTATGTTGATTTCTCACTAATTCCTTCAAATCGTAAATTGATTGGTCGAACCTTAGAGACCGCGTTCCTTTTTTACTCGTCGCCATTCCTCAAATGCTTCCGGACGGGGAGGGTAATACTTACCTGGCGCAACCTTTTCTTCCCGAATTTTTTCTTTTATGTAGTTTTCCACTTCTTCATGTTCTGTCGCGTGCTCAAGCACGTCTTTTGCCATCCAGGATGGCACGACTATGACACCGTCGTCATCCCCAACCATTACGTCGCCAGGACGGACTAGGGCCCCTCCGCATTGGATCTGGATGTCTTCTTCGGCCGGGGCTACGGTTGGACCGCCATGAAGACTGCGGGCTGTAGCGTAAACGATGAGTCCATATTCCTCGTCTCGGAGAACGTCGAGATCGCGTATTGCGCCATCTATTACCACTCCGTCAGCGTTGTTCATTTTGAGCTGGAGCAGTTTTACATCTCCAGCAACCACGTCCTGTGTACGACCCTGTAGATCTGCCACTAGGACATCTCCTGGACCACATTTGCCCATAGCAACATACTCAGGTGCATTTTCTCCCGTAGGCGTGTCGGCCTTAAGGTCTGCACGATGTGGTAGGAATCGCAACGTTTTTGCTCGGGCAGCCATTTTTTGACCTGGAGTGAAATTTTGTAACCCTTCGCATACGCAAAGTGTCGAGCCGAAATATCGGACGGCGTTGTAAACCGTAGCTGTGGGTAATTTTTTTAGTCCTTCGAGTACTTCATCGGTAACATACGTTGGCTTCATATCAAAGCTTGGGTTATCAGACATTGGGATGTTGCTTTCGATTGAGATGACCGTTCATTTGGGTCAGAGTAGGAATTACTTTTCTGTTTACTGAGCCGGGATAGTACTCTCAGGGGTGAACCGTCTGCAACAGTCGTAAAGCACTTCAAGTGATCAGATCGCATCGCTTCGAAGTGGAAGACCGTCAAGGGATGAACAATTTGTAAGGATTTGAAGAGATTTATCCAATGGAGGTTTTTTGATGCTGCGTTCATGCTCGAACAGTAGTAGGGTTTGCAACCATCAACTCACCATAGACGAGCCATCGAAAAAATAGAGGTCCCGGATGCTAGTACCTGGTATGCCGCTTTCACGATTTACAATCCTTGATCTAACACGTGTTAGAGCAGGACCTACTTGTGTGCGTCAACTTGCCGATTGGGGTGCTGATGTTATCAAGATAGAGGCCCCTCCCGATGGTAAAGAAGGACTTGGTGGTGAAAGGGATGGGTTCGACTTTCAAAACCTTCATCGTAATAAGCGGTCATTGACGTTAAATCTAAAAACCTCCGAAGCTAGAGAGGTTTTTTATAAGTTGGTTGAGCAAGCTGATGTGGTGGTTGAAAATTATCGACCAGACGTCAAGAACCGCCTAGGTGCAGATTACGAAAGTCTTTCCAAAGTTAATAAGCGGATTATTCTTGTCAGCATCTCTGGTTTTGGACAGGATGGACCTTACGGTAAACGGGCGGGTTTTGATCAGATTGCCCAGGGTATGGGTGGGCTAATGTCAATAACCGGAGCCCCTGGCGGAGGTCCCATGCGTGTCGGCATACCGGTTGCTGACTTATGTGCCGGAATGTTTGCTGCCCAAGGGGCAATGCTGGCACTTTTAGAGCGTGAGGAGTCGGGTGAGGGTCAGTGGGTAAGGACGTCGCTTTTGGAAGCCCAGATCCAAATGCTTGATTTCCAGGCAGCCCGCTATCTTAAGGATAAGGAAATTCCAGGTCAGGCTGGAAACGACCATCCCACGAGCATTCCAACAGGGGTTTTCCCTACATCGGATGGCCATATCAATATTGCTGTCGCTGGAGGAGAAATCTACGAAAGATTTTGTAAAACGGTTGGGCTCGAGCATTTGATTACAGATGAGAGGTTTTCTACAGCAGATGCAAGATCGGATAACAGGGTGGAGATGAATGCTCTTATTTCTGAGCTCACGCTGACGAAAACCAGTCAACATTGGATTGATGTCTTAAACGAAGCTGGTTGTCCGTGTGGACCTATTAACTCAATGGATCAGGTATTTGCAGATCCCCAGGTTAAGCACCTGGAAATGGCCGTTTCCGTCCATCATCCTCGTATGGGTAGCTTTGAAGTGGTAAATCAGGCGATAAAGATGAGTCGTACACCGTCGTCAGTACGCACGGCAACCCCCGAGCAGGGTGAGCACACAGACGATATTTTGTCTGAACTTGGTTATAACCAGGCGACAATCGATGGATTTCATCAAAATGGAGTTGTTTAAATTTTTGTAAGTCAGAAATTAGGAGCTTTACCAAATGAGAACGCTTGACCTGCAAACTGACAAGATGATTGCACACGTAGATGAAGGCGTTGGATCGATAATTTTCAATCAACCTGAAAAGCGAAACGCAGTTTCTTATGCGATGTGGCAGGCGATTCCGGAGATCATCAGGGATTTTAGTTCCAGTGATGATGTAAGAGTCGTGGTCATGAGTGGATCTGGTGATAGGGCGTTTGTATCTGGCGCAGATATCTCTGAGTTTGAGAAATTGCGCAACACACCTGAGCAGATTGAAATTTATGATGCGGCTACGTCGGCTTCAAATAAAGCGCTCCGTTCACTTGATAAACCGTTGATTGCAATGATCAGAGGATTCTGTGTTGGTGGTGGCCTTGCAATTTCACTAGCTGCAGATCTGCGTATAGCGGCCGATGATGGGCAGTTCGGCGTGCCGGCAGCAAAACTTGGGCTTGGTTATGGATATGCTGGCATTAAAGAATTAATGAACATTGTTGGGCCGTCCTATGCGAAAGAGATCTTCTTCACAGGACAGAGGTTCAATGCTGCCGAAGCTGAAATGATGGGGCTCGTAAACAGGGTCGTACCGGCCAGTGAATTGGAGTCGACTGTGGATTCCTATGCCCGCACTATAGCGGATAACGCTCCGCTGACAGTTAAAGCAGCAAAGGCGGCGGTGAATGAAGGTACGAAAAATTCTGGCGAACGAGACTTGGATAGGATAGCTGCACTAGTCGAGGCCTGCTTTAACAGCGATGACTACAAAGAGGGTCGGCGAGCGTTTATGGAGAAACGTCCTCCTCGTTTTCAGGGTCATTGACTTCTGTAAACACCTAGTTATAGCGAGTTCGACCTGATATGCCTAAGTTGGAAAATTAGACTGAAAAGCGGATCCGGATATTGGATCGATTTCTACGATACTTGTTGGTGGTATCAGCAATTCTTTGTTGTCCGTCTGGGAGACAGGTCAAAGAACGATCAAACCGTAAACTGAGGAGAAGTACCGGACATTTGTAGCCAAAAGTGTTTACACCTATAGTGATAGCGCAGCCGACTGAACACTGGTAGGTTGAAAAAATAAGATAGATAAAATGGTGCCGAGGGGCAGACTCGAACTGCCGACACATGGATTTTCAGTCCATTGCTCTACCACCTGAGCTACCTCGGCATACGGCACGGTAGTCAATCCTAGCCGTAGTGATCGGGTGAGGCAATAGAGTAAGCGATCACCATGTGGTAGTTAGTGAGGAGTATCAGATTTTTCAATTGGCGCTGGTATAATCCTGTTGATAAATCTCACGCTTTTTGAACTGATCAAATCCATCACTGCTAACACTTAGCATTTTGTACTCGATCAGACGTTTGTATTGAGGATATTAATGGCGACTTTGATCATTGCTTCGATCTCGAATCATTCCGGTAAGACTGCCCTCGCAGCTGCTCTTGCTGTAAAGCTTGGAACCGAGGATGCTCCCGTCGCTATAGGTAAAGCCGGGTTGCGGGATTCGACCGTCGAGTCTGATGTGGGGATATTTGAACACCTTCTGCCGGGGAATCCGTCTGTTAGTGGGGCTGTTGGTGAGGTTGCTTCTAATATCTCCAATCTGGCCGACAGCACGAGAATATCGATTGTAGAAGGATCATCGGATACTGAGTTTAACCTGCAGCTAGCGAATGATACTGATGGTCTCGTTTTATTAGTAGCTCGTTACGGCGAAGAAATTTCAAACGCCGTTGACGCTTATGGTTCGCGCCTTGCTGGGGTAGTGGTCAACGCAATGCCAAAATATAGGAGCGAAAACGCAGATGATGGGATCCCACAGGGCCTGAGGGAAAAGGGACTAAATGTACTAGGATATATTCCCGACGATAGGAGAATGCTATCGCCCAAATTAGGGCATGTGGCGGAGTTCCTAGACGGTCAGTTTCTTAGTGGAGACGAACAGTCAGATCAACTCTTAGATAATTTTCTCATCGGTGGGCTCGTTCTTGACTGGGGTCCGTTTTACTTCGCTACTCGCACTAACACTGGGGTGATAGTCCGTGGTGATCGCCCCGACGTCCAGCTTGCAGCGATTCAAACTGATACGACCCGTGCACTTTTGCTAACGAAAGGCGTTCGACCGGTCGAATATGTGATTTACGAAGCAGGTCAAAGAGGTATACCACTTATTGTTGTTCCCGGCAGTACCCATGATGTTGCTGAGAAATTGGAAGGCCTTCAACCTCAAGTCGCATTTGATCATCAAGATAAACTGCATAGAATGGTTGAGTTGGTATCTGAATATTTGGACATTTCAGCACTTGAAGATCAACTGGCTCAACCGGTAACACGCTAAATACGGTGCCTTTACAGTCGGGTAACTTCATCGAGTCAGCGTTTCCAGTAAATGTTTAGTTATTCATTGATTGCATGCTGATCGTTCAATAGCCTGAACAATTTATTTCTTTATGCAAGTATCAGAAATTTGAAGATTTTCGACATGATTGCTCCTCGTCGTAGGTACAAGGCCCCCCGCCGGTTGAGGCTGATGGCGACGGTGGAGTTAACAGCTAAGACGACTTTTTATGTTTCGGTGGTGGCTGGCGCCATTTTCGTATTAGTTGCGTTTATTTTGTTCGATAAAGATAGAGAGCTTGAACAGATTCCGACGACTAGAACCGGTCCTCAGGTTATCCGTCAAGTACAACAATATTTGAAAGATACTAACGTCTACGCTTACGGTGATCGATCGCGCACATTGAATTGCTGGACGGAATTCGGAGGGAAAGAATTCACGGCTGAGTATCTCCATAGGGGATCATGGAGAATCGATGCGTACTATGAACGTGTCAGATATTACTGGCGTGTAGATGACATCACACTTGAGGTAACTAGGGATCCATGGTTGAAAACGCATAATCCCACGATTGGATGTTGATGACAGACACCACAAGATATCCTGATCTGACAGTTATCATTGCCGTATGCCTTTAACTTACCGTTCAGATAATCTTCTTTCAGGCCTTTCTGAGAGACAGCGCGATGCTGTTACCCATATTGATGGTCCGTTATTGATTATTGCCGGTCCGGGTTCAGGTAAGACCCGGGTTATGGCTCACAGGGTCGCTTATCTGATTGGGGTAACAGGTATTTCGCCTTGGAAAATCCTTGCCGTTACGTTTACAAATAAAGCAGCTAGAGAATTATTGGAACGTTGTGAACGGCTTCTGGGCTTGGGATCTAGCGAACTTCAAGTGCGGACTTTCCACGGTTTTTGTGCGCGGGTATTGAGATCTGATGGTGAAAACGTCGGACTGAAGTCCGATTTTACTATTTATGACTCGGACGACCAGGCTCGTGTGATACGTCGAATTCTTGAGGATATCGACATCGACCCTAAACAATTTCCACCTCGCTCGGTATTGAGCGTTATTTCTGATGCAAAAAATAACCTACAAAATCCCGAGCAGTTGTCCAAACGCATCGAGACCTATCGGGATGAAGTCATATCACGTATTTACGAAAGATACGATGGTGCATTGCGTCGAGAAAATGCTGTTGATTTCGATGACCTTTTGTCGAAGACCTATGAGTTGTTGGAGGGGTACCCAGAAATACTGGAGAAGTATCAACAGCGCTATGAGCATTTACTAGTTGATGAATTTCAGGACACCAATCCGCTGCAGTTTCAGGTCGCCAGGTTATTGGCGATCAAAAGTCGGAACATCTGCGTGGTTGGGGATCCCGATCAATCCATCTACTCATGGCGTCACGCTGACCCAAGTAATTTGACAGATTTTCAAAGCACCTTTAGTGAGACAAAGATCGTTACGCTTGACCAGAGTTATCGTTCTACGCAGATCATTCTCGAAGCTGCCGATTCAGTGATACACAATAACGATGACCGGATGCAGAAAAATCTTTGGACCGAGAACGCTAGAGGAGCCAGAATTACGGTTGCCGAGGCCTATAACGAAGAGGAAGAGGCGCACCTTGTATTACAAGCGACTGTCGAACTGCAGGAAAAACACGGGATAGGTCGAAATGAAATTGCAGTTATGTACAGGGTGAATGCACAGTCGCGGGCGTTTGAAGTGGCTTGTAACCGACAGGGGATTCCGTATCGACTTGTGGGTGGAGTTAAATTTTATGATCGTAAAGAGGTCAAAGATATCCTCTCTTTTCTCAAATTGATAGATAATCCCGCAGCCGATGCTGCGCTAGAACGTGTCATTAATGTTCCCGCTCGAGGGATTTCAGCAAAATCACTAGCTGAATTGCACCGCGTGGCACTGGTTAACAATGTCTCAATTTTAGATGTCATCCTGGACATAAGCAGAGTAAACGGTGGCGGTGAAGAACCAGCCACCTATGTTGTTACGCTGGCGACCAGAGCGTTGAATTCAATTGCTAGGTTTGGTGATTTGATTACACGCCTGTTACAGCAGTCTATGGCTTTGGATACTACAGAATTGATCGACTTGACTGTAGAACTTACGGGGTACGGCGCCATGTTGCGTGAAGATAACGAGCGCGGCGAAGAGCGGATGGAAAACCTCCAGGAGTTGAGGGCTTCATCTCAACAATTTTCAGGTCCTGAAGAGCGCGGGCAATTAAGTGATTTCCTCGAAAATGTAGCTCTTGTTTCGGATGTTGACGGATTGAAGGGTGGGGACGACAGTGGGCTTGATGCAGATGCGATTACTCTTATCACCCTTCATCAAGCCAAAGGACTGGAGTATGACGCTGTGTTTCTGGTGGGACTCGAAGATGGTATGTTGCCACATTCCCGTAGTTTAGAGGATCCGGCTCAACTAGAAGAGGAACGCCGGCTCTTGTATGTAGGCATGACAAGGGCTCGAAAACGTCTTTACATGTTTCGAGCGTTCCAGCGTAGATTCCATGGTCAATCAGGATCACAGATTGCATCTCGATTTTTGCTTGAAATCCCAGAATCACTTATTACGACTCAAAATATCAGGGGTCATTCACGGGTAGCAGATCGAATTCCTGATCCTATGTGGACAAAGAGAGCAGCTTCAACTCCTGCTCCGCGTCCATCGTCCAGATCCACCGATGAATTCGCTGCAGGGCAGAGGGTGAAGCACGATGTCTTTGGCGAGGGTGTCGTGGTTAGTTCTTCCGGTAATGGTAGCGATACGCAAGTGACCGTCGCTTTTGTGGCAGAAGGTGTCAAACGCCTTATGTTGTCTTTTGCTCCGATAGAAAGAATTGTCGATGTGTCTCCTGATTCGAATGAAGACGAACTGACGATTCAGGATCCGGATTTTTTCGCTCCATAGTATGACAGGTTGATTTCTGGAGAAAACAGGAGTTTGACTATAGCTATGTTCTTCGTTGTAAATTCTGGCCTGACTACAGGTAAATTCCTGACATGGCCCATACAATTCTTACTATGAAATTGCCTTCTTGGGATCGTATTTATTTTTTTGCCTTCATGGCGACTGTATTCGCTGGGGTAAGTTACGTTTCAATGTTGGTACTACCACTTGTCCAACTTGACGACCCTGAAAGTCCAGAAGTTGTGACGGTCACACTACTTGCAGATGGTCAGACGCATCTGTTGTTGTTGTGTCTCTTGCCTGCTGTATTGTCCGTAAGTGCTTTATTGGCTACTCCCAGGCATCATCAGCCTGACAGAGCGAGCAAAGTTAATATTTGGATATCTACGATTCTCGTTTATGTATTCATCATTCTGTTCATATTTGTTAGTGGAATATTGTTTTTGCCGACTGCGATCATGTTGACTGCAGCTGGGGTAGGCTCGCATGTCAGGCGCCGTGAAGCTTATTCAACTGTCAAGGCATCTGCAGGAGACTTTTCCGGACATGGAGATGGTAAAAAGCGTCGTAAAAGGAGATAAACTGCGCTTTAAATTACTACATTAAGGTACCTTGCTATTTAAATCTAATTCAATGGCGAGCGTCTAAGTCATGAACACATCAAACAATCAAAATAAACCGGTAATCAGTGATGACATATTGTCATTTATCGGCCTTGAATCTATTCCCGTAACTTACGATATTGAGCGTCATGCAGTCGAACGCTTTGCCTGCGCGATCGGTGACTCTAATCCTTTGTATTCTAACGACGAAATTGCCAGCGAATCTTTGTATGGGGGTTTAATCGCTCCACCAACATTTTTCAGATCTCTTCTTCCTGGTGAATATCCTGAGCCGTATCCCGAGCCTTTTGCGCACATCTTGGATGGCGGTAGTAAGTATCGTTTCTTTGAGCCGGTCATGGTCGGCGATCAGATCACAGTGGTCAGGAAGATCACTGATTTGTATGAAAAATATGGTCGAATGGGCACCATGTTGTTCAAGATTTCAGAAATTAGCTATACAGGACAGGATGGTAATCTGAAAGCTATTCAAACAACCACGACGATTACATATGGCACGGGAGAAAAGGATTTGGGTGTTGGAGAACATTAACGCTGTAACTGAACAACGGACACTGCCCTTTGAAGAAGTATCCGTTGGTGATGAACTACCCAGTATCGTCAAGCACCCTGATCCACGCCAGCTGGTGATGTATGCAGGAGCTTCTCAGGATTTTGTTGCTATTCACTATGATCTTAATGTTGCTCGTGACGCGGGACATCCTAATGTGATTATCCATGGAGCGCTAAAAAGTGCTTGGCTCGGTGAACTTGTCACGAGTTGGATGGGTTCTTCCGGGCGTTTGTTAGAGTTGGACGTTTCTTATCGTGCAATTGATTTCCCAGGTGACGCTGTAACTTGCGTCGGAAAAGTCACTGGTCTCCGTATTGAGAATGGGATCGGGCTGGTAGAGCTTGAAATAGGATTACGTAATCCTGAAGGGATCATAACCACGCCGGGAAGGGCGTTGGTTTCTATACCTATAACGAACAGTGATGGGTAAGTTTTATTACCCGCTTAATTTAGATCAATAAAAGGATCCAAAATCATGAACGGTGCCCTTGATGGCAAGGTGGCAATTGTTACAGGAGGGGGACGAGGTATTGGTCGTGGTATCGCTCAGGAACTCGCAGCTAACGGAGCCCGGGTTGTAGTTAATGATGCGGGTTTGACACTGGCTGGTGATACAGAAGGGCTGAGTCCTGCGATTGAAGTTGTGTCTAGCATTGAAGCGGTAGGTGGTCAGGCCGTGGCCGTGACAGAGTCGGTATCAACTTTTGAAGGTGGGCAGCAAATTGTTGAGGCAGCCCTCGACAACTTTGGGCAACTGGACATTGTCGTTACTGCTGCAGGAATACTTCGTGACCGAATGATTTACAACATGACCGAAGAAGAATGGGATGCTGTTTATCGGGTTCATCTGAAAGGCACCTTCAACGTTGTTCGACATGCCGCTCCGTTATTCAGGAAACAGCGCGGTGGCAGGATCGTGACTTTTACTTCAGAATCAGGGCTTGTCGGTTTTCCGGGACAAGCGAATTATGGTGCAGCAAAATCAGGAGTCCACGGTTTTACAAAAGTTGTTGCAAAAGATCTGGGCAAATACGGCGTTACAGCTAATTCGATTGCACCCCGAGCGGAAACCCGTATGGTGGATTCGATTCCAGAAGCAACCAGAGAGAAACTTGCAGAGAACGGTTTGTTCCCTGGAAAAGACGAGGTTTCTTGGGAGCCCGAGGATGTGGCCCCTTTTGTGGCATTTCTCGCTTCTGATTATTCCGGGCCCGTCAATGGCCAGACCTTTCTTGTCTACGGTGGGAACATAGTCCATATGACTTTGCCTCGCAGGGTTAAGACCATTTATAACGCTTCGCCACCGGGGACCTGGGATCTTGGTCAGCTGGATCAACTTGTCGGGCCGAATCTACTTGAACATTCTGCGGTTGAGGAACAGATTGGGAATAAGCGTCTGGCCGGTAAGGTGGCTGTTGTTACGGGTGCTGGGCGTGGGATCGGAAGAGGTGTGGCAAAGTTGCTAGCTTCTCAAGGTGCCTCTGTAGTAGTTGCTGACGTAGGAGCCGCGTTGGACGGGGAAGGCGAGGACTTAACCCCCGCAGCTCAGGTTGTCGAGGAGATATCCGAATTGGGTGGGCAAGCGGTTGCTTCGTATCATTCTGTGGCGACTATGGAAGGGGGTGCAAATATTGTACAAACTGCCATCGAAGAGTTTGGACGATTGGATATTGTTGTAACTGCAGCCGGGATTTTGCGAGACCGTATGCTTTTCAATATGTCTGAACAGGAGTGGGATGATGTTATGGATGTTCATCTGAAAGGCACATTTTCTGTCGTACAGCCTGCGTCCCAAATTTTTAAGGAGCAGGGTTGGGGACGAATAGTCACGTTTAGTTCAGTATCCGGCTTATACGGTTATGGTGGACAAGCAAATTATGGCGCAGCCAAAGATGCTATCGCTGGCATGACACGCGTCGTGGCTAAAGATCTCGCGAGGTTTGGGGTAACGGCAAATGCTATTTCTCCGGGGGCTCAAACCCGCATGACTGACTCGATTCCCGATTCGACACGCGATATGCGAAAAGGGGATTTCTTGCCTCCACCTGAGGGAACGTTGACCACCGAGCCTGAACAAGTTGCGCCCATGATTGCTTGGTTATCTTCGGATCAGGCAAGTGATGTTACCGGTAAGATATTTCACTGTGTTGGCAATCGAGTGAGCCTGATGAATTCGCCTGAACATGGTAGGTCTATCCATAAGACGGGGCGCTGGACATTAGAGGAAATTGCCGGAGTTTTTCCTGAAACGATCGGGATGGATCTGTTGAACCCGGCCCCCCCACAGGATGCTTAAGTAGTTGAACTCTCGGGTTGAAAGTGGGTTTACTGCTAGGCGTTGTAAGGTCAATGCTTGTTCATCTGGTTGGGAAAGCAGTTAGTCTGAACTGATTCGATACACTTCAAGAGCAGTGTCCCGGAACAGAGATGAACGTTCGCTTTCAGAGTAATCACTTGCAATTCGTTTGAATGCGTTCCAAAGTACCGCGTAAGAGGTTGAGGCATTGTCTACCGGGAAGTTACTTTCGAACATGCATCTCTTTACACCAAATTCTTCTATACAGTGCTCGTAGTACGGGGTCATGATTCTAGCGATATCTTCTGAAGATGGCGGTGCATTGCGCTCATGCCATTTGAATCCTCCCAGTGTCATTCCTAGTCCGCCTAGTTTAACAACTACATTTTCGCATTTAGCAAGATTACTTACCCCTTCGCTCCAGAGCTTAAAAACTTCATCCCGCCTGCTTGAATAAGGGCCTATCCCGATCGGTCCGCCAATGTGATCTAAGATAATTGGAGTGTCTGGATAGTTTCTTGCCAGATCAACAAGTTCTCCTAATTGTGTGTGATACATCCAGGCATCGAAGCTAAGACCAAGTCTTTGCAAATGTGAAAATCCCTGACGGAAACTTTTGTCATTTAGCAATCCCTTAGGTGGGTTTTTATATCCTGCGATCTCTGGACTTTGATCCCAACAAGATGAGTTACGAATCCCTCTGAATCTATTGCGGCTGGCGTCAATCTGCGCCTCTAGCACCTCTATGACATTATCGCCAATACTGAGGTCAGCATATCCGATGATTCCGGCTGCTATTTTGGCCTCTCCATAATCTCCACTTGCACTTTGCGCTGCTAGACCTTGTACAAACTCTACTTCACCAACAGGCCGCATACTCTCAGGTCCGGCTTTTCTGTACATTGCGCTGCATTCAACGAAAACGGTCTCGGTGATATTGTGCCCACTTGCAATATCTAGGAGTAATTCATCCAGCATGTACCTGTTCCCTGGTCGATCCCAGAAATGGTGGTGTGGATCACATATAGGGATATCGGGATCGATTGGATCCTCGATCGTCAGATCGATCCAGTTTGTGTCTGTATCTGGCATTGGTGATGGTTTTGTTTATACGGGCTTGGGCGGTTTCTCTTTTACCATCTGATCGAAAATCGGCTCCAGTTGTTTTCGCGCTTCAGCCCGGTCATCATTATCGGTCGATGCTGTAAAAGGGAATTCTTCTTCTGCGTCTGCGTTCAAATCGAATAACCGTCCGTCATCGTACAATTTGTAGTTATGGTTGCGTATGTATCGTGCGAATCGAGTGTTACGACCACTCATGGGTTCAAAATGGAAGTACACCCAGTCGCGTGAATTACCCTTCTCTCCTTTGAGTTGTGGCAAGAAACTGCGCCCATCCATTAAGTATTCATCTGGAGGTTTAATACCAGCCGCGTCCAGAATAGTCGGGAGAAAATCTGAAGAATCAATCAGATCTGTTTCGACATGTCCTTGGGGAATCGTGCCGGGCCAACTGGCTATCAGAGGTACGTGAGTCCCGCGATCTACTGTAAGGCCTTTCCCTCCACAGACTTCGGTATGAGAGTGCACTACTGAGCAAACCTCTATGGGGGAACCATTGTCGCCGACGTATATAACAAGGGTATCTTCCGCTATCCCAAGTTCAGTGAGTTTATCGTTGACTCGACCGATGACTTTATCGTGGTATTCAACCATATCCTTGTAATAACGCGGATCGTCCTCCCAGCCTTCGAGTTCATCCCATGTGCGTCCTCCAAGCGTTTCGTTAGAGGGAGGTATGAACTCTTCGAATTCTGGGCTGTCTGGGGTAGGCTCCAGTGGTCTATGTGTGAGGGCCATTGGGAAATAGACAAAGAACGGATCGTTTTGGTTACGGTCCATAAATTCTATGATGTAATCGGCAAAAATATCTTCTCCGTACTCACCTTGGGTGTTCTCAAGGAATTTTCCGTTTTCGTAAATGATCGGATCTTTATACCTCGACCCTTTGTCTTCTGTGTGGTGCGGGTGCCAGACACAAAATTCATCAAAGCCTGCGTCTTCTATTTTCTGTCCTTTCGATCGCATTTCTGGCATTTCATCAGGTGGGTTGTAAGAGTGCAGTTGCCACTTGCCTGATATACAAGTTTTGTATCCAGCCTCGGAGAAAAGATGCCCGAATGTTACTTCATCTGGGGCGATCAGTCCGAATCCGATGTAATTACGGAAGTTGTATTTTCCGGTCATCAATTGGACGCGTGTGGGAGTGCACAGTGGCTGGACATGGGCATTTTCAAAACGGGCCCCGGTCGAGGCCATACTGTCTAGAACTGGAGTGTCGTATGAGGTGCCACCATTGGCTCCTATAGCTTCATAACCCAAGTCGTCTGACATGATAAGTACGATGTTTGGTCGGCGTTTTGTATCAATGGCCATTTGAAAATAATGTCCTGTTTCTTAAGATTATTTCACCCGCTAGCTGTTTAGGTAATTTAAGGCGTTTAGGATGAGTTTTTGGAATTGAGGGTGTTGCTGAGATGATCCTGCGTGCCCAAGTGCTATGTTTGCTACTTTGCCTTCGCCGTATTGGTGCGACCACCCTAGAGGCTTATTTTCGCCCTCAACAATGCCGTGCATGAAGATGTTTACCCCTGGCTGTATATCGAGCCCGCAGTAACACTCATCATAGGTCCAGAAATCTGAAACACCGTTGGCTATGGGGTGATCGGTGTCATCAACATATACCTGGAACCAACCGAAGGGTGGGTGCCAGCTTTCTCCAAGTACCCATCCGCCGCCTGTGATTTTTTTTGATTGAGACCAATCAGGGCAAGACGCTGCCGAAATGTGAATGGACAACAAGGATCCCCCACCGGAAACATAACCTTCTAATCCTTCCCGTTGTACTTTTGTTAGATCGTTGTTGGTAGCTTTTTGGCGTAAGGTATTGAGAACAATAGCGTCGAAAATCGAAAGATTATCTTCGAGTTCTTTTGCTGACTCGGATAGCGTAACTGTGTGACCAGCTTCACGTACAAATTCTTGCAACACTGGGGTGGACTCTTCATAGGGATGCTTCCCTCCGCTGATTAGTAGTAAATTCATGGTAGTTTCTCCGTTTGTGGTTGACTGTTAAGAACCGGTGAATGGGCCGACTGTATCACGCTTCAGCGTAGAACTACTTAGCAGGCCTATGAGTAGACACGTCTATTACGGACTTTGCCTGTTCAGCCTCCCAGTTTTTTCGTTGGACTTCCATAAAGACGAATTCATAACCGTCTCGTTTTTTGTTGCCAAGGGGTTTAAATCCTGCTTTTGCGAAGGATTTTTGAGCTCGATAGTTACTTGTGAGCGTGTGGAGGTATACGCGATCGAGTTCAGTTGTTTGGAAAATATGGTTCACAGCTGTTTTTACGACGTCGGTGCCATAACCTTTACTCCAGTAGTTGCGGTCACCAATCATGATTCCTAGTTCGCATTGGGATTTTTCGGCGTCAATGTCGTAATACATGCAGTTGCCAATATGCTTCCCACCGAGAGTATCAATTGCCATTCTCACTGACCATGGAGATGGATACCGCACATCGTCTCGGTGATAACGTAAATACTCTTCGAGAGACAGTGTGACAGGTCGTGTTGCATCAAGAGAAGCGAGTTCGGGGTCGATTCGCCATGAATAATCGGCCTGTGCGTCGTCCATGATTTTGGACCTTAGGACGGTGAATTCTCCGACTAATCGGATGTTAGTGCGAGGTTGTGGCTCCGTTTTCATAAAAGGCCACAGCTTTTTCCAGGATTCGTGCTTCATTCCTATGTGTAAGCCTCTTTAGTGCTTCTTCAATTTTGATCCATTCAACGTCATCGTACTCACAATCGTGGTTGGCTATATCACCGCGAACGTATTTCATTAGATACCAGTGAACTGTTTTATCAATCCGTATTTTGGTCTTTGGGTCGAATGGTAAATCCCCCGTGGCTTCAGCGGCAGTTCTAAAGAACGAGTAGAAAGTGTTGTCGATTGGCGGACCAATTTCGACAATTAGCCCGGTTTCCTCAGCAACTTCTCGTTCAGCTGTTTGTGGAACTGTCTCATCTTTTTCTGGAGTTCCTTTTGGAAGTGCCCAGAGACACTCAGCTTTCCTATGGCAAAGGGCAACAGTCAATATTGTTTTGTCGTGTGGGTCTGGTCGTAATACAACACCACCCGCAGACCAACGGTCAATGGAGTGCTTTGGATTGATCCGTTTGGTCATAGAGGGCAAATCCATTTTTTTTGGGAAATACTCGCTTAATAAGTGGAAATTCTAGAATTACCACGGTCGATGGTCAAACGGTTTTCAACATGCTTTCTACTGGACTTATTATCGATTTGAAATTTCAATACGATACAAATTGACACTGGAGTAAACGAAATTGATAATTAACTTTCGGCAAAAAGCGGTTAAAATGCTGATTACCAATTAGCAATCGTTTTAACGAATTGAAGATCGTAATGGTTTCGGTCATATAACTGCACTTAATGTACATACAAAACTTAGAGACAACTCGCCTAGATTTCAGTTCATAATTAACCGCATAATCAACGTATTCACCGATGCGGTTTTTTTGTGCCTGAAAAAGGATTGAGACGGTTCGAAACAAAATAGAACGTGGTAATTAGCGCGTTCGGTAGAAGGTAAAATAACAATTGGACAAACAGGACTTTGTCATTCGATTCGCCGGTGAGGGCGGTCAGGGACTGGTCACGTCTGCAGATGCCCTCTCGAGAGCAGCGGCCCATGCTGGTTATTTCGTTCAGACCCACTCGACTTTCCCATCGCAGATAATGGGTGGTCCAGCCTCGTCGCAGGTAAGAATATCAACCACTCCGGTTTTGAATTCAGGTGATGGTGTTGATGTGTTGGTTGCGCTGAACCAGTATGCCTATGATCATCATCACCAAGACTTGAATGTTGGTGGGGTAACTATCTACAACGCTGAAGAATATGAACTGCCTGATGGCGGTGATTACTTTGGCATCAGGGCTGATGAACTCGCAAAGTCCACTGGCAATGCTAGAGCTGCCAATATGGTTAGTATCGGAGCCGTGGCAAATTTGATTGATTTCGATCTTCGCCAGATCGATGCTTTTATCACTCAGCGATTCACGCGGGGCCGTGATGGTGATGATGAGATTATTGAGGCGAACATTAAGGCCGTTCGCCTCGGGTCAGAAGTTGCCACAGATGCCGGCTTTAAAGTCGGGAAACTACTTGCGCCTGACCCTCCTGATTATGAACAGATTGTGGTAACTGGTAATGCTGCTTTGTCCTTGGGAGCTACTGCTGCTGGATTAGAGTTTTATGTTGGGTATCCTATTTCTCCGGCGACGACTGTGTTGATATGGATGGAGAATAATTTATGGGGAGAAGGGCGGTTCGTGCACCAAGTAGCGTCTGAAATTGAGGCGATCAACGCGATTTTGGGTGCTGGATTTGCTGGGAAAAAATCTATGACAGCCACCGCTGGGCCGGGGTTTTCTCTCATGAGCGAAGGTCTGGGTCTGGCTTGGATGGCTGAGATTCCATTAGTAGTCGTAGATGTGCAACGTGGAGGACCTGCCACGGGACTACCGACTAAGTCTGAGCAATCGGATTTGTACACCTGCATGCATCCAGCTCATGGTGATATCAAGATGCCCGTGCTCGCCCCAGGAACTATTGAAGAATGTTTTTACGCAGGAGCTTTGTCAGTGAATTGGGCTGAGCGTTATCAGGGCCCAGTGATTCTCTTGTCGGAATTTGGGTTGGCTGAGCGGGGAGAGAATATCCGGCGACCTGATCTAAGCTCTATAAGTACTGAGTCTAGGACTTTGGTAAACCAAGAAGATAATGGAAAACGATACGACTCTTGGGATGGCACTACACCACTACCAGGTATGCCGATTCCAGGTGGTCCTGGCGCTTATGTTGCTAATGGTTCCGAGCATGACGAAATTGGTGATACTACTCACCTTCCTCGACACCACATTAGGTTGACTCAGCGTCGATTTAAAAAGCTCGATCTTCTCAACGGTGCTCATTATGAAATAGAGAATGTTGATGATGGTGTGATTATCATGCCTTGGGGTAGTTCGAAGGGGCCTGCACGAGAAGCCTATGATCGCTTGCGAGCATCGGGAGAAAACATCGGCTGGCTCTACTCTGTTGCATTGCATCCTTTACCGGATGAAGTGAAACAGGTACTGGATTCTGCACGAAAAATTATTGTTCCTGAACTTAATTACCTAGGCCAGTGGTCGTCTCTGTTGCGTCAAGAGGGATATCCAGCAGAATCTATTACTCAGTACACGGGTCTGCCGTTCAGGCCCGCTGATCTTGTTGTTAGTATCAGAGAACGAATCACTGTTGGAGCTACAGTATGAGTAAGCGCAACCCTGAATACGATTTTGCATGGTGCCCCGGCTGCGGCGACTTTGGAGTGCGTAGAGCGCTTCAGGTGGCGCTAGAGAATTATTCGACCGAGCATGAGGAACCGCAGGCTAACAATATCGTGGTTGCCGGAATTGGATGTTCCGGAAATATGGTTCACCTCGTTGAAGGGGACCAACCATTCGGCCTTCATGGAATTCATGGTCGTGCTCTTCCGATTTCTTTTGGTGTGAAGATGGCTAAGCCGGAACTGAACACGGTTGTTGTTGCTGGAGACGGTGATTTTCTCTCAATAGGAGCAGAGCATATTGGTCCTGCTGCCAATCGTAATTTGGATGTTACTGCCGTGGTAATGGACAATGGGGTTTACGGTCTGACTAAAGGTCAATCTTCACCTACGACCGATTATGGGGCAGTGACAGTATCGACGCCTCTTGGGAAGATTGAAACTCCTATTTCTCCTTTGCGGCATTATATGTCTATTGGAGTAACCTATATTGCCTCGTACTATTCAAGTAAGCCTCGCGTTCTTGCTAAGTTGATACAAGAGGCAATGAACCACCGAGGCTTCAGCATTGTTCATGTTCAGTCACCTTGCACGACATACAACGACACCTATGAAATCTTGAAAGGCAAACCCAAAGAGGGGATTAAAGGGTTGGCATATGACATACCAGAAGATCATGATCCCACTAGTGTTCAAGCAGCTAATGATCTGTTAGACCGACCTGGTATTCCTCTGGGTGTGATCTTCAAATACGAAGGTAAAACACTTCAAGATAGATATCAGGAATTACAATCGAAAGCTCCGAGTAAGACAAATGAGCAACTGCTTGATTCCTATTTATTGAAGGTTTAACTCAGGCGATCTTGGGTGATTGTAGCGTCGAGGTCTTTATGCTGTGTTTCCCGAGGGTTAAAATATTCTTTGTGCCGTTTATGGAAATAAATGCTGTGTAGCATAATGGCGACGCCTATGCCCGTTAGGCCGTATACGATGGCTGGTTCGATGTTGGAATCTGGGCGGAACGACAAGGTGATGAAAACAATAAATCCAACAATCCCTCCCCACAGACTTGGGTGGTTAAGTTTTTTATGCATTGTTACCGCGGCGATGGTGCCAATAGTTAGCCCCAGGAATACTGTGATTGGAGCTATTCCCAATGATGCACCCATCAAAGTTACCACGCCATCTCCGCCCCTAAATTTAGTGATCGGAGAGTTCCAGTGACCTGCAATGGCTGCTGCTGTTGGTACGAGAAGTTCGGTGCCCTCTAGTCCGATGTATCGTGCAATAAAAATGGCTGATACGCCTTTGGTTGCATCGATTGCTGTTACGACCACGCCTTGTTTACGGGATACCTGTCTCCAAATGTTGGTTGCGCCAGCTTGTCGCGAGCCCACCTGGAAAACGTTGATACCGTTTATTCTACCTATCGTGTAAGCAACTGGAATTGCACCCAGAGCATACGCAATGATTGCTGCAATTAAGAACGTATCTAATGTAACGGCTGTACTCATCATTTGTTGTGAATTGTATCAGTGAGTGGATAAACAGATATTACCGTTACTGTATTTTTCGTCCTGAAACGCGTATTTGGCTTTCCTGCTGGCGTTCGCATTTTGTGGGGTGGGTTCACAATGGAATTTCATGGGTAATAATTCTCAGATAAAAAAAGAACCTGATGTTGGTTTACTTGGTGCCTTGCGAGACTCCTCTCTTCTTAGATTTGTGGGAGCCACGCTCATGTGGGGTACAGGACATCAACTTATAACGGTATCACAAGGATATCTGCTCTTTGAGCTAACTAGTTCAACCATTTGGCTTGCGGCATTGGGGGCAGCTGTTGGTATTCCTAATGTCATTATTGCGATTTTGGCCGGCATGCTAGCGGATCGAGTCTCTCGAACGCGGTTGCTTATTGTGGGAGCGATAGTTGCGGGTGCACCCATGTTCGCCGTGGTGGTGCTTTTAGTTTTTGATGCTCTTGAACCGTGGCACTTACTGATTGCCGGCGGAGCACAGGGATCGGCCTTGGCCTTGGACTGGATAGCGCGGTTGTCTTTATTACCAGATGTTGTACCCAAAGGAATTTTAGTGCGGGCTATCTCAATCGATCAGGCGGCATTTAATGGAGCGCGTGTCGTTGCTCCGATTATAGGTGGGTTTCTTCTTGCTATATCAGGGCCAACTGCCTCATATGGATTAATAGTCGGACTGTTTGGTTTCGCGGTCGTGGTGTATAAAACATTCCGGCCTCACACCGAACTACAGCCGACGGTTCAAAAAGGCGTTGTTGAAGATTTAAGAGATGTTGTCAGGGTTTTACGCGGCAACGTGATATTGCGTTTGAACTTAATGTTCACGGCGGTTAACGCTCTGGTATTAGGAGGGTTGATTTTTATTATCCCTGCCTTCGCAAAGGAAGTGTATGGTACTGGTGAAACAGGGCTTGGATACTTGTTTTCTGCTGTAGGTTTGGGCGCTTTGGCGGGTGCATTGACGACGTCTTGGACCGGTGGCGTTAAGCGCGCTGGACCAGCTTTGTTGTTGACCGATATTCTTTTTGGCGGCTTTGTGGTTGCGTGGGCATTTTCAAGTACGATGGCCCTCGCCTTGCCAATAGCTTTTCTTCTGGGTTACTTTAATGCAGTGCATATTGCGCTAGGTATTGCGGTTATTCAGGTCAATGTTCCTGCTGTCGTGCGGGGTAGGGTAATTGGGGCTTATGAGCTGGCGTGGTCTGCTTTTCCGTTAGGTGGGTTAGTCAGTGGTTCTCTCGCAACAATGTTTAATTTGCGTTATTCGTTAACAATATTGGCGTGTGGACTGGTTGTTTTTACAGTTGTAGTGATGCTGTCAAGTTCTCAATTTCGCCAATTGCGGATTGATTTGCAGTAAAAGTTGGTATTCGGTGTTTACGATGGTAAATACTACTGAGCGTTGATTCTATGGACAGCGTGTTAGTTTTGGTTACGCTTCTTGATCAAAGTAGTCTGCCTGATAAGGGGGGGCGGATGGTTCACCATTGTTCTGTGCGTCCAGCTCTGCCTGTTCAGCTGCAGTGAGATATTTTGACGGGCAGCGCACAGTTAAATTATCCGCCTTAAAAGATCCATCCACGAGTTTTCTTCCTTGGACAATAATCTCTGAATGATCATTGAAAAACACTTGTCCAATTTCTCCAGCGTAGGTGACTGCAAGTTTTTCGGAGCCATTTTCGTCTTTGATTGAAAATCGTGCAGTAATTCCATCAGCATCTCGCACGTACGAGTCTTTTACAAGTTTTCCGGTGACGCCGACCTGGCGATCTGACGCAGTAGGTGATTCGTAAGATACTTGGTCGACCGAGAGATAGTTGACAGTAGCTCCCTGGAATGCGGTGAAAGCGAAATATGCCAATGCTATCGATGCGAGAGTGAAAGCAAACACCATTTTTTGGCGTGGCCCCATCAATGTAGTTGTCCGAGCACCTTGTGTTAGTGAATTATCAGGATCGTGAAATTCATCAGGGTTATTGTTATTTTGTGAATTGTTTGCTTTGTTGAACATGTGATCAAGATGTATTGATTTAGTGTTACTGGAGTGATGCTTTGATCTGGGTGATTTCATATTGAACCACCTTTTGTTTTCGTCCCATGTAGAAAACATAGGCAAAAAATAGGATCCATGTAATGGCAAAAACGGCAAAGATGTAACCGAGGTTGGTTTCTAGCTTGCCCTGCTCTCTATCTACTACTGATGTTGCGATTCCAGTTATTTGTCCAGAATCTTCGGTCGCTTCCGAGTAAGAGACGGTTATAGGCACAAATCTTTCTTGGTGTTCGCTCAGGCGTCTTGCAGCTTCTTCCGAACCATCTTTGTGGGAGGTGACCCAACGATCACCTGCTTGATTTTCTAATCCGTATTTTGTGCTATCAGACACCTTGAAAGTTGTTAGGGTTCCAGTTGAGTCTGAAACGACAAACGTGATTAACTGCTCGTTGTCATTTGTTTCGATACCTACAACGATTCCGTTTACTAATGGATTCGACTGCGCCAATACAAGGCTCGGCAGGTCATGAGCTACCAGCCCTACGCACACGATTAGTAACGCTAAACCATAATTGAATATCTTCAACTTGTTCCTCTGGCCTGACTAATGTTGTTTAGTACTGCGGAATCCAATTGGTGATTCCTTTTGAAATGTTTAATTTCATCTTCCGACTTACGGATTTCATATCGCATTTTAACGAGCAAGATAAAAAGTAATGTGAATGAGATCGTTGAAGCTAATAACACGACACCCAAGCTCGTTCCGAGTGATGATTCACTATCAGCAGCTGGCCCTGTGATAAGTGGAGGATGGGCTTGCGACCAAAGATTTGCGGCGAAGTAGATGATAGGCGTATCGATGGCTCCTATGATGGCAATGATTGCCGCCAGTCTTTGCCGCTGAGTTCCTGGAGGAAAGTACGCCCTGAACATTAAATATGCGACATAGATAAAAAATAAAATTAAGGTCGTCGTTAACTTAGCCTCTCCTGTCCACCATACTGCCCAAACGGGTTTAGCCCAGATCATTCCGGTGAGCAGAGCCAGTCCTCCGAACACTACTCCGACTTCGGCGGAGGCAACTGCGAGTCGATCCCAAATCTCATTTTTCTTCCATAGGTATAAAAACGAGCCGGCGCTTACGACTATAATTCCCATCATCGCGCCCCATGCGATTGGCACGTGTAAGTAAAGAATTCGTTGAACAGCACCTTGGTTTGTTTCGGTGGGAACCCAAACCAATATAAGCCATAATGTCGTGCCCATAAGCACTGCACTCAAGGCAATAGGGGAGACGATTAGGTTAATAACTTTGGTCATCAAATGGATATTTTAGCGATAAGCGGATTAGCGATATGCGAACCGTCATGACTTGCTGAATTTTATCACAAACATAGTGTATTTCTGATAAAAAATACTTCTCCAGACCTTCTAAATGTTGATGAAAAGTTAATCTTCTAAGATTTGCTGGAAAATGAATGCAGAAATAACAATAAATGCTATATCGAACGCTATAGCGAGTTGTATCCATTGGTAGATCTCTGGCCAACTACTGTCATTCACGACATGACTTGTAGATTCGACTGCAGCCATGATCAAAGGCGTTACGACTGGCAGAAATAGTAGGGGCAGCATAACTTCTCTGGCTCTAACTCGTATTGTCATTGCGGCAAACAAGGTGCCAATAGCGCTGAAACCTATCGTTGTAAGAAGGCTGACAACCAGCATTTCCCATCTCAGTACAGCTAAGTTGAACAGTACTGCGAATATTGGTATTACTATGATCTGCGCTGCTGTGATAAAGAGGAAATTGCCAAGCATTTTGCCAGCGTAAATTAGATCTCGGCTTATGGGCGCTAACATTAGTGCTTCTAATGTGTTCCCTTCCAACTCAAGTGCAAAGGCTCGATTCAATCCGGTCACACCTGCGAAAGCAATACTGGCCCATAAAATGCCAGGGCCTGTTAGTTTTGCATTAACCTGATTGATATCGATGGCAAAAGTGAAAATCATTAGTACTAGCAACGCGAAAACTGAAATTGCGACGATTACGTCTTTATTTCGTGTTTCCAGCAGTAAATCTTTGCGCCCGATCGCCCAGATGACAGCTAGAGACTCTCTCATAGGTCACCTGATGTTTTTGGCAAGGTATGTGAATAGGCGGATAAGATATTTGATTTGTTCAAACATGTCGTAGTTGATTCAAGATGTACATATCCATCAGTTATCACGATGGCTTTATCAGCAATTTCGAGCGCGTGTTCGATGATATGAGTGGTCATGAGTATGGTTCGACCGGAAGAACGATATTCTTCCACTACGTTTTCCAAGTAGGATACGGATCGTGAATCCAAACCAGATTCAGGTTCGTCTAGTAGCAGTAATTGCGGTTTATGCATCAGCGCACGTGCGAGCGCCGCTCTTTTTTGAAATCCATGTGACAGGGTTCTAACACGGTGGTCTAACCTCGATTGAATACCTACTTTACACGCGTTTTTTTCGATAAGAGTATCGATATTTTTGAGGCGATACAGTTCAGCAAACAAAGTCAGATTTTCACGTACTGACATATCGGTGTAGAGCATCGGAGAGTGGAGCACAGAACCTGTTAATGCACGAACTTGAGGTCCATTTTTGGCAATGTCGTTTCCGTATATATCAATGCTTCCAGAATCGGGTTGTGTAAGCATTGCCAGAATGCGTAACAGGGTTGATTTTCCTGCACCATTGGCTCCCAAAATAACAGCTACTTCACCAGGCTGAAGTGAAAATTTGATGCGCCGCAGGACCATTACTTCCGCGTAACTCTTAACCACATCTTCGACTTTGATGGCAAACAACGGGTCTCGTTTTGTCAATGTATTGCGTTCCGTTAACTTTTCAGGGCGAAACGGCGTTTGAATGCGTCAGGTCGCATGGATGCTTGCTCTGCCAGCTTAGAAAGTAATTCCGTGTCTTCAAGATCACTGTTTTCCAGTCGAATCATGTAACGCCGCGCTACGTCATAGTACAGGTTGTCGACATCAACCATTCGGATAGTGGTTTTTCCTGTTTTGGCGTCGCGCATATCCTCAAACGGGACAGCTTTGAGTTGGCTATCTACCATACATATCATGGCTCCTCGATCAGTCCGCTTATTTTCCCGCACGTCTGAAAGCAGGAAGCGAACTGCACCATGACCGAGTGTGCGGGTGTAGTCGATGTCAAATGGAATTGGTGGTGCTGAGCGTAATTCGTATCCCAGTGTGAGATCTACGATGTCCATTGCTTCTCCTCTTTCCTTGAACCGCCTCTCAACTTCGGTCCTAAGAATACGAGCGAGTGGCAGGTCAGCGAGGCGTATGTTGCCGTATTCATCGCGTGGAATTTCAATTCCTGCAATGTTACGCAGGTCGTTAACGTTGAGTTTACTGGCTATCCCTTCAGCGATTATCGCTACACCATCGGGACGGCCTGATACTTTGCGCTTTAAGATAGCTCCTTCAAGAACATCACATACCTCTGACAGACTTATTGTTGGTTGACGGAATTCCTCTGGTATCAGGGTTAGCGTCGATGCCGAGGCCTTGCCTATTCCTAGTGCTAAATGTCCGGCGTGTCGACCCATTGCCACGATGAAGTACCATCGATTCGTAGTTCGTGAATCTTCTTTAAGATTCATTACAATTCCAGCACCGACGTGTCGTGCGGTTTCATATCCGAAAGTTGGCATATCGCCAGGTAAAGGTAAATCGTTGTCAATTGTTTTTGGTACGTGGGCGACGCGTATATCTCCATCAGCTTTTCTTGCAATCTCACTGGCACCGTATGAGGTATCGTCACCACCTATTGTGATCAAATAATGGACGTTTAGTTTTTTGAGTGTACTTATGCAGGTTTCGAGATCTTCATCTCGTTTAGTCGGATTGGTACGTGATGTGTGTAGAATCGAGCCCCCTTGAGTATGGATGGTCGCTATATCTTCCAGATCAAAATGAACCGTTTGTGAGGTGTCGCCTTTGACCAGAAATTCGTATCCATTTTTTATCCCTACTGCCTCGTAATTAGAGTTGACTGCTTCTATGACGGCAGCAGAAATTACACTGTTGATACCTGGAGCAGGCCCTCCACCAACAAGAATGCCTATTCGACCGGGCTTTTTAGCCATTCAACACTCTCCTTTTCATTAAGGATACTTCTGTGACAATGGTGTGAGTGTCTAGTATGAAGAATATCTGACGATCCTGTATATCTAAGATCGGTGTGATTAGTTGCAATGGGTTTCTATTCGTATATTTGACGGTTGCAGTCTGTGACTATGGGTTTACTCTATTAGTGCTTTTCAATCAAGATGGAACAACTCAGAGGTGGGGTTAATGCCTGTGGGGATGTCCTAAGAGATTTGGATGTGCAGAGTGTTGGGGATTGAATCGTTTTCCTTTGCGAAGCGTTTCTACGGGAAGCAGAAGTTGATTTCCATTCCGTTCATTGCCATCGGCATCTGAAAACGTTATAGGTCCTTTACGGTGTTCAATAATAGCGATATCGGCATCGGCTCCGATTTTCAAAGTCCCAATATTGTCTGGCAATCCAACTGCAGCTGATGGTATAGAACTACCGAGTGCTATTGCATCCCCGATTGAGTACCCGAGGTGTATGTATTTCGATAGGGTGGTCATAAGATCGAAAACCGGACCTCGAATGTTGTAACGGTGAACATCTGATGACACTGTTCCGGGACCTAGTCCTTGTTCCAAACAGGCTTCGGCTACTGGGAATGAGAAAGAGCCTGCACCATGCCCAACATCAAAAATGACTCCTCGGTTCATAGCATCCCAAGCGGCGTCAATAACTTTGTTGTTGTTATCCAGAATCCCATGTGGTCGTCCGGTGAATGAATGAGTTACGATATCGCCTGGGCGCAGTTGTTCTAGAAATTCTTCGACCTGGTTCACTGATCCGCCGATGTGAATCATTACTGGTTTATTCAGTTCTTGTCCAGCTTCGAGGGCTCGTTTGAGGGCGATCAGGTCATTGGATCCGACAATGTTTTCAGTTAGCCTGACTTTAATGCCCACGATCACATCAGAATGAAGCTCGGCCGCTTCAATAGCCTGCTCTACACGCGCCCAACGAATATCTTCTAGTTCGCCGATGTTGTTATCCAGTTGTCCCATTCCAGATATGTGCAAGAAAGCCAGTACCCGAGTATGGGCTTGGTCTATGACATAACGATGGAAACCGGCGATCGTGTTTGAACCGGAAGAACCGGCGTCTATCGCTGTGGTCACGCCTCGGTAAACACATGCAGGATCTGCTTCGATGGCGAGGTGAGCAACCCCCCACCAAACGTGGACGTGAAGGTCAACGAGCCCGGGTGTTACTAGTAGACCTTCGGCTTCGATCACATCGTGGGAATTGCCGTCTGAAATATAGTTGTTTACGGCTGCTATTTTGCCACCGGCTACAGCGATGTCTTTTTTTTCACAAATTTTTTTAGAAGGGTCAATCACGGTGCCATTTTTGATAACGAGGTCGTATGTCACTGGATATCTTTCGTATGTTCTAGTGGAAGTTAAATCAGGAGGGGAATAATGTTTTAAGGAGATAGTAATCGTATGTCCGTTTGGATGAAAGTACGAAAGTTATTCACTGAGTAATTCTGGTATGAGGAGTTAGTTACTGCTTTATGCTAAAGGTCGGTTAGTGTGACAGACTCGGGTTTATATGAAACAACGGCTACATAAAATTCTTGCTTCTGCAGGTATTGCATCTCTTAGGAAATCTGAAAGATTGATTGCTGAAGGTCGGATTCAAGTAAACGGCCAGACGGCTAAAATCGGAGATTTTGCCGATCAAAATATTGATGTAATTCTTGCTGACGGTAACCGTATTTCTATACAACAGAAACGCTACATCTTGTTGAATAAACCAACAGGATACGTCACTACTGTTTCAGATCCGCACGGTCGTCCGACGGTTATGGATTTGGTCGATGTTCGTGAACGCGTATACCCAATTGGCCGACTGGATGTCGATACTGAAGGTTTATTGCTTTTAACCAACGATGGGGATTTTGCTCAGAAGATGGCGCATCCGAGTTTTGAAATTGGAAAAACATACCGAGCCGAATTATCACGACCATTATCTCAAGTGTCTGAATCATTGCTGTCTCGTGGAGTTAAATTGGATGACGGTCCAACAAAACCTGCGCTTATCAATGTGATATCCGCTCGCAGACGCAGGGTTGATATCACGATTCATGAAGGTCGTAATCGAATAGTGCGTCGGATGTTTGAATCGGTAGGGTCTCCTGTGATCAAGTTGCGTCGAATTCGTTTTGGGACCATGAGTTTGAACGACATACCGAAGCGGGCTTGGCGTGATATGACCTTGTCAGAGGTAGCTTCTTTGCGCGATTTGACTATGGGTACTGCCTGAACAATAAATGGCGTTATTTTCCTTTTGGGATTGTACTTATTTCTTCACGGTTCTAAACTGCCCTCATCTATTCGTGCCGCAACCTATTCGTTTAGAAACGATTAAAGGGATCATCCATCATGAAAATGTACATTAATGGCAATTGGACATCTGGGGCTTCTGAGATGGATGTAGTTAATCCTTACACCGGTCAGCCATTTGAAACTGTACCTTTGGCTGCCCTCGAAGATGTGGAGCTAGCGATTGACAGCGCTAGTCGTGGTGTGGTTGCTATGCGAGCTTTAAGCGCTTTTGATCGATATGAGATTCTGATGCGCGCAGTCGATCTTTTGAAGGAACGCCGACAGGATCTTGGCGAGACTATTACTCGTGAAGAAGGCAAGGTCATAAGTGAAGGATTACTGGAAGTAGACCGTTGTATTCAGACTATTACATGGTCGGCTGAAGAAGCGAAGCGACTTTACGGAGAAACGATACCACTCGATGCCGCTCCTGGTAACGAAATGAAATTTGGATTCACTGTGCGAGTGCCAGTGGGCATTGTTGTGGCCATATCTCCATTTAATTTTCCATTAAACCTAGTTGCACATAAGGTCGGGCCAGCTATAGCAGCTGGTAATTCAGTTGTCATTAAGCCTGCGAGTGATACACCGTTGTCTGCACTCAAACTAACAGAAGTACTGCTTGATTCCGGACTGCCAGCTGAAGCCATTCAGTGTTTGACAGGCTCAGGCGCTGCGATTGGTGATTCTTTGGTATCCAACCCTGCGGTTAGAAAAGTCACATTCACCGGGAGTCAGGAGATTGGAGAACGTATTACACACACTGCTGGATTGAAGAAGGTGACTATGGAGCTTGGATCAAATTCGCCGCTTATAGTTTTGCCAGATGCTGATATGGAAAAGGTTGTAGCGGCAACAGTGCAGAGTGGATATTCCAACGCAGGTCAAGTTTGCATTTCTACTCAACGAGCCATCGTTGATAAATCGGTATATGCCGATTACCTGGATGCTCTAACCCCTATTGTGGAGTCTTTGTCTACGGGCGATCCTATGAAAGATGCTGTGAACGTTGGTCCGATGGTGCGCGAGAGTGATGCGGAGCGGGTTGAAAACTGGATACAAGAGGCCGTTGGAGCGGGGGCTAAATTAGTGACCGGGGGGATCAGAGAAGGAGCCGTTGTCAGGCCTGCAGTTTTGGCGGATGTCAAACAGGATATGCGTTTCTCGCGCGATGAACTTTTTGGACCAGCGGTTGGCGTGACCCCAGTGTCCGGTATTAATGAGGCTATTAAATTTGCTAATGACACCCGATTTGGGTTATCAGCTGCGATTTTTACAGAGAACATTGACGACGCACTTAAGTTTGCGCTGGAGGTTGACTCTGGCAACTTGAATATTAACGGTGGCACCCAGTTTAGGGCAGACTTGATGCCTTACGGTGGTCTAAAAGATAGTGGTATGGGAAAAGAAGGACCGCGTTATGCAGTTGAGGAAATGACCGAACTCAAGATGGTGATTGTTCACCGATCATAGTACCGAGAGTGGCGGTATTAGATTGACCGTGCCATCTCCTGCCAATCTTGTATACGGGTTCAAGTTTTACTTTAATCAGTTAAAGATCGAATGACTTTGCCCGGCAAGCTTCCGTTTGGTTTGCCATTTTCAAGAGCTGGTTTTCCGTTCACGAAAACATAATCTATTCCAGAGGAATAAACGTGTGGATTGATGAAGTTGTTGTTTTGCTTGATCTTTTTTGGATCAAAGATTAGGAGGTCTGCAATTTGTCCTGGTGCTAACCGACCACGTCTGCTCAAGTTAAGCCTTGACGCGGGCAGTCCGGTCATTTTGTAAATGGACTCTTCTAAAGTGAGCAGGTTGCGTTTCACAACGAAATCTTCGATTACAACTGAGTTGGTAGCGTAGCTACGAGGGTGTGGTTTACCTGAAGATAAAGGTCCCTCATCGCGTAATGATGACCCGTCAGAAGCTACTGCCATTAAAGGCCAAGTGATAATGGAATCCACATCTTTGGCTTCCATAGAATGTAGTACATAGTTACCTTCTGACTTTTCATAAAGGCGTAGCGCAGCTTCTTCAGGTTGGCAGTTCATCTCGTCAGCGATATCTTGCAGATTACGACCTTCTAGACTTTGATCAGGCGGGAAACTGGCAATCACACAGCCTTCAGCTGAGTGATTTCGGTTGATGTAATAAGTTACATCTGATCGGATTCGTGAACGTGTGTCGTCATCGGCGAGTCTGTCTAAAGTAGCTTGTCTTCCACCTACCAATGCCCACCGAGCGAACATGGCTCCAGAAAATCCTGTTGAAGACCACTCGTAAGGATATTGATCACCTGCGACGTCTACACCTTCTTGACGTGCCAGCTCCATGCCTTCAACTAGTTCGTGCCCCCGTCCCCAGAACTGCGGACCTACTGCCTTTACATGTGAAATTTGAATCCGAGCTCCGGTTCTACGACCTACTTCAATTGCTTCCGCGTGAGCTGGAAATAGCCCACTGAGATCGTCGGCCTCTGAGCGAATATGCGAGGAGTACAGCTTTCCTCGATCCGCTGCCGGTTGGGTTAGCTCTATAACCTCATCTGCGAGTGAGTAGGATCCCGGTGCGTACCAAAGACCGGTAGACATTCCCAGAGCGCCGGCATCTAAAGAGTCCCCTATGAGGCCTTTCATACGATCGAGTTGCTCAGGAGTAGGCATGCGCGGGTCCATACCCATAACGCTTCTGCGTACTGTTCCGTGACCTATCTGTGCGGCTATGTTGATGGTTGAACCGGCGTTTTCAAGTGCTGAAAGATACCCGTCCATTGTGGACCAGCCCGGTTTATAGTCGGGGATGTATTTGTTTGTTCTATTGTTGAACTCATCTAATGTTTGGCTGTTCAATGGGGCACAAAAGCTCATTCCGCAGTTACCCATTAATTCAAAAGTTACACCTTGTCTCAGTTTCGAGTCAGCCAGTGGATCAATCAAGAAGGAGTTATCTGAGTGAGTGTGGAGGTCAATGAACCCAGGGGTGACGACCGCTCCACTTGCGTTGATTTCCCTGCTCGCTCTATCAGTTATTTCACCAATCGCTATAACCGAATCGCCCTTTATGCCGATGTCTGCTTTGAATTTCGATGAGCCTGTACCATCGATAACGGTCCCATTTCTAATTATGAGATCAAGCAATATCATTCCTCCGTGTAGGCATATGTGCTCAAATTTTCCCGCACGTGATGAGCATACCTTTGTTACAGGAGTAACATAATCCGGCTTGGGATCGTGCTTTGCTGGCTTTTCGCTATTTCTTAAAGTGAGTTTGGCATGAAAGCGTGAAAGGTATTTACGAAAGAGCAGGACCAAAATGAAGTTTGTGAGATTCGAAAGCGGCGACGGAGTCGCTACTTATGGTGTAGTAAATGGCGATAAGGTAAACGAGATTTCCAATTCGCCGATAGGCCAAGATTATTCAGAGACAGGTTCAACGTACGAATTGCAAGAAATTAAAATCCTTGCCCCTAATCCTCACCCCAGTAAGATGTTGTGTCTAGCGTTGAATTATGGCTCTCATCTTTTAGGTGCTGATAAACCGACCCGTCCAGAGCCGTTTTATAAAAATACCAATGCGATTATCGGTCCTGGCGAAGATATCAAATTACCCGCTGAGGCAGGTTTAGTCGTTTGTGAATCTGAATTAGTAGTAATTATTGGTCGAGAGGCTAGTAAGGTGTCCGAACAAAATGCTCTTGACTATGTTTTTGGTTACACCGCTGGTAATGATGTGAGTGCACGCGAATGGCAGTCAGGCGCTAAAGCAGATAAACAGTGGTGGCGTGCTAAGTCATCAGATACTTTTGGACCAACCGGTCCTTTCATCGTCACAGATATTGATCCTCAGGATGTTGCTATACGAGGTCTTGTAAATGGAGTCGAAGGCCAGAAATGCCACTCTTCTGAAATGATTTTTACGGTTGCACAGGCGATTTCATTTATTAGTCAATACGTGACTTTATATAGTGGTGACATGATTTGGACTGGTACGTCTGGCACCACTCCGCCTATCAATCCCGGCGGGGATGTGACCGTTGAAATTGAGCACATTGGTGTGCTACACAACCCAGTGGTGTCAGCATAGATAATGCGTCGATGCATTTAATAGCCCATCTGGATTCTTGATCTGAGGGCAGGAACAATTTCTATTCCAAATCAGAAATAAATTATTTGGATATGGTGCCTTATGGATTAGTGATGTTTGCTTTGATGAAATTCATCTGGGGCTTTATGAATTTTGTGCGATGAAATTACTGTTACCCAACACCAAAACTGCGAGCAACTTCGCCTTCTGTCAGCCAATAGAAGATAAGGTATCCACCTACAAGGATTGATGCTCCTGCTGAAATTGGATGAACGTACGGCATTATCTTCCGCAGTTGTCGTACGGTCGCGCCTTTGAAAACGGCAATACCCATTGTTAGAACGGTTATTACGAATGCCATACCGAGGGCGTAAGCAATAAATTGCCCGGCGGCTTCTATGATCCCCCCAGTGACCAGCGAACTGCTTATGAGGCCAAGGAAGATTGGTAGAGTACAACTTAGAGACGCCAGTGCGTAGGAAATTCCGAAGAGGAAGTATCCTTTTACGCTTGTCTCGCTTGTTGTGCCGATCAAGGCTGCTGTTGATTGTGCTTTACTGGTGTAGATCCTTCCCCCAGCGAATAGATAAGCCCCGAGTCCTGCCATGACAAAGCCCAGCCCAAAACCTATCCAAGGGAATATTCCAACCAGTGATTTTGCCGGTGAGGATATGATTAGACCGACCGCGCCGAATAGTACGACAAAACCCGTTCCAAGGGCTGCACTTACGTAAAGTGCTTTCGCCAGTGATCGTGAGAGTGCCACTAGATTTCGACTGTTGCTGGAATCGCCCTGCTCATCGGACAGGTACACAGTCAAAAATGTCGGAAGCATTATGAATCCGCATGGGTTTACCGTTGCTACCATTCCTGCTCCGAAAGCGAATCCAAGCGGTAGGAATGAACCGATGTTGCCAAGGAATCCTGAACTATTAGATGAGTAAACCAAAGCGTTTCCGATAAAACCATTTGTCCCAGGTCCTGCCAACAGGCCTGCGATTAGTGAGAGCATGGTGGTTAACAACGCAACAAACACTGGTAAAGGTAGGTTTTTAGCGTTGAACCCATCTTGCTTATGTGTGATTTGGATCTTGGCTTTGGTCATTTGTAGACAGGATTAGTTTCGTTTGATGAAGAAGAACAGTCATACGTGCTTATGTCAAGTTTCCCGGCGTATTGGGAAATAGGTATTTCGGTTTGTACATTCCGGCACTGAATTTATTGTTTGATTCTCAAGTTAGTTTCACGATAGCTAGCTGATGTAAGGTTTTGCTGTCAGAACTTGTGTTGGCTGGTTCAAGTCGTAACCGCCCACTATCATTGCATTGTTTCTTTGACATTAATGTAAGCCATATTTCTGATTACCTTTCATTGTTGAGATTTCATTCCGTTGGCACTTAAGCACGCAAGCACACAACCTCTATTGATACCCCTGAACGAGGATTCTATTAATCATAGGGTTGCTCCGATTGCTGTGCATATCGTGATTTCTGATTCCCAGTTGGAGAGAGATTTAAACAATTTGCTGGTCAGGAGCGCACGGTTTTCTGTAGTGAAAAGTAATATCGGTTATAACACGGTGTCGGATGTTCGTATTATTGATCAGATTCCTGACATGAAATTTGATCAAGGATTCGATGTAACTCCTCAACCCAAACTGTTATTTATTGGAGTTGAACGTTCAACTGAAATAATGATGCAAGCACTTTGTGCTGGTGCATGGGCATATGTAACTGCATCGATAAATGCCCGGGAGCTGGAGGAAACAATCTGCTCGATAGTGGATCAACCCGGGAGCCCATTGTTGAAACAGTTGGCCTCGCGTAAAGATACTGCCATTCAGGTATTGCGAGAATTATCTGAAAGGCGAGATGTTAGGGCACGTTTCGATAAGGTTGAGAATCGATTAACTGATCATGAAATGGGGATCCTTCAATTAGTTGCACAAGGGGAGACAAGTAAACATATTGGCGAGATAGTAGGATTGGGCGAGCAGACCGTCAAGAATTATCTCGTTAAGATTTTCGAGAAGACAAACACTCGTAACCGAGCACATGCGGTTGCCCTTGCCGCTCAGAACGGATGGCTTTTACCTCTGGTCGACACCTAAGTTTTTTGTATATCAATGTACTCGAGTTTTGAACTTGGGCTGTGATAGAATAAGTCGTGATCTAGCGTAAGATCAATGGCGCGGGTAAGTCCCGCGCCTTGTTGCGTGTGATCGTATTTTTATCACAAGCCCGATTCTAAAGTTGTTGAATCGGTGTTAAGAGGCGATTAATTGACAACAGCAGAGACTCCACAGATCACTCCTGAAAATCCAGGGGAAGATGGGACTCTGGCGCCTCTCGACCTGCGTTCGCTTTTTGTCGCTGGGGTCCATTTTGGTCACCCTTCCAAGCGATGGAATCCTAAGATGAGTGAATATATCTTTGGGAAGCGATCGCGTGCACACATCATCGACCTATCTAAGACACTCACCTCCTTAAAAACCGCTAAGGAATTTATCGAGATGATTGTTAGTAAGGGTGGGGAGTGTTTGTTGGTCGGGACTAAAGCCCAGGCTCAAGGCGCCATTAAAGAACAGGCCGACAAAGTCGGTGCGATGTACATCAACCAGAGATGGTTGGGTGGAATGATGACGAATTTTCAAACCATTCAAGCTCGGATAGAGCGGTTGGTTTATTTGGAAGATGCCTTTGCCAAAGGGACCGTGGTCGCACAGACTAAGCGAGAATCTTTGATGTTGGCCGCTGAAGTTGAACGCTTGAATAAGTTCTTTGGTGGCATCAAAGAGATGGAAAAGTTGCCTCAAGTTCTGTTTATTGTAGACATTGAAAAAGAACAAATTGCAGTAGCTGAAGCCAAAAAGCTTGGCATTCCTATTGTGGCAATAGTTGATACTAATTGTGATCCTACCCAAGTCGATTATCCGATTCCTGGTAATGACGATTCTGTGCGCTCGATTACCTTGATAACTCGACATATCACTGAAGCTATCGCATCTGGGAAAGCAGCAGCTAAGCTGGCTCGTGAAGAGCGGATGGCTGCTGAGGCCGAACTGGAGGCGCAAGAAGCTGCGGCTAGGGCAACGGCACAGGCCGCCGCCGCGGAACGTGCAGCTAAAGAAGCTGCGGATGCAAAAAAATCAAAAGTAAAGGCTGCTAAGTCTGAGTCCAAGCCGGATGCTAAGGCTGCTAAGTCTGAGTCCAAGCCGGATGCTAAGGCTGCTAAGTCTGAGTCCA
>VFGZ01000035.1 GCA_009392215.1 SAR202 cluster bacterium | reverse complement strand
CGACTGGGTTCATGAAGCCCCGGCCGAGAAAAGATGCAATGCCTATCGTATGGCTGTATGAAAAGTTGTTAAGGCTCATCGGAAGGTCATTTCTATCTATATATGATTGGTCACGCCTTTTTAATTCTTCACCAGATCAAGTTTGTTGAATTTTTGTTTTAATACGGGTTCGGATTCGATTCCAAGTACATCCTCGAGCAGAGTTGAATAGACCTGTCTGAAATCTGTATTGAAATGTACGTCACCTTCCAGTTGTTCTGATAGATCCAATTTTGGGTAGTCCCCATAGAGACCTCCCTGTACAGAGTCACCTATCATAAAAGCTACACCACCGGAGCCATGGTCTGTCCCAGTCCCATTGTCAGCAATGCGCCTTCCGAACTCAGAGAACATCCATATGACAGTTTCATTTCCCTTGCCTTGTTGCTGTACATCATCCCAGAAGCATTCGACCGCTTTTGACAGTTGATCCCAAAGTAGGGCGTGATTTACTAGTTCGTTCGTGTGAGTGTCGAAGCTTCCATGAGCAGCGTAGTAGATTCGTGTGCCCAATTCAGCGGACATGACTTGAGCGATTCCTTTGAGGCTTTGTGCAATCGGATTATCCTCAGGGTATTCGACATCTGATGTGTAACTTGATGGTGCCTCGCGTAGGAGATCTGCCCCGTCTAATGCTCCTCGTCCTGTTTCCAAGATTCGTCTTGAGGGGAACCCGCCATCAGCCATAGGCTGGTAGATTCTACTTACCGTGTCCAGCATGGCATCGCGGTTGCTTGCGCCGGATAGACCGGTGTAGAGCCCATAGGATTCGAGAGCACCAACCGATGCTACTGAGACGCCTTGAGATGCGAGTGCACGGGGTAATCCCCGTCCAAAGTTTACTGTTGTGACAGGATTCTTACCCTCAGGATCGATAAGTGAGTTGGCCTTGCCAAGCCAGCCTTCGGAGGAGCTTGTGAACGGCTCTGCCGTGTGCCATATATCCATCGATCTGAAGTGTGAACGGTTGGGTTCAGGATAGCCAATACCCATCATAACGGCCATTTTGTCTTGGTCGAATAAGGTCTTAAATGGCCCCATGTTTGAGTTGAAAGCACATTTATTGTCTATTGGTATTACATCGTCACCCTTAAGTCCCATAGTCGGACGAAAGTCGTAGTAAAGACCATCCTGATAGGGGACTAGCGTGTTGAGATAGTCGTTACCACCTGAGAGCTGGATGACGACGAGATTCTTATTCCGGTGACCGTTCTGTTTAGGCATTTTTGAGTTTCCTGATGCTTTTTAGCAATACTGGTAATCGGGAGTGGAGACGATAAGTTGCAACATTTCAACTGTACGTTCTGCGCTCCCCGAGTTATCGGAAGCGAATGATCCATTTTGGGCTGCGTGGTCAATGAGAACTGACTTTGACCGATCACCCAGGTCTATAGATCCAAGTGCATCGAGACAGGCATCGACGAATTCCGATGGCTCGAGGGGATCATTTGAATTTCCCACAAGTTCGATCATTCGCTGGATGCCAGCAGCGTCGGTGCGGCCTACCTCCCCGGAGGCGAAGTTTATGCGTTCTATAAGTGACCCTGAATCAACCCACTCCTCACCTTCATGCCAGCCCTCTACACTGGGTGGATTGAGCAAATGCTGTCCCATAAAGAGAGCTTGATTTGCCAATGATGATGATTCCATATCTGGGATATCGAAACGATCAGTTAGTCTTGCCGTTCCGAATACCAGTTCAGCGGGACTCTTCACCTTACGGAATCTTACTGCTTTTGACTTAAAGTGATCGGAGTTGAATATTGAACGCAGGAGAGATTTGATGTCTCCGTTGGTTTCTTGAAAAACATCAGCGATGCGTTCGATTTCATTTTCATTCGGCTCATCTGCGACGAAAAATAGATACAGGCGAAGCGCTATAAAACGTGCCGTGGCGCGCTGCTTTGCGATGATTTCAATGATGTCTTCACCATTGAAATTTCCCGTCTCCCCGAGGAAGGTTTTCTCATCTTCATCGTGATCTGAGGCGTCGAAGTTGAATTCCATAGGAAATGGTCCCAGGAAAAAAGGCGGAGGGGTTGGTCTTGAGGCCCAACCTGTAAAAGCGCGGGCGGCACTTTTCACATCGTCCTCTGTATATGCACCTCCTCCAAGATCATCTATTCCCATTGAGAACAATTCTAATAGTTCTCTACCATAGTTCTCGTTGGGCGCATCTTTATGACTGTTCTGGTTATCTAGCCAGTACATCATTCCAGGATTTCGTGAGATTTCTAGCAGTATGTTCTGGAAGCTACCGAGTCCAACACGTCTAAACAGTTCAATCTCGGTCAACATCTCCAGCCCGTGATCTAATTTGACTCCTCCAACTGCGAGTAGGCCGTGCCAGAACAAAGCTATTTTTTCTTCCAGAGGTTTTTGGCTGGTAGCCAACCGCCAAGCCCATTGTGGATCCGCATGACCGACAGATCGCGCCTCGACCGAGGCTATGAAGTAACGGTCCATTAAGTCTTGATCTGCAGCTTCTTCTTGTATGGGATGGAGCAGTTCCTCTACTGTTTCCTCGTAGCCTTTGGCTGCATATGCATCGATTTGATCGCGTGTTGCACCAAATCCGGCTCTACGCAGTAAATGCGCAATGAGGGAGACGTCTGTTCGCGCTGTTGTCGCGGTCGTCATTCGTTTCAACTCCTGTAGTTAGCAGAATGCCAAATTCGATTTTGTGGGGCATTGTAGCTGTTTTCGAAATCTAGAGCCATCACTTTTGCAATGAGAAACCTAGATCTAATCGTCTTGGGGATCTATGTGGTTCATTTTGCAGCGGGGCTGTTGGATATTTGGATGCCAGATCGTTTTTCCTGCAGTGTCATGGCTATCGAGGCATCTCGATCACCTAAACCCATCGATAATGCTGTTTTAAGTTCGTTTAGAACACTGCGAGCTATTTTGACTGGTACTTTACCTTCCTCTGCCATTTCAACTGCTAGGTGCAAGTCTTTGTGAGCACCGTCAAGCGTGAACCGTGGGCTAAAATCGCCCTTCATAAAAGTCTCTGGAATTCTTTCGTGTAAGTTTCCGCCTTTACCGATTGCACTTTGCTGTAACGCTTGTAGTAATCGATTGGCTTCGATACCAGCACTTTCACCTATGGTTAGGCATTCAGCGATGACTTGGTCGAGTGCAAATGCCGCTAAATTATTCATCAGTTTGGCAACCGTGCCTGCACCTATTGGTCCTACATGCAGCACGGTATTTGAGAAGCATTCCAATAACACCCGTGCGCGTTTGAAATCTACTATGTCTCCTCCGACCAGAGTCGTGAGTGATCCCTTTGCAGCGCCCTCAACTCCACCACTGACAGGGGCGTCGACCATCGCAGCTTTACGGAGTTTTAATCGCTTTTCGACTTTTCTTACAAGCGCAGGTGAGTTAGTTGTGTGATCAATTATCAATGTGCCGGGCCGTATATTTGCCTTAACACCATCCGGGCCTAGCATCACTTTTTTCATTTCATCCGGACCCGGCAGGCAGAGGCATATGATTTCGCATTTCATGACGAGGTTATCTAAAGATTTCGCAATGGATACGTTAGTGCCTGCGAAATGAGATGTAGCTACATCATCGGTGTCAAAAACTATGAGGTCGAAACCAAATTCCATCAATCGTTGTGCCATTGGGCGTCCAATTTTGCCCACCCCTACAAATCCAACCCGTGGATGGGTGCTTGAGATCATGAATACTCCTTGTCCATGATTTTGAGAATTGACCTAAACCAATGTAAAGTCGGTTTTATTTTTTGGAGTTTATACGCGTACCTTAAGTTTTAGAAAAATATAGGAGTTTTTTAATGGCGATCAATGGTAAGTGGAGATATGAGGATTTGACCTGGCCGGAAATGAACGAGGCGGTTGAGGCAGGATTAATTCCTGTACTTCCTGTTGGAACTATGGAACAACATGGACCGCACTTGCCCGTAAAAATGGACCGATGGACGGCCACAGAAGTGGCGAAATCCGCTGCGGAGCAGCATCAAGATCGATTGCTACTTATGCCGGCTGTGGCCTATGGCTATACCACGCATGTTATGGATTTTCCTGGCTCGGTAACCATTCATCATGAAACATTTATTCGTTACATAGTTGATATTTTAAAATCTCTCGCATACCACGGTTTCAGTCGAATCATAGTAATCAATGGACATGGTTCTAACATTCCTCCTCTCGATCTGGCCTGCAGAAGAGCCAACTTGGAAACTGATGCCAACGTAGCCCTCGCCTCTTGGTGGGACCTGACAGTAGCGGATCCCGAATTCATGAAGACTTGGCGTGAGTCGGAAATACCTGGAGGATGTGCTCACTCTGGTGAAGCGGAAACCTCGCTGGCATTGCATTTAGATAACAGTCTGATTCAAATGGAAAAAGCCCTGAAAGAAGACATTAAGTTTCATGAACACAGTTCGCCTTATCAGTGGGTGGATCTTTGGAGTGCGGGACCGGTTTCGGTTACATCATGGACTAGCGAATACACCGACTCGGGGATTTGTGGAGATGCAGTTTTAGCTACACCGGAAAAGGGGAAAATACTATTCGATGAAGCAGTGAAAAATCTTATCCAATGGTCGAATGAGTTTTACGAAAGAGAACTAATGGTTCGAAAGGACCACCATTCAGTTCAGCCGTTGTCTGATTTACCTGGGTAAAGCCATTAATTGGAATCGTGGTGCCGAAGGTGGGAGTCGAACCCACACGGGTGTTACCCCAAAGGTTTTTGAGACCTTCGCGTCTGCCATTCCGCCACTTCGGCTTTTGGACGCCCGGCTTACCGTATCATTTGGATGATCTTTGCGATATCCGGGACAACTATACTAGCGTCGAAATTGTTTTTTGGCTTTAGGAGCTCAATCAGTTATCGTCAATTGTTTTGACGTAAACGGGTAGCTTAGGTTTTTGTAACTCAAGAAAGGCTTTAGATATTTGCCCGAACGATCATTGGAGCTTTCTAGTCCACTAGCCGTAATAGATATTCAATCTACCGGGCTCAAACCAGATAAAGCGAGGATTGTCCGGTTGGCTGTTTTGAGGGTAGATCCTGATGGTGGTGAAAATTTGAGATCAGTGATTGTAAATCCTGGGATTCCTATCCCTGCCAGCGCTACAAAGGTACATGGTATTTCCGATTCTACCGTTGTCGGTAAGCCGGTATTTCGAGCGTATGCCCGCGGGTTAGCTGACCATCTAGAAGGATGCGATTTAGCAGGATTTGCTATAGAACGTTTTGGTCTTCCTTTGCTGCAGGCTGAGTTCAAACGCAACGAAGTTGACTTTATTGTCAAGGGTAGAGCCGTAGTGGACACTATGACCGTATTCCATCGCTTGGAACCTCGAGATTTCAGTTCCGCCTACTCTAGATTTGTTGGCGGCGTATATTCGGATCATGACGACGGGGCCAAGAGAGCAGGGGATATTTTTCAGATTCTAAAAGGTCAACTGCAAGCTTCTTCAGATGTGCCTTTGAGGCCGGATGAAATCGCAAAATGGGCCAACGGATTGGATGACTCTGCGATAGATTCTGAAGGCAAGTTCATCTGGAGTGAGGATGGAGACGTGCAGGTCAACTTCGGAAAGCATAGGGGAGAGCGACTTGCAGATGTGGTGACTACTGATGCGGACTATTTCAACTGGTTGTCGGGTTCGGAGGAATTTTCAGATGAAGTCCGTAACATTGCGAGATTGGCAGTAACAGGCCGGCTTCCAGAGCGTTCTTAATCAGTAGCCGTCGGTATTAAAACGGTCTGTCTTCTCGAGGCTCCGACAGTGGAGGTGGTCCGCCTTCGGTTCGTCTTACCGGTTCTCCGGTAAAGGTAATTTCGACACAAGGCATTCCATTAAAGATTTTTTTTGCGAGCATGAAGGGCCCCCACCAGGGAAGCTTGAGGCTTCTGTTTATTTTGACCGCTCCCAGGAGGAACTTGAAGCGCGTCCGGGGGAACCCAGGCCTCAATGCCCAATGTTCGATGAATGAAATGACCTTAGGGAGTTTTTCATCCAGATCGCGTATTACTACTGCTGTTGCAGGGATGTCGAACCATGGTTCAAATTCGACTGAGTGTACTGTAACGCTTGAGTTTCTTGACATGCTGGCTACCCAGTCGCGCTTACCGGGGTATCCAGAGAGTATGAGCTTATTTCCACCATCCCAGACGAACGTTGTCTCGATGGTTCGTGGGCTCCCGTTTTTGCGAATGAGCGTGGTGCGTATGTAGAAGCTGTTTGAAAGTATCTCTCTAAGCTCTGGCGGTATGCTATGTGATGTGATGCCTGAGATATTATTTATCTCCATCGAATACGGAAATGTAGGTGGGGTTTATATGAATCGCCCCCGGCCCATTTGTTATCACTAGAGTCGCCGTTTCATTTCCAGTGCCATATGTGAAGGTCGCGGTATCACCGTCTTTTATGATTGATGAATTATCTCCATCAATAGTCACATCACCGTTACGGGTATCGCCTGATACTAAAACGTTGGACCCCTCTTCTAGTCGGATAGATACGTCACCATTGGTGGTGGATATAGAATTTGATCCCTTATCGACAATACCCTCAAACCATACATGTGCGTTAGAGGTGGATGCGTTTATCTCACCTGTTACAGATCTAACAGTTATTTCTGAGTTTGTTGTGTTCAGGTTGAAATCGCCGGATGAATTAGCGATTTCGATTTCGCCGTTGGAAGTTGAGATATTTGCATAACTTAATACTGAACGGTCGACGACAACGGGCTTGTTGGTAGTGCGTATGATGAGTTTAGTGTTCCGTGGAAGTCCTATTTCTATTACCGAGTTGGCTGTGGTCATCCCACCTGTGCTTGTAGTGGCAGAAATCAGGTAATGACTAGCGGGATTACCTCTCAATATTTGGGTGTGGAAGTCAACGAACTCGGCATTGTTCATCTTGACGTTGAGTTCTAATGTATTGGTTTCGACTCCGTGAATATGAACCGCGGCATTCTCTCCTACTACTTCTACTACGGAATCATTGGCCAGGGCGAGGGTTTCAGATTTTGTTAACGAATCGCCACCGGAAAGAACACACACTGGGGCAAGTGAAAATAAAGCGACTAGTAATGTGGCCGCTGTTTTTATTTTCGGTATTGATCTCATATCACAGGTTCGACTGGTATCGGAAAATTCATATTGCTATCCCGAGGCTGATTATTCAGTTCAAGTGTTTTTATTTGTACAAGAGCTAAGAGCTATTTAATGGTCAATAATGCCCTTTGAAACCAGACTCGGTTCATAGATGACTTAGCTATTAAACTTTTGCTGATGCGGTTTTCTTGATGATCGGCTATACAGGAGTGGCCCACATATCATCGAATAAGTCGTCTGGTTCGGGAAATGGGCTTTTGCGGGCGAATTCCACAGCTTCCTCGATTTCCAACTTAACCTTTGCTTCGATTTGGTCGCACTCTTCAGCGGTGGTGAATCCGTGACTGGTCATAGCGGTACGGTGGATGCTGAGCGGATCTCGTTTCATCGCCTCTTCTATTTCTCCCTGTGTGCGGTATTCAGCTTTTCGGATTCGATCCAGTCCAAGAGAATGATCCTCATATCGGTAAGTCATCGCTTCAATGAGAGTTGGACCTTGCCCGGCTCGTGCACGAAGTACCGCTTCATTAGTTGCCTCCCATACTGCAATGGCGTCTTGACCGTCGACCAGTACGCCCGGCATTCCGTAGGCACTAGCGCGGTCACTGACATGGTCTACAGAGACTGAATTTTTGTATGAGGTGGTGATAGCGTAGCCATTGTTTTCGCACATGAATATCACCGGCAAATCCCAAAGGGCGGCCATGTTCATACTTTCATGACAAGCACCCTGATTTGAGGCTCCATCACCGAAAAATACGAGGGATACAAAGTCTTTTTTGCTTAATTTTGATGCCAGTGCCGCTCCTGTTGCTATAGGCACGGATGAAGCTACTATTCCAGATTCTCCTAGAATACCGATTGAGAAGTCGGCCAGATGCATTGAGCCGCCTTTACCTTTGCAGAAACCGCCTGTTTTACCTAAGATTTCGGCCATCGCTTTCTTGACGTCGCCACCTTTTGCAATCGGGTGGCCATGTGAGCGATGGTTTCCTGCGATGCGATCGTGATCTCTTAGGGCAGCACACGCGCCGACTGCCACAGCCTCTTCACCAATATAAGGATGTGCCGGTCCTATTAGCTCTCCTGAGGAGTGTATTTCAATTACAGCCTCTTCAAAGTACCGGATGCGACACATTCGCAAGTACATTTCTTCGAGTTGCTTTTTGTCTAATGCCATAGTGTTTCTACCATTATGTGACGCGTTTTGTTTGATTAATCGTCAGGTTACATCTTTCGAACCCGGATGAGTTGTATTCAAAACGTTTATATCAGCAGGTGTGTTGTATTAATATCCTTCTGCACGTTCATCTGTCTGAATCGATTACCACTGTGTAACGAGGTTTCTTTTTGTGTAGAAATTTGAAATAGTTTGTCTCTTCAGCATTGCATTCCAAGTTAGAGGAGATTGATGGTCCCTGTAGAAGTTCAGGCACATGGTCTTGTTGTTTCGCATGATGTCATGGTTCCAATGCGAGATGGAATTCGTCTGGCTACTGACATTTATCGTCCAGCCGATAGTGACGGGAACCCACTTCGAGGCGAGTTTCCGGTTATTTTGGGTAGGACCTCTTACGACAAATCAAATCCTGTCATTTGGATCGATCCCGTGGCAAATGCGTTTGTCCCTCGCGGATATGTTGTGTTACTCCAGGATCTTCGAGGTCGAGGCCGTTCTGAAGGGACTGGGGATTATTTCCACACTGCTAATCAGAAGGAGGGCACGGATGGGTATGACACGATTGAGTGGGCGGCAGCACAGGACTGGTGTTCTGGTCGAGTAGGTATGGTTGGGGCTTCTCACGGTGGCATCGTGCAAAATATGGCGTCACTTTATCGTCCCCCCCACCTTTCAGCATTATGGGTGGATGTTGCTCCTACTAATGCATTTCGCTGGGAAGTGAGGCAGGGTGGAGCGATGGCTCTGCATATGTATGGGGCCCTGTATCTGCACGGCTATGACTCTCAAGAAATTGCCGATGATCCTGTGGCGATCAATCGAATTGAGCGGGGCGCTGAAAAACTTCGCGAGGAGATTTGGAATCAGCCATTCAATCCTGGTAGCACACCGATTTCAGTAGTTCCCAACCTTGAGAAAGTGTTGATGCATTATTACCGGGATGGTTGCTATAACGATTGGTGGAAGCAGGAGTCCTTGGATCATGCGCAGCATTATGATCGGATGGCAGATATTCCTGCGGTCTACAGTTCTGGTTGGTATGACCCGTTTGCAGCCGAAACTTCAGAGCAGTTCGTACATATGGCAGCAAAAAATGAAGCGCCTCAGCGCTTGATATTAGGCCCGTGGAACCATGTTTCTATGCGTGGAAAGGGGTCTTCCTTTGTTGGTGAAGTCGAATTTGGAGATTCGGTTAGGTGGGGAGATAGCGTGTTGAACCGAGAGCGATTTCGGTGGTTTGATTACTGGCTTAAAGATGTTGATACAGGTGTTATAAGTGATGATCCGGTGAGGATCTTCAGGATGGGTGGTGGATCCGGTGATTTTGATACTTCAGGACGACTCAAGCATGGTGGGCAGTGGCGTTACGAGAAACACTGGCCATTACAGCGCTCGGTTGAAACTGCTTATTACCTTTCGAATGGAGGCGTATTAAGTACATCTTTACCAGAAAACTCGCGATTGCCTACCAGTTGGGTTCATGATCCAGAAAATCCGGTGCCGTCGATAAGCGGTAACGTGACTGGCTTTTATGAATGGATCACCTTGCCAGAAGATCTTGATGGTGCCTACGTCCCTCAGCGCGCACGTATGCGTTCACTTATTCCTGACGGACCGTTGCACCAGAAGGAGAGAGAGCACACCGTGGTTCCGGCGCATCGTGATCCAGAAACCCCTAAATTGTTGTCCGAAAGGGAAGATGTTTGCGTATTCCAGACTGAGCCGTTAGAAATAGATGTAGAAATCACTGGATCAATGATTGTGAATCTATGGGTTTCATCAGATGCGCTAGATACTGATTTCACAGCCAAGCTACTCGATGTATATCCGCCCAGCACTGAGTATCCCGAAGGATTTCACTTGCCGCTTGGAGATTCTATACGCCGGGCAAGATTTCGTGATGGATATGCTTCTGAGAAATTGATGGAACCTGGCGAGATCTACTTGGTTCAGATAGAACTACCTCCAGTGTCGAATTTATTCAAAAAGGGGCACTCGATTCGACTGGACATTGCGTCAAGCAATTTCCCTAGGTTTGACGTTAATCCCAATACGGGTGAGCCAATAGGAAAACAAACCTGCACACAAATTGCCAATAACACCTTGTACACCGACGCAGAGCATCCATCACATGTGGTTCTGCCGGTTATTCCAACTAAATAGTCTAGTAAAGAAGGGCAACGGTATGGCGAGATTAACCGATTCAGAGATCATAGAAATGATTTCTAAACTTCCTGAGTGGTCAGTTTTGGAAGAAGATGGGATGAAGCGATTGAATCGCGAGTTCTCTTTTGGTGATTTTGCGAGCGCACTTGAATTTACGAATCGTGTCGGCGATCTGGCAGAAGAGTCGAATCATCATCCCAGGCTTGTGACGGAATGGGGCAAAGTTACCGTTACCTGGTGGAGCCATGATGAAGGGGGAATGGTGGCCGCCGATATCGATATGGCAAGAAAAGTTGATGGCGTTTTTGATTAGCCGGCTTCTGTTGTCTCTATATTCATAATCTAGCCTGGTCGTTTGAAAGTTTTTCGATTGCCTGGATGAGGGCTTGGTGCCCTTGACTGGTGGCTTCCTCGCTGTCCGCTTGGATTGAGCGATATAGTTGCGCAATCAGGGTACTTGTGGGTAAAGATGTTCCTGTGTCCTCAGCCAATTGGTTAGCGAGGCGTAAATCTTTTTGCATGTGCTTGACCATAAAGCCTGGCTCAAAATCGCCCGCAAGGATTTTTGGCCCCAGGGTCTCAAGCGCCCATGATCTTCCCGCTCCGTTTTTTACAGCATCAAAGAATGTTTGCATGTCCAGTCCGGATTTTTTTGCAAGTACGAAAGCTTCTGCCATACCTGCAAGTGTCGCTACCCCGATTAACTGGTTGGCGATTTTCGTAGTGTGGCCTGAACCGACTGGTCCCATGTGTGATACGTCACCACCAAGGACATTTAAAATGGGTAGTGTCCGTTCGAATATTTCCGCGTTGCCACCAACAAGGATAGAGAGAGTTCCTGCTTCAGCCCCTCCAACGCCGCCGGTGACCGGAGCGTCAAGAAAATTGGTGCCTTGGCGCTCAAGTAGCCCTGCCATTTTTTTGCCAATTTCAGGGTCGATCGTGCTCATGTCGATCACGACGGAACCCTTTTTGACTCCCTCCATGATTCCTGCGGGTCCCGTGATTACAGCCTCGACATGTTGAGAGTCGGGCACCATCGTGATGACGATGTCGGATTTGGACGCGGTTTCAGAAGCTGAAACTGAAGTCGATGCGCCTGATTCCTCCGCCTTGCGCATTGACTCTTGTTCAAGATCAAAAACCGTGACTTGATAGCCGTCTTCGATTAAATTACGGGCCATGGGTAAACCCATCATCCCAAGTCCGATAAATCCAATTCGTTCTTTATTCATGCAATCTGTCCTGTCGATCTCTAAATCTGACGTGCAAGGGGTTAACTGGTTGC
>VFGZ01000034.1 GCA_009392215.1 SAR202 cluster bacterium | reverse complement strand
GCTCTATCCACCAGAGTCACATTGCCCCAATAACGAGCGATAATATCCCGCCATAAATCCTCGTCTGCGGTGTCACCCCAGACTTCTCGATCAGGATCAAAACCTTGACCTCCAAGAGATGCTTCTGCTCTCAACTTATGCATTCGAGAGGCATTATCTGGTGGATTTTTTAAAAAGGTAGGAGGGACAGGAATATCCGCCGGATCGTAAAGATCATTCAAGGGGCCATCATAGGGTGGATGCGGTTCAAATATATTTATGTAAAGAGCAAACGGCCGATGCTTGTTTTTTTCAATAAACTGTTCTGCCTGAGATGCTAGAAATTGCGCTTTTGTAAATTCTTCCACCATGGTGGCTGCATACGCTCTGGAAAAAACCTTTTCGCCTTTGGAAACTTTATCTGGCACAAATCCATTCATTTTCAGGAAATTGCAGTGATCACTTAGAACCTTTTCATACTTTTCATCAGAGTAATAATCTCTGTACTGATCCTCTATACTCACCCACTCATCAAATCCTTCTCTACGTATGACTTCATCTCCCAGATGCCACTTGCCGTGATAAGCCTTTAAGTAATTCTCAGGTAGTAAATCAACGATGGTTTTCACATCGCTAGGTAATGGAATATTGTTCTCAACTGCTCGGTGAGTGTGTGGCCAAAGACCACTGAGTAGTGTTCCACGAGAAGGTGTACACACAGGCGCACTCACATAAGCATTATCAAATACGAAACTACGCTGACTAAGTGCATTGAGATTAGGAGCCTCAATATTGCGGTTACCGTAGCAAGATAAAGTATCTGCACGCTGCTGATCAGTAAAAATAAAAATAAGATTAGGTGATTCTGGCATCAGTATATTAGCTCCGTTAGGATTTCTATTTCCAAATAGATTTAACTCCGTTTTTTGAATGACATATCAATAAATACTCATCTATGTTCAGAACAAATCTGATACCTGACTTAATGCCCAATCCAGTTCACGCCGTTCAAATTTATCCATCTTCCGAGTTGAAGGGTTACGTGTGAAAGGATTATCGATAATCCCCCTTGAGTGAAGCACATATTTACTGACCTCCAAGCCAAATAAATTACCGTATAGCAATATCGGAAGTAAACGCGCTTGAAGTGACCTTGCCTCATCCAGTTCTCCCGCTTCTAGGAGATCCCAAACCTTAACCTGAATATCTACGATATAACTACCGGGCATATTTCCACAGGCGCCCCTCGAATGCTCGTCGATAATGAATTTCGCTGCCATTCCTCCCATAATGCCTCTGAATGCTCCAGACCCTTTGGAAATAAGATCTGAAATGACATGGGATGCAAAGCTACCTTCCTGTTTTACGTACTGTATAAGAGGAAATTTTTTCGCCAGCATGATCATAAAATCTGCTGACATTGAAGAGCCACTCCCTGGTGCATTTTGAATGAATATAGGGAGACTGCAAGACCCGGACAACTCTTCAAAATAATCATGGATGTATTGCTGGGATGCAGGTCTTGAAACTGTCGGCATAGCGATGATTGCCTCACATCCAACCTCCTCAGCGTAGCTAGCTAGGGCCACAGAATGTGAGATGAAATTACCCGTAACCCCTGCCACAACCGGTACGCGCTTATCCACGACATCGACATAAGTCTTTAATACTTCGCGATGTTCCTCATCGCTCAACGTGTAAAACTCACTCGCCAGTACAGGACCTACGATGCCTGATGCACCTGAGTTAACTGCGAAGTCCACAACACGCTTTAAGCTTTCAGTGTCTATAGCTCCCTTCACTGTAAAAGGAGTCTGGGGTATCGAAAAAATCCCTCTGTACTGACTCACGTAACGTCGTCTCCTTGATAAATGTGTTCAACCTGATTTAATCGTCAGAACCAACAAGTTCGAGCTCCTCGGTTCTATGGCAACTCGTAAAGCGGCCAGGCTCAATTTCTCTTACCTCAGGGGCTTCAACCCGGCATTTTTCAACTGCATATGGACACCTAGGGTGGAAAAAACACCCTGAAGGAGGATTAGCCGGATTTGGCACTTCCCCAGACAGAGACATCGTTCCACGTTTCCTCTTGGAAGGCTCAATTGCAGGCAGGGAAGAGATTAACGCTTCTGTATACGGGTGCTTAGGAGCTCGAAACAAGTCATCCGGATTCCCTATTTCAGCGACCCTACCCACGTACATCACTACCACCCTATGGCAAATATGCCTAACGACTCTCAAATCATGAGCCACGAACACATACGCAATCCCTAGGTCACTTTGAAGATCGGCCATCAGGTTTAACACCTGCGCCTGAACAGAGACGTCTAAAGCCGAAACAGGCTCATCAGCTACGATCAATCGTGGGTTGAGCGCGAGAGCGCGGGCTATCCCAATACGCTGTCTTTGCCCACCACTAAACGCATGAGGATATCTTTTCATATACTCCGGAGCGAGCCCGACTCGTCGTAAAAGAGAAGATACCCTGTCTTCCTGTTCTCGCCGATTTCCAACGTTATTTACCACAAGTGGTTCAGCGATTATTTCGAAAATAGTCATACGAGGGTTGAGCGAAGTGTATGGGTCTTGAAAAATAAACTGGATATCACGACGAAAAGGGCGCATTTGAGACTGTGAGAGTTTCGCAAGATCAACCACATCTCCTGCCGCAGTACGAAACCAGATCTGCCCTTCCGTCGGTTCCAATGAGCGAACTATGCATCTTGAAGCAGTAGTTTTTCCGCACCCACTTTCACCTACGATGCCCAGGGTTTCACCAGATTTAATTGAAAACGTGAGACCATCGACAGCACGTACCATTGACGTGTGTCGCCGAATAAACCCTCGGGTGACAGGAAAGTATTTCTTCAGCCCGACAACATTCAGTACATCATCGTCCATATCATTTGGATCCGGTGATTGCGTTATCGGAACACTCTCTGAAGTCATCGTTATTCTCCTTCGGAGTATAGGAAACAACTGGCTTTTTGTTGGCCGTTAACCGCCAGTAGTTCTGGTTCAGCGATATCACAAGTTCCAGACATGAAAGAATCACATCGCGGATGAAAAAAGCATCCCGCTGGCCTACTGTGAGGTTCGGGCACTGATCCCTTGATGGTCGGCAGACGGTTATCTTCTATCTCCCCGGTTCCTGGCATGGATGTAAAAAGAGCCTTGGTATAAGGATGCTGCGGTGACTGGAACAATTGCGTGACAGAGGCTTCCTCAACGACTCTACCTAGGTACATCACCAGAACATCATCTGCAATTTCTGCTATCACTCCAAGATCGTGGGTGATAAACATCATAGCCATCCCTTGCTCTTCCTGTAAGGAACCCAACAACTCGAGAATCTGAGCCTGTGTAGTTACGTCGAGACCAGTAGTCGGTTCATCGGCTATCAGGACAGATGGATTCGTTGAAAGTGCCAGTGCGATCATCGCTCTCTGTAGTTGTCCACCACTAAGTTCATGGGGATACGCGCGTATACGTTCTGATGGATTCGGCATTCCGACACGATGCAGCCAGTCCACAGCCTGCTCGTTAGCCTCAACTTTAGAAATTGGTTTATGAAGACGCAGTGCCTCGACCATTTGATTGCCAATTGTATGGACGGGGCTAAAAGACGACATGGGCTCCTGGAATATCATCGATATATGGCCACCCCGGATCGAGCGGATTTCACTTCCACCGGAAGGAAGAGCTAAGATATCATTCTGACTGGCAGCTTCTTCGCCTTCAGCATAATCTCGGTACAAAACTTTCCCGCCAACGATTTGACCTGGGTGTTCAATAAGTTGCAACACTGAACGAGCTAAAACACTCTTCCCGCAGCCACTTTCTCCCACGATGCCCACTGTCTTACCTTCAATCACGTCAAACGACACGCCATCTACAGCCTTTACAACTCCATCATGAGTCGAAAATTGGGTATGCAAATCCCGTATTTCTAACACCTGACGCTCTGGGTGTTTGTCGGATTTATTCGTTTTGTCTTCTACTTTGCTTGTTTTGGGCATAGTTCGCCTAGCTTGAAAACTCCACGCTCTTACGAGGTACTTGCATACGGATCGGCCGCGTCTCGCAAACCGTCACCCATAAAGTTCAGGGCTAAAATTACAACGATCACTGGTATTGCCGGAATCATCAACCAAGGGGTTAGAGCAACAGAATGAACATTCTGTGTGGCCTGCAATAGGACACCCCAACTGATCGCCGGTGACCGCAGCCCCAACCCAAGAAAACTCAGCGCCGTCTCACTGATGATCATACTGGGTATTGCCAATGTAGTGGCAGCTATAAGGTGACTATAAAAAGACGGCAACATATGACGGAACACAATCCTCTGCCATCGAGCCCCCGACAACATCGCTGCGGTCACAAAATCTTCCTCTCTTAAAGAAAGGAATCTACCTCTAACTACCCGTGCCAGATCGGTCCAGGCAAATAGAGAAATGATAATGGTGATCGCAAAATAAATTTGGAGTACGCCCCAGTCACGAGGAAGAATCCCGGCCAGCACCAGCCAAATAGGAATAGTCGGTATCGCTCTGACAATTTCCACTGAACGCTGTATGAGCGTATCAATAAACCCTCCGAAATAGCCCGACACCGCTCCTAGTGAAACTCCAATTAGCAGAGTCAATGTAACTCCTACTAAGCCAATGGACAGTGATGTACGCGTACCGTAGACAATTCGTGAAAAGAGACCTCTGCCCTGCACATCAGTCCCCAATGGAAAAACAAGACTCTCCTGACTCCGTTCTGAATCTCCAACTCCTATTAGATGGCGGTCACTACGCAAGAGGCCAAGAAACTTGTATTCAAACCCTCTAGCAAAAATTTGTACGGGAATCCGTTTAGTGCAATCAGCCTCGAACGACTTTCTTAAGGACACTGGATCACGCTTACCAACCATCTCACACACGTATGGTGCTGGCTTCCATCCATCAAATAAGTGAATGGATTGTGGTGGCATCAGAGATCGCTTTGCATCTGTTTCGACAGGGTCATTAACAGCGACAAATTCCGCCCCAAACGCCACAAGGTAAAACAGGGCTACTATGACAGTTGAAATAAGCGCAAGCTTATGCCGTCGAAAACGGGCCCAAACCAGTTGCCTTTCCGAAGCTAGCGTCACATCACGCGATTCGTTATTTTCTTGGGTATCGACAGTCATAACTATCTATGCCTGCCTGATTCTAGGATCTAGGAGACCAAGAAGAATATCTGAGATCAAAGTACCAACAACTGTCATAACCCCTGCAAGAAAAATTATCGCCCCGGCCAATTGAAGATCCTGTTCCAGAAGCGACTGTAATAAAGTAGGCCCAATAGTCGGAAGACTTAAGACCACAGACACGATTACGCTTCCTGAAATCAAGAACGGAAAGATATAGGCCGTCAAACTAACTGCTGGATTCAAGGCCAACCGGACGGGATATTTAAGAATCAGACGCCATTCACGTAAGCCTCTAGCGCGGGCTGCGACCACATATGGTTTGTGCAGTTCATCCAGTAAGTTCGCACGCACTATCCGTATAAGTGACGCTGTTCCTGAAGTGCCGAGGACAATAATCGGTATAAAAAGATGCTTTGTGAGATCCCATATGCGCGCCAGATTCCAAGGAGCATCCACGAACTCCGGTGAAAACAACCCACCCATGCTCACTCCAAAGAATACAAACCCGAGCCATAGAAATAACAGAGCTAGTAAAAAATCAGGTACCGCAACTCCTATAAATCCCAACGTGGTAAAGGAATAGTCCGCAAATGAATATTGCTTCACCGCCGATAATATTCCTATGGGTATCGCTACCACCCATATGAACACAACGGTGGCCGCTGCGTATAACACCGTAAGCAACAGTCTTTGTCCCAATATGTCGTTAACTGGAGTACGTTGGGCATATGAGTAGCCGAGGTTGCCTCGCATCATGTTTCCAATCCAACTGAGGTACTGCATATGAACAGGTTTATCGAGACCAAAGTAAATCCTAAGATTTTCTAATTCTTCGTCTGTAACATTTTCGCCTTCCATCTGCAGAGCAATCATCTCGGAGGTGACATAGTCGCCTTTGGGAAGCTGAATGAGAATGAATGAAAATAGTGAAAGGGCCCATATAGTGATGAGGCCTATACCTATGCGTTTAGCGAGAAATACCCACATTATCAATAATTCACCTTAGCTAACTCATCTGGCAATCAAAAAAACTGGCCTGAAAATTCTTATATCTCAATCGGTTGCCTTCAGTCGGTTTAATGTAACTCGACTTCTTATAAACATATGAGTCGAAACCGACATACAGCATGTCCGCCTCGTTATACAGACCATTGACATTAGCCCCTGTGCCCCGGAAATATCCAGGGACACAGGGGCTAACATCTCATTATCCAAAACCGTATCTAGTATTAACGCTCCTGAGTTGCCAGAGACAAAGTCTCGATAAACGCATTCCCAGGGGTACCACCAAATACACTGAATGGAAGTGGGTATGGCAGGTTACGCACATAGTTTTTGACTATGCCCACACGCTCTGCAGCCCCAGTCACCGTACCTATATACGGGACGTTATCACACAGCTTGTTCACGCCTGCCTGAACGTCATCCACACGTTCTGCAGGACCTTTACCAAGAGCATTGTAGTAGTCGCCAACCATGTCGACTATCCACTCAGGACCACCGTATTCACTTGCGGTCGGGTCATCGGCCCATTGCTTTGCCAGGGGACCCCATCGGGTGGAAGGCAACAAGCGATTTTCAAGAACAGGGAAGAATGGACCAGTAACGTTGATCTCTCCCATGTGCTCGTTACCAGCCTCTATCTCACCCAACAACGATTTCGATACAGGCTGAACCTGCAGGTCGATCCCCACATTTTCTTTCCACATCTGTGAAATCATTTCACCAAACTCGGAATGATCAATGTGGTAGTTCGTCGGGGCAACCAATTCAAGAGTCAAACGCTCTCCACTTGGCAACAACCTGTAACCAGATGAATCTTTCTCAGACAACCCCAGTCCGTCAAGGATCTTGTTGGCCTCATCAACCCTCAAAACACCAAACTCATCGTCCCATTTGGAGTCGTCATACCATACTGTGCTTCCTTGAGCACAGTACGAGCCTTCCTGACCGACACCAAGGTAATAGACCTCGTTGATTTGCTCACGATCAATCGCCATAGATAGGGCTTTACGGAAATCTACGCTATCTACGGTATATGCCGCGATCTCTGGGTCGCCGGACCAGTCCATATTGAAGTAGATCGTGGTCTGGTGACGACCTGGAGCTCTAAACAACTGGATTCTGTAATTACCTTTACTCGCGTTCTCCTGGAACACCGGGTAGTTGGCGAACTTGGTATGACGGTACTGCAGGTCGTACTGTCCTGCTATCGCGTTGAGGTTAAGAACATTATTGTCCTCTGTCATGGTCAATACTACCCGATCCAAGTACGGCAGTTGATTCCCTTCCTGATCGGTAGCAAAGTAGTACGGATTGCGTTCAAGGATCCACTGAGAATCGGCTATGGTCGTAATGTTCAACCACGGGGTCATCACAGGCAATTCTGGGTTCAAAGGGGCATCATTCCTGTTGAGGATGTACTTTGCCCATCCTTCGAAGCCAGCTTCCTCTGCCAGTTTGTTCGCCTCCTCAACTCCAACGAATTCCGCATGGAACTGTTCCAGATAGTGTGATGGAGCATACATTCCAAGACCCTTGCGACCGTTAGGGGTTGGGCCTCCTACTGTGCTGGAGGCAATGAACTCAGCAAATATCGGGAAACTTTCAGCAAAAGTTACACGCAGGTTGTAGTCGTCGACTGCCTCAAACTTTGCAACTTCTCCTCCCCAGTTCATCCAGAACGGCAGGCTCTTTACAACCTCTGTATTACCCGCAATATGTTCGTACCAAAACATGTAGTCTGCAGTGGTCATAGGATCTCCGTCAGACCATCTGATGCCTTCCCTGATATGGAATTCCCATACTGTGTAATCAGCGTTTGCACCCCACTCGTCAAATATTTTCGGCACTACAGAAGAGTAGTCAGTAGCCCATGCGAGCGAGCGATCCTGCCAGTTACGAGCCGGCACCGCTCGGTCACCTGCACCACCGTGTGCAAGGTTCCAAATTCCACCGTAAGGTCCGACCTGGTCGGCAGGCTGGATTACCAAAGGTTTAGCAGGTATACGTTGTTCAACGGGAGGCAATTTGCCAGCGTCCACCAAATCGGTCAACATTGGTGCCTCGCTGAACGAGGATGGAACGAAATCCGTCAAAATCTTAGGATGACATGGATTTTCGGTTGTACAGTTTTCTCGAGAAGCCACATAGTCTGCATCAGACATACCTGCCCGAGGAGCTTCGACTACGACCGTCTCGACAACCGTATCGCCTTTAACTTTCACTTCCTTTTCGACAATAACTGTCTCAACGACAGTATCGCCTTTAACTTTCACTTCTTTTTCTACTTCCACAACCCGGGTAACTTCTACCGTGGCAGTTTCACCAGCACAGCCATATAAAACAGCTGTCATAGCTAACAAAACAAGGAAGTATCTGCGGAA
>VFGZ01000033.1 GCA_009392215.1 SAR202 cluster bacterium | reverse complement strand
TCGATCTCAACCCCAGCGGTTGCTACGAAAGAACGTGCAGCTCGTAAAAAAGCATGCGTCGCCAGCGCAGGTGCTTCATCGGCCCATGTGTAGATGATAGAAGGTGATTGGTTCATGGTTATAGCGTTGGTAAATAGCTCAAAACAATAACAAAACGGGATCGGAACAGCAGATGATTATATGAGATAAATTCACGATGATGTCTCTTATTTTTCCGAAAGAGAAACATCATGAGATCATCTAGTTCGATTTGCTAATCACGCGACTCAGCATCGTAAATGCCAAGGTCGACCTGCCCAAGGTACGATATCTAAACACCCTCGACAAAACCACGTCCTAACGGAAAAACCCCACGTCTTCCGAAATGTACTCCTCGCGTACGGGGGACCATATATCGAGTGCAGTACAACCATTGCCTGTAGCAACGACCCTATGAGGTGCATCCCCAGGAATCACGTAATGATCTCCAGCAACTAATAGCCGCTCATCGTCACCAACATAAAACAGGGCCTCCCCTTCCAGCACGCGGCCACATTGCTCATGGGGGTGTGAATGCAGTGGAACTTCTGTATCAGGATCGATATCTATGATACCCATCATGATCTTCTCACCCCACATCAACCGGGCATGAACACCTGGAAGAAGCTCTCGCCTGTGAACGTCGTTCTCGCTGTAGAAATATTGTTCTGGAAGCATAAACCCTCACCCATGCGAACCGATTTTACGGCTGATAGCAGCCTCTGCTACCGGGCTAATCACCTGCTCTATATCGATATTTAATAGTGCTGGCCCGTGATGATCGAACGCCCTTTTCATAGCATTTTCAAGATCCTCTGGCTTCTTGACCTGCTCACCATAAGCACCTAGGCCCTGGGCCACCACATCGTAACGAGTAGGTAATAGGTCGGTCCATACCGGACGACCGTACAAACCTTTTTGGATCTGCCAATCGATACCCCATATCGAGTTGTTGCCAACCATCATTTTTACGGGCAAATCGTGACGAACCATCGTATCGATTTCCATACCGTTGAAACCGAGAGAACCATCACCGTTAGCTAAAACCACCTTTTTCCCGGGTAAAGCAACTTGAGCTCCCAGGGCATATGGTAGGCCGACGCCGATCATCCCAAAACTCGAAACATTGTGAAAACGATAAGGTTTATCACGCTTGATAGATGCACGCAGGAAGTGACAGTAATCCCCACCATCAAAAGTCACATGAGTATCGTCATCTATGAATTTTTTTAACGTATTAGAAACATGCATGGGATGCATGGGACTTTCCACTTTCCCCAGTCTAGTCAAATCTTCATGCCATTCGTTAAATGCTGACCGCAAACGCTCAACCCAATCAGTTCGCTCGGTCCATTTACGTTTGGCAGCTGCGTCTGCCAACTGGGTAATGACAGGACCAAGATCCCCAACAATTCCAATCGCAGCCGTACGAGCTCGGGCGACTTGAGCCGGGGACGGATCAACAACTATGAATTTCACGTCATCAGCAAAAGGAGGGTTTCCGCCAAAACCATTGGTGTAGTCGAGCTTTTTACCAAGCATAACAACAACGTCAGCATCCCCAACATTCCGGACCGTGACATTGAGTGGTTGGTATCCAAGTCCCATAGAGTATTCATGGGAATCAGGTATCAATGCTCGGGCGGAATCCTCCGAGAAAAAAGGAATGCGCATCGTCTCAACGAGCCGCTTAACCTCCGATGGCACTGCAGTCGCCCCTGCAGAAGATCCAGCGAAAATCATAGGCCTCTGTGCCGTACTCAGTAAATCAATAGCCTTCTCAACCTGATCAGGATCACCAAGTACCAAAGTAGAAATCCCGTATTCGCTAGGGGTGTATCTCGCAACTTCGGCATCATCAACCTCAGCCATCTGGAAATCATGGGGTATCGTCAAGTGAACCGGTCCTTGCCGACCACTCAAAGCGGTCCTAAATGCCAAGGCAACGTACTCAGGTATTCGTGAAGGTGACGGAACTTCCCATGCCCCCTTCGTAATCGGTTTAGCAGCATTAATTTGATCGAATTCCTGCATTGCCCCTCGACCTAGGTTTGGGGATTCAGCCGAACCAGCAATATTAATCACCGGGGCCTCTGAATGGATTGCGTTAGCAAGTGCAGGCAGTGCATTCGCATGACCTGGGGTCGTCGAGAGCATGACGGCGCCCTTTTTAAGAATTCTCGAATACGAGTCAGCAGCATGCACGGCTCCAGACTCATGTCTAAAGTCAATCATACGCAGAGGGGTATCGAACATCGTATCGAGCATGTGCAGGATATGATCACCCGCAATCCCGAAGACGGTGTCAACGCCCTCTGCTCGAAGGGCCCGAATTAAAAGATCACTACCAGTAGTTTTTGCCATAATTATTAAAATTTCTCTTTGTCTTAGCCCAGTCTTCGCACAGTTACTTGGAATTCAATAAACGCATCTACGATTTGACATCCCGAAACCAAGCGATTGAAAAGATTAGCACCATCAGGTTCTGATTTGGGGTGATATAGACCCAAGACATGATATTTGCGATTTTCTAGTCGCCTGACGGGACCAACATATCTACCAAATCATCAACAGCCATAAGCCCCAGAGTTGACTGATTAGCAAATAACTTGACCAGATCTTCAACCTTCTCCTTGTCAAGTTGCGTACTTAAATTCGCCCTAAATTTTTCCACCAGTAATGGCTTGGCTTCCTGGCGGCGTCTGCGATGCCCAATCGGGTACGCGACCGTTATATTTTCAGTTGATGAACCATCTTTGAATCGCACCTGCACGCTGTTCGCAATGGAACGTTTATCGGGATCGATGTAATCTTCCGTAAATCTTCGATCGTGATTCATGATCATCTTGTCTCGAAGTTGATCAACGCGAGGATCCATCGCCATCTCATCCTCGTAATCCTCTGCTACCAGACAACCTTTTATTAGAGCAACTGCCGTCATGTACTGAATACAGTGATCTCGATCTGCAGGATTGTTCAAGGGACCGGTTTTATCGATGATGCGCAATGCCGATTCCTGGGAAGCGATCATCACTTCATCGATCTCGCCAAGTCGTGATACAACTTGTGGATGAAGTTGGAAGGCAGCCTCGACAGCAGTCTGAGCGTGGAACTCAGCGGGGAAAGAGACCTTGAACAGGATGTTTTCCATAACGTAAGAACCTAACTCTCGCTGAAGAGTGATCTCTTGCCCTCTAAACCAAGCATCCTGGAATCCCCAGCCCGGGGATGTCAATGCTGAAGGATAACCCATTTCACCGGACATAGAGTTCAAGCTAAACCTAACAGCTCGACTCACAGCGTCACCCGCCGCCCAGGATTTTCGTGACCCGGTATTCGGTGCATGCCTATAAGTACGCAATGAGGCGTCGAGCCAAGCGTTCGAAACGGCGTTCTCCACCTGCTGTACGTTACCACCCAGCATCGATGTAACAACCGCGGTCGATGCAACTTTCACCAGGATCACGTGATCAATGCCAACGCTGTTGAAAGAATTATCCAGGGCGAGAACGCCTTGAATCTCATAGGCTTTCACGGCCATTTCCAATAATTCTCTGACATTGATCGATCGTGAGGTCCCCAAAACGTTGCTACGACAGATGAAATCGGCTAACGGGATAATCGAACCAAAATTATCAGATGGATGACCCCACTCGGCAGCGAGCCAAGTGTCATTGAAATCTAACCATCGAATCGCTGTCCCTGTGTCGAAAGCCGCCTTAACTGGATCCAGTTCGTACCGAGTGCCGGGGACCCTAGCACCGTTTGGGACAATCATGCCTTCCACGTCTGGGCCTAGCAACTTGGTACACGCCTGGTAATCCATGGCCAACAAAGCGCATCCAATTGAATCCATAAGACACAATCGGGCCGTATCCACCGCTAATTCAGAATCAGGTTGATAATTGACCGCGTAATCAGCAATTTTCGCTATAACGTTATCTGTTGCTGGCATAGTAATTTTCAATCACGATCATCTATGGCCACGTAGTCCCTAGGAGCGGGGCCAGTGTACTCAGACAGGGGACGAATTAGGGCGTTATCACCGCGTTGTTCCAAGACATGAGCAATCCACCCGGACGTGCGTGCGATCACAAACACCGGTGTAAACATCGCTGTTGGGATTCCACATAGGTGATAAGCAGTAGCAGCATAAAAATCTAGATTCGGGAACATCCCTTTCTCCCGAAACATGACAGCCTCAATCCGGTCAGAAATATCGTAGAAAGAGGTATTGTTTGCCGCATCAGATAACTGACGGGCCAAGTCTTTTACAATTGGCGAACGAGGATCTCCGTTCTTGTAAACACGATGGCCAAAACCCATGATGAGTCGTCGGGCTTTCAACATGTGCATCACAGATTTCTCTGCATCCTGCGGAGAGTCGAATGACGATACCAGTTCCATCGCAGCCTCATTGGCGCCTCCATGGAGTGGTCCCCGCAGAGCACCAATCGCTCCCGTGACAGCCGAATAAGTATCTGCCAATGTCGAGGTGATAACGCGAGCGCTAAAAGTCGACGCATTAAATTCGTGCTCAGCATACAAGATCAGGGTCTTATCCAACGCCTCTCGCTTTAACGGATCGGAAGCCGTACCAGACATCAGGCTCAAAAAATGACCTGCCACGGTATCTTCATCGGAATCTGTTTCGATACGTTCATTTCGAGAATGAAAGCGATACCAGTAGGCCAACATCGAACCAAAACTTGCGGTTAGCCTGTCCCCAACTGAAGCTGCAGTTCTTCCGTCCTTTCCTTCGGGCTCAAGCGTTCCTAGTAACGATGTCCCGGTCCGCAGTACATCCATCGGATGAGCAGATTGGGGCATATGCTCCAACAGAGTCTTTAATCCGTTTGGAAGCGAACGCAAACTACAAAGCTTGTTTTTATAGGCATTGAGCTGATCATAGGTCGGAAGCTTACCGTAGATCAAGAGATAGGCAACTTCCTCGAAAGTTCCCTCTGCCGCAAGATCGGTAATCGAATAGCCCCGATATGTAAGACCTACTCCAGCCTTACCAACCGTCGACACCCCCGAAGAACCTGCGGTAACACCATTAAGACCAGAGTTGACCATATTGATAAATCCTGTCAGTTAACTATAAGTCGCTATCAGTGGTGAAAAGCTGATCTAACTTGTTTTCATACGCTTGATAATGAATGTAGTCATAAAGCTCATCACGAGTTTGCAAATTATCGATAATTTTGGCTTGAGTACCCTCGGTCCTCAGGATCCTGAAAACATTTTCTGCAGCCTTATTAGCTGCGCGAAATGCGGTCAACGGGTACAAAGCGATGTCAACACCAACGCGAGCCAGCTCATCGAGGGTAAATGCCGGAGTTTTCCCAAACTCAGTCAAATTCGCCAATACCGGTACGCCAGTCGCATCCCTAAACTTCTTGTAATCCGCGAGTTCAGTAACCGCCTCCGCAAATAGCATGTCGGCGCCTGATTCAACATAATCAACCGCCCGTTCCACTGCGGCATCAACACCTTCAATAGCGATGGCGTCTGTACGTGCCATCAAAACAAAATCTTCGTACTCCTTCGCATCAGCAGCAGCTTTTAACCTATTCTGCATTTCGATGGACGAAACGATTTGTTTACCAGGTCGATGACCACACCGTTTATCTTGTACCTGATCTTCGATATGTACTCCTGCAGCGCCTGCGCGAGCCATTTCTTTCATCGTTCGCGCTATCATAAACGCACCGCCCCAACCCGTGTCGACATCGACAAGAAGAGGCAAATCCACCGCTGCAACAACCCGCCGCACATCTCCAAGGACATTATCAAGCGTGGTCATACCAAGATCAGGTAAGCCATAAGAAGAAGTCGCAACTCCAGAACCCGACAGGTAAAGAGCGATAAATCCGGCAGATTGCGCCATCACCCCGTGATAAGGATTCGTCACCCCCACAACTTGTAGAGGTGACTCTACTTGAATTGCTTTCCTTAGATCTTTGCCTGGTGTAGTGATCATAATGGGGAATTATATGTACAGGAGCAACAATCGTGATACTGATAAAAACAGATTAACTCGATATGGCATCAGAGAATACCAGTGGCGAAACCGCAAGCAGTACGATTCCCAAAACCAAGCGCAACTTCGCAGCATCCACCGTACCGGTCATACGGGAACCAACGAACATTCCAATCATCGCAGGAATACCAATTACTGAAACCAACAACCAGTCAACCCTGCCGCTGATCAGGTGACCGGTAAATCCTGAAGTTCCTACAAGAATTGTAAGTGCTAAATTTGTACCAGCTGCCAGCGAGGGCTTCATCTTCAGGACATGCACGAGAGCTGGCATACGCAAAACGCCCAGTGCCAAACCAACAGCACCACCCATCAAGCCAATACCGAAACCCAAAACGCTTTCTCGCACCACGGTCTTAGAATTAAGGTCTCCACGTCCAGAGCGAGCATCTGCATCCTCATCAGAAGAAGAGCGATCACGCAGTTCGGCAACGGCTCGAACGATCATCATGAGGGATGACCAGACTAATAACAGCGCGACGATCAACAACAGAATCATCCTAGAAACCAAGTCAGCGTAAAGACCGCCCGCAAAAGAACCGGCTATGGCCGGAATACCAATCACGATCACGACTCGGAACACTATACGGTTCTGCAAAATGGCGGGCCAAGAGCCGGCCACGGAGCCAAGCACGCTGACAAAAAGGTTTGTACTTGCGGCCATGAGCGGATCCAAGCCAACAGCAGTCATCACGGGCAGGCGTACAACACCAAGTGCTATTCCCACGATTCCACCTATGATTCCGACCAGCAGGGACATGACAGCCAGGCCAACAAGTTGAGCGGTGTTTAAATCAGAACCAAATAGCGCTAATTCAGTAACAGGTTCCATCTACCTCACCGTACCAATGCTACGTAACGATTACGCCCGCACGACATTAATTTAATCGATATCAAACAAATTGCTGTCCAAGCGTAAGTTTGAATAGGTATTCCGAACAACGTTCTTTCCTTGTTGACATTTTCACACAAGGATAAATTCTATTCTCACCCAACATTTTTTAACTTGCGAGTTATCTTTATAATCCCCACCCCGAATACCTTTTTCGATGTGTGACTATTTCCCCACCAAGTCCAAACTTTCAAGTAAAGCATCGATTTCTTTGAAATGATCTGCATCCGGTTTGAGTGCAGGATGCCTCGCAAAATCCGAACCTGGAGAAAAAATCCCTCGCCTGACCATGATGTGCTTGTATATCCATCCAGCAAATCCCTGCCCTTGAGCCAACATCTGAATTAACGGTGCATGACGGCGCATTTCTAAATTAGCTGAATCTTCATCACCCGCCTGAAAGTGATTCCACACTCTTACGAACATATCTGGCAATGTTGATCCAGGCATTGTGCCAACGGAACCGCGCTTAAACTCTTCAACGGCAAATGCACCACCAGCGCCACCAAACAATATAAGCCCGGTACCTTTAGCCAGCTCGCAGGTTTCACCCATCCTAGGCAAAGTCGGCGGGGTCTCAACTTTAATATAACAAAGGTTCTCATGCCTTTTAGCACACTGCACTGCCATCGCCGGTGGAACCTGCGCCGTCCCCTGGTCTTGTAAAAAGATGGGAAGAGATACAGATTCAGCAATTCGACCAAAATACTCGATGTTTTCGGAAGCCGGCACAGGAATAAAAGATGTAGGACGAATCATCAACGCATCTGCCCCTAGCTCTTCAGCCCTCTTGGACAGAAAAATTGCGACATCAGTACTTTCACCGCCTGTATTCATCACAATTTTCACGCGACCGTTATTAACCTTTACGACCGTACTGAGTATTTCGTCACGTTCTTTTTCATTAAATTTGTAAATTTCTGTAGCAACAGCAATCCCGAGGCCATCCACTCCTTTTGCGATCATCCATTCAACTTGTCGCTCAAGATCTTCGAGCACCAAATGACCTTTCTCATCAATAGGTGCCGAAAGGATTGGATATACACCCCTCATCGAACGGTCAGGCATCTCTAGGTTCCCCCTGTTATCAAGGCTTGCTTGAGCCTGATAGTTGTTGGGCCAAAATCAAAGTAAAGTTCTGACAACGGTCAGCAGTACACCAGCTACTGTCGCTGTACCAATGACACCTGCAACATTAGGTCCCATGGCATGCATAAGTAGAAAGTTCTCCGGATCTTCTTTTTGACCCATATCCTGTACGACCCGCGCGGCCATTGGTACCGCAGAAACACCAGCCGCTCCAATCATCGGATTTATCTTACTGCTGGAGAAAACATTCATGATTTTCGCCAGCAAAATGCCTGCAATTGTCGCGGTCATAAATGCGAACAAGCCTAGGAAAAATATCCCTATGGTTTCAGGTTGCAGGAAAATATGTGCTGGCATCGTAGCGCCGACGGCCAAACCCAACATTATGATCACCGCATTCATCAAAGCGTTTTCTGAAACATCAGCCAATCTAGGCACTACGCCTGAAACTTTAATCAAATTACCCAACATCAGCATGCCTATCAGTGGAGAAGAAGAAGGCACAAGCACACCGATGATAATAATGGTCAATACCGGGAACAACACTTGCGTGCGCTTAGATACCGGTTTGGATGGGTATTCCATTCGAATCAAGCGTTCTTTTTTGGTTGTAAAAAGCTTGATTATAGGTGGTTGAATTATCGGAACGAGAGCCATGTAAGAGTATGCCGCAACCGCGGTAGCACCGACTATGTCCCGAACTTCCACGTGGGCCAATGATTCCCCGAGTTCCAACATCCGAGTAGCAATAAAAATAGTCGTTGGTCCATCTGCGCCACCAATGATCCCTATTGAAGAAGCTTCTAACAGCCCAAACTCGAAATAATCAGTCATCCCCAGTAACAGAGCACCAAAAAGTGCGACAAAAACGCCTGCTTGAGCCCCTGCACCTAGCAACAAAGTCTTAGGATTGGACAGCATCGGATTGAAGTCAGTTGCCGCTCCAACCCCTAAAAAGATCAAAAGTGGAAATATGTCAGTGCCCATACCAATGGTCTGGAACGTTTTCAATATTCCTGCAGGTTCACCAGCACCACCTTCTCGAATCAATTCTCCCAACGGAAGATTGGCGAACAGAATTCCCATGGAGATCGGAACCAGTAATAACGGCTCTTTCTTCCTGGCCACTCCAACGTACAATAACCCCCCGGCAATCAACCACATCAAGACCAGTCGAGGCTCATCAACTAAAGCTGTTATGCCCGCCCACAAAGCGCTTAGCTCATTACCCATTTTGAACTAACCCTTCGCAATCTCGGCCAAGGTTTGACCATGTTGAACCGAATCACTAACAGCGACATGCACCGATGTAACTTTCCCGTCGATCGAAGAAGCTATGGTGTTTTCCATCTTCATTGACTCGAGTATAAATATCGGCTGCCCTTTGGTTACCGTGTCACCAACCGATATATTCACGCTAAGAATACGACCAGGCATCGGAGAACGAACCACTCCATCATCAAGCGAATCAGGTATTGAAGGCCGGCTAACCGCAGCAGCAGCTAATGGCTTAGGCGCTAAAGTAGGTTGCTCACCCGATGCGCGACCACCAACGGATTCAGGAATTTCAACCTGGTAAACCGTGCCATCAACTGAAACCTCTACTGGAGATTTAGAAATGTCACCTACTTCAACATCATAGGTTTTACCAGCTATATTGATCTTGTAGTTTTTACTAGCCACTAAATACGCCTAACCCCGAAAAACGATCCTGAAGTATTCATTAATCTAGCCCGGCCACTCTGCAACCATGCGTCAGGTGATGATGTTCCATGAACATGGGTCATAAGTTGCGTGGGTGCGGAACCAGAATCTGCTAATGCAATAGCTACAGCCATAGCAGCAACCTGTTGACCAGTAAGAGCATCTGAGTTTACTGAATCCAGATCACGATCTACAGAATCTGAAACCGGATGTGATTCAGCTAGAGTGACACTCTCACGATCAAGCAAGGTTATTGCTTTAATTGACAACGCCAACAATACCAAAACTAAGAAAACTGCACTCATACCAACGAGACTGACAGTGAGCCCGTCGTTTATCAGAGTCTGATCGTACGTGTCACTACTCCCTCGATCAGGCGATCGATTTCTAATCTGTTTTCACGACCACCTTGATCGTCAAAAAATCCCATCAGCAATTCTAACAAAGTGAACTTATCCATCGGAAGTAAATTCATCAACAAAAATCGGGTATGCGATGCCATCCAAAACGAGTATACGGGCAGAGCCACTCAGAGCCACACCGACTGAAATATCGGTATCGCCAACTCTTAAGGAGAACTGGTCCCCTATCAACTCCTTTATCGGAGCTGAAAGTTTGTGTTGGCGCTCGATTAAAAGCTGTTGAGATTCCTCAACTGATACTGCTGAAAAATTAATACGGGTACCGGGAGGCGCCTGCCCCAACCTGGGAATATCAACCGAAGCTACGGTCGCTATTTTAAGATAACCGCCTGTAGTTTGACGATCAGCAAGTAATATAATCGGCTTACCATCCCCTGGGACTTGTATCGAGCCGTTAACCACTGCGTCAGAAACAATATCGTATCTACCATTTCTTGTTTCGATTGTGGATCCTTCCAATCGGAGTCCTTGCCGATCGGATTGATCACTTACGACATAGGTCGAGCTAAGAAATGTTTCGATCCCAGACTCAGAAAATTCATCATCCTGTGGGCCTAGCACCACCCGGACAATAAGTTCATCCGTAGGTGATTCTTCGCCATTCCAACATCTACTTGCATATACATCCCCAGGGACTGACTTCCCAACCATTAAAACATCACCAGGCTTCAATCCCTTGCCCTCTAAACCGCCAATACCGGAAGCCATATGAGTCGAACGAGAACCAAGAATTATCGGCGTGTCTACTCCACCCTGCACCGAAATATAAGCACGCAATCCTTGCCTAACATTTGATAGTGAAAGACGAGATCCCGCATGCGCTTTGTACGAGAGATATCTACCTACCGGGACATTATCAAGACTAGCATCAGTTTCCGCCCCAGTTAAAGCAAACATCATACTTTCACTGAACTCAATTTCGAAATCTCCGAGCATCACCTCCAGAGCAGCTGAGTCATGAGGGTTGCCGACAAGAAGATTCCCGACATCCAGAGCTTCTTTGTCAGCAGCACCACTCACTGAAACTCCAAGCTCCTGAAATCCTAACCTGCCTTGATCTTGAACCAAGGCCATAAACCCGCATCGAATCACGTGAATACTGCCATGAGAAGTTTCAGTCATGATGATCTACCGGTATAAATCGAACTTCCGTAGCAGGAGTTATTAAAGAAGGAGTTGAACTATTTACATCAAAAAGAGTGAGCGAAGTTCTGCCTATTATTCTCCACCCACCTGGACCCGCGTTTGGGTACACACCTGTTTGCAACTCTGCAATCCCTACAGATCCGGCAGGGACTGAAACACGAGGGGTCTTGAGCCTAGGCGCAGCGATTCGTTCGTCTAGGCCTCCAAGGTACGGAAACCCTGGAGAGAATCCCAGCATATAAACCCGGTAGTCAGTCTCAGAATGAAGTTGAATAACAGAATCCTCAGTCATACCAGCATGCTCCGCGACGAAAGGAAGATCCGGGCCGTCTTCACCTCCATATACAACGGGTATTTCAACAATTTTCAACGAACTTTTTACGTTAGCAGGTTCCGCTAGGCGTTCAATAACGCCATTCACGGCATCCAACATTTCTGCATAGCTACTAACGAGAGGATCATAATAAACAAGCACCGAACGATAAGTGGGAAGTATCTCCAAACCGGAATTCAAACCAGCGTCCCGCATAAGATCAGTCAATGCGAAAACCCTGGAACTAATTTCAGGGTCCACTTCCGATCCAAGTTCGATCAGTATCGCAGAATCACCGGCAGGAACCACACGTGGAAATCTTTGACCATCAAGTTTGTTCGTTCCGTTCCTAGACACCGGAAACCAACTCGGCCATGGGGATGATTTCAACCCCCGAATTTTCAAGTGCTCCGCGAACCGCAGCAGCTGTTTCTACCGCTCCGGGGGTGTCCCCGTGTAAACATATTGAATCAGCAGAGAATTCAATCTCAGTCCCATCAACAGCTATAACCTTCCCATCGGTTGCAAGCTTTATAGAGCGCTCTACTATCTCAGCTGTTTCGTGAACAACAGCCCCGGGTTGGGATCGGGGAACGAGGGTGCCCTGAGCCGTCACAGCACGATCTGCGTAACACTCCCTCGCGACTCGAACTCCCTCATCCCTAGCAATGGATTCCCATGGTGATCCCGCAAGAACCACATGAATCAATTCAGGGTCAAACTCCTTGATCGCGGATACTACTGAAAATGCAACCTCGGGATCTTTAACTGCCGTGTTGTACAGAGCACCATGAGGTTTCACATGTTGCAATTTTCGTCCTGGAGCGAATGCCGAAAGAGCACCAACCTGGTATGTCACTGCATTACGTACTTCAAGCGGAGTCAGGTCCATATTCCTTCGCCCGAACCCGGCTAGATCCGGATACGCAGGGTGAGCACCGATTCCAACCTGATGATCCACAGCGAGGGCAACAGTGCGAGCCATCCAATCAGGATCTCCGGCATGAAATCCAGTAGCTATATTCGCAGAAGTGATGTATTTAACGATTTCCTCGTCCAGACCAAGCTCATACCCTGCGAATGACTCGCCAATATCTGCATTGAAATCGATTCTTGCAACTTGTTTTATCAACAGTAAACTCCTATCCCATTGATTGTTTCAAAAATTACTCAATATCCTTAGATGGAAGTCGTAGACAGTATGGACATAGGATTATCAGAGGTGACGGTCCATCTTTTCATATTAGCCTAACTCGAATTAGCACATTCGAACTTTCAATGATCACAAGCCGGGTAAGTACACGCGTTTTCCAGTCTGCCATGACTGTTGAACAGCATCGGTGAATTCCATGTACTTGAGCGCATCCGTAAAGTTAGACCGTGTTACTGGTTCAATCCCCCGGATAGCGTTAATGAATTCTTCCTCAACCCGCCAAGTACCTCGCTTCTCATCTGGCACGACAATTTCGGACATATCCTGGTCACCTTGGCGTGCGCCCGTTACTTTAGGATCTGCGTCAAGTCCATTACTTTCAATCCTTAATGTACCTTCAGTACCAAATATCCATATCTCGGTCGGTGGTGCAAATGATCCAGAAACCGTCGTTACCGTCATGTTGACTGAACCACCTCCAGCAAGTGAGTAGATCACATCAAGTTGATCTGGAATGGTCATGGGATAACGATTGCCGTCCCAGCCCCGGCGATAAGGAACAACGATCTGGGCGTTCGCAGACACTGAACTAGCCGTACCGACTAAACGCATCAAATTCTCATACCATATGCCAGTAGTCATAACGTTATTACCAGATAACTCTCGCATTTGTCGCCAGTGTGCTTCTGTGTCAGGATCCGGGTACGAACTACCGTCTGTAATTCGTATGTTCACGTTCACCACTTCGCCTATGAATCCGTCTGCGATTAAATCCATCAAGTGCTTTTCACAAGCCATAAGATGCGGAGGTGGTACGATCTGCGTAGTGAGGTCAGGATTAGCAACCGATGCTGCGTACATATCCCGAGCCTCCAAACTGTTCATCGACATTCGCGCTTCGCACAACACATGCTTCCCGTTATCAAGGGCCGCTAACGTGATTGTTGAATGCATGTATGGCCAAGTACCGATACATATCGCATCAATTTCCGGGTCTTCAATCAAGTGTAGCCAAGTCGGATACGCTTCTCCCAGTTCAAATTTATCAACCGCTGTCTGACTGGACTCAATAGTTCGATTAGCAACACCGACTAATTCAACACCTTGTTGCGCCCTGAGCCCTGGAATGTGACGTAGGGCCGTGTTGGCGCCAGCCCCTACAAAACCTACTTTTATCGTTTCGTTTGCCATTTGGCGTTAATCCCCTAAATTAATTTCTACAACTAACCACGTATCAAGATAAATCATCAAAAAAAGATCAATAATCTTGAAGTTTACTTCATGGAAGTACATCTACCCAGATTAAGCTGCTATCAACAAAAAACATTATTTCAGTGATCTTACAAAAACGTAGGGTCCAGAGGAACAGAAAACTAATAATGATTGTCCCAGTGCGAATCGAAATGACAGGTGTCGGAGTGCAGATAGTCTGGAACAACAACCAGACATGCACATACCCCTATCGATATCTACGCTTGCAGTGTGCTTGCGCCGCGTGCGTAGAAGAAATGACGGGACGACCCATACTCAACGTTGCATCAGTTCCTGAAGACATAATCGCTGTGGAATATCTCGAAGTGGGTAAATATGCATTGCAGTTCTTATGGACCGATGGGCACGATTCCGGCATATACCCTTTCGAAAAGCTTCTGCAACTTTCAGAAAACGATAATGCCGTGATATGCAAGAGCACATCGTGAATCACCCAGATCATCGAGATGTAACTCTCCAATCAATAGACGACTACGGTCGTCAATTGATGAAAGCCATCGAAGGGCTTGGAATAGAAGAGGCGCGTTGGATGCCGACGCCTAGGTCAAACCACATACTATGGATACTTTGGCACATCGGACGAATGGAAGACATGTGGGGGTGGTATTTAAGAGGAGGTGGAGACAGTGCATGGGTCGAAGGCGGTTGGGCCAACCGTCTAGGAATCGATCATAAACGAAATGGCGCAGGAGACTCGATCGCTCAAGTCAGGGATTTCCCTGACCTTACAGTAGAAGAAGTCGCTGAATATTGGCAAGTAGCAAGGAATCTTTTGATTTCTTCTGTCGAACAAATTTCGACCCCAATGCTGCACATCAAACGCCCTGGAATATGGACACATGCGCCTAATCGAGCACCGACTTTACTCTGGGTATTAGGCCGACTCCCAGTGGAAAACGGACAACACACCGGGCAGATAGCGTATATACGTGGTCTTTACAGTTCTAAATCTATTAAATAACTCAAAATTTAGGCGTCATTGCTCCTACTCCGTGAACAGCGTTCGCTAAGAAAGACGAACGAAACTGGACTCCCCATTTACCCTCGATCTTTGTGAAAACCCACATCGTATCGAAACCGTTGTACTCAGTTCCATCTTTACGTTGACGTGACTGGCGAATTACCAAATGAACTTTATGAATACTAGACTGAACAGCCGTTACAGACTTTGTAATAGTAACGTGCCAGCCCTCATCCAATAACATTTTGGTCATCTGATCTTGTGCACTACGAAAGTCTTCGGCGGTCACCCATGTCTGAAACTCTTTGCCAGCCAAGCGGATATGCGGGAAATGCATTTCCGCGATCATGGCGTCTGCATTACGCGTATTGAACGCCAATGCCCATCGTTCAAATGACGCCACGGCTTCTAAAGATGATTGATTCAATAAATAACCTCAACTAACTTTGTGACGGTGATCAATATACGAAAATTCAGATATTTCACAGACTACCAATTATCAGTTTTAGGACTAAGATCACGCAAGTAAGCTTAGAGCAAACTATCCTCGACCAAAAACCTGTAGCAAAACATTCGTCACAACTGAGGACTGAGTCAAAAGATGGCTAAAAGAATAAACAGAGTAATCGAACTGATTGAATCCAGAGAGCCTATCTATTACGGCTGCCTGTGATGCTAACAATCTAAAATTCTTATGCTCTTGGAATGACCCCAGCATGACCGAAGAGCAGAAGGTAAGACAACTGATGGATTTAGGTGCACACATCTTCGCAGGTGGAGAAGAAATGGCGAAAATTGGACGCAAAATCACTCGACGAAAAATGCCGGTTGGTTAATCCCGTCCCAACATATTTCGAACAGTACCTACCACATCTTCAGGCTGGGGCATAAAGGCGTTTTCCAATCCCTTATTATAAGGAACAGGCGAGTGTGGTCCCGTCACGCGCTTAACCGGCGCATCTAAGTAGTCGAATGCTTTGTCAGCAATCACAGCTGCGAATTCAGAGGCCATCGAGGCACGTGGAGTATCTTCGTCCACAATAACCACGTTATTTGTCTTTTGAACCGACTCAAGCAAGATATCTTCATCAAAAGGAGAAAGGGACATCATGTCAATCACGTCTGCCTTAATCCCGGCATCAGCCAACTGCGCAGCAGCCTGTTCGCAAACTATAGATGTGTATGACATCCCAACCAATGTAACATCATCGCCTCGTTGCATATAACGCCCTTTACCCAACTCTATAACGTAATCTTCATCTGGGACAAAGCCAGTGAGATTGATCAGTTTCTTGTCGTTTACAAGAAACACAGGGTCATCGTCACGAATGGCCGCAGCCAAAAGTCCCTTCACCGAGTACGGGTCTGATGGAACAACGACTTTCAGACCGGGTATGTGTGCAAGCATTGAATAAAAGCTTTCCGAGTGCTGAGCAGCGTGACCGGTCCCGGCACCCGATCTTGCAAATAGCGTCATTGGTACCCGTGTTTGCCCGCCAAACATGTAACGACTTTTCGCTGCGTTCGACAATAACTGGTCATAAGCTACGGTGACAAAATCAAAATACATAAGGTCAACAACTGGTCGCAATCCTGTTAGGGCCGCACCCACGGCTGCGCCAACAAACCCTGCCTCAGATATTGGAGCATCCCTAATACGCTCCGGCCCGAATTCTTGCACTAAACCTTTTGTCGCAGCAAAAGGACCTCCCCAAGCGTCCAACGGTTCTTTCGTGTCACGATCAAATCCACCGGAGATATCTTCTCCCATTAGAAAAACATCTTGATCGCGATTCATCTCAGCACGCAATGTGTCTCTGAATACATCTCTAAACCGCAGATCTTTGCCGGTTACTCCCTCATATCCCGGGCCCAGAGGATTAATTTTATTATGTGTAGTCATTGTTCTCTTGTATGTATCGCGATCCGATTGATTGTTTTGATTGACAAATAATAGTTATCGAAGACCCAGAATAGGGTTTGAGTAATTTACGTAGACATCACTGTAAAGCGCTTCTACATCGGGCATAGGACTGCTCAATGCAAACTCGACGGCATCAAGCATCTCCTGTTCAATGGAATCACGAATAGATTTTAATTTCTTCGCTGACAACAATTTTTGACTAGTAACTCTTTTTTCAAAGTTTGTTAAAGCATCCCGTTCGTGATAATGCTCCTCTTCATCCGCCTTACGGTATTTCTTGGGATCATCAGCATGAAAGTGCCCATGATAGCGATATGTCTTTAATTCCAAGAACGTTGGTCCTTCACCGGCCCTAGCACGCGCCACGGCTTCACCGGCCGCATCATAAACTGCGAAAACGTCCATCCCGTCTACCACAACCCCGGGCATCCCGTATCCATCTGCCCTCGATGCTATATCGTCCGCAGACACCGAATACCAAGCGGGAGTTGCTTCTGCATATCCATTGTTTTCGCATGCAAAAATAACTGGCAATTTCCATATTGACGCAAGATTCATCGATTCGTGGAGAACTCCCTGTGAAGAAGCACCATCACCAAAGAAAGACACACCAACAGACTCATTTTCTATGCCCTTGTACTTAGCAGTCAGCGCAGCTCCAACGGCAAGGGGAATAGAAGCTCCAACTATCGCGTTCGCACCGAGCATTCCCTTTGAAAAATCTGCGATGTGCATAGAGCCACCCTTTCCTCCACATTGACCTGTAGCCCTACCCATAATCTCAGCCATCATAGCGTGCGTGTCTAAGCCCTTTGCTATACAGTGACCATGACCTCGATGAGTTGAGCCAATCCAATCCTTATCCGTAAGGTGAGCACAAATTCCGGTTGGCGGTGCTTCCTGGCCATCTGAGGGGTGAGTCACACCCATAGAGTTCCCTTTGAAGGTTTGCTCCAACATAGTCTCTTCGAAGCGACGGATCCGGTACATCGTGGTATAAATCCACTCAAGTTTTTCTTTAGAGATTTCCATCCGTAAGCGCCTCCGGGTTCTGTAATTACATACTTGCGCAAAAAATCCAGAATGTCATTTCAGATTCTTTCCACCTGAAAAACTGCCACACCAAACCGACAAACGACATGATTACATATGGAACTTTAGCATCGAAGATCAAAAATCGAAACGCAAATTCACCAGTGAATTAGTTACGGCCGATGAATCTTGCCAGCGATTTCTTCAACGAACCCTCTTCTGGTCGTTCATCATTAAGCACACCGTCAAGCAATAAATCATAAGGAGTCGACTCAGAAGTTACCGCTGGTGTAACAGTGAACAAGATCGTTTCCCCACGGCCGGAAAGTTTCGAACGAAGCGCTTGCTCTACCACCTCCTTGACCGTGTACATCGCATGCGGTGACAATACGATTCCTTCTGAACGCGTAAACATCAGCCCCGCACTATACGATTCTATTTGACCATGGGCTACAGCATCTATGTGTTGTTCTTTGTAAAGTGCCGAAACGATCGGGGCGACACCGTGATATCGCATAGCACCCGCCAGCACTCCAGGTGGTGAATAATCACGACCCAACGTATACATGGGTACTTGAGGCATGAGCCCAGCAGCATCTGCTGATTCTTCCGCGTAAACCCCACGGGTAAGGCTTGGTGTCGATAATTCTTCCACTGCTATAAATCGCGTATTTCTACCCTTCAGTCTAGCTGGAATGAATGGAGCAATAAGACCTCCAAAATGAGATCCAGCGCCAATAGAACCGATCACATAATCAGGAGCTTCATCCACCGCGGCAAGTTGACGTTGAGCCTCAAGACCCACAATCGTTTGATGAATCAACGTACTACCCATGAGTGTAGGAATCGCAAATTTAACATCAGGGTCTATCGACGCTTCTTCATATGCTTCCGCCAGCGCTGTGGCTATCGAACCTGAATCAGATCCTTTTTCCTTAAGCTCTAGCCTGCCAAATCGCGTATTTTCAGATGGGCTCGGCTGAACATCCACTCCCCAGACTCTGCCGTACGCATCTCCCCAGGCATCCTCGGAATTTATTTTGCGAACGCTGTAAATACGACTCGTCAATCCAAACAAGGAAGCAGCATGCCCCATCGCGCTGATCCAAACTCCGCCAGCGCCCCCAGAAACTATACCTTTGGCACCGACTTTTTTCGCATAAAAAGCTTGAGGAATAGCGGTGTTTGATTCGTATGAACCGCTCGGACTTCCACCTTCAACTTTATAGAATAATCTGGCAGGAGTACCCAGTTCTTTTTCTAGTGCCTTCGCTCGAAACATTGGAGTTGGACGCCATTGCAAATATGCCTGCCGAACTTCCTTCGGAATATTAAATGTGCGACTCTGCGAATTAAGTTCATGCTCGATAACTTGGATAGGAAATAGGGGTTCAAGATCCCTTCGAGTCACTGGATATCCCGAAGGTGACATCATGGTCGGAACTTTGAATGGTAAATCCGCCTCGACGTTGTACCAACGGGACGGCATTTCTCGAGGGCTAAGTGAAATTCGAGTCCCAGTAATCGTCGCCATCCGATATTTTCCTCGCCTATTTTCATGCAATTTACATGCAATGAAACTTACAATGGACATTCCGGCCCAAGACTGTTTTTCCAAACCGCGATATTGCCCTCAAAGAGTATCGCGAACCCACGCACAGCAAGCAATCAAACGAGACTCAGGGGAAATATCGAATATTTCCCAACATTCAATACTGCAATTAAGTCTCTTAAAATTGGTTTTAAGTCAAAGTGAGCCAACATTCTGGGCGACAGTACAATTCGGATCTGTTATTGCATACATTTGAATGAAATGTCTTAAGTTTTCAAACTAAATTAAAATGCGCAGATTCATCAATTACCAAGTTCTTCCAACTTCAAATTCCATCATTTGGATCGCTGCGATCGCACTTACAGTTTTTTCACTGAGTGCATGCGGGGATCAAGGTGAATCAGGACCTCAAGGTCCTGCAGGACCACAAGGTGAGCCAGGCGAACGAGGACCAATGGGAGCAACTGGTCTTCAAGGATTTCCAGGCGGAGCGGGATCAGAGGGCCCGCCGGGTCCTCGTGGTCCAGTCGGCCCGGGCGGGGCTGACGGAAGAGATGGGGAATCGGGCATCTTAGCCATTGGTAAAGGACTGATCACGGAAAAATCAACGGAGGGCGACCTCGCTTCACTCGATTTTGAAGGATCTGGAGAAGCTAATACCCCCTCTAGAAGTGACCATAATCATGATTCAGACTATTACACAGCTGTTGATCTACAAAACGGAACCGCTAGAGTCGCATGGTCCTCACTCACAGGTATTCCAGATGATCTAAATTCTGGAGGCCATGCTGCCTCAATTGATTGGGAAAACGTACAGAATCGCCCGTCGGGACTTGATGATGGCGACGATGCTATTAGCGCCATTGACTGGAACGACGTTAAGAACAGACCCCAAGAACTGAACACAACCCTTGGTGGTCTAAGTTGTGGATTAGACGAGATCGCATCCTTTAACGGACTGACGTGGCTGTGTGTAGATTCTGGTCCATCTGAAGGTGAATACTTGAGCTCAGGGCAAGATTGTGAAGCAGATTTTTATGCAACCGGTGTCGATGCAACCGGAAATCTGATATGTACTGCTCCAAGTTCTTCAGAATCTATTACATTTCAACGTGGGAAGCATTTCATAGTGACGATTCAAAGTTCAGGGAATGTAGGACTCTGGAATACGGTCACAATCGGCGACGATGGTCTTCCGCTGATTGCTTATGAGCAATCTGATGCTCTCTACGTAGCCCAATGCAATAACATCCTTTGTAGTTCTGCCACCACATCATTTGTTGAGGCAACCGGCGTGGGGGACCTTCACGCTTCCATAACTATCGGTACAGATGGGCTACCGCTAATCGGGTATCGAAACTCGATAGATGCCTCGCTGAAAATCGCACATTGTCAAACCATGGACTGTGGCACTAGTTCAACAGCGATGCTAGCAAACTCCGGAAATGTAGGTCTGCATACCTCACTCGCAATTGGCACCGACGGACTTGGTATTCTTAGCTACTACAATGCCGTAACCGGTGATCTAGAAGTCGCACATTGTAATAACACGGCGTGTTCTTCTGCCGAAATAAATAGCGTTGACACAACGCTCGACCTCGGCCAATACAGCTCAATCGCAATCGGCAACGACGGTTTACCACTTATAAGCTACTACGATTCGACAAACAATGACCTGAAGGTTGCACATTGCTCCAATATCATATGCTCGACGACAAATTCCGTGGCGACCATAGACCAGATCGGTGATGTCGGACGACAAACATCTATCGTCATAGGTGTCGACGGAAGAGGGCTAATCAGCTATTACGACGCTACTAATAAAGATCTAAAAGTCGCACACTGTCAAGATATTTTATGCACTACAGCAAATATCACAGGACTCGTAACCGCCGGCGGAGTCGGGGACTGGAGTTCTATAACAATTGGTTCAGATGGTCGAGGAGTAATTAGTTATTACGACGAGTTTAACGGATCACTAAACGTGGCCCACTGCATGAACATTGCTTGCACAGAGGCAACCTCAAACGTTGTCGATTCATCTGCTGTTGTTGGCACACATACTGCAATAACAATCGGCGCAGACGGCTTGCCCCTCGTTGTCTACCAAGATGAAACTTCAAGCAATCTAAAAGGCCTGCATTGTTCAAATACAGCATGTGTACCCCATGCCAGAAAACGATAGCAAGGAGAACATTGCTCACCAATACATTCGCTAATGATGGAGACTCCGTAGACCAACTAATGATCGATATTGAAGAAAATGAAAACAGCGGCTATTTCCCAATACAAATATTTGAGACCCAAGGTGAGTCACGTTCAGTTCCAATGATCACGGTTCCAAATATCACAGAGAACAATGTTCCCCACGATGTGGTCGGATGGTGTTCTGACGATGGCGGATCCACCTGTAATGTAACTGCAGTAGCGGTCGGAGATTCTGGATTAGGCCAAGTGACGATGATTTACGGAGGTGATAATGGTATACGGTTGCGCCCATCTTCCTCAAAATCGGCATGGAGTCTTGATGCAACAGATCAATCTGGTGAACCATACATCCTTTTATCTACATCCGCTGACCTGATTTTCCACGAAAAATAACGCGTACACTGACGACACCTATGAATTGGGCCAGACGGCTGTTGACACTGAAAAATCTCTCGTGATAGTTTTCATTTAGCCCTTTTCACTAAATGCAAACGGGCGTTTTGAATATGCGTTGATTTTATGTATGTTTTGAGTTGGGAGTGTCACTAACATCGTATGGATCCTAAACCGCTAACCACCGCAGAGTGGGCTGAAGTAGGGAACGCGCTTAAGTTTCTATGGCTCGCCCTAGGATTCGCGCTGGTCGCAGGGCCATCACTGCTTACCGCTCACGCAATCATTCCATCAGTGGTTGACACAAAAACCGTTCCCGCGACTTGGTCAAAGTTGCGGCCCCCGTTGTATGCCGTCGGCATTGCTTCTGTCATGGGGATAATCTTCGCATTATTTATGGCATCTCAAAATACTAATTTCCTGCACGACATGTACTCACGCTGGTGGCAATAACTCCTAAAGCATAATATTTTTTATAGACGATAAACTGGCAAGTTAACGCTTGCTCAAAAACGGAAAAACGCTTGGTGTCGGAAAACGAAAACCCGGAAACAAAATCAGCATCTTTACCCATGATGCTAATTCTCGTATTGACTGCGGGAGGCCTTGGGGTGATGGCTGTCTCCGGTGTTATTGCAGCATTTGTAATAACAGGGTGGCTCGGGCAGCCCGTTCCAGTGCTCGGTTTTCAGCAGACTTTTGATCAGCCCATAGATTTCCCCCACACAATTCACGCTTCCACGAAGCAATTGAAGCACGTTGCCGCTGACGGCCAAACAATGGAAGGCCTTGGACTAGACTGCACTTTCTGCCATCGAACGGTCACAACTCAGGCTAACGCGGGAATCCCACCGGTTGGTTTTTGTGCGACTTGCCACGAAGTGATAGGCAGTGCGGATAACAATGAAATCAACATCCTCAGGGATGCTGCAGGAATTATTGGTGATGATGGAAAAGAGCCTATTGACTGGCGACGCGTCCATCGTCTCCCCGACCATGTTCGCTTTGTCCATGAACCGCATATTAGATATTTAACCCAAAACCTGTCCGAGGTGAAAGGCACTACAGATGGTGTAACTACAGGGCCTTCTGCTGTTTGCTCAACCTGTCACGGTAACGTAGCTGCGATGGAGCAAGTCGAACAAGTTGAAGCCCTAAAAATGGGTCAATGTGTGGATTGCCACCGCGATAACGGTGCGCCCACTGATTGTGCAGCCTGCCACCATTAACTAAATTATTTATCCTAAATGTTTCTCTCAACCTCACATACCAAAACTACAACAGCGGAAATAACAATCAACTAGATGAAGCTAAATCGACGAGAATTCCTAGCACTTACCGGCAAAACGGCTGCTGGAGCTGTGATATTTGCAGCCTGCGGACTGCCCGAGCGCGAGTTAATCGTTCAGAGTCCGGTAGATATGCCAGAGGATCTAGTCCGTGGTGAGGACGCATGGTACGCCACCTCTATGGGAGATTTCACGAACGGTGACGGTGTCTTAGTCCGGGTGATGGAAGGACGGGCCAAGAAAATCGAAGGCAACCCAGACCATCCTGTAAATCGTGGAAAATCAACTGCCCGCTACGATTCGGTACTTCAATTGCTTTACCACCCAGATCGAATACAAGAACCGATGCTTCGGTATTCAAAAAATGGAAATCTGGTTAACACCACCTGGGACGAAGCCGATAATCGTTTTCGCAGCGCACTGGCAAATGCAGATGGTGCGATAACGGTTGTCACTAATCCCATCCGAGGCCACCTGGGCAACGTAGCTACAAAATTTGCAGATCAATACAATGGCAAACACCTGACTTTCGACCCTATGGAACAAGGAGTTCTGCATGGGGCAGTCAAATCAGTGCTAGGCCAAGAACAACTCCCTACATTTGATATATCACATGCGCATACCGTCCTATCATTCGGTGCCGACTGGCTAGGCACATGGGGATCCCCGGCGCAATTTGGAGTTAAATACGGTGAATTCAGGTCTCAAAGCCACAGAGGGTATTTAATTCACGCTGAACCGCGTATGTCTTTAACTGCGGCTGCAGCCGATCTCTGGCTAGCACCTAAACCAGGAACTGAAGGCGACCTTGCTCTCGGAATAGCAAGCATAATCATCAATGAAGGTCTAGCAACCCAAGAAAATATTTCGACTTTCAATACTATTCTCCCAGATGGCTTAGATAGATATTCCGTTGCGCAAGTTTCCGACCGAACAGGGATATCGGGTGATCGCATTGAGAAAGCGGCACGCCATTTCGCCAACCACACGCCAGCCGTTGCGTTTGGTGGCGGCTCCGCAGGTGCGCATACAAATGGCAGTTTCAACTTGGAAGCGATATACGCCTTAAACATACTTGTAGATGCCATAGATACGAGTGGTGGCGTCACGCCCAATCCTAAATCAGCGATTGAAGAGCTCCCAAGTTCATCTACTGGTGAGCCCTTCGAATCTTGGGAAGCTGAACTTGCTCAGTGGAGAGCTGGCAACGTTGAAACCGTAATAATCCGCGGAACAGATATTGTCCACGGAATGCCCAATTCTGTCGGAGTACGCGAAGCTCTACAAAATGTGCCTAACGTTATTGTTTTCGGAACAGTTCATGACGACACAATGGACTTTGCCGACCTAATACTGCCAGAGAAAACCGTTCTAGAAGCTTGGGGAACAGAGATACCCGAACCAGGGCCGGGGTACCAAGTCGTTGGCACACAACAACCGGTTGTGGGTCCAACCGTTTCACATGATGAGTCCGGATTAACCAGTAATGCACGCGGGTTTGGAGATTCTCTACTACAGATGTCAGATGGATCTTACGGATCATCGATGGAGCAATTGGTGAAAAATGGCCTCGCCGATCTGCACGCTGCCGGACGAGGTTCAATTTCAGCATCCTCATCATCACTATTCACAAACGGTGCGCTTCAACGTGGTGGCTGGTGGGATACCGGCACACGAGGGACCACCGATCTAGGGAAAATCAGATCAACCGAAAGAAACGCTTACTATTCAGACACCGGGACCCTTGGAACGGGTAACGATTTCCACCTAGTTCCGTTCCACTCGAATTCCCTGCTTGATGGTCGACTGGCAGCAGCGCCATGGGCACAGTCAACTCCCGATCCCATAACATCAGCCTCTTGGTCGACTTGGGCCGAAATCAATAGTCAAGAAGCTCAAAGTCTTGGTATCAAAGAGGGTGATGTCCTCTTGATTCGTTCAACCTCTGGTGAAATCGAGGCTCTTGCTTATCCTCACCCCGGTGTACGTCCTGGAGTTATCGGAGTACCTGTCGGACAAGGGCATCACAGGAATGGCCGTTGGGCTGAAGATCGGGGATCTAATGTGCTTTCTATACTCACTGGGCAGAAAGATTCGCACACAGGTGCGTTAGCATGGGCTGCCACTCAAGTTCGTGTTCAACGTGCAGGTCGTCGCGTGAAGGTTCCAAAATTCGAAGGTAATGTTGAAGCCCGACCAGTTGAGCCGGGTGTCCCAGTTCTAGTTGTAGCAATTAATGAAACTGCTGAGCATGCTCAAAAAGAAAATCATCACATTTACCAAAAACAGTTCATCGGTAAAGATGAACAGGATAAACAGCATGAATAGACTTCAACAGCAGCATTTAATGGTAGTAGCCAGATGACCACAGAAAATTTTGGAAATAACAACTGGGGAATGGTCGTCGATGTAGATAAGTGCATCGGCTGTAACGCATGTGTTCTTGCCTGTCAGGCAGAAAACAACATCCCGTTAAACACTCAAGATCGTGTCGAGAGAGCACGATCTATTTCGTGGATTCGCGTCGAACGATATTGGGAAGGCGATTTCCCCGACGCTAAAGCTCGATTTATTCCGATCATGTGCCAACACTGTGAAAATGCCCCATGTGAGCCGGTGTGCCCTGTCTATGCTACTTACCATAACGCCGAAGGTATGAATGTTCAGGTATATAACCGATGTGTTGGCACGAGGTACTGTGCGAATGGATGTCCATATATTGTTAGGTTTTTCAACTTCTGGGAACCAGTGTGGCCCGAATCTCTCCGAAACCATCTCAATCCCGATGTAACAATCAGAAGCCGGGGAATCATGGAGAAATGCAGTTTCTGTGTGCACCGTATAAGACGTGAAACACGGAAAGCCAGAAGCGAAGGACGCGAAGTAATTGACGGGACTATTCAAACAGCGTGTTCATCTGCATGCCCAACAAGCGCGCTCAATTTTGGAAACTTTAACGATCCAAACAGTAAAGTTTCCAAAATGAAAAAGGATAAACGTCATTACACACTTCTCGATCAATTCGCTACGGATCCCAATGTGATCTATCTGGCGAAAATCGATGCCGATAAGAAGGTTGCTGCAAAGCATGACTAGCGAAGCTACAGCACACAGCCACGAAACCGAACATCATGCCCCGCCGGCACAAGTTGATGCCGACATCATTGCACATGAACTTATCGCGACCACAACTAATGCGAGTAAAAGATTCAAAACAATCGCTTGGGTTCTGGGCATATTTGGAATCATCGGCATTATCGCACTTGTTCTAAAGTTTCTTGATCAAGGTAGCGATAGTACTAAGTGGGGTTACGTTGCTGCGTTGGTTTCATTCCTTTTATCCATTACTGGCGGAGCTCCCATGGTTGCCATGGCTCCAGTTATGGCGAAGGCCAACTGGGTTAGACCTGTTACCCGAATCGCTTCGATTTTTTCGTTTGCTGGCGTGGTAACCATCGGTATGTTGATCCCACTTGTAGCCATGTTGCCGCCACTCGTAACAGAAGGTGCAAGGCGTCGAACGATATGGATGGAAGCTCCCGACTATTCGCCTCATATCTGGTCCACGTTAGGGCTGGTCCTCCTATTCATTACTGGAATCATGTTGTTTTATTCAGCTGCCATACCAGATTTCGCAGCCATGCGTAATCACTCCACAGGATGGCGCCAAAGACTCGGCAAAAGACTTGCGAGAGGTTGGGTAGGAACTGATAGTCAATGGCGCACTCTAAGGATGCGCATTGGTATGTTCGGAACCTTTTACTTCCTAATACTCGTATTCGTGAACTTCTTGATCACTAGTGATTTTGGCCAAAGTATGGTTCCTGGATGGCGTGACGCTATTTACCCGATGTATCACACGGTTTCATCATTTCAAGCTGGCGTAGCGGGTATAGTCATCGCCCTGTGGGCAGCACGCCGACAAATGAATCTACAGAAATATGTACACATGGATGCCTTCTGGTCATTAGGCAGACTTTTGTTTGCATTAACTTTATTATGGGTTTACTTCTTTTATTCATCTTTCATAGTGTTCTGGTATGGTCGGTCAGCCAACGACATTGCGACATTGAATCTTTTAGTAAAAGGACCGATGATCTACGCATTTATCGCTGGCATGGTACTTATCTGGTTCGTGCCCTGGTGGATACTCATTTGGAACAAAGTACGGCGTGGTGTCAATGGTATGACCATAGGCGCTGTAATAATTCTAATAGGTCTACTACTAGATCGAATACGAACGTTCGTTCCTGCCTGGTCCGTTCCTCCCGAACGAATACACGAGAAATGGCTGACGGTAATTCCTGAAACAGTTTATCCAAGTTTATTGGATGTTCTGATCATGATTGGAGGAATATCATTAGCTGCAGTTATAGTTATGTTAATGACGCGAGTAGTACCGGTTTTATCCGTATGGCAGGTACAAGAATTCAACCTCCTTGCAAAACCAATTAGATACGTACGAGGACACGCTACTTTGGTTGCAAAACCGGATTGATTTCAAGAATGAATTTACCAAGACAATTACAGGTAACTAGCTAACAGATGCAACAGAGACGAGAATTAGACCAAAGCTACACCAACCGTAAGTTACTCAACGGCCAATTAGACACGCCTAAATGGTGGGCACCCACTGTCACAGGGTTAGGGATATTGGTCGTAATCGGACTGATTGTTATCGCTACGATGATTAACAAAGGTCTAGGTGTGACAGGTCTGGGAAGGCCTGTTTTCTGGGGTCTATTCATTACAACTTTCGTTTTCTGGGTTGGAATATCCCACGCAGGCATTATGATATCGGCCATTTTGCGTCTTACTCAAGCGGAATGGCGCAGGCCAGTCACAAGAGCAGCGGAATTACTGACGGTATTCTCGTTGCTAACAGCCCTAGTATTTCCATTAATTCACGCAGGGCGACCATGGCGAATTGCGTACTGGATAACACCTTACGATATCAGCCGTGGTATTTATCCGAATATACGATCTCCACTTATTATGGATCCAGTTGCTATAAGCACCTACTTAACAGGATCAACCCTATTCCTTTACATCGCTTTACTGCCCGATCTAGGTAATCTGCGAGACCGTACTACCGGCTGGCAAAATGCCATGTACACGGTTCTGTCACTCGGATGGAGAGGCAACCCAAGACAATGGAAAATGCAGACGGTCGGAGGGATTCTCCTATCAGCTCTAATGCTCCCAATTTTCGTTTCTGTTCATTCGATTGTGTCTTGGGACTTTGCAATCGCCCCTGCAGTCGAGGGTTGGCACTCGACTATTTTCGCACCCTACTTCGTCATTGGGGCCGTCCACTCGGGTGTATCTGCTGTAGTGACAATGATGGCTCTTATGCGATGGCTTTGGAAGTGGGACGACTTCATCCGTCCTGAGCATTTCGATGCGCTCGCCAGGCTTCTAATCGTAGTCGCCACCGGCTGGCTGGCATTCACATTCTTGGAACTGATATTCGCAGTGTACGGACAAGATGCCCCAGAACTTGCTCTACGTGAAATGCAAATGTTCCAGTGGCCATGGAACTTACTTTTCATCATCTTTCTTTTGACAGGGTATTTTATTCCCGTACCAATGTGGCTATTCAAGCGAGTTAGAACTAATATCGCCCTGATGTTCTGGACTTCGATCCTAGTAAACGTCGGAATGTGGCTTGAAAGATTTTTGATCATCGTGCCCGGCCTTGCACGTAGGACTCCGTTCGTATACACATGGGAGGCATATCGCCCAAGCGCGGTTGAATGGACAATTTTCATTTGGTCGTTTTGTTGGGTCACATTTCTCATGTTGTTGTTCTCCAGGTTCTTTCCACTCGTTCCTTTGTTTGAACAGAAAGAGAGCCAGGTATTTACCGAAGATGTAACAATTGGTCGGGCAAAGGTCCCGGCGATTGTCAGGGAAGCTGACTAGAGGACTTTCTGATGAGCACGCAAAGTATTCTTGGACTATTTCAACAACCTGAACTCGCAGCTGATGCTATGGACGGGTTAAAGGAAGCAGGATTCGAACTTGGAACATTCGATGTACTAACCGGCACGCCTTACCCTGAAGGTGCATTCGGTGAATATGTGCCACAACACCGATTGTTTAGATTTCCTGCATTCGGTGCGATTATCGGTCTAACACTTTCGATTTTCTTAACCGCAGTAACTCAGTTGGCGTATCCAATGGTAACTGGCGGGAAACCAATACTTTCGATTTTCGCCATGCTGATAATCATGTATGAAATGACAATGTTATCCGGTGTCATAGCCACCGTAATCGGTATTGTTTTTGAGTCTCGACTGCCAAATATGAAGCCTGGAGTTTACGATACTCGAATTACCGAAGGCTGGATTGGCGTGGTAGTGACATTTGACGATGATTCTAAAGTCGCAGAAGCACAAAACGTACTTAATAAAGCCGGTGCCCTGGAGATAAAAACAGCCTAATGAATGGGTTCGTAGCAAATTTCAATCCAATGACTGCAGCAAACTCAACGCGTCGTTTTTTCGTACTCGTTGGGATTGCTCTGATTGCATGTATCACTACTTCTGCATGTGCCGTGCAGGAATCGAACACCTATCCGGTAGAGTTATTTTCTGAAATGCATTACTCCCAAGCATACAAGGCACAAGAACCTCCTCGTCTAGCACCTCTAGCCGATTCAGTGGTCTTCGCATCTACGGGCCATCCTGATTCAGTATTAAGAGTGCCTGACAAACGTACTAGGACCTATGATCCGGTGATCGCCGGCGATCTATATAGAGTGAACTGTTCTGTCTGTCACGGTATGACAGGTCTAGGAGATGGCAAGGCAACACGTCACATAACTTCGAGTTCAAGTTTTTACGCCACCAATGAAGGGGAACCTTACAAGTCTCCCCCAAACCTTGTAGAGTCCGCAGCTAACCGCCTAAACGAACGTGAAATCATGTTCAGGTTCGTCTCAGGATGGAACGGTCCAGTGATGCCTGAATTTGGCAAAATTCTAGCCGAAGAAGACATAAGAGATATCGTAAATTACATCTTCGATGATTCGACTGGCCTCAGCAAATAAGTTTCAGCTCAAGAGCATTGCTGAGCATACCCGCAATGCTCTTTGATCGTTGACACAGAAAATATACAGACCCCAATAAATGGGTTCTTGTTTAAATTGATCAGATCGCACAAGCTCGTCAACAAAAATATCGTCATTACATCTCCGATACTATTTTTAGTCTTGATGATGATTACATTCGGATGCATCCGAGAAGAAGACATCACACTTGAACAACGCATGCATCAATTAACTAATCAATTAATGTGTCCTGTTTGTGATGCTCAGACGATAGATGGATCTAATGCACAAATATCTCAAGATATGCGTGCAAAGGTTCGAGAATTGCTTCAAGAAGGTAAATCCAACTCAGAAATCAAGGACTATTTCGTCTTAAGATATGGTGAGGATATCCTGGCAGCTCCAAAAGGTATTGGATTTAATCTTTTGGCATGGATCATGCCGATATTCATCGTTCTTGGCGGAATTTCGATCGCGTTTTTAGCTTTAAAAAATATGCGAAGATCCAATACGCAAGCTACGCTGATAGGCACGCCTAAGCAACACGAACTTTCCAAATATTTGAAACAGGTCGATACTGATTTAGGGATCCACGAAGATAAAAACTCTGAGGATTACAATCCAAATAACCAATCTGTAGACGAGATAAAATCTTAATGGCAGAACTTGGCACAATGGCTCTACTTATCGGTCTTGGAGTAACAACATACTCGTTGCTGGGATCAGTTATAGGCGTAAAGATTGGTCTGCCCGAATTAATAGTCAGTTCACGCCGGGCTTTATACATGTCCATTCTTTCTGCAAGCGTAGCATCAACTACTTTAATCGCTGCCTTCGTCCAAAATGAATTCGCAATTAAATATGTTGCCGATCATTCAAACACGATCATGGATCGGGCCTATGTATGGGTCGCTTTTTATTCAGGAAACGAAGGATCGCTTTTATATATCGTCCTGATCTTATCGATAATCTCAGCGATATCAGTAAGGTTCGCACCAAAGCAGCTCGCCCGCAGCATGCCGTGGACTATTGCAATATTGGCTGGGGTGCAACTTTTTTACTTTTTTGTATTGTCATTCTTTGCAAACCCTTTCGAGTTACTTGAAACAGTTCCTGCAGAGGGGCGTGGAATAAACCCGCTTCTAACTCATCCGGGCATGTTCAGCCACCCACCATTACTGATGGGTGGGCTAATTGCAATAACAATACCCTTTGCTTTCTCATCGGGAGCGTTGCTTGCTGGAAATTATGGTGATGATTGGGTTAACGTAGCGAGAATCTCAGCGATTCTTAGCTGGGCGGTTCTCGGGACGGGTATGCTACTAGGGGCCTGGTGGGCATACACCATCCTCGGTTGGGGTGGCTACTGGGCGTGGGACCCCATCGAAAACGTTGCACTCATGCCATGGCTCGTGATGACAGCCTTTGCTCATTCCATCATGGTTCAAAAACGACGCGGAATGTTCCGAATGTGGAACGTCGCACTACTCAACATCGCTTTTGTACTTGCGCAACTTGGTATGTTCATCAATCGCGGAGGACCAGTCGTCAGTGTACATTCCTTTGCATCTTCCACACTCGGCATGATTTTTCTTGGGTTCATGATGTTCGCCCTGATATTTGCATTTACGTTATTCCTATGGCGAATGCCTCATTTAAAATCCGATCGAGCCATGGAATCATTCCTGTCACGAGAGGCTTCGTTCCTAGTAAACAACTTCCTATTTCTCGCTGTTATGGGCATAACACTTTGGGGAGTCCTTTTTCCTTTGTTTTCAGACCTTGCCCGAGACGTATCAGTAAGTGTTTCAGCACCCTACTTCAATCGTGCGAACGGACCAGTGCTACTTGGTATCGTTGTCATGATGGGGGTTGGTCCGTTGCTCCCCTGGCGAAAAGCTTCATCACGTTCCCTTAGACAATGGTTTATTTGGCCTACAGCAGTTGGCATACTCACGATACTTGTGTTGTTAGGCCTAGGAGTAAAACGCCCTGTAGCAATTTTCTCTTTTGGAGTTATTGCGTTCGTCGCATTTGCCATTCTTGAAGAATGGGCGAGAGGAACCATGGCACGCCACCGCAATGGAGAGAACTGGGCAAAAGCCTGGTGGAAACTTGTAAACGGGAACCGGCCGAGACACGGCGGTTACATCGTTCACATTTCAATCCTAATGCTAGGACTGGGTATCATTGGCACAAATTTTTATCAACAACGCACCGATGGTGCCCTCGAAATCGGTCAGAGTCTTGTACTTGATAACTATCGAATTGAATATGTCGATAACGGAGACTCTAGTAGACCCGACCGCATTGCCAAATGGGCCGAAATTTCGGTCTACAACATAGATGTAAACAGTTATGCAACAGAAAAATCGGCAGCGAAAGCACAAGGCTCTACTGGTTTCACATTAAATGACAGCACACGTAGACCCGGTGATCGACTAATTAGTCAGATAAATCCCTGGCATGGGTTCTACTTGGATTTCAACATGGCTTCTGTACGTTCCGGTATAAGATCTACCATTATCGAAGATCTTTACGTTATACCACGCGATTTCCTGCCGGATGGACGAGTATCGCTCGCAGTAAGCATAAATCCACTCGCTTGGTGGCTATGGGCAGCAGGACCAATTTTCATACTTGGCACGATGGTAGCACTCTGGCCTCAAGCCGCCGACCGGCCAAATACCCAGGTGAGAAGGAGAATGATAAGAGAGAGTGATATCTGATGGTCATCATTTTGGAGATCACTATCGCGCTACTTTCCATTGCGGTCATAGCCTATCCATTTCTAAGGTCAGAAAAATACAAGTCAATTTTTGAAAAGCTAGGAACACGTGACAAAATCCTCGCAGAAAGACTCAGGATTTATAGCAAAATACATGATCTAGAAGCAGAACTTTCATCTGGTGACCTAACTAACTCGGAATTCCTGCTGATGCGAGACGAACTAAGAATGTCAGCAGCAAAGTTGCTCAAACAAGAATCAGAACCACCCATATCTGTTAGTGGTAATGAGCTCGAAGCCGAGGTTGCCCGCCAAAGAGAGCAATCTCGACAGGCTTCAGAAGATCGTGACCTTTGATGATACGCCATACCATATCTGACCAATCGCTACTAGGTTGGTGGTCCAGACTAGGCATAACGGCAATTGTCATTGCGATATTTTTTTCTTTTGACATAGACAGACCCAGAATTGCGGACTCGCAAACGTCCCAAACAGAGATTACTGGAAAAGTGATCAATGGCACGACAGAAGGAGACATTCCGATCAATACGGAAGTGCTACTGCTGGCAATTGATCTTATAAATAATCAGATCATCGAAGAGGCGTCCACGTTAGCCGACGAAAATGGGATTTTCCAATTCAAAAATGTTGTACCTAAACCTGGAGCAAATTTGCGCGTTGTTGCAAACGCGGGGACCTATACGCCAAGTGTTGATATGCAATTTGTAGATAACTGGCAGGACGTTGTACTAACAATATATGAAGAAACTGTCTCACTTGAGCAAATAAAAATCAAATCATACGTGCTGATGATCCCAACCATTAATGCTCGCGAACGGCAGGCAGGCGTGCTCTCCGTCATCAATCTAAGCAACATCGGCGATCGTGTTTGGATACCTGATCTCAAAAATCCAAATCTCACTGGACTGGAATTGCTTCGCTTCAATTTACCGCTCGGATACACGAATCTTTCTGTCGAGTCAGATCTCCCACCAGGCAATATAATGGATATCGCCACCGGATTTGCTATGACCAACCCGGTACCGCCCGGCGACGCCACAATATTAATTAGCTACATCGTTCCATATGAAGGCGACGGATTCGATTTCATTTTAAAGCTACCTTACGGAGCCACTGAAATTCGAATGCTGCTGGCGGATGAAGCAGGTTCTATCAGCTCTGATAACTTGCATTCCACAGAACAGGTCACTGTAGCGGACAGCCTTTTCAACGCAATCCAAGGTAGCAACTTTGTAGCTGACGAGAAAATTACCATCTCCTTCAGAAGGATGCCCCAACCGACACCACTACAAGAGATTTCTGAATTTCTCAACAGCCGAAGTTACATATACATACTCGCAGGAATGGTCGGACTTACTTTGATAACAATCCTCGCGTACGCTATCTTCAAATCACAAAGACAGACAAGAACCGATCAAGACAAACTAAAAATGGCACGTCGAATGGAAATCATTAGGGAAATCGCTGCGCTCGACGAGAACTATGAAAATCACCACACTGACGAAAGCGAATATAAAAAACGTCGTAACAAACTAAAACAAAAGGTCGCCGCAATTGAGGAGGCATCATCCCAGAGGCGTCCAATAATTACTGACGAGTCGCCCAAAAAACCGGAAAAGTAGGCATGGGACAAAGATCTTCAGTACTAATCGGCATAGGTATACCAATAGCCCTCGTGATCGGGTTATTCACATGGGGTGTTATTCATAACGACGGAACCACTGGCAAACCGGGAGTTAACGATAGTTTCGGAGAAACGAAACTGTCCACGCACCCATTTAACGATTTTAAACTTAAAACCTTGAATGGCGATTTGATCTCGATTAGTGATTATCGCGGAAAGATCGTTGTAATTGATTTTTGGTCTTCATGGTGCTCTCCATGCCGGGCCGAGGGGCCAATTCTTAGCGAATCCTATAAAACATGGAGGGAACGCGGGGTTGAATTCATTGGAGTCGCCATATGGGACGACATCGATGCAGTCGAAAAATTCATCGAACGAAACAATATAGAGTACGTAAATGGAATTGACACCTCAGGATTAATAGCGGTCGATTTCGGAATCACCGGCATCCCAGAAAAATTCTTCGTCAACCCAAATGGTGAAATCGTCAAAAAAATCGTTGGGCCAAACACCACCGACACCCTCGACCACATCCTTACCAAAATGACGGATGAGGCTCTCGGTATTAATAGTTCAAAATGAAACAGAAAAATACTAACTCCTCCTGCTCCCACCACCAACGTTAATTGCCTGACCAGTGATGAAGTTTGCTCGGTCTGATTCAATAAACGCCACTACGTTACCAACGTCTTGAGATGCCTGCTCTCGTATAAAAAGAACGGATTCCACAACTGCCAGTTAAAACATCTGTCGGTAACTCAATTCAGTGCTCTGCTCCTCAATTGAGTTACCTCGTTTAGCGATACTGTCCCAGAGTGGGATTCAAATAAGGCCATGGGGAGCAGAGAGTATTTTCCAGGTGGGATCATACGTATCTATAGTTGATTTCGAAACCCAATATAGTTCAAAATTGAGGTTCGAAAATACATATGGGAAAAAGAAATTGACCGTTTCAAGAAAACGAGCGCTCGAGTACGGATATAAACTCTTAGGGCATCCTAGATCTCATTTAAGAGTGGAATTAAACCAAGATAGAAGTGGCGTGAGCGTTACGCACAAAGGTCGGGTAATAACACGCGTGTTCTTAAATCAAAGCGGAATGAATGCAGCTGTAGCAATATCCGAAGCTATGGGCGTAGCACTCCCTGCACTTGGCAGTAGTAATAGTGGTTTGGTTTCAACAGGCTTACTTTATCGAGTACTCGCTTTATCACAACTCGACTTCCGAAATCCTGCCGCTTATGAATTAGCAAGTCAATTAGTAGACGAAGCCATATCCATGCAACGAGGTGGAGGAAAAACGAGTGGCGTTTAGATCCTAATCCCTTTAATTTTTGCTCCACAGACAGGGTAATTTTACAATTACAGTTCCTTTTGACCCTTATCTAAATCAATCAAATTTTTTCATTGACGACTCCTTTAATATCAACAGCCGCAGTTGGACACGAATTTGGTCCTTATGATGTGACGATTTCATCAGAAACTGCCAATATATATACGAAAGCCATAGGTGGATTTGAATCCCCTGATTATGGCGATGCGCAGGCACCATTAATCATGGTGGCAATTGCTCTAACCAAGTTGATCGATGAGTTAGGAATCTTCTCGAGCGGCTTGCAGACCATCCACGCAGGGCAAGAAGTCGGTTGGGTGCGACCCGTCAAAATCGGCGAAAAAATCTATGCCGTTGGAAAGTTAGCCGGAAACTCCGCCCGCGGCAATAATCGCTTCGCTACCGTTAAAGTTTGCTATGAGGACAAAACCGGAACCAATGTGGGAAGTTCCTCAACTACGATAATTGTCACAGCGGAACAACCCTAATGATACATTCAGTCGGCGATAAACTTAGTGGGTTCACGAGAAAAATCACCCAAGAACGTGTGAATTCATATGCGGAGGCCTCTGGAGATCACAATCCAATCCATTTAAATGCAGCGTATGCTGCGTCAACTAAGTTCGGGACCCGGATCGCCCATGGCATGCTCAGCCTCGCTTTGGTTACAGAAATGTTAGCTATAGATTTCCCTAAGACATGGCACTCAGGAGGAAATATAAAGGTGAGATTCAGCGCTCCAGTGATCCCGGGAGAAACTGTAAAAATACATGGGGAAATTACGGATATCACTGAAACCGATCTTGGATTGATCGCTATCTGCTCTATCGGATGCAAAAAGCCCGACGGTACTAATGCGGTTGTCGGACAAGCTACAGTACCGTTGGAATAGAATGAATCAGTGATTAGAATACAAAACAGTAAATCAGTAACATCAGACATCATATGACAGGTACTACTAAAAAAATAACTTCCATCGCTCTAGACGCAATGGGGGGTGATCACGGACCTAAAGTCATGATCCCAGCCGCTTTAAAAGCTATTAAGAAGGGTGAAGTTGCTATATCGCTTGTAGGAGACCAAAAAGCACTTCAAGCCGAACTTGATAAATACCCTAAACCACCCGGTTACTTAATTAATATCGTTCCTTCCGTGGGCATCGTTCAAGAGGATGAAAGTCCCGCCCTAGCATACCGAACAAAGCCTAAAGCCTCGGTGTTTGTTGCAGCTGGAATAGTCAAAATGGGTAAAGCAGACGGATTCGTTAGCATGGGTTCAACTGGAGCTTCAATTGCTGCAGCTACCGTCGTTTATGGAACACTAAATGGAATCGACCGCGGTGCGCTAGGTGGCCCCGTCGTGGGTTATGCACCAAATACGGTTATTATTGACCTAGGAACCAACGTAGATACCAAGGCGAGCCTATTAGTAGATTTCGCAGCTTTAGGCAATGTAATGTCAAAGTTGATATACAAAAACGACAATCCTCGCATCGCCCTTCTAAGTGTTGGATCCGAAGAAGGCAAAGGAAACTCACTTGTAAAAGAAACAACGGAATTATTTAACGCTGTCGATTTAAACTTCATAGGAAATATCGAGCCGAACGATCTGCCAAAAGGGAAGGCTGAGGTTGTCATATGTGATGGATTCGTCGGAAATGTGATTCTCAAGCTAACCGAGGGTCTTGGCAGCGCCATAGTAGGCCATATTCAAAAAACTCTTGGAGATACAAAAACAAGTAAAAAACTATCGCAAGAAATTTTCGAAAAATTGAATATTTTAGAAGCCTTTGGTGGTGGCCCCTTACTAGGGGTGAAAGGTCTCGCCATTGTTGGACACGGATCCTCAAATGTAAATGCCGTAGCAAACGCTATTGGGACTGCCAAGTATGTAATAAAGACAGGGCTTATCGAAGCCCAGCAGGCTGAACTCGATAGAATCAGAAGTGCAGTTAATGATTAGCTGCACGGTACCTCTTACTCTGTAGCGTAAGGAACAAAAATTGGGTGGCAATATACCAAGGAGCGCACTAGTAACCGGAGGGTCACGCGGAATAGGACGTGCAACCGCCATTCGGTTAGCAGCAAACGGTCATCGGGTCGCTGTTAATTACAACAGCCATCCCGAAGAAGCTACAGCAGTTGTGGACGAAATACGCGCCAGTGGAGGCACCGCGATTGCCGTAGGAGGGAGTGTCGCCAATAAAGAAACTGCCGTAGCTATGATCGATGCGGCTGTCGAAGCGCATGGACCTATAGAAATATTGATTAACAACGCAGGTGTTATCAGCGATTCCTTACTTATGCGAATGAAGGACGATCAATTCGAACACACAATGGGCGTCAACATGTATGGCACCTACTATTGCACCCATCAAGTGATCACCGGCATGATCAAAGGCCGGTGGGGTCGAATCGTGAATGTTTCTTCCGTGGTAGGTATGAGAGGCAACATTGGCCAGTCCAACTACTCAGCTTCGAAAGCCGCTGTGCTCGGCTTCACTCAATCAATCGCAAAAGAGGTTGCTACCAGAGGAATAACTGTTAACGTCGTCGCTCCTGGATACATCACAACTGCAACCTCAGCAGATATTTCTGATAAACAACGAGATACAGTGATGACATGGATTCCGCAAGGGCGGTTTGGCGAACCAGACGAAGTAGCGCCTACAATAGTTTTTTTGACAACTGATGAAGCTCAGTACATCACAGGGGATATCATTCGCGTCGATGGTGGAATGGCGATCTAACCTCAAATAGATAAACACGGATCAAATCCTTGACAATGAACCAAAATCTTTCGGGGAAAATAGCATTGGTCACCGGCGGTTCCAGAGGAATCGGCAAATCTATCGCTTTGGAATTAGGTCGTCGTGGAGCCAAGGTGATCATTAATTACCTTAAAAATCATGATGCCGCTAAAACTACAGTCGAGGAACTGAAGCTAAAGGGTATTAGAGCAACCCGTATAAAGGCCCACGTTGGAGAAGAAGAAGCAATCGATTCACTGATTAGTAAAATCGAAGACCAATTTGGTCAGCTAGATATCTTAGTTAATAATGCTGCATCAGGTGTTATGCGCCCAGCTACTGAGCTTTCGGTGAAGCACTGGGACTGGACTATGAATATAAATGCGCGTGGTCCTTGGATGCTTTCTGTAGCAGCCTCTAGGCTAATGCAAGATGGCGGCAGGATAATAAATATTTCAAGTCCCGGATCAACATGGGTATTGCCTGCCTATTTTGCAGTAGGCGTATCAAAAGCGGCTATAGAAGCAATAACTCGTTACCTAGCTGTGGAACTCGGTCCAAAGGGCATTGCAGTGAACACCGTTTCTCCAGGATTCGTAATGACAGAAGCTCTAAATGCATTCCCTGACGAAATCGGAATAAGAAATATTGCATCTCGCCCAACCCCAGCTGGGAAAACAATCACTCCGGAAGACGTCGCAAACGTTGTCGCTATGCTATGCAGTGCTGATGCAGAAATGATCCGGGGACAAGTAATCGTAGTCGATGGTGGAGAAACTTTAAGACAGGGATAATCGGATTATCTAACTACCGCTGAGATCCCTTGAGAGTCCACCACTGAGGCTGTCTTACAAAACTCTTTTCGGACTAACGCCAGACTCAAGTAACGTCCATCAAGACTAGCCAATGAAGAAGGACTCGTAACAATACCCGCTAATTTAGAGCCTGAAGTAAGTTTAGAACCTTTAGCAAGCGGTAACTTCGACTCCAATACTTTAACACTACGTTTTACCTTGTCATAGGTATCAAGCCTGGCGATCACCTCTTGACCAACATAACAACCTTTGTCGAAATCTATAAGAGAGTAAAGTCCAGATTCTATAGGATTGGCATGATCACCGTACTCACGATCCCAACCAGGGATTTCACGCGATATCCGAAATAACTCAAAATTATCCCCATCAGCTTCGACTGCACCAGCTGATAGCAATGCCGACACCAAGCCCACCTCAGGCGAGCGTAGTACAACATCTACCCAGGAAACACCACGGGAAGTGTCTGAAGAAAACGTCACTTTTGAACCACTATAATCCAGATTTATGACTTCATCGGAATCAATGTTAAGGCCTAATGCTGACGCCATAATTTCACGGGTTTTTGGACCAACTAATGAAATCCTAGTGTGAGAATCAGAAAGATCTTTTAGCTCAGAATCTTCAATGATTGTAAAAAAATCTATAGCAGATATCGTCCTCGCTGGATCTTCCGAGTCGGAAATAATAAGCAATGTATTTTCAATAACGTGTGCAACGACAAATACGTCTATCACTCGACCACGATTCGAAGTTAGTACAGTCCGACGAGCTGAACCTACATCAACAGTCAACAATTCTTTAGTGGTTAGTCGATGCAGAAGATCCAAGGCATCTGTGCCTATCATCTTGATAATCGTCGGTTTAACCCAACGAACTATCGCACATCCTTTTTCAAAAGCGTTTAACTGATTGTGATTTGCATCAAACATAAATTGATTAAACACTGCATACAAAAAGTCAATCCCCCGCAACTCAAATCCCTTGGTGGAAAGATTGACTGAAACTAAACCGAAAAAGAGGTGCCGCACCCGCAAGTTTTAGCAGCATTTGGGTTGGCAAACTCAAATCCCTTGCCATTCAACCCATCTGAAAAATCCAACACAGTACCAGCAAGGAATACAAATGCCTTCTTGGGAACATAAACTTCAACCCCGTGATGTTCTATCAACTTATCATCATCTTCGGGACCATCCACGATTTCCAACACATAGGTCAACCCCGAACAACCACCGCCCTTCACTGCAACCCTAAGGCCAAATTCCTCCATGCCTTTTTCGGCAGCGAACTGCCTTACTTTACTGGCTGCTTTTTCGGTAATTTCAATCGTATTGATTGGTACAGAATATTGCGGCGACATTGTCGTCATGAATTCTTCACCTGCTGTGCTACTTAACTATTCCAACTCTATTTTCGCGTTTATCGGACTCCTACGCAAAAATTTTGCCATAAATTCTGTATATAAAACAGTGATTTAAAGAATTACTAACTACAATCAATACTGCAAACTAAAACTGACTTCGCGTACATTCATATTAGATCACACATATAACTGAAAGTTTTATGGTCCCCAAAATTGTCATCATCAACACCCGTGCTGCTAATGTTCACAGTGTTGATAAAGCTCTACGAAAAGTTGGGGCAGATCCAGTGATCACATCGGATCCGCAACAACTCATATCAGCCGATGCTGCTGTTCTACCTGGCGTAGGAGCAAGTGATTCAGTGATGACAGCATTGAACTCACTCAGATTAACTAACCCAGTTAAACAGTTCGCTGCTTCAGGAAGACCACTACTATGCATTTGCATAGGGCTACAGGTTTTGTTTAACAGTTCTGAAGAAGGTGAATTACCAGGACTTGGTCTCGTCCAGGGAAGCGTCCAACTCATTCGACCAGGAATGAAAGACAAATTTGGGAACCAAATGAAAGTTCCCCACATTGGATGGAATGAAGTACATTTCACTGATGGCGAAACCGAAAGAAATCCTATTTTCAAAGGAATCCCACAAGGTTCTCATTTCTATTTTGTTCACTCTTATCGTTGTGTTCCTGATGAGCAATCAGAAATCGCAGCCACCACTAACTATGGAGTTGAAGTGTGTGCTGCGGTTGTGAGAGACAATGTTATCGGAACTCAGTTCCACCCTGAAAAAAGTGGTTCCATCGGTCTCCAAATTTACAAAAATTTTTTCAACCTAACTCTATCTGTACAACAATAAACATACATAACCACTGGCAAATTGAATGGATATTCTCCCCGCAATCGACTTAAGAAACGGATTATGCGTACGGCTGATCCAGGGTGACTACGAAAAAGAAACCGTTTTTGACGATGATCCCGTCGCTGTGGCCAAAAAATGGGTCGACCAAGGTGCACGCAGAATGCACATCGTCGACCTCGACGGAGCCAGAGATGGAGTGCGAGCAAATAAAGATGCTGTTTCAGCCATTGCAAAAGCTATTGATATCCCTATTCAACTTGGCGGTGGAATAAGAAACGCAGCTGAAGCCGGCAGGATTCTAGATATGGGTGTTGACCGAGTAATTATTGGAACCGCAGCCATTGAAGCACCGGATGAAGTTCAGGCCGCCGTGGATGACCTCGGTAGTGATCACGTTATTGTAGGAATCGATGCGAAGGATGGCATAGTCCGGACTCATGGCTGGATGGAACAAACAACGGAGTCCGCTATAAACCTCGCAAACCAAATGGCCAATCGTGGCGTTAGAAGATTTATCTACACAGACACCAGCAGAGATGGCACAATGAGACATCCAAATTTTGCTGCAATTACCGAACTAAATAACAACCTGCGATATCCTATTATTGTCGCTGGTGGAATAGCATCTATAGAAGATCTAGTCCAGCTGGCACAGGTCGGTGTGGAAGGCGCCATTTCGGGCATGGCAATTTACTCTGGTGCACTAAATTTAACGCATGCCATCAAAACAATTGACTCCCTGTAACTAAATGGCAAATGAAGCGGTATAAATGAAATTTTCAAACGGAATAGAGACGAATGCCAACAAAAACTTCGGTAAGTAAAGTGAATGCTCTGCTAAACCCGACTCTTGAGGAAACTTACGATCCGCAATCAATGATCGCACTGGTACCCATACATGCCGATCACAAGGTTGCCGATATCGGTTCTGGCCCCGGCTGGCTATCAATTCCCATAGCAAAATATCTATACATGGGAACCTGTTACGCAGTTGACATACAAAAAGAAATGTTACAGCACGTCGAAGCCCAAGGGAAAACTGCCAAACTAGGCAACATACAAACAATCGTTTCGCAAGAAAATAGCGTGCCAATGGATGATGAATCGCTCGACGGCGTCGTATTTTCAAACGTATTGAATGAAGCAAATCGCCCAAAGACGCTAATCAAAGAAGGCGCTAGGCTGTTAAAAAAATCTGGTTGGATGGCAATCGTAGAGTGGCTTCCCATTAAGGGGAAACCTCAAGTGGGTCCTGCCGCTTCAAAACGATTGGCACAAGAGAATTTGAGAAAAGCCGTGGAAACTCTTGGCTTCACCACTCTTACCTCTCGCCAACTAACTCCTCATCGATACATCATCGTCGCCCGCAAGTAGACCGGAGATTCAGCGATGTTGACGCGCCGTGTCATTCCATGCCTAGACGTCGATGCTGGACGCGTAGTGAAAGGCGTCAGTTTCGTCGATATTCGAGATGCAGGCGATCCATCTACACTTGCAGCGTTCTATAACGATGAAGGTGCAGATGAGTTGGTATTTCTCGATATCACTGCGTCTTCTGACGCACGAAATACCATGGTCGAAGTAGTAGAAAAAGTTTCCTCAGAGGTTTTCATACCTCTAACAGTAGGCGGCGGTATTCGTTCCGTGGATAATATGAGAAAAATGCTTGAAGCTGGAGCTGACAAAGTTTCCATCAATAGCGCGGCTGTCATAAATCCTGAACTAATTGAAGAATGTGCAAAAGAATTCGGATCGCAATGCGTAGTTTTGGCGATGGATGTCAAAAGAAACATTGATGAAACAACGAAGCAGTACAGTTCCTCAACAACAGTTGAAGGCATTTCGTGGCAGGTGTACACCCACGGTGGACGCCATCCAACTACACTCGATGCTATGCAATGGGCAAAAAGAGCTACTGAATGCGGAGCAGGAGAACTACTTGTTACTAGCATGGATGCCGATGGTCAAAAGACAGGTTATGATAATAGTCTCCTATCATCAATTTCAGACTCCGTAAGCGTTCCCGTAATAGCTAGCGGAGGCGCTGGTGCTTTAGAGCATTTCTACGACGCACTGGTATACGGTAAATCGGACGCCGTTTTAGCGGCTTCCTTGTTTCATTTCGGTGAACTCAGAGTTTCGGAGGTGAAATCTTACCTTGAAGATCGCGGTATTCCAGTACGAAAGGTCGAGTAATTGTCAGTTACTTTGAGGTCAGGATCCCCCAAGTTACCCGAAGCAATAGCATTCGACTGCTACCGAACACTGTTCGACAATTCCCCTGATGATTGGAAGACGACATTTGATGAAATTATCAAAACCCAGAATCTTCCAATCACTGCAGAAGAATTCTGGACTCGATGGAAAAAGTACGAAGTAAACTTCCGTAAGATTCGAACCGATCTAGGCAGGCCATTTAACAGTCCGCCCTTCAAGTCCTACCGACAAGCCTGGACCGAATGCTTTGAAAAAGTATTCAAAGATATCGGCGTCAATGCAAATGCAAAGGCAGCAGGGGATCGTGCGACTTTACACATGACAGACCGACCAATATATCCGGAAACGTTAGAAGCCCTAGATTTGTTATCAGGCAGAGTAAAACTAGGAGTTTTTTCTAACGCAGACGATGAAGGTCTGCTACCACTGCTTGCAAGTGAAGGACTCAAATTTGACTTTGTCGCCAGTTCACAATCAGCCCAAGTATATAAACCAGCTCTGGCTGCATTTGATCACCTGTATGCTGGTCTTGAAACCGAAGCTAATAAAACCTGGTACGTCGGCGACCAGTTATTCGATGATGTGCTTGGAGGTTATCGTTCAGGAGCAACCACAGTTTGGATAAATAGAAACGGTGAAAAGATAGATCGTGAACCTGCTCCAGATATTGAGATCACCGATCTCCGGGAATTGTCCGCGATACTCGAACATATCGGTGGGTAACTACAACCCGATTGGTCTAACCTACCATCACTCTGTTCCAAACCAATTTGACACATGAGGAAATCCGAAAATGATTCAGCTAGACGACCGAGGGTTATTAGCAGCGATTGTCCAAGATGCAGACTCAGGTCGCGTTTTGATGCATGCGTACATGGATGCTGAAGCGTTAAAGCGCACGCTTGCTGGACCAGACGCATGGTTTTACTCACGAAGCCGACAAAAATTGTGGCACAAGGGTGAAACTTCGGGGAATTTCCTCAAAGTTGTGAAAGTTGAACACGATTGCGATAGCGATACCGTTCTAGTGAAAGTAACCCCATCAGGTTCTGCGTGTCACACTGGATCGCAATCCTGCTTCGACGCCGGTGTGATGAATAATAACTCCATTAACGCCGAGGGCATATCCAATAATCTTGGTCCTGGGATCCTGAATGAGTTAATTGACGTAATCAAACAACGCTCCACTGTCAAACCTGAAGGCTCTTACACCGCTGAACTTCTAAAGGAAGGTACTGGTCGTATAGCACAAAAGATCGTAGAGGAAGCGGGAGAAACTGCGATTGCATCTGTCAATCAAACATTGGATGATGTAGCTAACGAGATGGGTGACCTGCTATATCACTGCATGGTACTGTTGGTCTCCCTAGGAATGCCAGCCGAGCAAGTCTGGGCAGTACTTGCAAAACGACGTGGTTAAGTATCAGATGTCTTAACTTTCGAATCGAACTCTGACTCGGTCACTGGAATACCGTTAACGGGTTCAAACGGATCTGTTGACAATTGTGACGCATTATCACTAGGAACGGCGCGATGCTCATCAAGGGCCATAGCATACTCAATGGCAACTATCGCAACCTCCATCATGTCGTTATCGGGCTGGCGGGTAGTTAAATCCTGAAGCAAAATATTTGGATAACCGGACACCCTGACCAACACATTATCCTGATGGGTCCCGGCATAACGAATAAACTCGTAGCTCATCCCAGCAATAATTGGAATCAATACGATTCTTGAAACTAACAAAACCCAAAAAGGATCTCTCGGGAAAAACATAAACATGATGATGGATACAAGAACTACCGTCATCAAGAATGAAGTCCCGCATCGTGGATGAGCCGGTGGGAAACGCCGGACTGAGTCGATTGTTAATGGCTCCCCGGCTTCATGGGCGTGAACGACCATGTGCTCAGCACCGTGATAACCAAACACTCGTTTTATGTCGTCCATCCGGCCAATTAGCCAAACATACGCGATGAACAGACCGAATCGAATACCACCCTCGACGACATTAGCTACGAAATTATTGGCTCCAACGTTTTCAACCAGTCGGGATACGAATACCGGAATAAGAAAAAACACCACTATTCCGAGTGTGATCGAAACAGCGAGCAACCCTGCCATAGCGAGCGAAGAAAACTCCTGCTCTGGCGAATCGTCTTCTCCAACAGCAGATTCATTAGCTGAAATACTCAAAGATTTCATACCAACAATAAGAGTTTCGAGAAGAACCAGCACACCTCTGAGAAACGCTATCTTGCGAAGCGATGAATTAGCCCAACCTTCAAGCGGGATCGAGCGACGAACTATTACTCCATCCGGCCGTCGCACCGCCAAAGCAGCACGGCTTTGACCTCGGATCATCACGCCCTCGATTACAGCCTGACCGCCGTATAGAACTGGAGGTTTTGCCAAAAACTATTTAGCTCTTATCCGTAGAACCGCCAAGGTTATATCGACGCATCATGCGCTCGACACGACCTTCAGTATCGACGATTCGTTGTTCACCAGTCCAAAAAGGATGGCATTTGCTGCAGATTTCGGTCCGAAGGCTTTCTCGTGTAGATCCCACTTCCCAAGAATTCCCACAAGCACAGTCCACTGTGGCGTTTTTGTGATATGCCGGATGTATGTTGGCTTTCATATTTTGTTACCTGACTAAGAAGCCGATGGATCGACGTTAACTCGCTTCGTATCTTTGCGTGCGTAGTCAAACCTAACCACACCATCGATTAGTGAGTAAATAGTGTGATCTCGACCGATACCTACATTGTCTCCAGTATGAAATTTTGTGCCGCGCTGTCGAACAATGATAGAGCCGGCACTGACATGTTCACCTGCAAACGTCTTAACGCCCAATCGCTTCCCCGCACTATCACGACCGTTTCGAGAAGTCCCGCCACCTTTTTTATGTGCCATACAAAATTTCCAATTCTCTAAGAGAATACCAAGGAGAACTATTTTACTGAAATTGACTTGATCGTAACCGAAGTAAAGGGTTGACGATGACCACGTTTCACGCGCTGCCGCGTCTTGTTTTTATATCGCAGCGCTATGACCTTATCTGCTTTACCGTGTTCTGCAATCTGACCAACGACCTTGGCCCCCTTGACAGCTGGAGCCCCAATCGTCAATTTCCCGTCTACTGATGTCATCAGCACACGGTCAAATGTAAAATCTGATCCTATTTCACCATTCAACATTTCCAACGATACCGTATCGCCCTCGCGAACTCGGTACTGCTTCCCGCCTGTGGTGATAATTGCGTAATCTGTAGTCATTAGTTTTTCATCCGTTCGCTACCCAACCTTACTATTCTAATAATGTGTAACGGGCAGGGTCAATTTGATTTGTTGCGAATTTAGCTCACCATTCACCATTAATGGACATTCCCCGGCATAAGCCCGAGGTGATAGATCCCTCAATCAAGATCTACTCAATATGGTATGAAGGAATAAGTAACCCAAATTCTTGAGCTGCCTGAATTTCTAATTCTAGTCTAGGATTATTACCTGGGAGCTTTGACCGCACTCGCTCATTATCCGTACTTAACAACCCCGTTAGCTCTGGATAAAATCCAGCCTCTCCAGAGTAATCGCTAAAGATGAATTGCTCTTGTAAATCACACCACGGAGCTAAACAAAGGTAGTCATCTCTTTCCAACATAACCGATCGCTGACCAATTAATGGTTTCGTGATCGCAGATTCATAACCTGCAATCATAGATTCTAATGAATATTGTGCAGCGATTTTCCGCTTGCCTGCAGTCAATGACGTTTCAGGTAAGTCCAATGCCTGAACAACGCATTCCGCTGCAGATGGTATATCTCCGTAAGCAACATGAGCTATACCATCGATATCAGTGAAATTTCTAAATGCCCCAACTCGAGCGCATATAGCGGGCGTGCCGTGTGCGACTGATTCAATCGGTGTCAATCCGAACGATTCGACGAATGATCCCAGGCAAAGCGTTACGTCACCGGCAGCATAGTAACTTGAAATCTCCTCAGGACCAATCCAGCGGTGAAGTTCAACAATCTCCTGTGCGTGAAAATCCCTAGACAACTCCTGTATTTGACTTACCGTATCAGCCATATTATCGAGAGCAGCGTCTGAAGGGTATGCCGGCATTAGCAACCTGACTTTGCGAGTCGGGATTAATTGTTGCACCGCAACCGCAGTTTGAATAGCCTCTGAAACACCTTTACTTAGTATCGGACGATGAGGAAATAAAAGAATTAGATCACTATCTTCACGTGACCTAAGTTCCGGCGGCAACCAAGGTGGAGGTATGGTCTCGGGGACTTGAATTCCATTTGGTACCGCCACGATCGGTTCTACCATTTTTCGACCGGAAATCGCTACGGTGGCTTCAATGCACCGCTTCAGATAGTCACTTGGGACTATGGTCAAATCAGCAGGCAATGTCAGTGCGGAAATTAATGCTTCCTCATAAGTGAAATCGTGAATCGACCTAACAATTTCACAATTCTCCAGAGCATGTCTCATATAAATAGCATCAGCATGAAGGTATATCCGCTGAGCCCAAGAACCGGCGCCAGAAAGTACCTTTGCCGTAGTCGCCAGATCGATTGGCGAGACTTGGTGAGTCGCAGGGAATGTACCCCGAAGTCGCAAATCAGGGTGAACCGTAATCCCATTCATTTCAAATTGACGAGTATGTTTTCTCGTTCGAGTACACCAAAGCTGAACATCATGCCCGATTCGATTAAGTCCAACCGCAACATCTTTAAGGATCTTCTGAGAACCCCCAAAAATACTGTTAGGAAACAACGGGGCGACTGAAATTGCAGCAATACGCAAAAAAAATCCTAGATCTAATGTTGCTGAAGATTCTCACTTAAAAACCCGCCAAATTGACGCTCAAGCCAAACCAGCGGAGCACCATCATCAACCCTTATCGCCTCTATCTCACCGATAAAAACCGTATGATCTCCTGTTTTATGTCCGGCTATCACACTACAGTCCATAGAAGCAATAGAGTCCCGTATAACTGGAGATTTAGACAGAGTGGAGATATGTTTGGGATCTATACTGCCACGAGATTCAGGTGGGGCCGCAAAATGCTTGGCTATATGGGCCTGACCCACATGAAGAATACTCATCCCAAAACGTCCGGTCGCTTCAATCAATCCATGCGATTGTCGCTCCTCCCCGATCACAACCAACATCAGAGCAGGTTCCAATGAGACAGAAGTAACACTGCTTGCAGTCATTCCGTGCACAGACCCACTCGGTTCAACCGTGGTGATAACCGTTACTCCGGTTGCAAACTTGGACCAAGCATCACGGTATAGCTGATTTATAGATTCAGCCGTTTGCAAAATTGTCATCCTTCTGACATGCGAGGTTCTATGCCGAAATTATAGACATATCTTCCCAGGATGCGCAGCTTTGAATCTTTCGAACTTGCGAAGTTGACAGTTAAATTTCCATTGTCAACTCAAGTACCTACCAACGGATCTCGACAGATAAAAGTAGCCATCACCTGAATTTAGATGAAAATTTCAGTTCAGCACAATGTCCAATCAGCTTGTTAGGTAGACCTCTCCTCTAAACCTCAGAAGGAACATCAGGTCCAGATTCGACCTCACTTAGTTCTTCCTTATCTGCACCATTTTCTAGTTTAGAAAGATCGATATCTGAGCCAGCTTGTCGACGCTCACCAATCACACGAATGGCCGAAATTCTGTCACCGGATTGAGGCTTTTGTATCCAGACGCCTGAGGTATTTCTGCCTGTTGAGGCTATCTCGCCTAGATTAGTACGTATCACCTGTGCCTTTTCAGTGACCAACACCAACTTGCCTGTCGAGTCTTTTCGGACATCCTCGCTAACCACCGCAGAATCAGCAACGTGATTATTCTTAAGTTTTTTGCTCTGGGTTTTGAGTGTTATCAAACCCTTACCGCCACGCCTTTGCTGAGTATAGTGTCGCAAAAGAGAAAGTTTCCCGACACCTTTTTGACCTACTACAAGCAAATACCCCTCATCGTCAACCACATTCATCGAGACAACTGCATCCTTCACTTGAACTGCCATACCCTTCATCCCACCAGCGGCACGTTGACGAGGTCTTATATCTGACGACTTAAACCTAATTGACATGCCCAATTTCGAAACCAATACCAAGTCTTCGTCTGCACTTGCCAGAACTGCACCAATCAGGGCATCATCTGGCTTGAGATTGAAACACCGGAGTCCACTGCGGTTCATGTTTCTAAGCAGCGGAAGGTGCATGCGTTTAACTTGACCCTGTTTTGTCGCCATGATCAAGTAAGTGTCTTCTAAATAACTCTGCACAGCCACGACTGCCTGAACCTGTTCGCGTGGCTCCATATTAAAACCGAGATTTTGAACCGGGGTCCCTCGTGAATTCCTCGATTGATCCGCAGGAAGTTCGAAAACACGAGAAGCAAAGACCCTACCTCGATCCGTAAAAAACAACAAATAATCGTGAGTATCCGCGATTTGAAGATGAGGGGTCACGTCTTCCTCTTTGGTCATTCTCTGACCACTCACGCCCCGTCCACCGCGATGCTGTTTTTTATATGTGTCTAACTTAACCCGCTTAACATAACCGTTGCGACTCAACGTGATCACGACTTCATCGTGAGGTTCTGTATCTTCGCGCCTCCACTCCCCAAGTTCTTCTGGATGAACTTCCGTACGTCGCTCATCACCATATTTGCGTTTGAGTTCCTGTGTTTCTTTACGAACAACTCGCAGAACTTTTGCACCGTCTCCAAGAAGTTCCTCGAGTTCCTGAACCAGAGCAGTTAGATCCTTGTACTCATTCTCGATTTTTTCACGCTCTAAAGCGGCCAATCGCCTTAATTGCATATCGAGAATGGCCTGAGCCTGAATCTCTGAGAGCGCAAACTCAGCCATAAGGTTTGACCGGGCTTCCTCAACATCAGCCGAAGCTCTAATCAATTCGATAACTCGGTCTAAATTATCTATAGCTACTCGAAGCCCTTCGAGCACATGAAGACGTGCCTTGGCTTTTTTCAAATCGAACTCAGCCCGACGACGAACCACTTCTACACGGAATTCTAAATAATGGCGAAGTGCCTGTTTCAAATTCAGCACCCTAGGCGTACCATCCACCAACGCGATCATGTTGCACGAGAACGAATTACGCAGACTGGTTTGCTTGTACAAATTGTTTAAAACGACAGGGATTGCTGCTCCTCGACGCAACTCGAGTACAATTCGCATGCCCTTGCGATCAGATTCATCACGGACTTCACTTATTCCTTCAATTTTCCGTGCTTTGATCAGATCAGCAATCTTCGCAACGAGGTTAGCTTTATTGACCTGAAATGGGATTTCATTGAACACCAGACGCTTTCGCTCTTGACGGGGAATGTCCTCCACTTTGTGGTCTGCCTGTACCATGACTCGCCCGCGACCGGAGACATAAGCATTACGGATACCTTCTTGCCCCCAGATATGAGCTCCCGTCGGGAAATCTGGACCCTGCACAAACTGCATAAGATCATCGACCGACGCGTCCGGATGGCTGATCAAATGTACTAAGGCATCACAAATTTCCGCAGCGTTATGCGGAGGTATGTTGGTTGCCATACCAACGGCGATTCCCGCTGCCCCATTGACCAAAAGAGCAGGCAGCCTAGCCGGGAGTACCGTCGGTTCTTTCAATGACTGGTCAAAATTTTCACCCCAGTCAACGGTATCCCGATCGATATCTCCAAGCATCATTTCAGTTATAGAAGACAGGCGACACTCTGTATAGCGCATGGCAGCGGGCGGATCTCCATCTACCGAACCATAGTTACCCTGGCCATCGACAAGCGGATAGCGTAAAGAAAATGGTTGTGCCATCCTCACTTGTGCGTCATAAACTGACTGATCACCATGAGGATGATATTTTCCAAGCACTTCCCCTACTAAACGTGCACTTTTCTTATAAGAAGACGTTGGACGCATGCCTTGGTCATGCATCGCATAAAGAATTCGACGTTGCACGGGCTTAAGGCCATCACGAACATCTGGAAGCGCCCTTGCCACAATAACACTCATGGCATAATCCAGATAAGACGCCTTCATCTCATCTTCAATTCCAATTGGCCTGATACTTCCAAGATCGCTACCACTTTGGTCGCTAGTGACCATAATTTTCTCCGGCTAATTGGTTAGTTTTTTAGATAAACGCTGAACTAAGCACAAGTTCAAAGTTCTTAACACAATGTTATGCTTTCCCACGCGCACGGCGCGCACGCGCGAGCATGCTCATAAACCAAAGGAACCCCGTATCCTTGAAAAGCTAAGATCTCCGTTCGCTTCGTTCAACCAGTGCTAGCAAAAGACTGTCAAACCCGGCAGGTGTCCTACTAATCAACTGCGCAGGCCATTGGACGCCAATAAGCCAATCCCTGCCAGGTTTTTCAATAGCCTCCACCACTTGGTCTTCCGCATAAACTGAAGACAGTAATCCATTGGCAACCTGAGCCGGTAAAAGGCCGTGGGTATGATCTGATGGAACGGTAACCCAACCTGAACCCGCTATGGTGTAACCAACCTTCCCTCCTGGAGCCATGAACAATGGATGTTTACAGATGCCCTCTCTAGGGGCGCTGTGTCCGGAGATTTTTACGGGAGACTGCCCGCCCATCGCCACATTCAAGGCATGCATTCCCCACCCAATACCGAGCACAGGGTAACCGCCTTCTATCGCATCTAAAAGACCTTGTGGAACATTGTCAGATTCTAAATAGGCAGCATCACCAGCGATCATCAATCCTCCGGCAGTCTCGGGAAACGTATCATTTACACCAATCTGGACGGCAACACCGCCGCCATGATTGATTGCCTCAACAAACTGAGCAGCCGATTCTCCCGGTCGAACGATCAACGCAACATAAGAAAATTCTAACGTCAAAAGCCATCTGCCGTAATCGATGAAAAATTAATCATACGCGCTAAAATGGAATTCCCCATAAACCCATCCACTCTGTTAATGATCTCTCAACAATAAGACCGTGCTTACGCAGATCGTAACCCAGCCTGGCCTCAGTGGGTCGATCACGATCGCCTTCTTTATCACCCGTCGGCACAAAAGGGTAAAACGCCTTTCGGTCATACCTATATATCCAATACGTCCGCAACCCTGAACGATACGTTCTATCATCTACCTCCCCCGTGAAATACATCTCAAAAACAGCAGCTAGGAGGTTATCTTGACCTTGATTGGAGCCGATGGCGTTTCCAACTGTATACACGCTAGAAACAAGGTCGTTGAAGTTCCCGTCTTCCAGTACGATCCACCTCATCCCCCGATCATCATCTTTAATGCTAAAAGCGGTCTTGGTAGCACCCTCACCTACATGCAACACCGCTTTCAACTCGGTTTCGATATTACTCAGGAATGCGATCTCAGCACTATCTCGATATATCACTCCGGCGCGTCGAGCTGGAGTGATCTCACCAAGTTCCTGCAGTTTTGCCTCTACTCTGGTAACACTCGACATTGCTGACCAGTCATCCTTTGGAGTTCTAGTCCGGCTGAACCATCCCATATCTATCGAACTCCATAATGCATGCGCTGTTCAAGCTCGCGAAGTCGTCGCACTCGTTCTTCTAACGGCGGATGGGTTGAAAATAAATTCATCGAACCTTCACCTTTTAATGCCGCTGGAATGATCAAGAAAGCATTAGCAGTCTGCAATTTCCTAAGATCTTGATCCGGAATACCTGCAACCGTGCCGCTAATTTTCTCCAGAGCATCAGCTAAAGCACCAGGGTCTCCAGAAATCTCTGCACCGGTATGATCTGCCCCATACTCTCGATATCTAGTCAGTGCAAGAACCAATAACTGACCAACAAAATATACTAGGATCGTCACCAGATAGACCACCATCATCCCGCCGCCATTGTTCCGCCGACCACCCATACCGCCAAACAACATATTCCAAAACAACATCGTCATAAGAAAACTCGTAAGTGTGACAAGGAAATTCGCTATTGCCAAAACTCTCATATCTCGATTGGCCACATGGGCAAGTTCATGACCGATAACTGCCTGAAGTTCGCGCTCATTTAATCTTTGCTGTATTCCGACTGTAACCGCAACTAGGGCGTTTTTAGGGTTTCGACCCGTAGCGAATGCGTTAGGAACCGCAGTATCGATTATCGCAACCTTCGGCATGGGCATCTCGTAACGATCGGCAAGAGTTTTCACCATCGAATGTAACTGAGGGGCCTCCTCAGATGAAACCTCTTTAGCTCCTGTTGACATGAGGATCAACCGATCTGACATATAGTACTGCACAACAACCATCACACCGACTATTGGCGCAACAAGCATCAAAGGTGTCCCAGATGCAAGAAGAAACAAAGCAAATATCGCGTATAAAACTCCGAGCATGAACAGGGTAAAGTACATACGCGTTACTAGCCCGCGGTCTTTATGAAACTTCCGAGTTGTGGTTGCTCTCAAAATTTTTCCCTCGCTATCCATTGGCGATATACGCATACCACCATTAACTTTTACACGTAGAATTTTACCCGAGCATCGATACATTCAAACCGACGAATAAATGTCGATCCAGCAAAAATCCACTGCTACATACGTGAATTGGACCGGAGTCTACTGAGATTGGCTAAATCATCAACCTCAATCAAATCGCTGACTTTCATAGATTCAGAACTAAAACGCGTCGAACAATGCATCGTTAGAGCCGCCAGGGAATCTGGGAACTTAGTTGCCAGTAGATTCGGTGGAATTCTTGAGATTTCTAGCAAGGGGAGTAAAACAGGAAAAGACCTAGTGACCGATGTGGATAGAGCCAGCCAGAACCTCATTGCAAATATCATGTCAGAGACATGCCCTGGACACGTGCTATTAGGAGAAGAAGATCCGCCAGACAAGAAACAGGAAGCTAGCGACTGGATGTGGATTGTTGACCCGATAGATGGCACAACAAATTATGTAAATTCATCCAATATTTATGCCATTTCTATCGCTGCGTTATACAAAGGCGAAACAGTTGCAGCAGCCATATGGATACCATGGCCCAATGATGACGGGTTTGAATTGATGCACGCGCGAAAAGGTCACGGAACTTGGATAGGTGACTCGAAATTACATGTTCACCCAGAGAACGAAACCGGAGTTCCGGCCACAGGCATTTTGTCATCATTCCCTAGATGGATGCCTAAGGCGTTTAATATCAACAAGCAGCTCATGGAAAATCAGGGTGAGATCAGAAACGGAGGGAGTGCGTGCTACGAACAGTTCATGGTGGCAAAAGGATCAATGCAGTACGCTATTACGGGAGTAGCTAGCACTTGGGATTTTGCAGCTGGAATATTGTTGATCAACGAGGCTGGCGGTAAAGTCATGCGGCTTAACTCTGATGGGCTGTTCGAAAATTTCAACGGTTGGGCGGAGAATTACAAACCCGATCCCCAGACTTATGAGCGACTGAGAAAATGGAGGGGTCTCATATTGAGTGGGCCTCCTCGCACGGTAGATTTTGTTGCTGCGAATCTAAGCTTAAAACAACCACGATTATTTACAAGAATTAAAATGCTCTTCAACAATTGAAAAGCTATTACTATGGGGGCCGGCTAAGGTTCGGCAGGCGATTCTGATTGTGCTTGTCAAAAACAACCCAGATCTAAAAGAAGCAAACGGTCGGACCAAAATAAACTTAAGTTATGAGAGCCGCCCTGAGATATTTCATCAGGTTGCCCTTACGATCGGTGCTGACTTGCTCCAAACCGAGCCAGCGAGCCATCATCATTAATTCATCAGCAAGATTAGATGCTACTTGTTGGTGATCGTGCCCTTCTTCTACAAAAGCGGCCTTTACTAGAAGGACATTGCTACTTCTATCGGCTTTAAGATCCACTCTGGCGACCAAATCTTCACCGAGCAGAAACGGATACACATAGTAACCATATTGTCGTTTTCGCTCAGGTAAGTAAATTTCAATTCGATAAAAAAAATCAAATACCCTTTTTACCCGGTTACGATTCCATACCAGCGGGTCGAATGGAGTCAAGAGTGCACGTGCGTTAGTCGGATCTAAAGAGATATCTTCTTTCACGGCAAATGCCTGGACCCCTTTTGGCCATCCTTCAATTCTCGCTCGCTGAATACTGCCTTCTTCCGCCAGTTCGTTAAGTGCTGTCAAGGCAATATCGTCTTTCAGATGATAGTAATTTCCAAAATCTCTTACGGAACCAAAGCCATGAGACTTAACCGCCAACCGCATCATCTCGCGATTTGATTCTTTGACGGAAGGTGTTTGAGTTTGCAGGTGTTCAGACCCTATTACACGTTCGGTTAGATCATAGTAACGAGTGAAATTCTGCCTATCACCAATTGATAAATGTCCACGTGAAAAATGCCATTCGGCCGCTATTTTACCGTCTTGATAGCCCCACCATGAACCCCTGCGTTTACCAGATCCTTCCAACTCTGATGCCCTCAACGGTCCCCGACTTGCAACCTGCGCTAAAACATCTTCCAAATAGCCGGGACGTTCTTTTTTTAATTTTTCCACCGCCCGATTCGTATTCTGATGGGCCATTCTTTGACGAAAAAGCATATGACGCTCCACCGGTGCGAAACAAGCTGCATGAGCCCATGTTTCGAAAATTGTTTTCTCCTTATAAGCCAGCTGATCCAAAAGTTCTCGTTGGTAGATCCCTAGCCTAGAAAAAAGTGGCATGTAGTGAGAACGTACACACACATTGACAGCATCAATCTGAAGTAAGCCCATTGCAAGAATTGAACGACGTATATCTTCTGCAGTCACAACCTTCTTATACTTACCAGTATGGTTAGAATCAGAGCTCTCTGTGCGATTATGATCAAGTCCTTGGGCGCGGATGGCTAATCGTTTGGCATCTTGCTTGGAGAGATATAGGACCACAGATATTCTAAAAACGCTAAATCATCGGCCAGGGGACATTGATCTCAGGATCTAAATCCGGATAACGAGTATCGTTAAGCATTTCTTTCCCTCGATCCAATAAATTACCTATTTCGATTGGAGTCAATAATTCGGATAACTCCAAATAAAGACGAGATCTCGTCTCCAGAGCAGCAATTAGTGACTCAATATCTTGCAGTAACTTTTGCGAATATTCGGATCCATTGAATTCAAACATAACGGTGCGACGACGAGCTGAATAGTTGAACGTTAATCCATGATCAATAGCCCACAAACGATCATCAGGTGAAACGATGCATGAACCTCCTTTACGATCAGCATTGTGTACGAGAGTGTCAAACATTGCTATATCTTCAAAATCCTGTAACCGCTTTCCTCGTAGTGAAAAGTAATTTTCAGAGTTTTCCTGAGAGTTCTTGGTATTTATGAACAACTGAACGCTTCCTACACCATGTGGCCCCGCGCGAATAACCGTTGGTGGAATTCTAGGCCATCCTAACTCACGTGAAACTATATGCGCCGCCTTCTCTCTCAAATGTAAAGTTCCCTTGGCAAAATCCTTTAATGGACGTTCCCCAGCTTGCGGTTTATATATTGCATAAATCGATGATCCCTCGTCGTCGACTGGATATGTTTGAAGTTTTTGGGTTGTTTCAGGATCAATTAAGCGGACCACGAAAACATAATTGGATCCACCCGGATGCAACCCAATCCCAGCAATAGTCCACTTTGAGAGTCTTTCAAGCATAATCCTCTCGTTGTCCTCGCATGGTATGTATTCAATTTCGTACTTACTTTTCAAGAGGTTCTTCGTTAATTGGATTTTCGGTGGGATTGTATCCATTAACTTTGACACAGAAATGACCAGTTTGAGGATCTAATGGTGCGGTACAAAGTGGACATGGTTTTCTACCTGCAGCCACAACGTTAATTGATCTTTTAGATATTTCTTCAGCCTGAGATCGCTTAAAGCTGAAGATGATATCAACACTAGTTTCGTCCTCAAGCTGTTCGCTATTTTCATCGGTAGCAACGATAGTAAAAACATCTGATTTAGCATCATGTCGGAGTGACATTTCAGAAGCCTTAAATTCTACGTGTACTGGAACACGAGAATCGATGTCAGGAAAATCAAACATAGACGGATTCGAAGGAATTTGGCGAGTCGCCAAAAACTGCTTCAATGAAATCCCTACCTGAAAAAGCTGCTCTTTTTCCATCCAAATAACAGCTTCACCCCGATCACTGCGGGCTGTGATATTGAAGGTCCTCTGACCAGGCTCTCCAATAGATTCGCAATGCAAATAATCAACGAGACCCAAATCGTTAAGTTCAAATTCGCCCAATCAACACTCCCAGGCAATCTACAATCGAAAAATCGACGAGACAAGGTAAACAGATAATACGCACATTCTAGGCATGAATTGAGCATCTTGCTAACTTCGGAAGGATCCAAATAGCAGACTTCAATCACTGGCATAGATTCGATGTTTAGGTGTCGCCAGTGATAGGATTGATGCTAGAGGTGTTGTTGGGTTTACCCTCAACTAAAAGGAAACAAGTAAGTCAGACACTAAAGTCGCAGAGAGCCCGCATCGGTGAAATAGGGCACATAAGTCCTGACTGAATATCACTCCTAAGCCATTACCCGAAAGTGATAACTCACCAGTAGGCGTGATCGGATTAGTGTTCCGTTATCAGACACTAAGGCATATTCAATATGCACTAATAAGCGGCCAGTTTTAGTCGACTAGAGACTTTATCGATTGGCAACGAGGGTGGTACCGCGAGTCACTTAGACCCGTCCCTTATTGGGATGGGTTTTTTTATCATCACCAGAAAAAGAATCCACAATAAAAGCGTATCTAGAACAGCGCATAGCACAGGAGTTGAAGCGCAACATGACCAACAAAGTTGAGCTTTACGACACGACACTTCGTGACGGAACCCAACAGGAAGGGATTTCTCTATCTGTAGAAGACAAGCTTGCTATTACGAAGCGTCTTGACCGACTCGGCATCGATGTAATTGAAGGCGGATACGCAGGTGCCAATCCCAAAGATGACGAATATTTCCGGCGGGTACAATCACTGGATCTCCAACATGCCCAAGTCGCTGCATTCGGCAATACAAGACGCGCTAAAGGCGATGCTGACAAAGACCCAACGCTACAGGCATTACTCGACACAAAAGCTCCGATAATAACGCTCGTGGGAAAATCATCGGAATACCAGGTAAGAGATGTTCTAGAAACCTCACTTGAAGAAAATTTAGCGATGATCGCCGACTCTATTGCATACCTGAAAAAAAAGGGCCGCCGAGTGTTCTTCGATGCTGAGCATTTCTTCGACGGCTACAAACTTAATCCAGATTACACCGCTCAGGTACTAAATGTAGCAATGAATGCAGGAGCGGAGCGACTCGTGCTTTGTGATACCAATGGAGGCACACTACCAAATGAAATCGCTCATATTGTTAGCGAAATCAAAAACGATTTGGGGGGGGATCCCCTGATCGGCATCCACTCTCACAATGACACAGATACTGCAGTGGCATCGGCGATCGCAGCTGTTGAGGCTGGCGCTTACCAGATACAAGGCTGCATCAACGGCTATGGCGAACGTACTGGCAATGCCAACATGGTCAGTATCATTGGGAACCTAAACTTGAAAATGGGCATAAAAGCCGTATCAGATGAACAGTTGAAGACACTTACAGAGATTTCGAACTTCGTATCTGAACGAGTTAACAGACAACCATTTCCATTCCAGCCTTTTGTTGGATCCAGTGCATTCTCACACAAAGGAGGACTGCACGCTGCCGCAACTGAAAAATCCGTACAGGCTTACCAACATATCGAACCATCTACTGTGGGTAATTCAAATGGTGTAATAATTTCTGAATTATCAGGACGCGGCAACGTTATTCATAGAATACGAGAGATGGGATTAGATGAGGATCTCGACGAGGCCGATGCGCGTAAGATAGTCCAATACGTTAAAGATCAAGAATCAAAAGGTTTCTCATATGAAGGTGCAAATGCGTCATTCGATCTTGTCCTTCGGCGGGCATTGTCCAACTACGAAGCTCCGTTCGAACTAGTTGACTTTATGGTTATAGTTGAAAATAAACGACGTTCATCTTTTGGTGCTGGGTGGCGAAACGATGGCGCCGAACACCCTATGCTTTCTGAAGCAACAGTAAAGGTAAGGGTCGGGACCAATATCATTCACACAGCTGCTGAAGGAGATGGACCAGTTGGAGCTCTAGATGGGGCACTGAGAAAAGGATTGACTGACGCCTATCCGGAACTCAGTGCTATCCGATTAACCGACTATAAAGTCAGAGTTGTCAACGAAGGCGTTGGTACCGGCGCAGCCGTTAGAGTTGTAATCGAATCAGCAGATGATAAAAACGTCTGGCACACCGTTGGAGCGTCAAGCAACATACTCGAAGCTAGTTGGCTAGCCTTAACTGATAGTTTTGAATGGTGGTTATTCAATAACAAGATCACTAGGACTAACCAATAGCGACATTAGAAGCAACATTGGCAGTGCCAAAATTTGATGAACAAAGAAGAACTAAAACAAGCTGCAGGAATACTGGCACTGACACGTGTAAGAAACCAGCCCATCGACCAACTTCCAGACAAATACCGACCCACGGATGAGGCAGAGGGGTATTTAGTACAAGAGCAAGTCCATCTGTTACTCGATGAAGCTGGCTACGGAAAACGTGTGGGATACAAGATCGGATGCACAACACCGGTAATGCAAAAGTTCTTGCAGATTGATGGTCCATGTTCAGGTGGCATATTAAACACATCAACCAACTACATAGCCACCAGTGCGCAACATCGAAATTTTTCTAACCCCGGGGTAGAGTGTGAAATAGCAGCATTCATAGGATCGGATCTTATTCCCGATGGTAATCCATTTACGCAAGAGTCCGTAGCACCAAATGTGAAAGCACTTTTTGCAGCTATAGAAATTGTGGATGATAGGTGGACCGACTATAAATCAGTCGACACCCCAACATTAATCGCAGACGACTTTTTTGCTTCAGGAATTGTGCTCAGCCAACCAAAGCGCATCCAAGATGCACCAGACCTTTCTTCAGCGATCGGCCATATGACTATAAATGGAAAAGAGGTTGGCAAAGGCTTAACTGGCGACATTCTTGGACACCCATTTGAGGCGCTTGCCTGGCTCGCAAACTCACTAGCCACCCGCGGAAAAAATCTTAAAACTGGCGAGATCGTTATGTTAGGAAGCGTGGTAGAGACCCAATGGGTGCTGCCGGGAGATGAGGTTTCAATCGATATAGATGGTGTCGGTGATGCATTGGTTAAGTTCGTTTAATTTGAACGACCACAGTCATCTAATCTCAACTTATTCTTAATAATCACGCCTCTCAGTTACGATGCCTAAAAACAGGTTATCCTGTCGGATAATTTAAGATCCCGGAGCAAAGCATTGAAAATCACTGATATCGAAGTCATAAAGTGGAATCCAGGAACAGGCAAAAATTTTATCTACATCAAGCTGTCTACCGATGCTGGTATTACAGGATGGGGTGAAGCTTATGCTCAGGCAGATCGGGATATTCAAATCGAATCTCACATCGATCAGCTATCTAGATACCTGATAGATCGTGACCCGTTCCATATACGTCATTTCATGCACATTGCGCATGAAGATTTCGCCACCAAAAGATCAGCGATGGATCTGCATTGCGCTTTGAGTGGAATAGAAATCGCAATGTGGGACATTATTGGCAAAACTGTCGAACAACCGATATACAATCTGTTAGGCGGACCTGTCAGGCCGCATATACGTGTATATGCAAATGGCTGGGGGCACGGTTCACCAGACGATATAGCACAAGAAGCTGCAGAACTTGTAGAGCAACGCGGATTTAACGCTCTAAAATTCGATCCGTTCCCGGGACCATGGCGTGAATACCCTAACAGGGATGAACTTGCAGCAGCAGCCAATACTGTAGCCAAAGTACGTGAAGCAGTGGGACCCCACGTAGAACTTCTAATAGAAGTTCACCGACGCCTTGCCCCAGTGCACGCGATCAATGCTGCAAAACAAATGGAACAATACAGTCCTTACTGGTTTGAAGAGCCCTGCCCGCCCGACAATATTGACGCTATCTTGGAGGTGAAAAACAACACTACCATCCCTGTAGTGACAGGTGAAGCACACTACACTCGTAATGGCTTTCGGGAAATCTTCGATAAACGTGCTGCAGATATCATTAATCCAGACATCTGTAACACTGGTGGGATCCTCGAACTCACACAAATAGCTGCGATGGCTCAGCCCCACTATATAGCCGTTTCACCACATGGATATAACTCCACTTCAATCGGATGCGCAGCGGCGGTGCACGCCTCTGCAACCATCCCTAACTTTCTCATATACGAATATTTCGTAAATGTCGAAGACGTTTGTCGAAACATAACCAAGGGTTATCTGGAGCCAAATAACAGCTACATAGAGCTACCGACCGAGCCAGGACTTGGGATAGAAATCGACGAAACAAAACTTGCAAATTACCCCTACGCACCATTCCCGCCTAGAAGTATCCGAACCGTAGAAGACGAACGTCAATGGCATTGAATCAAAAACTAATAAAAAGTCCTTCAACACGACAGAAACGTATCCCACCAATCGATACAAAATCGAAAAATTTAATCAGCAGTAAGCCGTTGTATAGATTCTGCATCATCAGCTATTACACCCCAGTCCCATAATTGCGGAATGGTTTCAACTGCAGCCCACATCCCCTGTTGATCTGAGAAATGGGGACTGGCAGGATGACCCGATGATCCAAGGGGTACAATCCAACGACCGTTACTCCAGTCTGAAGGATCATGTATGTATCTATTTATAGGACCAGTTCTGATCGAAAACTCCGCAGTTGTGGGACTCCCACTAGCGAATGGCACGTCAGAATCCCCCGGTGCGGAAACCTTAGGCGGGTTCAATTTATCAGACGATTCTGGGAAAGATCTCGCGAGGGGGTGAACATGATCCGTCTGATGCATTTCACCCCATCGCCATTTTTTCATCTCAGCACCATATCGCGTTAATAAATAGTTCACCCCAGCCTTAAACGATTCTTCAACCAAATCCTCCGTTACAAACCCATAGTCCAGATCCGATAATGAACCATCATTAAGCCTGCGTATAAAATCTGGTTTAAGTTGTCGCCGAAGGTGATCTTCAGCCCCTGCGTCAACCGCTTCACCCGTTATACCCCCAGATAATGCGCCGTAGGCACGAGTCGCTAAAAGCTTACTGAGTTCTCTGGAAGACGCCTCATAAATCGCTGCCGCTACCGAATCTTCTCTAAGATCGTGATCCCAATTTTTTATAAGCTGCGCGGCACGACGATATAACCCGTCTAATTGTGGTAATTTAGCGATCGCTCCAGACAAAATAACAGCAGGTATAGAAATTGTGTCAGCATGAATCGCCGACATATCTGTAACCGTTGCCTTTCGACATGATAGTTGGCCGATACGATCCCTAACCCGCCGCGCCCGATAATCTGTCCCATACATGTGTGTGAGATAGTGTTGATATTCATGACCAACCACCCGTTGATTGCATGTAACCACCCAACCTGAATCAGGATTCATTGATTTTGGCAATTCCGAATCTGGAATAAATCCATCCCACTCATGCTTCCCCGTCCAACCTGGAACCGGACCCCAACCATTAACTCCAGAACGAGACGGTACTCGACCCTTAAACAGATAACCGAAATTGCCAAAAACGTCGGCATAGGGATAGTTGTTCACGCGATCAGTCCAAGTCTCGAACGCTTTTTCAAGTTCGTCAGCAGACCGAGCCTTCATAGCACTATAAGCAGCGTCAAGCCACTCAGTTCCTGAACCAGACCCTGGATCTGAAATAGCCAACCCCCATCCGGAGTCCAGTGATCCTGCGATGATAGGACCATGACGCGTCTCAATTACGGTAACTTCTTGAGATTCCCCATCACGTACGGATAACTTCTGAATATTCGTTGCCGCTTCGAGCCATTCACCCTTGTAAAGATATTCAACCCGTCCCGACAAATGACGAAGTTGTTCCACAAACAGATCCTGCGTATCAGCCCCTCCATGCGTCATTCCCCATCCGACATAATCGTTATGAGCGAAATGCATCGCCATTGGTACTCCTGGGATGGAATATCCAAGGATCTGGAAAGTAGGAGCTTTAAGATGAATCTGATAGTAAACATTGGGAACTTCCAATCCGCGATGAGAATCTCCCGCTACCAAAGGTAATCCAGACACCGTGCGATCTCCCGAAATAGCCCATCCATTTGAACCACCATCTGTTTCCAAAAGTGACGATGTAGTATTGACGATTTCGGTAAGTTCTTCGACAGCGCTTAGCGCTGGACCGGAGTATTCTGAACCGGGCGGGACTGTCATTAATGCTTGTGGTTGACTACCGACAGATATCCTGGCAACGCCTTCAGGTCCGATCTCCTGAGCTAATTTCGCAAGCCATAACTTAGCTTGGAATGAGCCTTCGGCGGTATTGCGAACTTTATAAACAAGAACACAGTGCCAATCTTCCCATTTTTCTGGTTTGGTCTTAGTTAATTTGTACTCTACTGGCAACGGCGCATCGGAATCTATAAATGCATTAACCCCTCGGGTGTAGGCAGAAATCATCACCCGCACTTCATCAGATGACACTTCCAGATCACGCTTTGAAACAGCTTCGAGCGAACGGCAGCGCATGAGTTTATCTTGCGCAAGCCCAATAGCACCCAGATGTTCTGCAGACCTTCCAAGACATCTCATCCTGTCGTGATCCATCTGAAATAATCGATCCTGAGCTGTAGCAAAACCTTGTGCAAAAAAAAGATCCGATTCATTGTCAGCCACTATGTGAGGGATACCCCACCTATCGCGATATATAGTAGCTTCGGAAACAATTCCGCTAAGTTTTTGTTCAGATTGAACATCTGGAAGAGCGCCTTTAAGGTCGGCCTCCGTTATCTGATTTGTCATAAAACCTCTATATATTCAAGCTATGATTTATAGTATTGCAGGTTAACAAACTCCCTTGGTACCCAACATACTTACATGTAAGTTAAGGTTGACCGATAGCGAAACCAGCAGATAGTCACAACTGTATTGAATTAACCCCAATCTACGAAAATTGATATTGGACAATATAGGAGTTCAACATTGAAGATAACTAATGCCAGATCGTGGATAGTCCGAGCTCCATGGAACGATAATCCAAGTCCTGATAACAAAAATTCAGGGTCAAGAACGTTCGTGTTTATTCAGGTCGACACTGACGAAGGAATCACCGGATGGGGAGAAATAACCACTTATCCTGGTCCAGTGGCCAATAGGGCAATATCGGCGTTTGTTGATCAGATTGGCAAATGGATAATCGGAGAAAATCCTGAAGATATAGAACGAATTTGGGCGAAAATTTTTAGAGGAATGACCTACGTAGGGACTCGAGGAGCTACAACGGCTGCGATAAGTGGTATAGATATTGCCCTCTGGGATATTCGTGGCAAAGCGCTTAACCAACCAATTTACAAGTTACTCGGAGGAGCTGTACGTGACCGTATCGCTTTGTACACTCATCCACCTCAAGCTAAAACTCCAGACGAGATTATCCAGCCTGTAAAAGATATCGTCGACTCTGGACACCGGGCCTTCAAGATGGATCCCATGATGCCCAATCTTCACGTTGGAAATGCAAGCTTCCTCGATGGTGAAATCAGCCCTGAAGCCGAAGCCACTGCGATGGATATTCTGGCAGCAGCTCGAGAAACGGCAGGAGCCGATATAGAAATTCTTATCGATGCCCACGGTATGTACAACGTACCTACAGCTACGAGGCTTGCAAATCAAATGGCTGAATGGGATATTTTCTGGTTCGAAGAACCCGTCCCAACCGAGAGCTGGAAAGCACTGAAGCAGGTTAAAGACCAAATTTCACCACTTATATCGGTCGGTGAAAGACTTCATACAAGGTGGGAATTCGTTCCAATTTTTGAAAACAATTTAGCCGACTACATCATGCCGGACATAACCTGGACCGGTGGAGTCACAGAACTTAAAAAAATAGCTACAATGGCAGAAGCCTATTATGTCCCAATTTCTCCGCATGATGCCTCCGGCCCAATAAACGTTATTTCAGGTGCACAGGTCATGCTGACCGTACCGAATTTTTACAAACTAGAAACGAGCCGGTACGACCTAACAAGTTACAACGTAATGATCGATCATCCATTAGATATAAAAAATGGCGACCTTTACGTTTCTGATCGACCGGGCTTAGGAGTCAACCTCGATCCAGACTGGCTGGCTGGTCATGAAATTGATCCAGATGAAGATTTCTCGGGTAAGGACCCTGACGCACAACAATAAAAATCACCGGACCTCTTATCTTGCTTGTAAACAAGTTAGAGATCCGGACCAAAAATTTAACTTGATACTAAGCCTGCAATCATATCGCCTACTTGAGTAGTCGTAAGAGGTCGATCGGTCCCAGATGAAATATCGAGCGTCCTGTACCCCTCAGATAGCACCGAATCAACTGCTTTTTCTATTGCGTCAGCCTCCGTATTGAGACCAGCTGAAAATCTTAGAAGCATAGCCGAGCTAAGAATGGAAGCCATTGGATTAGCAAGGGATTTGCCCGCAATATCAGGTGCAGAACCGTGGATCGGTTCGTATAAAGCTGGTTTACCGCCCCTGCGACGACGGCCATTTTTCGGTGGCAAAGATGAAATCGAAGCTGAGGGTAACATTCCCAAAGAGCCACCAATCACCGCGGCTTCATCCGAAAGGATATCTCCAAACATATTCTCAGCGACTATCACATCAAATATAGATGGCTGGGTTATTATCTGCATAGCGGCGTTATCTGCCAACATATGTATTAATTCCACATCGGGATACTCAATCCCGACTTCAGTCGCTACCTCACGCCAAAGCCGGGATGATTCCATCACATTCATTTTATCCAGTGAGTGAAGTCGTTTTCGACGATCACGGGCCAGCTCAAATCCAATGCGGACAACTCTCTCGATCTCTTTTTCGGAATACGCTAGCGTGTCTACAGCCCGTCGCCCCCTAGAATTTTCCCACCGACGTTTCGGTTTACCAAAATACAAACCACCAGTTAATTCACGAACTATGATGAAATCAACATCAACAAGTCTTTCTGGGCGAATCGGAGAAGTATCGATCAACTGTTCATAAACTTTGCAAGGCCTCAAATTTGCATACAGTCCAAGACCTTTTCTCAGAGCCAATATGCCATCTTCGGGTCGTACCTTAGCTACAGGATCATCCCATTTTGGCCCACCGACAGCTCCAAAAAGAACCGCATCAGATCCTAAAACAATATTCATGGTGTCAGCGGGGAGCGCTGAACCCGTCATGTCTATAGCCGTACCACCAACCGGTCCAGTTATATAAGTAAATTCGTGACCATAACGACGCCCTATAGCATCAAGAACCTTTACTGCTTCTGCCGTTACTTCGGGACCGATACCATCCCCACCAAGAACTGCAATCCGTAAATCCATTTAAAAGCCCTGCTTTCTCTTACATGAAAGAGATTTTTTGAAACATCCTGTGAAGTCTAACAGTGCCAAGCGACTCTCACCACAACAAATTATAAAAGGTCTGGATCTGTGAAAGTTAGCTACCAGCGTTTCTTTTGCCTTCCCTCATACATGTCAATTTCTTTGCTGAATTCCATAGTGACACCCACGTCATCAAGACCCGCCATTAGTGAATTCTTTCGAAACGGATCTATATCAAAATTAGCATTAAGTCCAAGATCATCTTTAACCGTCTGTGAATCCAAGTCAACTGTCACCTTATACCCAGTGCCGCGGAGTGCCCGCGCCATAATTGTGTCAACTTCGGCTTCTTCTAAAATCACTGGCAAAAGCCCATTTTGCATACAGTTGTTACGGAAAATATCAGCAAAACTTGTCGAGATGATCGCTTTGTATCCCATTTCCATCAATGCCCAGGGAGCATGCTCACGGGAGGAACCCGAACCGAAATTACGGCCACCTGCAAGGATATTGGCACCCCGGTAACGATCTTCATTCAAAATAAAATCAGGATTAAGCACACCATCTTCAAGATATCTCCAATCAAAGAAGGCAAACTCTCCGAATCCTGTTCTTTCAATCCTCTTGAGAAACTGCTTCGGTATAATTTGATCAGTATCAACATTCGCTCTATCAAGTGGAGCAACGATACTAGTAAGTTTCCTGAATTTTTCCAAAATAGCTACCTTTCGTCTTTCCGATCATGACCGCCAAGGCGAAAGTTACGATTGTCCAGTTCCTTACGTCTTATGCCCTCCTTCAGAGCCTCGTGGAGAGGATCTACCGGCGGCGGCGGCGTCACCGTAATGTTACCAACCTTAACATGACGCAACTCTTGTCGCTTATGTAACTCAATCACCACAAGCAAAGCAGCAATACCGAGAAGTGCCAGTAGTAAATCAGCAATAACTAGTCTCTGATGGGCTATCACGCTATCGGTAAACGTTAGCCGAACAGAATGCCATACTCTTCCAATAGTGATCGGATTATAAATGAATACTAAAACGAATATGCCAGCCCAAAAATGAACTAAATTCGATACTTTACCTGCAGTCTTCCATTTAAGTTTATCCGAGGTTGTTACTAGTGGATCACTTCCTTTGAATAGCTCGCGAAACACCTGCCAAGGCTTATACAGGTTCATGAATGGAATAAAAAACCACATCACAGCTTTTTCTGGAGTAAATCCTTGCCCACTGCTTTTCAAAGTAAGAAGATTCCTGCTGGCGCGGTGAGTAAACGAACCAAATGCAAACATATTTACGAGTAAAAGACCCATGAGAGTCACAAAAGCCAATGAACTTTGACCTTTCACACCCTCATAGATATTTTGGGCATCAAAAAGTCTATTACATTCATTAGTCGCCAGAAAAACGTCAGCAGCGTCTATGCAACTCATGCCTTCCCTATCAGCAAACTCAATCATAGATTGCGGAGTAAGAGTCGCCGGTGGCACGCTAGTAAATCCTTGATCTTGAAGATCTGACAAGACGCCCAGCGTAGAGAAATCTACCCATGCCAGCCATAGTGCAACTACAGACCAAGCAGCAAGTGATATTACGACCCACCTCAACTGGGTTGAGTTAGATTCATAGGAATAGGGTTCATATCTCATAGCCTTAGCGCGATCCAGGTCGGAACGACCACTAAGTCGGCGCAGCATGCCATCAGCAGCAGGATTGGTCTCGGATGTTGCCTTAGACCGACGAGTAACACGAGAAGTCCGTTTCGGATCAATTGTTCCAGCTAGATCACGATCTTCTGGAGGTCTCGGATCATAATTCCCTGATTGCACCGTTATACCTCGCGCTCACTGCAGAGCAAGAGTGACATACACGTCACTCAGTATCCCATTCCCTGACATCTACGAAATGCCCTGAAATTGCCGCAGCGGCAGCCATTTCAGGGCTCACAAGATGTGTACGCCCACCTTTGCCTTGTCGACCTTCGAAGTTTCGATTCGAAGTGGAGGCACAACGTTCTCCCGGAACCAAAATATCTGGATTCATCCCTAGACACATCGAGCAACCCGACTCTCGCCACTCGAATCCGGCTTCCATAAAAATCTGATCGAGACCTTCTTTTTCAGCCAAAAGTTTGGTAAGTGTGGAGCCAGGCATAATTTGTGCACGAACGCTAGATGCAACAGTACGACCTCTGACAATCTGAGCAGCCGATCGAAGGTCTTCAATACGAGCATTTGTACAAGATCCTATAAACACTCGATCGATCTCAATGTCCTCAATTGCCATACCTCCCTTCAAACCCATATATTCAAGTGCGTTCTCTGCAGAAGTTCTGTCCGCTATGTCATCGAAGTCCTCGGGAGAGGGCACATTGTCAGTTATACGGGTCACTTGCCCCGGGTTAGTACCCCAGGTGACAAATGGCTCCAGATCATCGCAATCAATTTCAATTAGTGTGTCAAACACCGCATCTTCATCACTGACTAGCGCCCGCCATTGGTCAACTGCATGGTCGAATTTTTCACCCTTAGGTACAAACTTGCGTCCACGCATCCACTCGAAGGTTGTATCATCTGGTGCGATAAGACCTGCCCTAGCTCCAGCTTCGATCGTCATATTGCAAACTGTCATACGACCAGCCATATCAAGATGACGGATTGCGTCACCGGTGTATTCGATCACATAACCTGTACCACCAGCCGTACCCATCTTACCGATTGCCGCAAGGATCATATCCTTAGCAGTAACACCCTGCTTCAGTTTGCCGTTAAATCGGACTTCCATAGTGTGAGGCTTACGTTGCCGAAGTGTCTGGGTGGCAAGAACATGCTCTACCTCAGAAGTCCCAATTCCAAAAGCCAACGAACCAAAAGCACCATGAGTCGAAGTGTGTGAATCACCACAGACAATGGTCATTCCAGGTTGAGTGTATCCCTGCTCGGGACCGATAACGTGAACAATCCCTTGGGCTGTGGAATCAACATCGTAGAGCGTTATTCCTGTTTGTTCGCAATTCTTGCGAAGAGTATCAACTTGTATACGAGCGATAGGATCCTTGATCACTTCCGATCTGGTGTCATCAGTTGGAAGATTATGATCAACAGTCGATATAGTAAGATCTGGGCGACGCACCTTACGATTAGTCAGGCGCAAAGCTTCAAATGCCTGCGGCGAAGTAACTTCGTGCACCAGATGGAGATCGATATAAATAAGAGCAGGCTGATCCTCTGGCTCTGCAACAATATGTTGATCCCAAATCTTTTCGAACATGGTCTTACCCATGTGCACATAACCCCCAATAAATACCTTTTCGGCCCAAAAACCTTAATCAATCAAAAATAATAACCCAAAAATAAAGCTCTTCAGTCAGCGCAACTGACAGTTATTTTAGTTGTCACTATCTAGCTAAACTGCACCTGTGGTTGCGGTTCGATCTTGTACTCCAATTGTTATCAATCTGTTAATAGCATTCACATATGCCTTGGCTGATGCAACAACAATATCGGAATCTGATCCACGACCTGAGTATACCGAGCCATCCTTCGCCACTCTAATAGTAACTTCGCCAAGAGAATCAATACCTTCTGTAACCGCCGACACAGCGAACTCCGTTAAATCGATATTTAAATCAACAACCTGATCGATTGCCTTACACACCGCATCGACAGGACCAGTCCCCTTACACTCGACCGTTCTTGATTGACCATCCGGACAAGCAAGAGTGACTTTAGCCTGTGGAACTGTGCCATTCCCACACACAACATGCACCGAAATAACTTTGTAAGTTCTGTCGGTATCAACCATACGGTGCTGCTCGGACATTAGTGCCTCGAGGTCCATATCTGTAACCTCACGCTTAGTGTCAGCAAGATCCTTAAATAACACGAATACAGTGGACAACTCTTCATCGGATAATTCATAACCAAGCTCATGTAATCGTGAACGAAGACCCGCCCTACCGGAAAGCTTGCCAAGTACGAGCGCTTGGCCACGCCAACCGACAGTGTCTGGTTCCATAATTTCGAAAGTTGTACGTTCTTTCAGAAAACCATCTTGATGGATACCAGAGGAATGCCGAAACGCGTTCTGGCCAACTACTGCCTTATTGGCCTGGACAGGAAACCCAAATATAGAACTGACCATACGACTTGAGTTACCTATCTCCTCGCAATTGATGCCAGTGGTAACACCATAATGGTCTGGTCTTGTTTCTAAAGCCATTATCACTTCTTCGAGCGCCGCATTTCCTGCTCGCTCACCGAGTCCATTTACGCAACCTTCAACCTGACGAGCCCCATTTTCTATTGCTGCGAGCGAGTTAGCCGAAGCCATTCCAAGGTCATTGTGGCAATGGACACTGATTACAACCCCCTCAATATTAGGGACGTTTTCTTTGATCCCGCGAATTAACCCCCCGAACTCCTCAGGCGTTGAATAACCAACTGTATCTGGAATGTTAACCGTTGTTGCGCCAGCCCGTATCACTGCTTCAAGCATCGTATAAAGGTATTCAGGTTCAGTGCGGGAGGCATCCATTGGTGAGAATTCAACATCATCGACATAACTTTTCGCTCGCTCAACGGCCCGGACGGCCATATCCATTATGGATTCACGATCCTTACGCATCTGGTGCATCAAGTGAACGTCCGAAGATGAAAGAAATGTATGAATACGAGCGTTCTCGACACCTTCAAGGGCCTTTCCCGCAGCATCGATATCCGATTCAACAGCACGCGCAAGAGAAGTAATGACTGGCCCTTTTACTTCATTAGCGATTCTGCGTACGGCTTCAAAGTCACCTGGCGAACTACCCGCAAATCCAGCCTCAATAACATCAACGCCCAACTTATTGAGTTGGTGAGCAATACGAAGTTTTTCTTCAACTGTCAGACCAGCCCCGGCGGATTGTTCTCCGTCACGGAGGGTGGTGTCAAAAATAATTACTTTGTCTTCAGTATGACTCTGCTGCGCCATTTGAATCCTTCCAGCGCTCGCTTTTAGTTGAACAGTTTTACCAAACTAATACGCAAAACCACTACTTTACAGCCTTATGTATTTTCTGCTTTCAAAAAAATACTATGTAGTCGACTCTAGCCAAGGCATCATATCTCGAAGCTCTTTGCCAACCTTCTCAATACCATGTGTTTCGTTATCAGTGCGCATTTGCTTGAACTTATGTTGACCTTCGTCGTTTTCAGCAATCCACTCCCGAGCGAATTCTCCTGATTGAATTTGTTGCAAAACTTTTTCCATGTTTTTTTTCACATTGGAATCGATCACAACGGGACCACGTGAGTAATCACCATATTCAGCAGTTTCACTCACCGAGTACCGCATGTAGCCGAGACCACCCTGATACATGAGATCGACGATCAATTTCAATTCATGAAGAACCTCGAAGTAGGCTGATTCCGGCTCATAACCGGCCTCTACTAATACTTCAAAGCCAGTCTTGACTAGTTCGGTGACCCCACCGCATAAAACAGCCTGTTCTCCGAATAAATCGGTCTCCGTCTCTTCCTTAAAAGTAGTCTCTAATATGCCTGCACGACCACCTCCAATACCTTTCCCGTAAGCCAGTGCTACTTCATGAGCCGCACCCGATACATCCTGATGAACCGCTACAAGGCATGGAACACCAAGGCCCCTCTCGTATACAGCGCGTACCCTATGACCTGGTGCCTTAGGGGCAATCATCACAACATCAATCTCTGGCGGTGGAGCAATCTGCTCATAGAAAATAGTAAACCCATGTGCGAATAGCAAGGTTTTACCTGCCCCCAAATTCGGCTCAACATCTTCTCTGTAAACCTTTGACTGAATCGTGTCAGGCAAACAAAAAGAAATTAGATCAGCGGCCTTCGCAGCATCGGCATTAGAAAGTACTGTGAAGCCAGCTTCTTCAGCCGTCTGCTTGCTTCGACTACCTTCGTAAAGTCCGATAACAACATTAAATCCACTTTCTTTCAAGTTAAGTGCATGTGCGTGCCCTTGGGATCCATACCCAAGTACTGCAATCGTTTTATCCCGCAGTATGGAATCATCGATATCTTTGTCATAAGAAAGAGTAGCCATTATGAATTATCAGCCTTGCCTAAAGCACTTAGTTTTGTTTTCTGTCAGCAATCCCGACAGCCTATTTGTTAGCGTTATCAAACGCTCCCTGTATCATCACTTGGAATCGGTAAAGTGTAATCTGATTGATTAGTATCTGATTGAAACAATCCATCTTCCTCACCCGCAATTAGTGTCCCGCGAAGGGTCGCAACACGACCAGTACGTATAACTTCCTCGATACCGAATTTACGAACCAATTCGATGAACGAGTCGATTTTTTGACGACCGCCCGAAATTTCCACTGTTAAACTTTCAGCCCCAATATCAATAACATTCACGCGGAAAATATTCACCAATTCAAGTATCTCTCGTCTCGCTAATGCATCTGCAGTAACTTTAATCAATGCAAGTTCACGCCAGACAATATTTTTTTCAGTAATATCATGAACTTCTACAACGTCAATTAAGCGATCAAGTTGCGCTGATACATGGCGAACAACCTCATATGGTCCTTCAACGACGAAAGTCATTCTAGACAACCCTCGTTGCTCTGATCGACCAACAGCGAGACTGGCGATATTAAAACCACGTCTACGAAATAAACCAGCAATCCTAGCCAGCACACCAGGCCGATCCTGTACCAGTGCAGAAATTGTCCGCTGAAACGATGCGTTATCGCTAGACGCCATTAGTTTGGCTCCTCAATTAATTCTTGGACACTCTGTCCTGCTGGAATCATTGGATAAACGTCATCAACTTTTTCAATTACAAAATCCACTACCACAGGACCATTATGGTTGTTTGCTTCACTTATAGCCGACTCAAGTTCATCCTGTTTCGATACCCGTATCCCTTTTATCCCATAGGCTTCTGCAAGTTTCACAAAGTCTGGATTACCCGAATAGGTTTCAGCCTGATAATCCTGGTTATAAAAGAAGCCCTGCCACTGAGTAATCATCCCCAAATGATTATTGTTCAAAATCGCGTACTTTACTGGAAGGTCATTTTCAGCAGCTGTCGCAAGCTCCATCATCGTCATCTGAAATCCACCATCGCCACAGATCGACCAAACTAGGCTATCTGGGTTACCAACCTGCGCTCCTATAGCTGAAGGGACTTCGTAACCCATCGTTCCGGCACCACCCGATGACAACCAAGAATTAGCGTTCTTAAATTGATAATGCTGTGCTGCCCACATCTGGTGCTGACCAACTCCAGTAGTAATGATTGCCTCACCTTGCGTGACATCCGAGAGTGCTTTCACAACATGCTGCCCCATCAATCGATCGCTCTCAGGAATTCGTAATGAAGGGTGCTCGGATTTAAGATGCTCAATATGTTGTAACCACTCGACATGTGTCGTCGATTTAACCTGCGGAATGAGCTGTCGAAACACATCCTTAATGTTACCTACAACCGGAGCATCAACCCTTATGCTTTTATTTATCTCCGCAGGATCAATATCCACATGGATTTTTTTCGATCCAGTTGAAAATCGACGAGAATCGCCAACAATACGATCATCAAAACGACTTCCAAAATTGATAATTAAATCTGCCTGATCAATCGCAAGAGAAGCATATGCCATTCCATGCATACCTGGAAAACCTGTACTAAGCACATGATCCTCTGGAAAAGACGAAATTCCTAGTAAAGTTGTTACCACTGGAATCTGTGCTTTTTCGGCAAATTCCTTAAGCTCCTCAAACGACCGTGATAAGACAACCCCATGACCTGCGAGGATCACCGGTCGCTGAGCCGCGTTAATCAATTCCGCAGCAGCTGTTATCTGAGTCTCTTCAGCCTTACCGGGGACTGTATAGCCAGGCAAATCAATTGGAGCATCAGGGTCGTATTCGCCAGTTTCAGTGAATACATCTTTTGGAATATCTATTAGTACTGGTCCAGGACGACCCGTTCTAGCGATATGAAAGGCCTCATGGATTGTCTTACCCAAATCGTCGGCTCGCATTACAAGATAGTTATGTTTAGTAACCGGGAGCGTTGAACCAGTGATGTCAGTTTCTTGAAACGCGTCTGTGCCGATCGCAGCACGACCCACTTGACCAGTAATAGCGACAACGGGGACTGAATCCATCATCGCAGTAGCTAGGCCAGTCACCAAATTGGTTGCACCTGGTCCAGACGTGGCAAAAGCCACGCCAACCGTGCCCGTTGATCTTGCGTAACCATCCGCGGCATGCGCTGCACCCTGTTCGTGACGTGACAGGATATGACGTAAGTCTGGATACTGCGACAGAACTCCATATAGTGGAAGAATCGCACCGCCCGGAATACCAAACACCACCCTCGTACCTTCTTTAAGAAGAGCTTCACATACAATTTGACTACCGGTGAGGCGTTTTGACATATCCGCTTCCTACACGCTTACCAGAAATTACTTCGGCAATTACTTGTTTATTAGGTACTAATGTTTATCGCTTGTATTATGAATACTGTTAAGTTTCATCAGGCAAAAAAAAATCCCGTCCCTCACAAAGGACGAGACTTACATCCCGCGGTACCACCTTCGATTGCCAGGTGCCGTCACTCTGAAAGCACCGAGCCACTCAAACCTTTACGGGGCAAGCCGTTCGACCCTAGTTAACAAAATTCAGATCGACCGCTCCAGGGCGAGTTCTCAAACCAATGCACACCGGTTCACACCAACCACCGGCTCTCTCTTAGAACACTTGATCCGTTACTACTCCCGTTCATAGCGTTTCACGCTTCTCAATTATAAGTGCCAATAGACCGGAGAAGCAATTGCTTACCGTGTAAACCATTCATTTAGTAATAATAGTCCCAACCCAACCGACCATTAAATCCCCGCATACATAAACACTGGAATACACTTCAAGAACACATTTGAGTTATAAGTATGAATCCATCACTAAATCAATCTAATATACAACTACGTAATTTCACAGATACCGACATCGATTCTCTTCACAAGCTATTACAGGATGCGGGATCGCATGGCCACAGAGAGTGGCCAGATACAACCTCAGATCTCACATCTGTGTTGGAATTTCCGCGTGTACAACCCCATAAAAATCTAGCTCTTGCACATCTAAAAAATGAGGTTGTCGGATACGCCATCGTAGAGCCAGAAAAAAATATCGGCCGATCCATAGTCGGATTCACCAGCACCTCTACTAATTCTGCCATTCTGGCTCAGCTACTCGAATGGGGAACCAATCGAGCGAGGCAAGAAACGCCTATTGCTCATATAGCAACTCTCAATCACGAATCCCATGTCGAAACGATCCTAAAGGACCGGGACTGGAAACATGTGCGAAAGTACTTGAGACTGGAAAGTACTCCCCCTTTTTCGCAATTTAAATCAACAATTCCGCACGGTTTCCTGTTGCGCACGATGGTAGGACATCATGAGATACCTGAGCTGACCCATTTACAAAATCAATCGTTCAATGATCACTTCGGGTATTCGCCAAACACAGAAAGCGAAATCAAAGCTAGGTTACTATCCCGAGGTCATGGAATCGACAATGTTTTGATGATTCACAATGCCCATCGTCAACTAGTCGCATATTGTTGGACTTCGTTATTTCATAAGACTCATTTGAAAATCGGACTGATTAATATGACCGGAGTGTCACCAAAAGCAAGGAACCAAGGTCTAGGCCGTGCGATCGCTGAAGCTGGATTCAATCATCTTATTGGACTAAAGGTCGATCAAGTGAAACTTGAGGTTGATTCACTAAACACACAGGCCATGAAAGTCTATTCATCATTAGGCTTCGAAACTAAGAACCAAGTCAACTGGTGGGGAAAATCTGTTTAACCACCGACTACAGATATAACAGATTCAGCAGTCTGCGGAATCAGTTCTTTAAAGCGTCTCAACAACGAATCAACAGAGCTATCCCAGCCTAGTGATTCAGCTCGAATTCTACCGGCTGCTCCCATCTGGGCGCGAAGTAAATCATCATCCAGTAATTCACACAAACGCTCAGCGATGAGATCCATTCGCTTCGGTGGCACAAGAAATCCGGTCCTTCCATGATTGACAATCGTCCGAAGTCCTCCAACTTCAGAAGCTATTACCGGTTTCCCGCAAGCGGAAGCCTCCAACGCAGCAAAGCCAAAACTCTCATAATAAGAAGGTAGTACGCAGACGTCAGCGGCGTTGTAATATATTGGTAATTCTTCTTGAGGAATCGGACCGAGAAAATGAACTGTTTGATTTAATCGCATTTTCTTAGCGAGTGCTTGAAGCCTCCTTTTTTCCTGTGAATTACCATCCCCTCCGACAACACTCAAAGTTATAGATTTCAAATTTTCAAGGCTCGCAACAGCCCTAAACAAATTATCAACCCCTTTAAGAGGTTCAAGCCGCCCAACAAACAATATATTCTTCTCCGGGCCATATCCAAGATAATCTCGAGAGTAGCGTTGTGACATTGGGCGAAAACGGCTCAAATCTACACCAGGTGCGATAACGCTCACATTATCAGAATCAACGTCACAATAATCAACTACAGCTTCTTTTTCATCCTCAGTCCAAACGATTACAGACGCTGCAGATCGGGCTATCTCAGACTCAGATGCATCCCTCTGACTTATTTCGAGTTCTTCGGGACGACCTCGTCGCTTCATCTCCGCCATTGTATGAAAACTTGTAACATGCGGAACAGCCCATTCAGATGCCAGGCGCATACCAACAAGTCCAGACAACCAATAATGTGTACTTATCAAATCATAGTTAAGTCTATTAACGATGCAGAATCTTCGCATTTGCGAAGCAAATATTGGAAGTAGTTCATAAACACCGTTTTTGTCGAGAGATGGTGGTCCTGCGGGTAAATGCACCAACCTTACACCTGGCGTCAGCGTTACTATCTCAGGATCAAGCAGATCATGGTGTCGCGTAAACACATCGACCTTAACTCCTCGAGCACCAAGTCGCTTAACCATTTCAAGTATGTAGATGTTCATCCCGCCGGAATCCTTACTGCCAGCCTGGCGCAAGGGACATCCATGAACGGTGATAAAAGCAATACGCATAAAGTAGATGTGTTAATTCATGCTGTCAGATTGACGTAAAGCAGTCACAGCACAAATCTGCCGATCAATACCCCCCAAGTGATATTTATACGCTTCATTCCCACGCATGAAATCAAAAACGCTATGCCCTGACTCAATAGAAGATTTTATTGCCAGCGCGTGATTCAACAAACCAACCGACAAATTAGAATGAGTGGGGTTATAGCCACTGTTATATAAATATCGTACCCCTTTGCAAACAAATGACAACGAGGCAGCCACTCTCTCATTGTTAACTTCAAGAAAACAAAGCCTAGTCAAACCTTCTTTAGCAAGTTCAACACTAACGTTGCGGAAAAATCGTTCTCGTTGACGCGTCATGAACTGTTCTTTCCCTACCGTGCTCATACGGTGCAAACGTATAAAATCAGCCATAGCATTCTCCACGTCAACAGGTGAAGTCAATTCAACCTGAACGGTATGACCTGCTTCTTCGAGTCTGCGAAACTTACGACGCAATTCATGACGATCTTTCTTACGCAGGCTAGTCATGTAGTCATCCCACGTTGAAGGTAATTCGATACGAGGAGCGACGTCCTCTTGAGCAATCTCCACTTTCCACCCAAGTTGCTCGGCATATGAACGAAACTGGATTATTGTAGGAGAGCGTTCTGGAAGCGATTCCAAACAAATCTTGTTTATATCCTTCATCCCATGAATAACTTGCGTCAATGACTGAATACAGGCAACGTCTAAGGGCTCTTTGATCAGGAAATCGTGATAATCAACAAGATCAGTGCTTCCAATAAAGCTTATCTCGTCACCATCAACCATCAACGGAGCAATCAATTTCATGTTCCCCGATTCTGAATAAGCAGCTAAGAGCTTAAGTTCAAAATCATTTCCGAACTCCGACCACCAAGTTTTATGCCAGACTAGATGGTCAAAGAACGTCGGTTCCAAGCAATTTTGAATCATGCTTTGCCATTCAAATCCCAGGCTTTCAAAAGTTGCCGTTTCAATTTGAACACTACAACAAGTCAATTTGAAAAGTTTTCTTTCTGAAACAATGTCTAACTAGAATTTGCGCCAACCATCAGCTACTTACCACTGGCTAGCAAATTCATCACTGAAACCACATCCGGCTCAACATATTCCAGCTCCACAAGTGCACGTTTCTCAGCGGTCCCAGGATCTTTCAAGCCATTGCCAGTAAGAACGCACACAATTGTCTTACCGGTCAAATCTACATCGAGCTCAGGCAGCTTAAGTAAACCAGCAACCGATGCAGCAGATGCTGGTTCACAGAAAATACCCTCTTCACGCGCCAAGCGAAGATAGGCTTCGACAATTGCATTATCATCAACCATCTCTATCAAACCCGCTGATTCATCTCTCGCTACTTCGGCCTGTTCCCAGCTGGCTGGATTACCAATACGAATCGCCGTAGCTATAGTTTTCGGATTCGATATGGGAACACCACGAACAATAGGTGCCGCACCAGCAGCTTGAAACCCCATCATTTTTGGGGTTTTTCCAATACGCCCAATCCCACGATACTCTTTGAAACCCTTCCAATAAGCAGTAATGTTGCCAGCATTTCCAACTGGGATGCAGAGAATATCTGGAGCTCCTCCCAGATCATCCACAATCTCAAAAGCCCCTGTCTTCTGTCCCTCGATACGATAGGGATTAAGGGAATTTACCAATTCAATATCCCAAGATTCAACTATTCCTTTAACCGTAGTCAACGCTTCATCAAAACTCCCGTTGACAGCTAAGATACGGGCTCCATAAGCCATGGCCTGGGCTAGCTTACCTAACGCGATTTCACCAGCAGGAACCAGAACAAGAGTCTCCAGTTGATATCTCGCCCCGTAAGCGGCTGCAGACGCACTCGTATTGCCGGTGGAAGCGCAAATGATACGGGTCTTGCCCGCCTCCAAAGCCTTAGCAATTGCGACGACCATCCCCCGATCTTTAAATGACCCTGTCGGATTACACCCTTCAAGTTTAAAATATAATTCCCTACAGCCGAGGGAATCCCCAATACTGCTCGACCTGACGAGCGGCGTAGTGCCCTCACCAAGTGAAACACTCGGAGTAGCATCATCTACAGGCAAAAACTCTCTGTACCTGTCAATCACACCTGGAAACATCAACAAACGAAAGGTCTCTCCCAGTTAATACTTAAAGCAAGGTCCTCTTTTGCAACCGACCGGTGTAATTCTCAACTCGTATGAGGTTATCCATCCGAATGACCGTTTCAAGTTTCCTAATCAAACTCACGGCTGTCTGCATATTAGCCTCGCGCGCTGGATGAGTCATTATCACCAGATCGGCCTGTGTTTTCTCAATATCGGTATCTTTTTGCAAGACGGCGCTAATGCTAATACCTGCATCACCCAAAACCCTTGCAACGTTAGCTAAAACGCCCGGTTGATCAGATGCCGTCAACCTCATGTAATACTGACAAACATGGTCATCCATCGAACTGATTTTAAATGAAGCGAAAGCTGCTGACCGATACGAATTATTGCCCGAACTTTCGGTGATCTTCAAAATATCACCTACCACAGCGCTTGCAGTGGGTTCAGCACCAGCACCAGGTCCTTGGAACCATAGTGAACCAACTAAGTCCCCTTCTACCTCAACAGCATTTAACACTCCATTGACTGCAGCCATTGGAACTTCAAGCGGAATAAGCGCCGGATGTACTCGAGCCAATAATCCTGATTCACCATGCGTTTGCGCTGCTGCCAATAGTTTGATCGTATAGCCCAATTCACTCGCATACCTGAAGTCTTTGACATGAATATCTCGTATGCCTTCACGATGAATGCCATCAATTGGCATTTCTGTGTGATAAGCCAGTCGAGTTAAAACAGACAGTTTGTACATTGGATCGAATCCATCCACATCCGCCGTCGGATCGGCTTCAGCGTATCCGAGGGATTGAGCTTCGGCCAAAACTGCATCAAAGTCCGCCGCTTCATGCGCCATCTTAGTGAGCATAAAGTTAGTGGTTCCATTGATAATTGCGCGAATGCTCTGAATCCGATTCGCTGCCAAATCGTTTGTGAGAGGTCCGATAATCGGTATACCACCGCCAACACTAGCTTCATATTGCAACTCAACATTGTTATCGACCGCTATACGAAGAAGTTCATCCCCTCTTTTGCACATAACCTCTTTGTTAGCAGTTACAACATGTTTACCAGCTTCTAGAGAGCTAGCAATGTAATCGAAAGCCGGATATTCTCCACCCATCAGTTCCACAACTATTCCAACACTAGTATTCCCGATTACGGCCTGCGGATCGTCCGACAAAATCGATTGATCAAGGTCAATCGAACGTTTTTTGTGTAGATCTCGAACTACTGCACATACAAGAGCCAAGGGAATTTCACGTTGCTTTGACTCATCCTGTGAAAGTACAGCCTTAGCAACGGCTGATCCAACAACACCTAATCCAAGTAACCCAACGCCGACGGCAGGAACATTCTGACGAGCAGACATGCGCATACCTATGGTCCTATCTGGGGCATTCCATCCGCCCCATACGGAACCGGAGTAGGGGTTGGTAATAACGCTGACAAGCGTATTTGCGCGTTAACCCATTCGAAAATGGCACTATCAAGAACCATATGAAGATCGAAATTCTTACGCTCTTCATTAAAGAAAATCGTCATTCCCCGAGTAGTCAGAGCCTCAAAGTTATCTTCATCAACTTCGCGGGCATCTTGTACTTCGGCTACCACCAGGTAACTCCACCAATCAGAATCTTCAACATATCGGGGTTCACTTAATTGACCAATTGGTAGCAGTCGGTTACCTTCACCGTCAAGGCCGAATAATAAATAATCGATTTCAGGGGTCACGCCAAATGGAAACCATCCACGATCCCCAAGATTACGTCGTACATTTGGATCCTGGGAATGTTCAAGAATCACATTTTCAATAGCATCACCTGTAACCAAGTCACGCTCGATAGCCCGGCGTACTTCCGGATCACGATCAAACAAAATAATCTCATAAAGATGAACTTGCGCTTGAACACGTGGTATTTCTTCGGCTACCACATCACGTAAACGTTCTTTAAACATGCTTTTTCGAATAAAATCTCGAAAAACAGATTCATCCATTTCAATTCGGTTAATAAACTGACGTTTCGCTTCTTGAATATTGTCCTTGTATTCTTGGGATTCTCGTTCAGCAACGGTCTTAGCTACGAACCCCAAAATAGTATTCAAACGATCGTCAACATCTTCTGAAGAAACAGTAATACCATAACGGGTAGCCAACTGAAACGCCAGTTCATTTTCTTGGAGAGTTTGCAATGCATCGAACAATGAATTCCCAACCTCGAACGGGACTCCCAGATTCTCACTCATCCTCTGGTTGAAACGTATAAAGTTCACCACGTCACCGCGAGAATATTCCATGCCAGCTACCCTGAGAGCTAACTCACGAGGCGGAAACACGTAATTCTGAAAATACGCGTACCCCGGAATTGCCAAAATACCGAGTAAAACAACAATTGCAGCGATGATGAACGGACGGGATCTAACTTGCAGTTGTTGCTTTTCGTCAACCATTTGCCGACGTGTTACGCCACCACGCATCGTAATACTGCGACGACCAGCTTGATATCCAGGCGATACTCCGACGACCAGATCTTCCTGTCCTGGAACGTCATTAGGGTCTTTACTCTTATCTTCTTTGGACATATTCGACGCTCAGTAAACGCTTGAGCCGTAATCCTACTAAGTATGCTTTTTCGACGTGTAAACTTCGCAATTACAGTAATAAGAAACTACTTATTTTCTTCACTATCTGGGGATTCAACATTTGGAGTTTCTTGAGATTCAGATTCCACGTGATTTGAATCTTCTTGATCCTCTTCATCCAATTTCGTTTCGGTTACCACTGCTGGAACTTCTAAGGGTATTTCGATTTCTGACTCCGGTTCAGTATCCATAACAGGTGACCCCAGATCGCCTTGAGTTTGATCAGTCGATTCGGCGGTCTCATTAGATTCCTCCGAACCGCCGCTCACAACTTCATCGTCTTCAGTAATCTTGGCGTTTACCGCGACCTCACCAGTTACACGCAGGTGATGTGGCGCATATGGAAGTAACGCCAAGTGGCGCGCACGTTTGATCGCAATTGTCAGTGTTCGTTGACATTTAGCGCAATTGCCGGATTTCTTACCCGCCTCAATACGCCCTCGATCGGTAATAAATCTACGGATATTAGATACGTCTTTGTAATCGACTTTGGATTCTTTACAAAAACACTGGCGCCTTCGCCTACCTCCACGTCGAAATGTTGGGCGTGCACCTTGCGTTGTTCGCTGACTTGTCATTTTTCACCTCGCGGAATGGACAGCGGAACGATCGGCATTAATTGCCGTACATCCCCGCATGGAAACTGCTACCAAGGCAGTTCCTCCACGTCTTCTGTTAGTTTATTTTCTCTAGGTTCTTCGGAACCTGATCCTCGTGATATATAAGATTGTGCTTCTGATGGAATATCCTCATTAGCATTAGTTGATTCCCCAGTTGGTGAATCAAGAAAAACAACCTTAAATGCTCGCACTTCTAAGGACGTACGGGCTTCGCCGGAGCTACTAGTGTACTGCCGCGTAGACAGTCTACCGTCCACAAAAACACGACGGCCCTTAGACAGATACTGATTTACTGACTCTGCCTGACGCTCCCATGCTGTCACAGTGAACCACTCTGTGTCCTCGGTCCACTCTCCATTGGCGTCACGCCTGTTATTACTAACCGCTAAACGAAAATTCGTAACCGGTGTCCCACTCGGAGTGTAACGCATTTCAGGATCAGTCCCTGCGCGTCCGATAAGGAGTATCTGATTAAGATTCAATTACATTGATCCGTTGCTTGCACATAACAAAATCTCTACTGCTCAGGTTCTTCATCAGCAATATCAGTAGAATTTTCATCCCGAACCAACAAGTGCCTGATAATCGATTGATCGGCGTAGATAGCGCGCTCAAAACCTTGCGTCTTCAGCCCATCTATTTCGAAATTTGCCTGAAGATAGTAACCTTCGCTATTTTTCTTAATAGGATAAGCAAGCGCACGTTTACCCCAAATATCAGTGCCAGTTACTTCGCCACCAGCATCAGTAACAAGTGAGGTAATTTTTTCAATAGACTCGGTGCCTTGCTCTTCATCAACATCACCACCGAGAATCCAAACCAATTCGTACTTTCTCAACACTCCACCATACTCTTCTAAAAATATTGCTAAACCTAGTCATTCTACCACGTCCATGCAAAGCATCTGCATAAATTTAATACAACAATTCTTATGCTTATATGCCAAATATAGAAATTACCTATAAAAGCGTGCTACAAATCCAATCCTGGAACGGGAAAACGAGATGAAAATTTTGCGACTTCAATCCCAATATTAGCCAACTTAACTTCATCATCAACAGCATCAAGTGCCTCTATGATATACCCCGCAACAATTTCCATATCGTCAGCTTTTAGATCCCTTGAGGTCAACGCAGGTGTACCTATCCGAATTCCGGAAGTAACCATTGGTGATTCAGGATCAAACGGAATTGTATTCTTGTTTACCACAAGGCCAGCGGCTATTAAAGCCTCTTCTGCTTGACGACCCGTCATGCCGATTGATCGAGTGTCAACCAATAGCATATGATTCTCGGTACCTCCCGCCACAATTCTTAAGCCTGCCGCCGACAACCCAGTTGCAAGCACCTTGGCATTCTGAACAACTTGCTTAGCATACTCTTTGAATTCCGGCTGCATTGCCTCTCTATATGCAACAGCTTTGCCTGCAATTGCATGTTGCATCGGACCGCCTTGCATATTTGGAAATACCGCTGAATTGTACTTACGACTAAGTGACTTACTCGTCAATGCCATCGCACCGCGAGGCCCACGAAGAGTTTTATGAGTTGTACTAGTAACAATATCCGCGTGTTCAACAGGTGAAGGATGTACGCCACCAGCAATTAGCCCCGCAATATGGGCCATGTCAACCAGCAAAGTTGCATTAATCGAATCCGCGATCTCCCGAAATCTCTTAAAATCAATTCTCATCGGGTATGCCGTATATCCAGCTATGACAATTTGTGGCTTAAATTCTTCACACTGCCGTTGCACTTCTTCATAATCAAGTGCTTCAGATTCAGCGTTCACACCATAAAATCCAAACTCGTAAAGTTTTCCTGAAAAATTAACCGGGGAGCCATGAGTTAAATGCCCCCCATGGTTTAGCGACATCGCCATAATGCGATCCCCAGGCTTAACAAGAGAAAAAAAAGCAGCCATATTTGCTTGTGAACCCGAGTGAGGTTGGACATTGGCATGTTCAGCTCCGAAAAGTTGCTTCGCACGCTCAATTGCTAACTGCTCTGATTCGTCAACATTTTCACATCCCGCATAGTATCGACGTCCCGGGTAACCTTCAGAATATTTGTTGGTCAAAACAGAACCAGTGGTTTCCAGTACTGCTCTGCTCGCATAATTCTCAGATGCAATCATGACGAGCTGATGGCGCTGACGCCTTTGTTCATTTTCAATAACCTGAGCGATCTCAGGATCAGAAATGGCAACCGTTGACATAAGATCTCCTACACAGGGATTAAATCACAAACAAAACCACTTGCCCATTTGAGTTAAATGACAATTAGATAGAAGCCATTTTAAAGTTTATATCTAGGATGAATTATCCGCTGCATAAGTGGCCTATTCCCTAAACAGTAACTTAAGGCCGCTATCATAGTCGCAATGCAAGGGATGAAAACTTAGGATGCCCCAATCCGGAGATCACATGAACCACACATTTTCGATGAGTAATCAAATCCCCAAATTCGATGTGATGCGAGATATACCAAAACGAGCAATGGTCATCTTTGCTCATCCAGATGATGCTGAAATCGGAGCAGGCGCTACCGCAGCTCGATGGTCCTCAGAGGGATGTGAAATTACCTATCTCCAGTGCACAACTGGTAGCAGTGGTAGTAACGATACTAAAATGACTTCTGACCGCATTGTAAGTATTCGTTCAGCGGAACAACGTGCAGCCGCAGATATTATCGGCGTGGGCGAAATTGTTGTGCTAAATCATCCTGATGGAGAACTCGAAGCTAACCGTATTTTTCTTGAAGAGGTGGTCTACACGTTAAGGAAATATCGCCCAGAAATAGTACTAACCCATGACCAACACCGAATAAATAGGTTCCAACACCGTGACCATCGACAAGTCGGAACAACTGTTCAAGATGCCATTTATCCTTATGCTCGAGATCATTTACATTTTCCAGATCAACTTACTGATGAAATCAAGACCTATAAAGTTAAACACCTATTTTTTTGGGGCAGCGATCAACCCAATATAATCATTGATGTCACCGATTCTATCGACAAAAAAATCGAAGCCCTTGAGAAGCATGAAAGTCAAATCTCCGGCCTATCTTTTGGGTCTGATTTAGACCTACATATAAGAAAACAACACATGGAAGAAGCAACAAGCTACAACTTCGAATACGGCGAAACGTTCCGAATGCTAACCGCACGCAAATAGAAAAGAGGGAACACTACTTGGCAAGAGTTGATATCCATACACATATACTGCCAGGATTGGATGATGGTCCACTTACATTAGACCAAAGTCTCCCAATGGCGGTTACAGCCGCCCTAGACGGAACCACCACAATCGTAGCAACACCCCATTCAAGGGACATGGAAACTACAAATTATCCTCGAGACAAAGTGGATGAGGTAGCAAATTTACTAAACACATCACTACGGAGTGATTCTGAAAAAGAGAATATTCCAAGCATCAAAATATTAACAGGAACTTGTAACCATCTAACTCCTTCATTACCTGACCTAATCGACTCAGATAAGTCTAATACTCTGAATAGGACACGCTTTGTGTTGATCGAGCCACCCTTTGGGCGGTTACCCATTTTCCTAGACGATGTAATTGGGAGACTCCTAACACAACGACTAGTACCAGTGTTTGCACATCCTGAAAGAAATATCGAATTCCAGCGCGACACAAGGCGACTACATCAGCTCGTAGAAGAAGGTACGGTGCTCCAAATCGCAGCTGGTAGTTTGACAGGACAATTCGGTGATAAAGCAAAAAAAACAGCAGAGCAACTCATACGGCAAGGTATGGCACACGTGGTCGCTTCAGAAATGCACGCAAACAGACCACCAAGATCACCGATTCTCAGTGACTCGTTCAGTATTGTTACGAAATTAATCGGTGAACAGTCATCAACTGATTTATTTGAAACCAACCCAAGAATGCTTCTCGAAGGACGCTTACCCTGACGACGTCAGTTGGAAAAGGGCAAAACGCAAAGATAAATTCAACAGGCTTACGCGACAATCATTAAGATCCTAGAATATTTGAAACCTTATATCCTCCGGAAAATAAAAATCTATCCGACAGAGAAACCGCGAGCTAATCTCACGAGCATGGGTACCAGTGGCTCTAGTGCGCGTCGTAAATAACTTGTAAACCTATAGACAGCGATTCCTACCAACGCTCCAGCCACAATATCAGTTGGATAAAATACCCCCACATAAACCCTAGAAAATCCATACAAACTAGCAGCCGTAAATAACCACAATCCAAATTTGCGATTTACCGTCCATCCAGCCGCTGCAACAGCAAAGCCGATCGCTACCGGATTAGCTGGAAATGACGGATCAGTTGGTGAATAGAACAAAAGATTCAATTCATCTGGATGATCTAAAAAAGGACGTGGTCTATTCCAGAGAGAATTGATTGTCCATACAACAATATTTGATATGGACAGCGCGCTGATGCCGATCAATGCTGTTATTTGATAAGTCAACCGTTGAGAAGAAGTTTTCCCAGAAAACCATAACCCCAACATTGAAAGCGAGAATGCAAGCGGCATCAAATAATCACTTGCGATCAATCGCATGGCGTCATCTAAAAACTTGATATTCCCTGAAAGGCCATTCAACCAGATCAACAAACTCGCATCCATAGAATTCATTCAGTTGAACCACCGAAAATAAGTTGTATCAAACTCCAACGATCGGCCGATCTAACACCGTCCCTCCAGAACTTACGTACTTCCAAGCGAAAATTTCGCATAGAAATCGGCAGATTAGAAAAATAAGAACGATGCCCCAAACCAGTAAGACCGTCTGTCACGTCCCCTTTTGCATCAACCCTTATCTCTTTTGTATCAGCCTTCACGCTTAGTGCCCCAACAAACACAGAAACTGCGAACGCAGAAATAACGGCCAACGAAAACCAGAAGGCCTGATCGACTCCATCGAGTCCACCATGGATATCGTTGACATTTCGCGCTCCAGCTAATTCATCCCAACTAGCGATACCCCACTCGCGAGTTGTGGATTCAGCTTGAACACTTCCTTCAGCCCAAGGACCATCAACAAAGAGTGGCTGACCAAAAAAAATGAGAATCCCCATGATAATGCAGAAAATCCCTAACCAACGCGTAACTCGACAATAAGGGGTCAACCACAACCCGCGAATTCCCGAACTTGTCACGGCTATCTGCAGTGTCCCCAAACTAGATAAAAAGGCAAAAAGAAAGTAATGGCTTTCGAATAAATTTCGCACATCGTTGGGATTTACACTCATTTATAAGATCCTCCCCATTACTCAGCGATTCAGCTTACTCAAAGGAAATTTCGAGAGATCTCCTAACCACCCGAAGGGGTTACGAATGTACACCAATTAGAGTATCTTTCGTTATCACCGACAACAGTTGAGAAATACAAATCCTGAAGTTGCTTGGTCACTGCACCGGTAATACCCGTACCGATAACACGGTTATCCAACTCTCCTACTGACGTGAGATGCGCAGCGGTTCCAGTCAAAAACACTTCATCAGCCAAATAAAGCTCAGATCGATGAATATGACGCTGAACCACATCCATATTCAAGTCGTTTTTTGCCAACTGAATAACAGAGTCTCTGGTAATGCCTAACAAACAATTATCTGTCTCTGAAGGTGTACTTATTACGCCGTCTCGCACCATGAAAAGATTCTCCCCGCTTCCTTCAGAAACAGATCCATCCTGATTCAAAAGAATCGCCTCATCATAACCTCCAGCCAAAGCTTCGGATTTGGCCAAGATACTGGTGGTATATAACCCCGCGATCTTTACACCTGTTGGCATCGAAGAATCCATCGGGCGTCGCCATGATGATGTTTGGCATTTAAGGGGTCGAGTATTGTCGATATATGAACCGAATGGCAACATAACGAGCATAAATTCGTCATCAAGCGAATTGAGGTTTAGATTGGCAACTGCTTCCTGACCTTTAAACGCCAACGGCCGGATATATACGTCTTCACGGAAACCATTCTTATCAACAAGATCAACAGTGATCTGACATAGATCATCAACTGAGTACGGCAGGTCAATTCGAAGAATCTTGCAGCCGCGAAGAAGACGTTCATAATGTTCCGCTAATCGGAAGATCGCTATTTTGCCAAGTCGATCATTCCAATTGCCTCTGATTCCTTCAAACACGGAGGTACCATAATGCAAGGCATGAGTCATAACGCCCACCTTCGCGTCCTCTTGGGGAACTTGCTTCCCACCAAGGAATGCCCAGGCTTTTTGCGACATAATATTTCTCCTATACCTACATTCGTGACGACGCCCGCATAAATTGAAATAAGAATTTCAAGCCAATGCGGGCGTGTCAGTTCATATATGTAACCGCACTCTATATAAAAATGAAAACAGCGTAGTTTAATTACGTGACTTACATAACCAGTCGCCAATTATACGAGGGACTTGAGTTCCAACAAAGCCCCAAAAAAATAAGATGCCTAATTTCTCCAATAGCACGTGCTAGAGAAAAAATTACTGCAAATAAACAAATAAACCCTTTTCAATATGCAGATGTTACGTTTTCAGCAATGTAGTCAAAATTAATATCCTCTCCTAATCCAGGACGAGAAGTCATTGGAATGTTTCCGTCTTCATCCATAGGATCGATAATACTGTTCAAATGACTTGGAATTTCATCATAATCAATAAATGGGTGCAATAAGCCCCGTTCATACCAACGAGCATTTGAAATTGCTCCTAACACTGCAAGGTTACCCGCTCCACCACCATGAATTTCACAATCCATGTTGAATGACTCAGCTAGATGCGCAATTTTCATGCTTGGGCCAATACCACCTACATCGGCCACTCCAACTCGAGATATATCACATGCCTTAGAGGCTATCCATTCTGCTCGCGTATGAAACTTTCCATAGGCATATTCAGGACCGATAATCGGAATATCGAGATTCTCAGCTAACCACCGATAAGATTCGGTGGAATGCTCATCCATCGGCTCCTCGTACCAGTAATAACCAAGATCCTGAATGCCTCTTCCCAATTCAAGCGCGTCGATACGCGAATACCAATGGTTTGCGTCAAGCATTAATGGAAAATCTGGTCCAACCGCCTCTCGCACGGCCGCGCATGCCTGAATATCCATCTTCACGCTTGGCGCCCATGAAACTGGAGGCATCCACGTGTGAAGTTTAATAGCCTTATAACCTCTGTTAACCATCCATTCGGCGAAATTACCATAGTCAGCTGGAGTAGCGAGTCCACCTGGCATTTCATCACCACACATAGTCGAACCATAAGCAGGAACCTTATCCCGGTAACCACCCAACAATTTCCAAACGGGAACATTAAGTGAGCGACCGGCGAGGTCCCACAAAGCCATCTCGGCCACTGCCATCGTACGATCCGTAAGACTAGCTCCACTACCTCTTTGCCACTTGGCAAGGTTGATCCAAAGTTTCTCACGATCCATTGGATCTTGATCGATAAATACTTTTTTGACGAAATTATCAATCACGTAAGGTCTCAATGATTCAGGAGAACCAAATGCATAACCTGAATGTCCGTCGTCTGTAGTGATCGTGAGCATTGCTTCTTTCGAGTCATGCTCAGGTCCAGGGTGAGTGTGACCATCGGTGTCATTAACCTTTTTCGACTTTATTTTGAAAACCGTGACAGAAATTTTTTCAATTTTCATTAGTACAAGCTCCCTTCAAACCAAAATAAACCGGACAGTCAGAACTAGGCAATAAACAGTTTCAATCTCCGTATCGCACTCTATGCGAATGATCCTTACAAAATCATGGAACATGAAGAATTACACCGAATTAATGATCAATCACTACCTAATAACTAAAAGCATTCAGCAAAGCCTCCAGTTATAGGGTTTATTAACTCCAAGCTTCGGTAACGGGGTCAGGAACACCATCCCATCGACTTGGACCTTGTGCTCGCATCACAGCAATTCGTTTAACAACTTCTGGATTACCGAGACCATGCAATGGTTTACCGGTAAGAATGTTCACCGCATTCTCACCCCATCTGGTTGCGCCAGCAATTCCACTGATATCCGATGTTCCCGCAACATGTGGAGTGATCGTTAAGTTATCCAATTTAAGCAAAGGACTTTCAGCATCTAATGGTTCGATTTCAGTAACATCGATTCCGGCTGCCACAATTTGTCCTGTTTCTAGTGCTTCCTGTAAACCAGCCTCATCCACGATAGGACCCCTAGCGCAGTTTATGAATATCGCCGAAGGTTTCATTTTCCTAAACGCATCAATATCAAATATGTGGTTGGTCTCAACCGTAGCCGGAGAGTGAACGGTCAGATAGTCAGACTCCGTTAGCAAAGTCTCAAAATCAACCAGCTGAACACCAACTAGATCAGCCGTAGTTTGCGGTACATACGGATCATAAGCAATGATCTTTTCGGGTCCGAAACCTCTTACCCTAGTGGCAAATCCTTTTCCGATACTTCCAAGCCCGAATATCCCAATCGTATTCCCCGCTATACGCCGTAACTGATTGCGCAAGGCATTGATTTCTTTTGGACGATCCGACCAAGCTCCTGCCTTGAGCGCGGAATTTTGTTCAGAAATTTTTCGCGTTATTGACAGCAACATCGCCATAGCGTGATCTGCGACTTCACTTGTGTTAATGCCAGGGGTGTTGGTAGCACAGATCCCCAGTTCTGTAGCAGCCTCGAGATCAATGGAATCGACTCCTACCCCCGAACGGCCGACCATCTTCAGTTTCGGTAATGATTCAAGCACATTGCGAGTCGTATGGGGAACCGTCCCTACCAACAAAACATCAGCTTCTTCTGCAGCTTTAATCACCTCATTTTCGGTCACTGACGGCACATATTCAACTTCAATTCCCGCTTTCTGAATCACCTCTAATGTCAGATCGCTAGGAGGGCGGTTGTACATTGTGATCACAACTTTAAAAGACACTCGAAACCTCCACAAATCGCTAACGTAACTTTTACCCAAGCAGGTTACCTCAGATAGCTAAACGGTGGAGGCAATAAAAGTGTTGAACATCACACGTAGAAAGCACACAATGCTTCTGCCCGTGTCGAAACAGACTAAGCAATAAGCAATACTGGTAATAGGCTATGAACACAAACATCGATTCTTTCCCGCTCGTTGAACCCGGTCGCCTCATGCTGAACATCCCGGTCCCAATGCGTGACGGAATAAATCTCTCTGCAGACATCTGGTTACCGCCGTCATCTCACGGCAAGGGTCCATGGCCTGCATTGCTATTGAGAACGATTTATGACAACCAGGAAGCTCGTTATATTGGATGGGCTAGAGAATTCACAAACCGCGGGTATGCAGTGATCATGCAAGATTGCCGGGGCCGCGGCGATTCCGATGGAGAATGGATTCCATACGTGTGCGAGTTATACGATGGATACGATACCCATCAGTGGATCGGAAAACAGGATTGGTGCGATGGTAATCTCGGTACATTCGGCCTTTCTTATCCGGGATTCACTCAAACACTTCCTGCGACACTACGCTCAAAGTACTTAAAAGCTGTAGCGCCAATTGCATCTCAGCAAGATAACTATGGACACCATAGAGTCAACGGTGTAATCCATCACAATGTAGCCTTTGCATTCCTGAATATGCTGGGTCGATCAATGCAATATGAATCTTTGAAACACTTCGACCAAGATACGTTTTTTTTCGAATTACCTATCGATACGGCAATGGAAAAAGTGTCAAACACGCACCCCTACTACAAGGGCGTCATGGAGCACGAACAATATGACGAATGGTGGTCAAGTTATAGCCTCAGAGATAAATACCCCGAAATGGCGATCCCGTCATTATTCATAACTGGATGGTTTGATTCATTATCCAACGAAAATTTCAAGCTATTCAATGGGTGGACTAAAAAAGCCAAAACTCAGGACGCTCGTTCCAAAACCAAATTGATAATTGGACCTTGGAGTCATCAAATTGCCCCTTGGGGCAGAGTACCGATGGGCGAAAATGGTGAATACGCTGATCGCACCTTTGGTAAGCAAGCACTATCAGATGTTATTGAGATGCATATGCATTGGTACGACCAACGGTTGAAAGGCATTAACACCGGCGTAGACGAGGAAGCTCCAATTAAGCTTTTCGTTATGGGAAAGAACATCTGGCGCGACGAATACGAATGGCCTCTGGAGCGCACAAAGTGGACCAAATTCTATCTCTCAAGTTCGGGTAACGCGGTTAATGATGGTGGCGGCCTATATCCTGAAATCAAAAATAACGATCAAATCAGCGATAGTTTTATTTACGATCCGGCCAACCCAGTACCATCACTTGGATCACAGTACCAAACGTATGATTTTTGCGGACCACATGATCGTTCTCACATCCAGCGCCGTCCCGATGTCCTGACATTTACAACCGATGTTCTAACCGAAGACATGGAAATTACAGGACCAATTTCAGCTACGATATGGGCATCATCAGATGCGAAAGATACGGATTTCACAGCTACATTAACTGATCTCGAGCCTGATGGAAAAGCGATTGCTTTATGCGAGGGAATCGTCAGAGCAAGATTCCGCAATGGCACGGAAAACCCCGAAATGATGGTTCCAGGCGAAATCTACCAATTCGAAATCGATATGTGGAACACATCCAACAATTTCAACAAAGGACATCGTATACGAATCGAAATTTCAAGCTCAAACTTCCCTCGATATAACAGAAACCTTAACAGCGGGAACCCCATAGCCAGTGACAGCAATATAAATATTGCAAACCAGACCGTGTATCACGGCAGTAAATATCCTTCTTATGTCAACCTGCCCGTGATTCCAAAGAGATAAAACATGACAACCGCACAACAGTCCTCCCAGCCTGTATATGGAATACACCCGTTACGCGATGTGATGATTCAAATGCGTGACGGCGTTCGACTAGCAACTGATATTTACCTGCCCTGTCACGGAGATGGGACAGTTGTGGACGGCAAAGAAAAAGTGCCAGCTCTTCTCGTCCGCACTTCCTACGATAAAACAGCTCCCGAATGGGATGACGTTATCCCTTACTACGTAAGACGAGGCTACGCGTTTGTAATACAAGACCTACGATCACGATTTCGTAGTGAAGGTGACGGCACCTATTTCCACACAGCAAACCCATGGGAAGGTGATGATGGATTCGACACCGTTGAGTGGCTGGCCACTCAAGATTGGTGTACGGGCAAAATAGGAACGTTAGGTTCTTCTCATCGTGCAATAACTCAAACCCAACTCGCACTTCGTAAGCCCCCACATCTAAGTGCAATGTGGGTGGAAGCGGGTCCTACCAATATTTACCGACATGAAGCACGGGAAGGTGGGGCAATGTCTTTCCAGATGTTTGGAGCCATACACCTACACGCTCTAGATTGTCACGAAATTGGCAATGATGCCAACAAGGCTAGACTTATCCTAGAAGCTATGCAAAATATGGGGAATTGGCTGAAGAAATTTCCAATTAAACCTGGTGAAACTGCGCTAAAGGTGGCACCAAGTCTGGAAAAAACCGCTTTGGATTACTATTATCGCGGCGATTACGATGAATGGTGGAATCAAGAATGTTGTAATCAGGAACCTTATTTCGACCAACACGCTGATGTGCCGATGGTGATCGCATGCGGTTTTTACGATAATTTCGTCGGTGCCAGTGCCAATTACTATATCGAAATGAATCAGCGCAATGAATCCCCCACCAGTTTGATTCTCGGCGCCTGGTGCCACGGTGGTATGCGAGCGACCGGCTCTGCTCATGGTGACGTCGATACCGGCGAAGAAAGCGTTTGGGGTAACGAGATATACAACCCCGAAAGACTGGCCTTTTTTGACCAGCATTTAAAGGGATTACCCCAACCTGATAATGAGTCACCCGTTCGTCTTTACGTGATGGGGACCGGTGACGGCACTAAGACCAAGTTTGGAAACCTGAATCATGGTGGTTTCTGGCGAGACGAGGCCGAATGGCCGATACAGCGAACCCAGTTTCAGACACTGTTCATGCACCAAGATGGTTCCCTTGATTCCTTCGAATCAATGGAACCCGACAGTTCACTGACATACACTTTCGATCCGGATAATCCGGTACCTACTATCGGAGGCCAGCTCGTCGGAATGTTTGAAATTATCCCTCCAGAAGAAGGAGGCTTTGATCCGAATAACGTGCCTGCTTTTATGGATCAATGGACTAACGCAAGAAACAATTTAAGAGAGGTGGTAGCTGCTGGCGGTTGGCATCAAAAAGAAGGGCCCCAATGGATCAACGCGAAAAAACCCTATAAATTATTGAGAGAACGACCCGATGTATTAGCATTCGAAACGGATCCACTGGAGGACAACGTCGAAGTTACCGGAGAAGTAATAACCAAGCTGTGGATTTCATCGACGGCGGTCGATACAGATTTCACGGTAAAGCTGATCGATGTGTATCCACCAAGTGAAGACTATCCAGAAGGCTATCATCTCAATTTGGTAGACACGATTAGACGAGCACGCTACCGCGACTCCTGGACTGATCCAGAATTTTTAACCCCAGGCCAACCTGTTGAAATTTCAATCGCATTGTGGCCAACCGCAAATGTATTCAAAAAGGGACATCGCATTCGAATCGATGTATCCAGTTCAAACTTCCCACGCTTCGACGTAAATCCAAATACAGGCGATGAGGTAGGACGGCACACGAAAATGGTCAAGGCAATCAACACAGTTCATACAAGTTCAAAGTTTGCATCGAGGGTCATCATCCCGATCATCCGATCCGAAAACTGAGTCATCGTGTTACCGTAAATAATCTCGACAATCTCAAATATACAAATGTTTCGGAAAACTTAAATTATCGCTTTTATTAAACGAGACGCCCAATTGGGGTCGGTTAAAGAAATGCGTCCCACTCGCGTGGAGTTTCCGTCAAAACTTCACAGC
>VFGZ01000032.1 GCA_009392215.1 SAR202 cluster bacterium | reverse complement strand
TACCCCGGAGACTTTCTCGAATATGTAAACGCACCAATTGGCAAAGGCACGCCGGTACCGGGCGATCTAAAGCCATTAGTTGCAGTTCCTACGACAATCGGAACAGGCAGCGAAACTACAGGCGTCGCAATTTTCGATTTTAAAGATATAGGTGCAAAGACCGGGATTGCCCACCGATCACTTCGACCAGACGTCGGCCTGGTAGACCCGGACAATACCAATTCACTACCGAAAATGGTCGCAGCTTGCAGCGGCTTTGATGTGCTGTGCCACGGCATAGAGTCATACACAGCGCTGCCCTTTTCACAACGAGAAGCCCCTACGACTCCTGCACACCGACCCGCATATCAAGGATCAAACCCAATTAGCGACGTTTGGGCTTTAGCAGCATTAGATCTAGTTGGAAATAACATCTTAAATGCAGTCATCAATAATGACAATAATGCCAGATCCAACATGGCGCTGGCGGCAACATTCGCCGGAGTTGGCTTTGGCAATGCAGGCGTTCATCTCCCCCACGGCATGTCGTATCCGGTTTCAAGCCTTGTAAAGAAATATAGACCAAATGGGTACCCTGAAGAAAATGCTATCGTCCCTCACGGCATGGCTGTTATTCTCAACGCTCCAGCAGTTTTCCGTTACACAGCCCACTCTAACCCTGAAAGACACATACACGCAGCGAAACTTTTGGGCGCCGATGTAAGTGACGTTGTGCCTGGCGAGGCCGGAGACGTCCTGTCGGATAGAATCATTCATATCCTTAAGGAAATAAATGTTCCTAACGGCCTGAGCGAACTAGGTTACACTCACAACGACATACCCGCACTCGTAGAAGGAACACTTCCGCAACATCGCGTTACGAAACTAGCGCCTCGCACGACTGGATCAGAAGAACTAGGGGAATTGTTTAGCCAGTCAATGCGACTCTGGTAAATTTATAAGGGATGATCAGATGTTATTCACAACCTACAATTGCATATCTGAAAAAGTTATCTTCTTAATGATCAAGATTCAGAAGTAATAGCAATAATTTCATGCCTACCAATTTTACTTTCATACAACTTGCTGACCCTCAATTCGGTCTCTTCGCTGATCGAAGTGGTAAAACCGATGAAGAGATCTCCGAAGCCGCTAAGCGCGGTCAAATACTAAAGAAAACACCCAAAATTACTGGATTTGCCGATGAGACGAGATTGTTCTCCCTTGCAATTGAACATGTCCAACGGTCAAATCCGGCTTTCGTAGTTGTATGTGGCGACATAATCAATGAAGCGGGTAACGAGGATCAAATAGCCGAAGTAAAACGGATAGCCGGGCTCTTGGATAAGTCTATAACTATCCGATGGGTTTCAGGCAATCATGACGTAGCCTGCGACCGTTACTCTCCTGATCAAGAATCTATAGATCATTATCGTGAAAATTTCGGACCAGATTACTATGCGTTCTCTCACCAAAAAATCCGTTTCATCGTAATCAACTCAACCTTACTTACACCGCCAAATACACTACTTAAAGAGGCTTGGGACCAGGTGGCATTTGTCGAAGATGAGGCAACAAACCCCAAATATAAAAGAATCATACTTTTGAGCCATCACCCTCTATTCATCAAATCCCCTGATGAGACGGACAGCACTTGGTCTATCGAAAAAAAATATCGATACCCTTTACTTGAAATTGCTAAGAAACACGGCATAGAGGCGAACTTCGCCGGACATTTGCACCGCAACAATATCGTATCGACCGACTATATCGAGGTAATAGCATCGGGACCTGTGGGATATCCGTCTTATCAGGATCCGTCTGGGTTCCGAAGGGTCGAAGTTACGGACCAAGGGCTTAAGCATCAGTATCACCCTTTGGAGACCACTCAAACTGGAAATCCTAGTTAATTCTGACCCATGCGCATCACCCGGGGCGGGGAGATCTGTCGCACAGACGTGATCAACCCTATTGATATTGCAATAAATATTGCCCCGAGCACTCCTAGAAGCACGCCAATTGACTGCCAATCGATGTCTAGAACAACTGGTGGGACAACTCTTAAACCTTCACCAGACGTTACCAGGAATGGAATGATGGTTGCGCCCATACGAATACCAAGCACACCACCAATCAGAACTGATGGCAGTAACACCATGAGCAATTCTAATGTGACTAAACCCAGCACCTGACGCGTCGTAAGCCCTAGTGTGCGTACAACTGCGTATTCCATCATTCTAGAGGCAAATGTAACCTGCGAATACACCAGAAATCCAACAGCACTAGCGGCCAAAACGGTGGTAAATGCTATTGCAAGAAGAGCACGCCATCCCGCGGAAATGAGAGGATCAACAACCGCGTCAAGAAGCAACTGATCCTGTGCAACAAATGATGGTGGGAACGAACTGCGTCGCATTAACTCCGCCCCAACCGCAGATGGCTGAGCTTCTCCGGTTTCGATCCATATTTCATTAGCCTGCTCAGCTGCACGCATACGATCAGCGTTCAATGCCATCCATGTTGATCTGATATCTCCAACTAGAAAGCTGGAGAACTCTGGATCAACAGTCGGAAAGTAATCGACAACACCCATCAATCTAATAAATACCGGGTTACCTAAAATATCGACACTTACACGATCACCAACCACATAACCACCACGATCCATGAAACCTGTACTAGCAATCACTGATATAGGAGATCTAGCAGAACCAGCAGATACGCCACTGAGCCTAGTGACAACCACTGGCGTCCACGTCATCACTGCAATACCTTCATCTTGTCCCTCAGTTGCTTCGGTCGAGTCGGAAATAAGTGGTTCAAGTCTTGCTCCATATTGGTTCAGCCCAGGCTCATAAGTCATCCATGAAGAATCATGATTGAACCCTTCAACAACAACAGACTCTCCATTGTCTAAAACAATACCAAGCTCATCTATCTCGACGGAACCTGCATCAAGAGTCGGAGGGTTATAGCGACTAAAACGACCGCGATCAACATTGGGAAGCCCCACACCAATGAACTCCAAACGAAACGGTGGAACGGGATTGATGCCATCTGAATCAATCCCATCTAAAGAACCTGTAAGCAGGCACCACATTGGTGGCAAAGTCGCTTCAACAACCTGACAATTGCCCAAACCTAAATATAGGCTTACAGCATCGGTGTCAGATTCTACAATGGCGTCAAATATCTCCTCTTGTTCAGACGAGATAACAATCTCAAACTGCTGTTGTGGAACAACACTATCTGATGCATCACCGGCAGGTGTATTCCCACCATCATTTTCAGTATCGTGACCACTAACAACTGAGTCCTTCACCTCATTGACAGATTGCATCAACTCCGCACACGCCTGGTGAGATTCTGCAGTGTCCTTACCCTCGCACAATATGATCATGTTACCAACAACCACATAATCAAAGTACTTGGGATTGTCGCACTTGCCAGCATGATGTCCTCCGTCACCAACACATTGCCTGCGATCATTAATACCCTCATCCCATCGTTGAGTATCTTTCAACAGCACCGCATTAGGACCTGTGACTTCATCAGCAAAATCCACTCCGGTGATCATAGCCGTAGCATGGTCAGCGTAAAAACGCACCTCATACTCCGCCCTGTCGTAAGGGTCTGAACCGTAGAATCCATAAATTGCGGCAACCGCGGCATCTAAGCCCTCAATATCGTAGTCGTCGTCAAGTTTGAAATTGGCCGCTTTCTTAACGTCGTCCGTGACGTAGATACGATCCGTATGATTAATTTTTTCGATAGGCCTAACTGATTTAATGAGATCTATACACGCTTGAATTGAACTCGAGGAATCTTTCCCCTGACATAGAAGGACCATGTTTCCGACAACAATGTAGTCAAAGTATTTAGGATTGTCGCAATCAGGTGGCCAACGGCGCCCTCTTGTAGCGCATTGGCGGCGTTCGCCAAGACCTTCCTGCCAACGCTGTAGTTCCTCCTCCACAGCATCTTCGCCTATCACCTCTTCAGCGAAATCAACTCCAACATCACTAGCTTCGGCATGCGTCGGATAGAAACGCACCTCGTACTCAAGCCTACTATATGGATCCGGACCGTAAAAACCGTGGTACGCCTCTATCGCCATATCAAGACCAACAACGGAATAAGTTCGATTCTCTTTAAATCCAACATCTAGAAGGTCCTGGAATGTGTAAATTCGGGACGATGGATCTATCTTCAGGAAATCCGAATTAGTGTTGGTCCCGGTGTGCACATTTGCCAGCATGAAATCAGTGTTGTCTTGATCAAACCATTTAGGTCGCACAAAACCTTCCGAAGCGAAATCAATGGGCCTGTAGCCGGCTTTGTTTTTCACGTTAACGTCGGCACCGCGCTCAGCTAGAAACTCCCCCATTTCTCTGTTCCCGGAGTAGACAGCCCAGTGCAGTGGAGTACCTTCATCAACGTCCTTAGCCTTTATATTTATGTCCGCTCCATTATCGATAAGAAGCCCAGCGATCTCCTTATTATTTGTCAGCACCGCCAAATGAAGCGGTGAGCCACCAGCACCAGGACCAGTTGTGTCAAGGAAAGCCTTATTAATATCCTTAATCGAAGTTATTCTTGCAGCGGATCGCGGCAACAACGATCCCAGATTTAATGTGAACAATCGGCCAGTAGAATCACTGAGTCGTGCTGCGACGCGTGAGTCAGCGCGCCGAGCAATCGGGCGAACCTTAGCAGTCACAAAAGCTGTGTCTTCAGGAAGTGGAATCCCAGTTCGGGAGCCTGCCAATAGAGCCATCTGTTCAGACAGAGATATCGAAGAGAAATCATCACGCACCCAGGCAATGTCTGCCATCAAATCAGGATCAACTGCTAAGTACGTAAAGGTGCTTCCAGCCTTCGCAGAAAGATCAACTCCAGCGGCACGAAATGCAGGAGAAAACAACTCGACTTCTCCAATACTTGCAACACTATTGAAGACCTTGCCCGCCTCAAATCGATTCGTATATGAAACGCCGTTAACACGCAGATCGGCTCCTGACTGGTATTTAGCGCGATCGGCGGCGCTTGTATCGAGAGTCGCTGCGAAACTTGACGCAAATACCCCGAGACCTGCAGTAAGAATCATTAGCAATGAGAGCCTCGAGTAATGTCTTGGGTTGCGAGCCATTTGCCATAAGACCAATGTAATCGCGGGCGAAACAAAACTCGAAACTCGGGGGAGGGAGGTTACTCTCGCGACTACCTCTACCAGCGCAGGGAAAGCGCGTAAAGCAACAAAACCTCCAAAAGCTAAAACCAGTGCTGGCATAGCAACGTTTATCTTGTCAGCTTCAGTTGAGTCCAAATTGGGGATCTCAACAAATGACCCCTCCGTCGTCAACTGCGAAGCGAAAGCTAAAAGCAAAGCAAATAACACAACATCGAGGTAGTAGCGTTGCATCACATTTTGCGGACTCGGTCGCGTCGATTCTCTAACACTAGTTACCACAGTTTTTTTCGCAGCCATAGAGGCGGGTATGACCATAGAAAGAACCCCCGCCAAACCTGTAATGACCGAAACGAGATATGTTATTTGACCCAGTCGTACGGGTAATGTTGAGCCACCATTGAGGTCATTAAAAAACGGAATTACACCCATCCAGTGAACAACAAAAGCCGCTAGCGGAGGTCCCAGTACTATCGCCACAATTCCTACCACAGCGCCCTCGACTACAAATGCTCCGACAACCTGTCTGGGAGTGGCAGCCCTAGTACGCAACCGAGCAATGTCATCACGCTGGGTTTCAACTAATAAAATCGACATAGCTCCGACAAAGTAAAGAACTACAGCAGCGATAACGGAAAAAACCACTGTCATCGGCAAACGGCTGAAAAATGTTTGCTGTTGATTGAGCCTAAGAACGTCCTCAAGTGGAGCAGTTTGAGAATAGTTAGAGATTTCAGCCTGCAATGTAGCTTTTAGACTGTCAAAACCAGAAAGTAAATCGGGTACGAGCGCGGCGTACACTCGTGACGAGTCGACATGAAATCGCCAGAAGTACCTAACTGTCATCCTTGGGAAATAAGGTCCAACATGAGATTCAAAGACTTGCGGGTGCGGATAGAACGCAAGAAAATCTAAATCAACATCACTCAACCCAAATTGATTGTCGATGTTCACCCAAAACTCATGATCGGGTTCGGCACGTTCATATATGCCAGAAATCTGAACGGTAATCGAGTCGTTCACCTCATCCCAAAATGGTGAAATGACGACCCTGTCTCCAAGACTGACCCCGAAGTCATCTGCAGCACTATTTTCAACTGCTGCCTGAATCGTGATCCCACCCACCTCATCGGTGATTACCTCATTTTTAGCCCAGGAACCGGAGGTAAGAATAGACTTGCCCTCTAAGTCGGATGAATTGATCAAAACCGAACGCCACGAAGCGGATACTCTCAAGTCTTCAGGCTGTTGTTCAGGTATCAAAAAAGTCGGAGATCC
>VFGZ01000031.1 GCA_009392215.1 SAR202 cluster bacterium | reverse complement strand
CACTTACATAACTTGGCGGTACAACTGTGGTCCGACAGAACTCGACAATCCGAAAGCACCAGATCGTCGAAGCCGCACGTGGCCTTATCACTGAAAAGGGCATGGACGCGGTCACGATAGACGCCATCGCCGACGCCGTGGGCCTGAGTGAAGGCGCCATCTACCGGCACTTCTCCAGCAAACGGCAGATACTTCTGCTGCTCATCGACGAGTTGGAGCACGACCTGCTCAGCGCCGTTGCGAGGGCCCAAGAGACCGAGCCCAACGCACTCCGGGTCCTGGAATGCATCCTGGAGACCCACCTGGCGGACGTGGAAGGTTCCAGAGGGGTGTCCTTCGTGGTGGTTTCCGGCGCCGTGATTTTTGAGGGCATCGGTCTGGCCGACCGGGTCAGGGACATGCTAGAGCGGTATATGGAAATCCTGAAAGGCGTGATGCAGAGGGGTGTGGAGGAAGGGACTTTCCAATCGGACCTGGACGTGGAAGCCGCCGCATTGACGTTTTTCGGCATGATACAAAGCACAGCCACCATCTGGGCCTTAAGTGGATACAGCTGGTCTTTGGAACAATGGCGGTCACAGATTTTCCAGGTCTACAAAAACGGCGTTGCAGCAACTTAAAGATTACCCATTAGAAAACCCGCAGATTTTATGCGGTCTTCCCGAAGGAGGAGAAATCATGACCACAGTCAACGACAACAGCACCCATTTAAGTACACCAAGAACCGCGTCGGGAATATCGGTCCGATCTCTATGGAAAGTATTCGGCAAAAATGAGCACCGAGCTCTTGAAGAGCCATTTCGGAATATGAGTCGCTCCGAAATCCAACAAAAAACAGGTCTGGTAGCCGCGCTGCGTGATGTTTCTTTTGATGTTAATCCTGGTGAGACCTTCGTGGTTATGGGCTTGTCTGGGAGCGGTAAATCCACGCTGGTTCGTTGTTTGATAAACCTTATAGAAGCAACTGCCGGTTCAATAATAGTAAATGGAAACGATGTGACTAACTTTGATTCCAAGCAACTAAGGGACTTCCGGAGGTCCGAGATAGCCATGGTTTTTCAGAATTTTGGCCTACTGCCCCATAAGAACGTCCTAGACAATGCAGCTTACGGTCTGGAGATCAAGGGGATGGACAAAGAGGGCCGGTACCACATAGCCCATGAAATGCTGAACAAGGTTGGACTGAATGGCTGGGAACACGCCAACCAGCGAGAACTAAGTGGCGGTATGCAACAGCGCGTAGGATTGGCTCGGGCCTTAGCTATGGACCCGTCCATATTGCTCATGGATGAGCCCTTTAGTGGCCTGGACCCCCTTATCCGCCGCCAGATGCGCGATGAATTGGCCGACCTGCAAGCAGAAATTCAAAAGACAGTAGTGTTTATCACCCATGACCTAGATGAAGCAATATCTATAGGGGATCGCATTGCTATCATGCGCGATGGTGAAATCATTCAGGTAGGTTCTCCCAAGGAGATAATTACTGAACCTGTAGACGAATTTGTTAGGGAATTCACACAAGGAATATCTAAGACTAAAGTCATTGATATAAGCGAATGCTGCTCAACTCCGGAGGTCATATTCAATGCAACCGACGATCATGACCTTGTGCGATCCAAGATGGATGATGCAATGATAAATTATGCAGTTGGGCTTGATTCCGATAATCAATACCTAGGGCTAGTATCTAGAAGCACTTTAGAACGCGAGGCCAGTAGCTCAATGATCGTCAGCCATCTATCTGATTCTAATGTTACGCCTGTCCTACCTGACACTTCTCTAGAGCATGCTTTGAGCCTGATTACCGGTCATAACCTGCCAATTCCGGTGATTGATGAGAACGACAAGTTTATCGGTGTCGTAACACACAAATCTTTGCTTGAAGTTATAGCCGGTAACTCTTAATGGCATCCAATTCTGACCTACTGTAAGGTGACCGAATGAGACTGGTAAAAAAATTCAGGCGACCTCTGATTCTTTTATCAACTATCGTTGGTGCTTTGGTCGCCTCGATAATAATAAATTCGATAACCGGCGAGAAAGAGCTCGGTTATCCGACCAATATCGGTCCAGAGATATCAGGCGCTATAGACGATTTCATCGGGTGGTTAGTAGTGAACGGTGAATGGTTCTTTGACGGCATAAATGACAACATAAAGATAGTACTGGACAAACTTCGCGATTTCTTAACCTGGATTCCATGGCCTGTCATGATTGCTCTGATTTTTATTTTGGGATGGCGTCTAGGTACCGTCCAAATTGGTCTCGCCTCTGCCATTGGCATGATTTTAATCGGGCTAGTTAACCTGTGGGATCCGGCTATGGTAACAATAGCCATTATGGTTGTCTCGGTGTCCCTTGCCATTATTTTGGGCATCCCGATTGGTATATTAATGGCCCGGAGTAATCTAATCGAGACTATTTTGCGTCCGATCTTAGATGCCATGCAAACAATGCCGAGTTTCGTGTATCTCGTACCAGGAATAATGCTTTTTGGTCTAGGGAATGTCGCGGCTATTCTAGCAACCGTTTTATATTCCATTCCCCCATGTATCAGGTTGACTAGCTTAGGAATTCGACAAGTCAACCCCTCTGTTGTAGAAGCCGGCGAATCTTTTGGTTCAACTAATTTTCAACTCCTTTCCAAAGTCCAGCTTCCCATGGCCGTCCCAACCATCATGGCAGGGGTTAACCAAACGATTATGATGGCTTTAGCAATGTCCACAATTGCCGCCATGGTAGGCGCAGGTGGTTTGGGCCTAGAAGTTTTGCGATCTATGGGACAACTTGAAGAAGGGCAGTCTTTCATTGCTGGATCTGCCATAGTGATCATGGCGATTATCATAGACCGAATCACTCAGAAGGTTGTCAAATCGGGTTCCAATTAGCCAATTATTTTGATTTAGGAATATTTAGTCGGATAAGAAAGACAGTATCTTTTGAATGCCAATTTGATAGCTCGTGATATGAAAACCTAGAACCACTGAGACCTTATTGAATAACAATGATAGTTAATTAAGGGATACATACAAAACTAACCCATTCAAAAATTCCATAACACCGTTAGATACAAAGGGCCCCTCCATATGTGGAGGGGCCCTTTGTAAAACCAATCTTGCTGGGTCGAATTGAACTTTAGTGATCGTGAGCGAGGTGCTCTTCCACCTTGGCCGCGACATCTGCCGGAACCCAGCTCTTCCAGGCCTCGTTATTCTTTAGGTACCAAGCCCCTGTAGCACTGTAAATTTCTTCCGATGTCTTGCCTTCGTCGGCTAGAGCGTCCTTATTTTCAGCGTACCAACCTTCCGCTGCCAACTGGTTACCAGCGCTCCAGTCCCAGTTCTTAAAGAAAGCAATCAGCTCAGGAGCGTCATCAACGAGCTCAGTATTCATAGCAATCATGATTTCTGCAGCCGGGAATGCACAACCATGTATAGGTGAATTGTCTGCACATTCCGATGGGTCTGGCTGTTCTAGATCAACGATACCTACTTCAGTTTCAAGCTGATGGGCCAACGCCGTTGGTCCCCAGTAATAGAAGAGAATCGGATCTTCTTTCGCGAATGCGCCTTCAATAGCTGCCGCTAGTGCGCCTGCTGTTCCTGGATCACGAAGCACGACATGGTCTTCGAGGCCCATTCCTTTAATCTGACCAGGGCCGGTATCGTCACCTTCTTGCATTGTGCGGCAACCCCAACCGGATATACAGCCAAGCAAGACTACCTTTCCGTCTTCCTGTTCGAACAATTCTTTGAATTGTTCATCTTTTAGGTCTTCAACAGAGTCAAGTTCTGGGTTCTCATCCTGCAAGTATTTAGGGATTAAGAAGGAACTTTGCCAGTTGTCTTCTAAACTTTTTCCAACAGGTAGAACCTCGCCAGCTTTAACAGCTTCGTTCCACGCGGCATCTTGGTTCGGGAGCCATATTTCCATTGTCAGGTCGACGTCACCTTTGCGAAGACCTTGGAACAATGGCAACGTAGAGCCTTCAATCTGACTCGTCGGATATCCATAACCATGTTCTACGATGTGTCGAGCGACTCCGTTTTGAATCAGCGCGCTATCCCAGTTCAAGCCGCCAAATACTATTTCACGTTTTTCTTTTGTGGGAGTTACTTCTTTGATGACTTCTACTTCTTTGACTACTTCTACTTCTTTGACTACTTCTACTTCTTTGATGACTTCGACAGTTTCTGTTTCCGAATCACTGCAGGCCACGGCAAGGGCAATAAGCATCAGAGCAAACAGAGACATCAAAGTGACTTTTGTTAAAATCCGTTGTACAAACACGCAGTTAACTCTCCCGTTGAAATTCTTATAGATTACATATCTTGAGCAAGCGACAGTCATGTCCTCAAGAATGCTGTCGCTCATAGAAAACGACTTAATCAACCTTAACTAATAATGGCTATATGGTCAAATCTTTGAACCTCGATGCGACCTACTCTTCTGCAACCCAACCATTAGAAAACACCATCATAATTTTAAATCTCCTAATTGGAAATTTAATGCCTTCTCACTTTAGCCGTCTCCGCATTATCAAGACTGGCAAAATTGCGATCAGCGCTGCCACCGATCCTGCTAAGAAAAACCTCCGGAACAACTCCAAGATCGCATTGTTGAGGCTAATGGAATATTCAACTACCCTAGCTTCCGCTAATGCGGCCACCTCTCCAGGGAGAGCGAAAGGAAACTCCAATCCCGCCGTTAGCACCTGAAACTGACTCACCCCCCAGGATGACAGCGCAGCTAGACCCAGGGTCATGCCCATCATCCGAGATACCATCACCCATGATGCAGCGGTAGCCCGATAATCATCCCTTGCCGCCTCCACAGCGCAAAAGGTTATGGGAACGATGACCAGTCCGAACCCAAATCCGGTAATCACCAGATGAATTGTGAGCACAGGATCTCTCACGCCCAACTCCCAACCGCCAACCAGGAACATTCCTATGGTGACAAGGGCCAGTCCAGAGACGGTGATGGGCCTGGCGCCCAGCCGGTTGAGCAGCAGTCCGCCGGTGACGGCGCCCAAGGGTATGGCCCCCGTGAGCCGGAGCAGCCACAACGCACCGGTCAAGGGTGACTTTCCCATCACCGTGTTGGCCATCAGCGGCACCGTGACCATGGCGATGATGAGTGCCACGCCGACCAGGATCTGAGTCAGGTTGGCGCTGAGAAAGGCCCAGGAGCGGAACAGTATCGGTATCAACAGGGACTGGCAGGTCTTGGCCTCGACCAGCACGAGGATCGCAACAAGGGCCACACCACCGCCCGCCAATAGGAATGGATAGGCGGAGTCAA
>VFGZ01000030.1 GCA_009392215.1 SAR202 cluster bacterium | reverse complement strand
TCAGTCGAATCTATTCATTTAGCTTTCAAAAACACCGATTCATACTGGGAGTCATACCGTTCGAACGAAGGCGATAGACAAACAGATCGATTTGAATTCAAGCAAGGATGGCAAACTGTCTATGCCCGCTATATCGAGACTCCGCTGGTCAAGATCACACTATCCGATGGAACTGTCGGTTGGGGCGAAGCAAACTCGGGTATAGGTCCAGAGATCGTATGCATGATCATTAATGATCTTTTGGCACAAATGATCACCGGTGAAGAATATGACTCCCCCGCGGCCTTGTGGAATTTCCAATACAACGCACAACGGGGTCGGGGTTATTCCTCCGGCTATTGGTTAGACGCGCTGGCAGCGATCGATATCGCCGTCTGGGACGCTATTGGCAAACGGGAGCAATCACCTGTGGCCGCACTGCTTGCACCTAAACCAAGACCTAGATTCGATGTTTACTTATCGGGGATACGCCGATCGACACTAGAAGAACGATCGGAACATGTTAACTCATGGATAGACACAGGACTAAAGGGTGCAAAGATTTTCTTGACAGGCGACCTTGAAAAAGGCATCGCCGAGCTAGATGCCCTGATGGAAGGAGCGCATGATCTCGAGCAATGGATGGTAGACACTTTATGGATGTGCTCACCGGAATCAGCGGAACAGGGTAAAAGAGAGTTTGGCAAAAGAAACGTACGCTTTTTTGAATGTCCACTACAACCCGAAGATTTAGCTGGTCACCAAGCCCTGGTGAAGAAGCCGGGTGCAAAAATAGCACTAGGAGAACACTTCAGATCTCGTTATCAAATGGAGGCCTGGGTGCAAGAACCGAGGGCTTTAGATGTTTATCAGCCAGATATAGGTCGAACGGGATTCAGTGACTACATGATTCAAATGCGAATTGCGGCAAAATGTGGCATTCCTACCACACCACACATGGGAAGCGGTGTGTCCGTGTTTCAGGCAGCGACTCTGCAATGTGCGTCAGTCGCGTCACCGGAATATTTACAAGAATTTCAGGGAGGACTATCAGATAGGCTGGATAAGGCTTCAGACACTGCATGGAAATATGCAGATGGGGGATTCGAGTTACCTGATAGGCCTGGAATAGGAGTGGAGATAAATGAAGCCCTTATCGAACCATTTATTGTGAGAAAATAGCTGGCTACTCTTGCTGACTAGACCATGTACCTCATGATCGAAATGGAATTTAACTAGCAACGGAATCGCGTGCAGGGATCAAATGCAACAAGTTACCCTCCAATGAAAAAAGCCCCTCTGTCCGCAAATTCTGACAGTACATCAAAATCATTTAGCGCAAACGTTAGCGCAAACGCGAACAAAAAAAACCAACTAAGCGCAAGCAGCCCATTTAACATCCTGTCCATACGCGACTACAGACTATTGGTATTATCCAATCTGGCTACTTTTGCCGGCTACCAAGTAAGAACCATGGCTCAAGCATGGATTGTCTTGGATAAGACCGACTCAGCGACTTTGATGGGTCTGATCAACGCAATGCCGGGCATTGCGATTATCTCAATATCGTTATTAGGCGGTGCCTTGGCTGATAGAACTGAACGATGGCAATTGCTGTGGCGAACCAAATTGGTTATTGCTTCTATGGCATTGCTTACAGCAGTGCTCCTGACAACGAACGTGTTCCAGTGGTGGCATTTGATACCAATATCGCTCATGACTGGCGCCATGTTCGCCTTACATAACCCAACAAGTCAGGCGTTCGCTTTAGACGTGGTCGGACGAGAACGCCTAATATCCGCGACAAGCCTCAATACCGGAATATCGATGACCGCCACAATAGCCGGGCCAAGTATCGGCGGAGCTCTATTACTGCTCGGATACGACATTGCTTTTTTTGTTCTTAGCGGGTTGTACATGTTGTCAGCGATCATGATCTTGGCTATCAAAACCCGCCATACTCCGGTACCAAGTGGCAGAAACATTTTCGCAGATATAAAAGAAGGCATTGAGTATGCCGCTCAAACCCCCATAATCAGGGCTCTGCTAATCGTTGGTGCCGGAGCATTATTCATGGGAATGTACCAACCTGCGATACCGGTCAAAGTACGAGAGGTCCTGGGATTGGGTGAGGTTGAGTACGGAATCATACTCGGCTTGAACGGTGTGGGCGCATTGATCGGATCGCTGGCACTGTTTATCTTGAGCAAGCATATACGCAAGGGACATCTACTAATATTTGGATTACTAATGTTTAACGGCGCGGTTTCGTTATTTGCTATGGCGCCAAATACGATCATTTCAGGATTGGCGATGATTTTGCTAGGTTTGGCATTTTCAGCATGGATGGTCTCTGTACCTGTATTGCTACAAATTTCGTCGTCAGAAAAAATGCGCGGCCGTGTGCTGAGTCTTTATTTCATGGTCGTTCTGACCCATCAACTGGGATGGGTTATCGGAGGCGCAGGAATTGAAGCATGGGGTATCCATACAACAATGTTTATCGGAGTCATAGGTGGGCTTATTGTGGCAGGCTCAGCAATAATCATGACTCCGGAACTAAGAAACGCACCTTAATTTGAAATCAGTAAACAATACGTTCTGACGGCAAATAAACCCTATGTCCGATTTGCAACCAAATACCAACCTCCATGAGGATGGCACAGCTGCTAAGACAGTCACAAGGATCAGCCTCAACCCATTTCAAGTTCTGAGGCATGGTGACTATAAATTCGTTTGGCCAACTGAAGCCCTCAGCTTGTGGGCTATGGAAATGGAAATAATAGTGCTCGCAATATTTATTCTGCGTGACACTAACTCTCCACTATTGGTCGGGCTAATAGGCGCTGCAAAATTCGCTGGCACTCTTTTCGGCCCTATTTATGGGCTGATAGTGGATCGCTTCAACCGCAAGTTACTGCAAGTTGGAGTAAGAGCCTTTAGCGTCTTGCTAGCTATATCCCTGACGACATTAATAATCACTGATGCACTCGAGTTATGGCACGCATACGCAATCGTTACTGCCGGAAGTATGGTACGTATGCTTGATCTCATACTGATCCAGACATTGACCGCCGACGCCGTGCCTTCCTATGCACTGCATGGAGCCATAGGACTCTCCAGATCAACATTAGACGGCGCTCGAGTAGTTGGATCTATTGCAGGCGGTACCGTACTTGAACTACTAGGACTCGACTGGGCATACATCACCATAACGGTGCTTTATCTACTAGCGACGATCACTGCTATCAAAATCGATTCAAGGCCTGTGAGGGAGGAAACCGAAACTACGAGCATCTGGAGCGGACTCAGAGAAGGGCTAAATTACATAAAACAAAACCCCCTGCTACCAGGACTAATCTTCTTCTCATTTCTTATCGAATTCACGGCATTCCCACTTGTGAATGGCTTGATGGCCGTTATCGGTAGTGATCTGTATGATCAAAACGGAACCGGAATTGGGTTTCTCGCCGCAATAGCTTCTGCTGGAGCTTTGTCTGGAGCCACATTACTGGGCATCAAACAAAGCGTGATCCATCCTGGCCGAATCATGATTCTTGGCTCAATCACATGGCATGCCCTAATGCTGCTATTAGCTACGACACCACCATTGTGGTTATTTACAGCACTACTGCTTCTTTGGGGATTTAGCGGAGGCATAACCTTTGTAGCTATGGTGGTCGCACTACTACGGACTACACCACCAAAAACACGTGGGCGTGTTATGGGAATCCGATCCCTCGGCATATATGGATTATCTCTAGGATTGTTATTCGGAGGTTGGGTATCACAAGAAGCAGGGCCTGCAACAATGATCGGGATACTCGGTGGATTTGGACTAACAGCGACATTAATCGCGATGATTAAGTGGCCCGCCCTATTTAGAACTGAATAATCAAAATTCCCGATAATTAGGAGGACTATTGCTGAATTTACCTGATTTTTCAACCGGTACCCCAAAAGCGATCGTTCTTGACTTAGACGAAACAACATTGAACTCGAACAGTCAATTGGATGATCGTACTCGTGCCGCACTGAATGCGATTCACGGGTTAGGTATCCCAATCATCATCGCGACTTCACGGCCAGAACGCGTTTTACCGACATTAGTTGGTGTTGACATCCTCGAAATATCTTCACTTGTACAAATGAACGGAACAATTGCATGCGGCAGAGCCGGCCTTGGTGGGACTTTCAAAAGAAACCTCGATCTGGATGATGCCCGAAGATGTTGGAATCTCATAGAAAAACACGCCCCTTGGGCTCAGAGAACATTAGAGGTCGATGGCACTCAATTTGCGGTGAATAATGAAAATTTCATCCAAAAATTATGGGCTTTCGACCAAAAGACCTCTCCAAAAGTAATTTCTCTTGAGACAGCATTGAAAATAGGACCCGCGAAAATCTCTATCAACGGCATAAACCAAAACTTAGAACCACTAGCAATTAAGTTAGATCAGAAACTATCGGATAGAACTATTGTTTTCCGCTCAGCGAACGAAATGTTTCTAAACGTAGTACCAGTAGAGGCAGGTAAATCCAACGCGGCGGCATGTTTACTCAAAAGCGCAACAATTTCTCTTGCAGACACACTTTCCTTCGGCGATGATTTCGTTGATATAGACCTTATCCGCTACTCTGGTTGGTCCGTTGCCGTGGAAAACGCAATCACCCAAATAAAAAACATCGCCAAATACCATACAGCCTCGAACGACAATAACGGAGTTGCAATTGTCCTTGAACGGCTTGTCATCGCCCTTTCATAATTGTTAAAAATCAGTCCAAAAACAGCAGAGGTTCTATCCGACGCTCAATTCCGTACACTCGTGATCAGCCAAGCCTTGTTTGACTTGTCAATTTTCATGCGAGGCTCAGCTAATTCATGGGTTATTTTCGAGATCACACAATCACAACTATGGGTCGGGCTTGTGGCCGGTGCCCGAGCAATACCATTTTTATTTTTCGCTCTATTAGGTGGCGTGATTTCCGACCGCTTCGGTCGCAAAAATCTAATGGTAGGTTCACTCTGGTTATTCGCACTGACTTCAACCGTTACCGCAATTATGATTGCCAACGAGTTGCTATTAGCATGGCATATGATCGCAATTTCGCTAATAGGAGCCATCGGGGGAGCACTGTACGGGCCAGCGTTCTTTGCTCTCGTAGCTGACATCGTTCACTCGGATCGACTCTCTAACGCCAACGGCATTCTCTCAGTTGCCTATACGACCGGAGAAATGCTCGGTCCCATGATCGTAGGATTCATAATCGCAGTATCTGGAGCAGATATTGTATTCTGGCTCATCGTCGTCGGGAATTTTTTCGGTCTGGTTTTGTTAATCCGAGTACAAGAACCACGCCATATCGAAAATTTAACCGAATCATCCCAACTCTCACTCTTCGCACAAATGGGTGAAGGGCTTCAATACGCTCGAAACACTCCGCCGCTTCTATGGCTAACACTACTAGTAATCGCTCAAAACTTATTCGGCAGTGCAGTCTTCGCTTTGATGCCTGTATACGCTGTCGACATCCTGAAAATCGGGCCAACTGGGTTCGGATTGATGGGCGGCGTATTGGGTGCTGGAATGCTAATTGGTGCGATTATTGTATCTGTCTACGGAATACACCACCGACACGCCTACGTGATGCTGGCGATGGGCGTTGTTTGGGACATCGGAATGATTGTGTTCGGTTTTTCACGTTCCATCCCAGTGAGCATGGGATCCTTGTTTTGCATGGGTTTGATATGCATGCCGTGGGTAACCGCGGTGCTGACCATGTTCCAGCAAGCCTCAATCAAAAAAATGCGAGGTCGCGTGATGAGTCTTTATGTGATCGCTATCAACACATTCCCGTTGGGATGGCTGTTCGGAGGTGCTGTAGCTGAATGGCTAGGTAATGAACAAGCATTGATAATCAGCGCTGCATTTGGAACGCCGGTAGCCGGCCTAGCTTTAATATTTTCGAAAGAACTTAGGCGAGCTTAGTAAACATCATTCAGCAAATGACTCGATATCTATACCATCAACAATCTCCATAGCGAAAACAATTTCAAGAGGTTACTATCGAGCCGCTCCTGTCAATCATCTGCTATATGGCAGTAGCCACTAAATAAGAACGGGACTGAATAATAAGCTGGTTTAACACTATGAAAATTACAAAAGTTACACCATTGATGTTGGATCGCTATCTGTTGGTAAAAATCGACACCGATTCAGGCATCAGCGGGTTAGGTGAATCGGGAGCATGGGGTTACCTCGAAGCGTCGAAATCAGCCATTGAGAAATACGGGCGTTACCTAGTTGGTCAGGATCCACTCCGTATAGAACATCATTGGCAATATATGTACCGATTCTCACACTTCAGAGGTGCAGCGATAATGGGAGCACTAAGTGCCATCGATATTGCACTTTGGGACATCATGGGTAAACATTTCGACACCCCAGTCCATCAGCTTTTAGGTGGCAAAGTTCGAGACAAGGCACGTGTCTACTATCACGTGTTTGGTGACACAACACAGGTTCTGACTGAAGGAATCGTCAACGCAAAAAAACAGGGATTCACAGCAGTCGGCCACTTAACCCCATTCTTAGATGAAAAACTCGATGTGCCTTACTTCAAAACACATGCTGACAAGATCGGTGATGCAATCGATACTGTCCGAGGTTATAGAGAAGCAGTCGGCACTGGTGTGGATCTATGCATAGAAATCCACCGTCGCATGACTCCTACTGAGGCGGTGCAACTAGGCCTTGGGATTGAAGAATTCCATCCCTATTTCTTTGAAGATCCCGTTACGCCAGATAACTTCGACGAAATGGCGTATGTGGCGGACAAAATTAACATCCCGATCGCGACCGGAGAACGATTCTCATCAATATGGGAATTCGAGATGGCATTATCTCGCAACGCCGTACAATACGTTCGCCCCGATGTCTGTCTGGTTGGTGGTATCTCTGGAGCACGGAAAATCTCCGCGCTCGCTGAAGCACGACACGTAGGCGTTGTTCCACATAATCCTCTTTCTCCAGTATCCACAGCAGCGTGCTTACAGATCGCGGCTACAGCTCCCAACTTCGCACTTCAGGAATACCCTATCGGAGAAGATGTTGCGCCAAAAAACGATATGGTGACAGGGATGGCACAGCATGACGGTAATGGCTACCTGACAATATCTGATGCACCAGGAATTGGACTCGAACTAAAACCAGATGCCATAGAAAAGTGCCCTGAAACACCACGAGAAGTTGTCACACGTCTCCACGCCGACGGTTCGGTAATCGACCAATAAAAGAAACGTTGGGCTTGCAACCAATTTATAAGCGATCTTGGTTGAATGAAGTTCTCCCCGTTATAAAACAACAGAGTAGCCATGCGGTATTTTTTGAACTAAACACCAAGCTCGTGAATTATTTAAAACATACTGACACCCAATACTTTTTCATTTATCCATTACTCCAAGGAAAACATCATGCCTATACCAACTTCTAATCCCATCATCGTTGCCCCGAGCCCAACACCATTCAAAGCAGACGATTCGATCGATCATGCAGCTATCGAACGCAACGTCGAAAAATGGTTGAAAACACCGCTATCGGGCTTTGTCTTAAATTCCGAAAACGGTGAAGAACAATTTCTGTCTGAAACCGAACGACTTGACATCGTTCGCACCGTCAACAACGCCCGAAACGGTCAAAAGTTCATCATAGGAGGAGTCGATAGTTCATCGGTTTCCGATTCTGTACGCACCGCAGAAGCTTTAGTCGACTCCGGAGCGGAGATGATCCGTATACGAATCCCTCGCTTAACCAACTTCGTTACAAGTTACTTCGAGCAAGTTGTGCCACGAGTCCCCGTACCCGTCGTCATCATTCATCAAATGGCGCCTGGCACATTCGCTGGTGGAGATGCTCCGATCGGAGAAAAAGCTGAAGTCATCGGTGAGCTTGTCGATATAGACAATGTATATGGATACATCGCGTCGGGTAATGTTCGATTCGAAGCTCGTGTACGTAACTTCGTCACTACAAAGAAGCCGTTCTGGCTTGGAAACGGACTTCTCCTACTAGCGATGAGTGCCATTGGAGCGAATGGTGCATGTCTTATGTTCGGAAATGTTGCTCCAGCAGAGTGTCACCAGATTATTTCAAGTGTGATGAATGGCGATTTGGCATTCGCTCAAGCGATTCACAGTCGAATCGTAGAAGCCGATCACCAGATTCTCGATCGTGGTGCAGCAGGCATCAAGGCTGCCCTAGATTTGCTTGGATACGACGGCGGTGCACCACGGCTACCCAACCGTTCGATTTCAAATGAAGAGCGGGACATCATAAAAGCAGCAATGAAGCATGCTCAGTTGATTTAACTTGCATGGTTACCATATGGACCAACCCCCATCAATTCGGATTTCTTGTCCCGTAATCCATCCCCCAGCATCCGATGCTAATAACGCGAGACTGCCCTTTAGGTCCTCAGATAAACCGGTCCGCTGAAGCGGGATCATCTTGCGGAAGGTTTCAATTTGATCAACATTGGTATCAATTCGAGGAATTTGACCTGGTGAGATGCAATTAACTGTAATCCCATATTCTCCAAATTCCGCAGCTAACGCTCTCGTAAGATTGAGTACGCCACCTTTAGCCGCTAAATATGGAGGACCTGAACGCTTGAATTCGGAGTTATAGATTCGGGTATCCATCGAAAGGGTCGCTCCTATCGATCCCAAAGTAATAATCGATCCACGTTTTTCGGGGATCATGACTCTGCTCGCACATTGGGCCGTTATATACGTCCCCGTCAAATTTAAATCCAATGTTCGCTTGAATTCATCGATGTCGCCATTAGGAGGGTAACTCGTTGTAAATGAGCCGCCCGCATTGCAAACAGCAATATCAAGCCGACCGTTCTCGACCATCACACGCTCTACCAAAGCATCGACTTGCGCCTCATCAGTAACATCACAACCCACCCCGACGACATCCAATCCTCTGCCTCGTAAAACCTCCGCAACCTCATCACAAAGTCGTGCTCTGCGAGAAGCAATGTAAACCTTCGCTCCTAAATCACACAGAGCCTCAGTAAAAGCAGTCCCAAGGTGTGTCCCACCTCCGGTAACAATGGCCGTTCTATCGGTCAGGTCAAATAATTCCTGTATCGTCTTAATCATTTCGACATCTCGAATCGATGTCGTAGCTTAACTGTCCGCTCAGATGGCTCGTACCAACCCTGTTCAGCGTACTGATCAGTATGTAGATAACACTGCACACGAACTTCGTCGCTGCCATCAGTGAAAGTAAATAAACGGCTCATGGGAATTGAATTACGTTTGCCGTGGTATCTAGTTATTGCCGACACATTCACAAAATTCGCACCCCATTTACGCTCTATATGAGTCCGACCACCAGTTGTATCATCGGGATGGGTATGAGTATGTGCACCGAGCCACAAATCTATCGCGGGTTCATTCTTGGCCAGATAATCCTCTATACGACCAGAGTCCTTCTGACCACCTACCCAATATATGAACGATGAGCCTGGTGCTCCTCCATCCGGCATGCGTCCATGATAGCCCTGATCACAACCCTCACCCAATCCTGATGCGACGGTAGTTTCCTTAACCATATGATGGTGAGCAGTGACAACAATCTTATGTTTGTTGTCCGATACCTTTTGAACCCACCACTGAAACGTCTCTTCTGAAATAGCACCAGCAGGATATCCACCAAAATCGCCCCTACCGATAGGTGGACCACCGTCATTTCGGTCAGCAAGCATCAAAAAAACTATATTGCCGACTTCAAATGAATAATTTTCCCACGTCCCTGTGGTTGGATATGGTCTCTTGGCATTATGGACTTGCGAAAATTCCGGGTTACTGCCAGTAGGGTCTATCCATTTCTTAAACCACCACTGCGTTGGCTCTTCTGCACCAGAAGCGTCATGGTTTCCAATCACGTCATAGAAATGCTCACGGCCATGATGTTTAGCAGAAGCATATTGAGAAACAACAAGCTCACCTTCATCATCGTCGGGTGGCAACTGAGATCCTGAGAAATCACCGAGGTTCAAAGCAATATCGAAGCCCCCTGATTGCTCGGGGCGATTCGGCCAGGATTCAGCATGCTGGATCACCTCTTCAAGCGAACGTCTGCCAAATTTTATATCGGTCCCAACATGGGTGTCAGAAAGTGCCCACAGGCGTAAAGTATTAGACAAAAATAATCACCTCTTCAGAATTACACTCGACCGAAAACCAAACCGACCAACATCATATCTCCAGCTACTTCCGGTGTATCGATCAAATAGGATGTCTCAGTTATCAACGTGCTGACAAATTCAGCGTATACTCCCCGCCCAATACCATATTTAAAACAAATCATAAAAGGACTTATGAGGCGTGCCAGCAATAACAAACGTTGAATTCAGACGCTTCTCAGCGAATCACCACAATGCTCAGCGTAACTGGCTGTTGGTCATATTAAACACTGACAATCCGAATATTTCTGGTATTGGCGATGCATCACCCATGGAAGACGATGATCTCGTAATGGCCATGATCGAAGCGATGGTACATAAGCATCTATCCGGTAAAGACCCTCTAGAATCTGAAGTACATTGGACAAATCTGTATCAAGATTTCCAGGCACGAGGCGGACGGATAGCATCAACGGCCCTTTCAGGGATTGACATAGCGTTATGGGATCTTAAAGGTAAGCTTCTAGACCAACCAGTATGGAAGTTATTAGGTGGCGCTCACAGAAAAAAAATTCGAGTTTACGCAAATGGTTGGTATACCAACCCCGGCACACCAGAACAAAACGCAGAAGAAGCAAAGATCGTCATCGACAAGGGCTACACTGCCCTTAAGTTCGACCCGTTCGGCCAAGACAACTTCTATAAATTATCACTCGAAGAATCTCAGTTAGCCGAAGACCGCGTCGCCGCTGTCAGAGAATCTGTCGGACCATTTGTTGACATACTCGTTGAAGCACACGCCAAGTTCAACGTAATGAATGCAATTCAAATAGGAAAACGCCTCGAAGAATACCGACCACTTTTTTACGAAGAGCCAGTATCTCAAGAACGGGTCTCCGAACTAGTGGAGGTTCGAAATAAGGTCAACATACCCATAGCAACCGGCGAACGTCTCTACACTAAATTTCCATTCGCAGAAATAGTCGACAAACATGCCGTTGACGTGCTTCAGCCAGACATAGCAAATGCCGGTGGCATCACTGAGTTAAAGAAAATCGCTATCATCGCAGAAGCAAAACATATAACAATGGCTCCGCACAACGTATGCTCTCCTGTCGGAGCAATGGCAGAAATGCACCTTGATGCGTCGATAATCAATTTCGAAATTCAGGAGTATCATGCTGAGTTTTACACTGAACACTATTTCACCGTTCTAAACGGGTTTATCCGCCAAGAAAATGGTTACGTCGAGCTCACTGATGCACCCGGCTTAGGACTTGAACTCAATGAAAAAGAAATCGCAGCGCACCCGCCTCTAGCAAAAGTAAGCTCGGCTGGAGGCAGAATAAGAGGAATCTAATGGCTGCAAAACTTGTTCTTCGACGGTGTAAACCACCTAGATCGTACAAATATTCAGTCAACGGAAAATTAGATATTCACAACAACGTATTTGAAAAACGACCAAGTAAGTCGAATTCTATAAAAAATAATTCCATCGACAGGAGACCTTCGTGATGATCAACAACACTATTATTGAGGCTAATAAACAAGGCCGAAAAGCTACAGTTTTCGCACTTGCCCATCCGGCTTTGTACATGATCGAAATGGCTGCACATGTCGACTTCGATGCGATCTCGATAGATGGCGAACATGGCGGCTTCCCCGAAGAGGCGATCGACGATATATGTCGTACTGCAAACGGGTACGGAATGTCGGTAATCGCACGAGTTCCAGACAATGCTGCTTACCAGATCAATCTGTATCTCGACCGCGGAATTCAAGGAGTTACCGGCCCTCACATTAACTCAGGTGAAGAAGCCCAGGCGCTGGCCGATGCATGTCTCTTTCCAGTCGAAGGCAAACGATCGTGGGGCGGGGGCAGAGGTACAGAATTCAATGATCAGACCGTTCTAGATGAAAAGTACGGGGGCAAGCTCGGATTCGCCAAATGGTCAAATGAAAATATGCTGGTAGTTGCACAAATAGAGGACAAAAAGGCATGGGATAACCTCGACGATATCCTTGCGGTCCCCGGCCTTACCGGTGTGACAGGTGGGCCACACGATTTCGCTCAATCACTCGGTCATCCTGGGCAACCGAATCATCCAGATCGCATTGCTGCCACGCTCGATGTCGAGTCTCGAGCACGAGCTGCAGGTAAGACGGCCGGTGGCGATCTAACGACGGGTATTGGTATCGCGGAGTTGATGTTGGGAGAAGCGCGCGCTTTCGTAGCAGCACACAAGAATGACAAAATAAATTCATGAATGTCGGCTAACCCGCATCAGCCCGTTCTCAGTATTCAACCTGATCGATCAATTGCACAAAGAGTTCGGGGCGTTTTATCCATATAAATAATGGGTAATTGGACTTAATGAGCCTTAACTCGACACGCGTACAAAATCTGCGCTATGACCTTCTTGTCATAAACAACATTCAATTAAACCTGATGCAAAGGATAAACAAACCCAACCTGTTCCTAACCTAAGATAGGATTACAACTATGGGCAACGATACGATCCCGGAAAGCGGCAAAAAAACTCGCACCGGCAATACACAGATATCCAACAACCTTTCACTCGAGAATGGCCAGCTATTACCAGGCGAACGGGTAATAGCTGAACTTAGATCAGATAATGGCGGCGAATTTCAGCTCACTCACAACAGGATCATATATAACCGAGAGTCACGATCAACGGTTGTATATTCATCGATCCAAATGCAAGATATTTCGTCAATCCAGATCTTCAAACGCCCAAGAGCCCGTCGAAGTGCTATATGGGGCATTATTGGATTATGCAGTGCGATCGTCGTCTGGCAAGTTATCCCAAATTCCATGTCAGGGATCATAGCTTCACTGGCTGTGGCATTAATTTCACTAATTTTGATAGCAGATTATTGGTTACGTCCAGAAGGAGTTCATATTGAATTCCAAACCATGTCAGGAAAAGTCAGCGGCGAGGTTGGCAATAAGTTATCCGAAGCTGTGCACTTCCTGCAGAAAGTAGAGGACACAAGACGACGCCTGGTACCAAGACGACTTGGGTCTCCCTTTCGCAACTACCCATCCAATCGGCTCTAAACAACGTTCCCAATCCTGAGATTGGGAGTCACATCCAAATACCAGTCATCACGCCGACCAAAGCGATAGTTAATAAGCCCGGCCATAGCTATCATCGCACCATTGTCAGTACAAAACTCAAAAGGTGGTATACCAACAGGAAGCGGCGACTTCTTCACAAGAGTTTCACGCAAAGCTTTGTTGGCAGCCACACCACCTACTAACACTATGCCAGCACAGTCCTCCCGGAGGGCTGCCTCAACTGTTTTGGATACTAATACATCCACAGCCGAATCCTGAAATGCCTTTGCTAGGCCAGCGATGATCGTATGATCAACTTCCTTATCGGAATTATCAGGAGGATATATTCCCAGTGAACGAGCTCGATTCAGCGTAGCTGTTTTAAGCCCACTAAATGAAAAATCATCTGTACCTTTCATCCACGCTCTTGGTAAAGGCTCAATCGTCGGAGCATCTCGAGCCACGCGCTGTATTTCAGGACCACCCGGATAACGAAGGCCCATTACACGCGCCGCCTTATCAAAAGCTTCACCTGCAGCATCGTCTCGAGTTTCCCCTAACAACTTGAACTTACCATGATCTTCTAGTAGAACAAGTTCAGTGTGTCCCCCCGATACAATAAGACACATAATTAGTTTTTCACCGACATATTCTTGGAAAGGCTGGAGATCGTTTTCTTGAGTCCTTATCCAAGCCCCATACACATGACCCTCCAAATGATTGACCCCAACCAATGGGACCCCAAGCGCAGATGAAAGAGCTTTCGAGAAATTCAATCCCGTGATTAATGACCCTGCAAGTCCCGGACCGTGTGTAACCCCCACTGCATCAATATCGCTCCAATCAACCCCTGACTCCAAAATAGCCTGTTCACAAACAGGGCGGATATCTAGAACATGCTGACGCGACGCTACTTCCGGGACGATCCCACCGTACCGGGCATGAACATCAACCTGTGTAGCTACCACGTTAGCTAACGCGAAGCCATCCCCGTCAACTACCCCGACGGATGTCTCGTCACAACTTGTTTCGATTCCTAGAATAATCATGCCAATATGTTCAATGTAACGCTAAAGTCAGTGTTTTTCTCAACCCACGGATAGTAATATGCTGAATGGTCAAGGATAAACGTGTCTGGCATTATTGGTATTCACCTAGAAAGCCTAAAAATGCCAAAAGAAAAATTGAAATACTTCTCAAATTAAGTGGACCACAATAGGAGCTTTAAGAATTTGGATTCAAACAATTGGCCGGAATGTATGGCGTGTAACGTAGGAGGGGTTTTGGTGCCTTTGTCTGATTTCGGCGCCCAGGGAGCCCCCGTGCACTATAAGGCTTGGGTCTGCACCAATCCAGAGTGCGATTTCAATTTAAAAATCCGAAATGGCGAGATACATCTAGGCGAGGACATCCATAAAGGCGCTAGGGTCCGTTAGTATTCGTACATGTAATTCAAGCGAACATTGAATTACATAATTCGGAATAGAGATGGTCAAAACACCAATACCTGCTACTGACAAGCCGTTAAGTTTTTCAGTATTAGCGATTTCTGCATATGCAATGGTGCTGTTAGGTGTAGCCCTTATAGTGGCATCCAGCTGGTATTTCTACTCGAGAATGCGCTCAGGGTCAGACGCGGATAAATTCACCTACAGTATTCCAAAAGAATCCCTTGGTAACCACTTAGGCCGATCAATATATGATGGCAAAAAGGTCCCTGTAGAAAGCAAAGACCCCATCCCGTTAACTCAACGAAGAGCTAGTTCAGATCAATTCGCCAATCTCTATCCTGGTGCACTGTTAAATCCAAAGTACTGGTCTCAACCAGAGTGGGCAGGTTCAGATCCATATGGCGGCCCCACCATTCCAGACGAGTTCTTTCCTGTTTTATCGACGGATATTTTCCAAAATTTCAACCCCAATTCAAAAGCAACCGGAATCAGAATTCCTTCTATCAACGTTGACGCAACAGTGGTAGACCTAGGAATTATTGATGTGGCAAATGAAAGGTCTTACGAAACGCCAGACAACACTGTTGGACATATCCCAGAAACACCAAACCCAGGCCAACCAGGAAGGGGTTGGTTTTTTGGCCACCTTGAAAGCTTTACAACAGACGAAGGAAACATATTCAGACATCTCCCTGAAGTAACTGACCTTATCAAAGAAGATCCTGTAGACATTTATCTTCAGACCAGCGATGCAGAGTTCATTTATCGGGTCACAACTACTAGCCAGATGCATGAAGAAAGCCTACAACTCACAGCCTCAAACGATGCTCAAATTACACTAGTAACGTGTTGGCCGCCCCAGGTATATGATCAACGAATACTCGTTAATGCCACCTTGATTGCATACAGGTACTTGTAAACGGTGCCTACGTGAGGAAAGTCCCATTGGCTTGTCATTAATGACAGTAAATTCCTCACCATAATTATCACTTGTGCGCGATCATAATAAAGGAGTTTTTCACACAAAATTCGCCCACAAAAAAAGCAACTTGAGCCAAGTCAATATCTTAATATTGGAAGTCAAATAACAATGGAAACCTACGGGCACTCGTCAGAGGGAACTTCACCTAAGTTCCCTATCGCAAAAGACAAACTGCTACTGTTACTCCTTTCATTAGCTGTCTTGGGCGCCATACTGCAAATCACAGTTGGCGGGGTAGTTCGAGTAACTGGCTCAGGAGATGGCTGCCCAGATTGGCCCACTTGCTATGGGCAATGGATACCACCATTAGATCAACAAACAATCGATAAACTATGGACTGGGTCACCTGCGGCTATACCACGCCCACATAATGTCATATTGGAATATAGTCACCGCTCAATCGGAACATTGCTAGGTCTCACGATCGTGGCTGCAGTTGTACGGCTTTGGCTCCGGCATCGATCAGAATCAGTCGTAGCCTGGCTTGCAAGCGCAGAACTTGGTCTAATCGCGATAGTTGGAATACTAGGAGGTTTGGTTGTGCTGAACGACCTAGATCCAGCAATCCGAACTACGCATCTATTCCTAGCTGAAATCGTAGTCTGCTTAGGCGTATTAGCTTTGGTGGCTGCTTCGCATTCAAGAAATGGATCCATTGGCAAAAGTTCGCGTTGGATCTGGGGGAGAGTGAGTAACGAACACCGGAGTGCACTCAACATCGCCGCGATTGCAGCAATATTGTCTCTGGTCGCCTTACTTTCTGGTTCTTACGCGGTCTGGAAAGAGGCAGGAGCCGTGTGCTCCTCTTGGCCGCTATGCGGACCTGACTTGATCCCAAAATCAGGCCTTCAATGGATTCACATGTCACACAGGTTGTTGTCATTAGCGTCTGTAATGGCAGTACTTTTGGCCGGACACCGCGTATGGCGCCTGCCAAACACCAGTAAAACCCTACGTGGAGCAGCGTTGGGATCAGCTATTCTTATTTTCGCCCAAATGCTCATGGGAGCTGCTAACCCATGGACCGCATTTTCTGTTTGGGCTCGCGCTGCTCACCTCAGCCTAGCCACGGTGGTGTGGATCGATATGGTTTTACTTGTAGCGTTATTACTGCGCCCAGTTTCTAGACACAATCAACATATAGTGCAAACAGACTCGACCCAATCCGTAACTAACGGTTAGGATTCAACAATGACAAATAACGAAACAGCCAATCGGAGATCCTTACTCCCATTGTTCGGGGATTTTTTGGCTCTGACAAAACCCCGAGTGATGTCACTACTTCTTGTTTCAGCCGTGGCAGGCGCATTTCTCGGCGCTCAATCAACGCCTAGTTTGAAAATAATAATAGCGGTGATAGTCGGTGGAGCACTGGCGTCCGGAGGAGCGGCTTCTTTGAATATGGCTTACGAAAGTGAGCTGGACAAAAAAATGGGGCGAACCAAAAATCGTCCCGTCGCTGAAGGCAGAATACAGTTTAATACAGCGATATTTTTCGGGATCATACTCAACGTTGGATCATTCGTAATACTCACACTGATGACCAACATTTTGGCTGCCGGTCTCGCCATCGTTGGGACACTGCTCTACTTTGGTTTGTACACGGTCATACTCAAACGCACAACAACCCAAAATATCGTAATAGGTGGAGCAGCTGGAGCAGTTCCTCCACTCGTGGGTTACGCTGCATCAACAGGTACCCTTGATCTTTCAGCTTGGTATCTATTTGTAATCATATTTTTCTGGACACCCCCACATTTCTGGGCACTGGCCATCATGATTAAAGATGACTACGCTCGAGCAAATATCCCAATGCTGCCTGTGGTTATGGGTATCAGACACACGACTAAGCAGATACTGCTATACACCGTGGTACTTGCTGTATTGACCATTTTATTTGGATTTGTTTCACACGCTTTAGGTTGGATATACACAATTGGATCAGCGTCATTGAATTTAGCTCTGTTTTGGTACGCATATCAATTGTTTAAAGAGCCAGATCGTCCAACAGCCACAAAACTATACAAATACTCATTGCTATATCTAGCATTGTTTTTCTTATTGGTGATGATCGATTCCGTATTGGAATAAGATTCTTCACCCATGTAGTGCTGCCAAGTTAGAATCTAGCCATGGGACTACTGAAAACAACTTTCACTCTTATCGCTGTAATTGCCGGAAGTTATGCGGGCGTTTCTTCAGCAATGGCATCTGGACTGACTCGAACGCCGCGTTATAGACCAGAAAACACCCCGGATTCGGTAGGCCTTTTCTACCAAAATGTAACGTTCACCAGTCGTGGCGGTGAATCGAAACTTTCGGGCTGGATGATACCACCCAGGCCGGATTCGAATTCTCAAGGCACACAAATAAAAAATCACCCATGGATCGTGATGCTACAAGGAAACGACGCAAGCCGTGGCGATCAAAAAATCGGCATGCTTGATATCGCCCATGGCCTGGTAGAACACAAATTTGGGGTGTTAATGTTCGATATGGGTGCCAGAGGAGATTCTCCATCGACCAGAGCATCATCTGGATACTATGAGAGGTTAGATCTTCAGGGCGCATCCGATTATCTTGTCAGCCGAGGATCCGATCGAAACCGAATCGGGGTTTTGGGTTTCTCATTGGGTGGGGCCGTCGCTCTGATGGCAGCTTCAAATCCAAATAATTTTGCGGCCGTGGTATCCGACAGCGCTTTCGCCGATTATTCACTAATGTTCAAAAACGCCTTGAAAGGAATTAAACGCCCCCTTACATTGTGTTTTCCAGGAATGAAATTCATGGCAAAAACTATGTACGGTATTGATATTTCCGATATCTCTCCTGCAAGATCTATAGCGCGATCTGATACACCTGCTCTAATCATTCATGGGGAAGATGACCTTTTAATTTCTGCAGACCACGCCCGACGACTTGGTAGAGCAATCGGAGCCAGCTTCGATGAGATTGATAACGGCAAAGAAACAGTCTGGATTGTCCCGGGCGCAGGACATATGGAAGCCTTCAGAACCCAGCCCGAAACGTACCTTCGAAACGTGATAAATTTCTTCAATACCCATTTGAACCAATAGGTTCCTGGGTACCTTTGGTACAAAAAAGCCGTGAGACTTAATTTACAGGGCGGATTGGGCGGCCTTGACGATCTCCGTAAATCCTTCAGGCTCTCGAATCGCCAATTCAGCAAGAGACTTACGATCTAGCTCTATTCCCGCAAGAGCCATCCCATGAATCAAACTAGCATAGTTGATTCCATTTGCTCGAGCTGCGGCGTTAATCCTGATTATTTGAAGTGATCGATTGGTACGTTTTTTCAGTCGCCGATGGGCAGTCGAATATGCTTGTGCGTGAGTTAAAGATTCACGAGCAACACGATATCTTCGACTACGTGCAGCCCTATGCCCACGTGTGGCCTTCAATACGGCTTTATGCCGCCTTCGTGTAGTAGTTCCACCCTTTACCCTAGCCAACTAACCTCTCCTCCGTGAAACGAACTAAGAACCGTGACTCAAGTTCGTACTGAATACAAATATCTGAAAAATTGCTACTAACGCAGTGCACTTATAGCCTGCTTAATCGTCTTAGAAAACGTCTTTGAATCAAGAGCAACCTTTCCACCAAAAAGGCGTTTGACTCTCGCAGCCTTACGGCGTCGAAAGTGGCTCTTAGGACCCTTTGTTCGTAAAACCCTGCCGGTTCCACTGATGTGGAACCTTTTCTTCGCACCTTTATGGGTTTTCATCTTCGGCATTTTGAGGTATTTCCCATCCTAAACTTTAAACTTACGAACTGCTCATTTATTCAAAGGTTTTTCCGCGTTCATTGTGCGCTAATCATCAGTAGCACTGCTTACCGTACTCGAAACCAATTCTGCTTTTTCCTGCTTTTTTCGTTCTCTTTGCTGGCTTTGCGTAGATGATGGAGCGAGCAATATGCTTAGCACTCGACCTTCCATACCTGGTGGTTTCTCAAGTTTTGCAACCGTAGCGACCCCTTCCGCCACTTTCCTTAAAACCTTCATAGCTATTTCGGGGTGCGCACGCTGCCTCCCTCTGAATCGGACGAAAACCCTGACTTTTGCTCCTTCAGAGAGTAGGTTTTTCGTCACCTTAATTTTCGTTTCGATATCGTTATCCGACATCACAGGACTGAGTCGTACTTCCTTTTGCTTACTGGCACTTCGAGAAACCTTACGAGCCTCTCGCTGTTTCTTTCCTTGTATGTATTTGAAACGACCATAATCGAGAACCCGGCAAACCGGCGGGCTTTGATTAGGTCCAACCTCTACAAGATCTAGACCCTCTCCCTCTGCCATATCAATAGCATCGCGTATTGACATCACAACTGACTCAGTCGAATCCTCGCCACGAATCACACGGACTTCATCAGCCCGAATACGGCGATTTACCCTAAATTCTTTTGCTATGTTCACTCTCCGTAAGACACGCTTAACGGTCAAGCCGTTGAACTGCACTCGAAAAATTTGAGCACGGTTATTATCTGTGTCGCACTGGTGCACCTTCCAATATATCAATCAAGCCATGGATACTCAATTAGAAGCCAATACGATTCTCTACACGATACCGCCTGATCATAACTAGTTACTTCATCCGTCAAAACCCAGTCTTAATGTTAGAATTGGATGAGGTCGACAACGTAATTTGTCTCCGCATTTTCTCACTTTGACAATTCACATCAAACTAACAAAATGAAATTTAGCAACCCCGTTTTATCAGTAGTAATTGGACAGACAAGGTAAATGAACAACCGCTGGATACGAAACAGTTTGTTGTATTTGGTTATCATCGTTGCAGCGATCACCATTTTCTTCATGTTTTCCAACCAACTAGATGACTCCCAAGAAATCGGTATCAACGAAGTCGTCGAGTTAGCAAAAAATAAAAGTGGCTCGTCCAAACTTGAAATCGAAGTTCAAGGTGATTCTCTGACCATAACAGATGGCGTTAGCGTATTCACATCTCGTAAGGAAGAGGGATCAAGCGTTGCAGATCTCCTTAGCAGCGCAGGTGTGGACAACTCAAAATATTCAGTCAGAGTAAAAGGCTCTAGTGGTTTTTCCAACCTGTTCGGGATTTTGATCGGATTCCTTCCACTCATACTGTTCGGCGGAATTCTATTATTCATGATGCGACAAGCTCAGGGTAATAGTAACCAGCAAATGGGATTCGGGCGTAGCAAAGCTCGTATGTTTGTCGGCACGAAGGCAACCGTCACATTTTTCGACGTAGCAGGAGTACCCGAAGCTAAAGAAGAACTGGAAGAAGTTGTTGAGTTTCTAAAATATCCTGAGCGTTTCCAGGCATTGGGCGCAAAAATCCCCTCAGGCGTTTTGTTAGTCGGACCTCCAGGTACCGGTAAGACTTTGTTGGCACGAGCAGTTGCAGGTGAAGCAGGGGTTCCCTTCTTCTCTATTTCGGGTTCTGAATTCGTTGAAATGTTCGTTGGCGTGGGGGCCTCTAGGGTACGTGACCTATTTGAGCAAGCTAAACGTCACGCTCCATGCATAATCTTCGTTGATGAAATAGATGCTGTCGGAAGACATCGTGGTGCAGGCCTCGGCGGCGGTCACGATGAACGCGAACAGACCTTAAACCAAATCCTAGTTGAAATGGACGGCTTCGATTCTGCAACAAATGTAATCGTGATTGCAGCTACTAACCGCCCTGACATACTTGATCCTGCCCTGCTTCGACCGGGTCGGTTTGATCGACGCGTCATACTAGATAGTCCGGACATCCGCGGGCGCACAGCGATCCTAGATGTACACGCCAAGGGCAAGCCGATCGAAAAAAACATCGATCTAGCTGAAATTGCTAAGCAAACTCCGGGTTTCTCAGGCGCCGATCTCGCAAACCTAATCAATGAAGCAGCACTGATGGCAGCGCGAAACAATCAGGGATCTATAAGTTTCGAAAATCTCACTGAATCAATTGATCGTGTATCAATGGGCCCAGCACGTAAAAGTAAGGTCATAAGTGAGAAAGATCGAATGATTACGGCATACCATGAATCTGGACACGCTCTTGTAGCCCACCTGATGCCGGGCGGATCACCTATCGGTAAGATATCGATAATAGCGAGAGGTCAGGCTGGTGGATTTACCAGATGGCAGCAGGAAGATAAATCTTACGCGTCTCAAGAGCAACTTGAAGCTCAAATCGCTGCAGCTATGGGTGGAAGAGCTGCAGAGGTTATGAAAGTTGGAGACGTCACGACTGGTGCCTCTAATGACTTTGAACAAGCTACTGGTATTGCGCGTGAAATGGTAATGCGTCTAGGTATGAGCGAAAAGCTGTCTAATCGATCTTTTGGTAAGAGACACGGAGGAACAGTTTTCCTTGGACGAGAGATGTCAGAAGAACGGGATTATTCACTGAAAACTGAAAGTATCATCGACGATGAAATCAATCGCATATTATTGCAGGGTGAAGAAGCGGCCAACAAACTACTGAAGAAACACGATAAAGAACTCGAAGCAATTGCCAGTTTCTTATTGGAGCACGAAACAATAGATTCCGATCAGTTCGTAGCGATTATTGATGGCAAAGACCCCTTGCTAGCTAGCCCGATGGTCACCGACACACCAAGTTCTTCCGATGATCCACCAATGCCAACCAATGAATCTGAAAACGAATTATCGGATGGCGCAGATCCAGAACCTCAAGTCACGTAGGGGTGATGGGAATCAAAAAGGCTTTAAGAAGAAACGGCGCTAGATGCGCCGTTTCTTCTTAAAGCCTTAACGCAAATACTAATTCCAAAAAAATAATGAACACAATCTTCAACGGTAAGCACTGGTCAATTCAGAGATTCATCTCTGGATTCGCAAACAATGCCTTCTTGATCACATGTAAGCAGACCAATAAGTCTGTAATCATTGATACGCCCGCCAACCCAACAGCACTGATAAGGGCAGCAAAAAACACCGAAGTGACCGCAATCTTAATAACCCATGGTCATCGTGATCACGTTGAGGGATTCATGAATGTCTCAACACATTTCAAAGTGCCAGTAGGTATAGGGATTGCAGATAAGGAATCACTACCAACTTCAGCCCAAACCTCGATCAATTTTGCTACAAACCCCCGACTAGAAATTGGGAATATTATTATTCAGGCTGTCGCTACACCTGGACACACCCAGGGTTCAACTTGCTTTATTGTCCGGCCGAATAATAACAATGAACATGCCCATATTTTCAGTGGCGATACTTTATTCCCCGGTGGGCCAGGAAAATCGACCTCGCACGAACGATTAATGCAAATGATTGACTCAATTAAAACGCATATATTCACCCTAGAAGAATCAACCATGATATTACCGGGTCATGGGGAATTCATCACTGTTGGTAACTCAAAAAAAGAATATGATCGATTTTCCTCAAAACCACTAAATCCAAAACTATTCGGAAACGTGACGTGGTTGCAGTAAGTATCTAAATCAAGAAATGCATTCCTACCTTTGATGGCATCAGATAAACCACGAGACGAATTTTTTATCCCACAAGTGAAGTGGGGGCCATTCAATGTAATTGTTGCATCAACAATTACATTATTGGTTTCAATTTCGATCCTCAGCTTAGGCAGCGTTCTAGGATCCTATGCAGGATTCGAGACATCCGTAACTTCGCCGACCGGATATTACATAGGCCTTTTATCAGCTGCTATAGCGCTGATTCTCCTACGACTGACGCGGTCCCCATTATGGCCAATAACTTTGGCGCTTCTATGTGGGATCGTGATCATATGGATCAGCTATTTACTTGCCGTAGATGTAGGAAATAAAGTTGCTGCAGTCATGGGTTTGCCGTTGCCAATAATTACGGCAGCCATCATGTCAGGGACTTTCGCCATTACTGCACTAAGTTTCTCAACTGTCCTGCACCGTGAACGACTCAACACTCTTGGCTTGGTAAAAACCCACGGGTTGAAACCATATTTTTTTGCGGTTGGTATGTGGCTAATAGCTCTAACTGTTTTGATGTTTTGGATCGCAGCAATAAGTTGGCTGAAGCTTGATTTCCTGCTACCTCCAGATACCGCACAACAAGTGATAGATCAAGCAGGTGGCAACCTCCTTGCAACACTGATATTAGTAGGACTTTTCGGTCCAATCGCCGAAGAAATATTTTTTCGAGGCTTTGTTCTTACAGGATTGATAAAACGATATGGTGTAATAGGATCTCTTTTGTTCTCATCCTTATTGTTTGGTGTTTTCCACTTTGATCCAGGTGCAATTATCCCTACGTTCATATTAGGACTAGCCCTCGGGTGGGTGTACCTTAAAACAGGGGCGTTATGGCCTGCGGTTTTTGCCCATGCATTACACAATTCAGTAGCGATTATGCTGGCAAAATATGCACCTGAAATTTGATTACTGCAATAAAGGGAATTGAATATATGGCGACAGACAGAATCCGGCAAGCAATCGATAAAGCTAATAAAGAAGGTCGTATCGCGTTGATACCATACGTGACAATTGATTTTCCTGAACCAGGTATAACAAAAAACATTGTCCGAGCTATTGCAGAAGCCGGAGCTGACGTCATTGAGCTAGGTATGCCATTCAGTGATCCATTAGGAGATGGGCCTACTATTCAAGCGTCCGGTCACCAGGCCCTTGAAAACGGTGTCACACCATCAACCTGTTTGGACACAGTAAAAGAAATTCGAGAAGCTGGAATTGATATCCCTATTGTGATCATGGGCTATTACAACAATATTCTGTCTATGGGTCTTGATAAATTTTGTTCAAATGCGCTTGTGGCTGGTGTTGATGGGATCATAGCTGCAGATCTGCCTGCAGCTGAAGCAGATCCACTACAAGATGCGGTGGATCGAACAGGCTTGGTACTAATTCCTTTGCTGGCACTAACCTCTACCGAACGCGCTATCGAACATGCTTGCAAAAGAGCACGCGGTTTCATCTACTGCATCTCAGTATTGGGGGTTACCGGCGCAAGGTCATCTATGTCAGAACGAGTAAAGATACTAGCGAAAAATGTACGTCGTTTCACCGACTTACCAATTGGTATCGGATTCGGTATCTCAACGGCAGATCACGTAGCGAATGTAGCTGAATATGCTGACAGCGCGGTCGTGGGAAGTGAATTGATAAACAGGATCTCTTGCGGAAATTCATCTGATGCTCCAGAGCGGGCTGGAAAATTTATACGATCATTAATTCCGGGTACGATTAGACAAGGCGTGGCAAATTAAGTTACCTGTAGTGGTAAGCTACCGTACGCTTACCGACAAGCCATACAAAAACATTTTGAGGAGAAGATTGGCAACAAAGGTCCGAGGTATAAAAGGCGCAACGACAACCACAGGAACATCAGCTAGAGACGTACTGGATGCAACTGAAGAGTTATTATCCAAGCTTATTCAAGCTAACAAGATCAAGCAGGATGACGTCGCGTCTGTACAATTTAGCACCAGCCCTGATTTAATCGCTGAATTCCCTGCAGTTGCAGCACGAGAACGATTAGGGTGGAACGACGTACCATTAATGTGCAGTCATGAGATGGCACGCCCTGGGGCGTTGACGCGTTGCATACGTATACTTATTCTTTGGAACACAAACAAAATACAGAATGAGATAATGCACGTGTACCTTCACGATGCTGCTAAACTGCGTCCCGATCTTTCAACTCCAAACACCTAAAGTGAGAAAACCTAGCTTGAAGACAAAATACTTGCATAACTCCCACCGAATTCGGGTACCAGCTCTAATCCAGACCAATCCATCTTGGGTTATTGCCTCGTATTGTGGTTTTACAAGCAACCTGTATACATACGAGCAGTCATATCGCAGCTAAATTACTGACCGTATTTCTACCCGATCCCAGTTTAAAAAACGACTAAATCAAAACTATCCAACTGTGATCACTACCCCAACGCAGACAACCCGTCAATTTTTCAAGTAATCAACATTTATACAGAATCCAACCTAAATTATGACCACATCAGATATACGAATCACCGATCTCAAACCGCTCGGCCCACCACGCTCATTCCTAGATTCCCAACCGATTACTCCTGAAATCACCAAAATCGTTACCGAAACTCGTACCTCTATAGAAAACATCGAAAACGGAACCGACTCTCGTATGATGATGCTCGTTGGTCCTTGTTCTATACATGACGAAAAAGCTGGAATCGAATACGCAAGAAAACTTTACCTTCTCGCCGAGGAAGTCAAGGACACCATCCTAGTTGTAATGCGGGTTTACTTTGAAAAGCCTCGCACAACAGTAGGTTGGAAAGGGCTCATAAATGACCCCAATCTGGACGGTACATTTGACATACAAACCGGTCTCAAACGAGCAAGGGATTTTTTACTGCAAGTCGGTGCAATAGGCCTTCCGGCGGGAACTGAGTTCTTAGATCCGTTTACTCCACAATATATGGCCGATCTGATTTCGTGGGGAGCAATTGGTGCACGGACAACTGAAAGTCAAACCCATAGACAAATGGCAAGCGGACTGTCAATGCCAATCGGCTTTAAAAACGGCACGGGCGGCAGTTGCCAGATCGCCGTGGACGCAATGGTAGCAGCACGTTCACCACACGCGTTTCTTGGGATCGACCTCGATGGCCGCGCTTCAGTCGTTAACACCACAGGCAATCAGGCTCAGCAATTAATTTTGCGAGGGGGATCAACCGGACCAAATTACGATGAATCCTCAGTTAACCTAGCAACATCCCTACTTGAAACTGCGGGTCTGAGGCGCAACGTCGTAATTGACTGCTCACACGCCAATAGTAATAAAGATCATAAGCGCCAACCAATTGTATTCCGAGAAGTAATTCGACAGCGCACCGCCGGAAATACCGGTGTTATTGGCCTAATGCTTGAAAGTCACCTAAATGAGGGCAATCAGTCCTTGGGTAACCCGGCAGATTTACAGTACGGTGTATCAATCACTGATGCATGTATTAATTGGGAAACTACCGAAACCCTGCTCCGGGAAGCACACACGATTCTTAGTTAGCGCCACGAATCGCAGCGACTAGGCTAATCTATCGTCGATCATGTCGATTTCAGAACTGTTCGCATCCATAGAAATACAAGATGGCCCGACTGTGGCTACCGTAGGAACGTTTGATGGGGTTCACCTGGGACATCAAGCATTGCTCAAGCAACTACAATGTGAAGCGAAGGCACGTAGCGCAATATCAGTCGCTCTAGTATTCAAAGAGCAGCCTAGGGCTTTCATAAAACCTGATTTTAATGTTTCGTATATATGTAATTTAAAAACTCGAAGAAACATTTTGATGGAAATCGGAATTGATCAGATCATAGAACTAGATTTTGGAACAGCCATTCAGAAATTATCCGCCGAAGAATTTGTATGCGAACTTCAACATCTCTTTGGATTAAACGCATTGATAGTTGGGCCAAATGCAAAAATCGGGTTTGATCGATTAGGAATCGAGAAACTCTCGTTATCGAAAAAATTATCTAATGTAGATTTCATAGAAGCCCCTCCTAAAATCGTAAACGGCTGCGCAGTCTCTAGTTCGGCCATACGAAATGCGATCGTTAAGGGTCATTGCGAATCCGCTGCCATAATGCTCGGAAGAAATTACTCTATCTCAGGAGTAATAATAGAAGGAGATAGGCGTGGCCGAGAATTAGGTTTTCCAACTGCCAACATTCAACCAGACTCAACAATCACTGTGCCCGGGAATGGAATTTACGCGACCATAGTTGAAATTAACGGGAAGTCACACAAAGCAGCTACAAGCATAGGTGTACGACCAACATTTGAAACCAGTGGGGTTCGTACAATTGAGACTTTCATTCTAGACTACGATGGGGATCTGTACGGTCAACAAATGCAAATTGAGTTCATATCTCGCACCAGAAGTGAAATCGCTTTTGAATCCACCGAAAAACTAATCACCCAAATGAATAAAGACGTTGATGAAGTCAGGAAAATTCTCGCCAGATAAGTAACGCAACTCAAATTCCAATAACGGGACATACTTATGACCACATATACAGAATTTGCAAACGCAGCAGAAGAACTCGAATGGCGCGGGGCGTTATTTGACGCAACTCCAGGAGCCCTGCACACTCTGGCAACCCAAAAAGTTTTATGCTACAACGGCTTTGACCCAACGGCTAGCAGCCTTCACATCGGGAGTCTAGTCCCGATCATGGGTTTAGTCCGCCTCCAACTCCACGGCCATACCCCAATAGCTCTAGTGGGTGGTGGCACTGGAATGATCGGAGATCCCTCTGGACGGGTAGAAGAACGCAATCTGATGTCAGTGGCACAGATTGATGAAAATGTGGATGCCATTCGCCTTCAGCTCGAACCGTTTCTAGATTTCAAAGTTAAATCCAATCCCGCTCGTATTGTGAACAACGCTAACTGGCTACGAGATACCAACCTATTGGAATTTCTCCGAGATATCGGTAAACACTTCACGGTAAATTCGATGATGGGACGAGAATCGGTTAAGGGTCGATTTGACCGCGATAGTGGGATTTCATTTACTGAGTTCAGCTACCAATTACTACAAGCCTACGATTTTCTGAGACTATTCGAGCAAGAAAAGGTCGGTTTCCAAGCTGGCGGCAGCGATCAATGGGGCAATATTCTCGGAGGCGTTGAACTAATTCGCAAGATTCATGGAGCTGACTCAGACGGCAGACCAAGAGCGCACGGTATTGTTTATCCACTGGTCGTCAGCTCAACAGGTGAAAAATTTGGTAAGTCTATTGACGGTGCTCCGACGTTGGACCCCAATCAGACTTCACCTTATAAGCTATATCAGTTTTTCTTAAACGTGGCTGATGCAGATGTGGTGTCATATACAAAATTGTTTACCCTCTTAAATCAAGTTCATATAGGGAACTTAACAGAGGCTGTCAGTGTTGAACCCGAAAAACGCGAAGCTCAACGAACTCTGGCTAAAGAAGTTACAAGAACTGTCCATGGAGATAACGGACTCGCTCAAGCACTAAAGGTTACTGAAGCATTCTTTGGCGACAATATCTCCTCGCTATCGTCAGACGAGATGGAAGATGTACTTAGCGGATCGCCCGTAACGGAAATCAATCGAGATCAACTAACTGGCGATGGAATGAAATTCTCTGAACTAGCTATCACAAGTGGATCTGCAAAATCTAATGGAGACGTGCGGCGTACGGTAGAACAAGGCGGCATGTCACTCAATGGAGAACAAATCAAAGATGCAGGTCGAGCGGTTCTGATGAGTGATCTTGTTGATGGTCGACTTATGGTCATACGCAGAGGGCGAAAAAACTACGCTATTGTAAAACTGGTGAATTAGGTTTTCCATTTACAGATAAAGACCATTTATTATCGCCCTGTCGTCGAGCATCTGATTTCTGTGTAGATTTTTCCAATGAAATTGCAACCGTTTTATCTAACGAGAGTTAGAATCTTTTATAGCCTTTAGTCAAGACGACCACTATCTATTAAAATCACCATTCAGTCACAAGCACGGAGCACTTTATTGGCCATCCAGAATCAGCCAAATCTCAGAATCCCAGGACCTGTACCGCTACCTGACGAGGTGCTGGCGGTAGCAGGATCTCAAATGATCAATCATCGCGGTCCAGAGTACGCAGAGATGCTGGATCAGATGTCTTCTAATTTAAAAACCGTTTTTATGACGAATAATGACGTTTACTTCATAACGGCTTCTGGGACGGGAGCGATGGAAGCAGCAGTGGTGAACACAGTTTCACCAGGAGATAAGGTCTTATCAATAATAATTGGTGTTTTTGGTGAGAGATTCGCAGAAATCGCAGAAGCATATGGGGCTGATGTAGACAGGCTTAATTTCGAACTAGGCAACGCAGCTGATCTGGATGCAGTGCGAGAAAACATAAGAAAAAATCCCCATATCAAGGCTGTAATATTCACACACAATGAAAGCTCAACCGGCGTCTCTAACCCTCTGAAGGAACTCTGCACAGTCATACATGAAGAGTCTGATGCGCTCATCTTAGTAGACGCCGTTTCAAGTGCCGGAGGAGTTCCGATCGCGGTAGATGCTTGGGGTGTAGATGTCGTAGCAACCGCATCACAAAAAAGCTGGGTTTCGCCACCAGGAATCGCTATGATCACATTCTCGAAAAAAGCCTGGGCTGCTTACGCCAAATCCACAATGCCAAAATACTACCTTGACGTACAGCAATACGAAGATTACCTCAAAATAGGACAACCACCCTTCACCCCATGCCTCCCAGCCATGTTCACGCTGCAAATAGCCTTACAATCAATGGTCGATGAGGGGATAGAGAACGTATTCCAACGGCACCATGAAATTGCAGAACACACCCGTAAAGGAGCATCATCTATAGGACTAGATCTCCTACCAGACCCGAAGTTTGCTTCAAACACCGTAACGGCCATCAGACTACCCGATGACGTAGACGGGAAAAAGTTTTTGAGTGACGTAAATGACAACTTCAACGTCGTATTGGGAGGCGGACAAAAATCTTTAACGGGGAAGATTTTTAGGATTGGACATATGGGATGGGTCGAGAAAAGTCATATCGACGAAGCTTTAAATGCTGCCAGTCAAACTCTCAATCGTATGACTTCATAGTTCATTAAATTTATCGCAATGGATTTCATCAGCATCATCGGTCCTGATTTTAAGCACAACTTAAAATCAGGACCGATGATGCTGATTGCTCTAAGCCTAGCGCTGTCCATAGCCTGCGACAGTGAAGGTGTCGACGAGTCGAACCCTGGCAATCTGGTTGAAAATTCTTCGGTTTCAGAAAAAATACGGTCGCCTGAACAAATAACATCAACGACTCTAAACAAAGCGCCAGATTTTAGCCTTCCGTCAACACAAGGTCATAAGTTCACTCGTTCAGATTTCGAAGATAAAAAATTTGTTCTCCTAGCTTTTTATAGAGCGTTTTGGTGAGCTGCATGTAAGAGACAACTCGTGGAGTTGCAAAAACAAAAACAAGCCTTTGACCAGAAAAAGGTTCAAATTCTTGCGATAAGTACAGATGATCTAGACGGCTCATTAAATTTGATTTCCAAAACAGATATAGAATTCCCGTTGTTGTTTACCTCCTCAGACCCTTATGTGCCTGATTCATACGGGGTTTTTAACCTGTTTGGAGACGGATTAGCCTCAGCCTCATTGTTCCTGATAGATAAAAAAGGTCAAATTGTGTGGAAAAGTATAGGAGAAAACACTGGTCATTTTGTAAGTGCTGAAAAAGTATTAGAGCAAATCGACTCTCTCAACTAAATTGGCAACAAAGGATCTACAACTGTTATAGAGTATCCCCGAATTGCTGAATCACCGCACCTGCGGGAGGCTTTGGGAAGAAATTCGTCGTTTTAGCAGGTAACCGCCAGCCACGAGTAACGATTGAAACAAATTCATCAAGCGGAACAGGCCGCATAATGAACGCCATTCGAGCTGATCCATCGTCCACGCGACGAGCTATCAATTCAGCGTCATGTTGCGGACTAATGATCTCCTCTTCACGTTCGACATCTACAACGGGTCGAATCACATGCGAATGTAAATAAGAATATTCAGAAGACTCTAACGCGTTATCGACCTCAGGTGGAGATTTCATTCTTGCTATATGAAATTTCCCCTGTTCTTTACCGTATATACCGAACACAACCTCATCATCTTTACGCTCTCCCAACTCTACTGCAAACCGCTCAATCCGGTCCGCAGCCGTAGAAGCAGCAGGAGGATCCCACTCCTCTATATAACATGTTCGGTCTATAGTTTTGATGAGATCTGCAAATTCTTTTTCTGTGGCAGACTCGACGAGTCGGTGATAACCGCGTGTTATCAACCCCGGCTCATCAAACGAGACCAGCAACATCATACGAAAGTTCAACGATTCATCGAAGCGAACTTCTCGTTCAGATCGCACTGCGCTGCGATATCTCAAAGCTGCTTCATAACGATGATGGCCGTCAGCTATGAATATTTCTGAATCCCTCAAAACAGTTTGAATCACACTAATCGTTCCAGGATCCGTAACCCGCCACAGCCGAAGTTGAGGCATATCCGGTGGTTCGAACACTACCGTAGGTTCACCACCAGCTATAGCCCGTATGAGATTCCTGACACTGGAGCGAAGATCATCACGATATATAACTAGCAAAGGGCTGTAATTCGACTGCGCTGCCCCCATAAGCCGAACTCGATCCGCTACCCATTCTGATCGTGTACCTTCGTGAGGCAGTACGACTTTTTGGTCATAATCCTCTAACCTGACACCCGCAATAAACCCCCGCCTTCGAAGTGTGCGACCTCGATACTCAAACTCTTCTTCCGTTACGTATATAGAAGGTTCTTCATCATATTTAAGAACACCTGAATCTTCCCAAGTTTGAGCTGTTTCCGCAGCTCGTTCATATGGATCATCTGAAAGCCCGCGACGTGCCAACTCTAAGCGAACGATATTGTAGGGAGAACGATCATAAAGTTCGTGTTGAAGTTGCGGAGTAATTACGTCAAACGGAGGACAAACATGAAGACTCACATCCCCTGCGATATCGGAGTTATAACGTACTGCCCTGAAGGGCTGGATATCAGCCATATCTAATTACGGAATCGAAACGCTTGATCACTAACAAATTTACCGTCATGACAAGGAGTATAGACCTCCTAGTCTTGTTCATATATTCACTAAACAGAGATATTTGTATTCAATTGGTACTCAAGTAGCATTGATATACTTTGGACAATGCAGTTCACGCTGATTTTTCGATGCTGGGATTTCTAATCCCTAAGCCTGTTACAAACACGAGTGTATGAACACGTGAGCGATCAAGACTCCCCACTTTATATCCAGTCTAATGCAGACTCCTCAGTCCCTGATGAAGTCATAAAACGAGCCGCCTGGCTAAGAGTTGAAATCGATAAGGCTAACACCCTCTATTACGTGGAAAACTCTCCTGAGCTCGATGATGCTGAATGGGACGCTAGAATGCAGGAGTTACTTTCACTCGAGGCGACCTACCCAGAACTTAAAACTTCTGATTCGCCAACTCAAAGAATTGGTAGCGCACCTGCTTCAGGATTTGAAGAAGTCATGCACCGGTTACCGATGCTTAGCCTTGGAAATGTATTCGATGAAGCTGGTTTAAGAGATTGGCATCGACGTACTCTTGCCTTTCTTGAAATCGACCACGCGCCTATGGTGTGCGAACTCAAAATCGATGGCCTCGCTATTGCAATAACCTACAACAATGGCGTACTCGAACAGGCGGCAACCCGTGGCGATGGCTTGCGAGGAGAAGACGTCACTGCAAATGTCCGTACCATTCGAAGTGTTCCGTTGAAACTCCGTGACGATGCCCCCTCTGAGCTAGAATTACGTGGCGAAGTTTTCTTGCCGAAATCCAAGTTTGCATCCCTCAACCGCGAACGAGAACGATCAGGATTACCAGCTTATGTGAATCCTAGAAATTCAGCTTCAGGATCACTGAGACAACTTGACTCTACTGAAACTGCAAAACGTCCACTGGACATGTATTTCTATTCGCTAGGCTACATCGATAACACCGTCGAGCCCGCAAGCCATAGCGAAGCCCTTAGTGCGATTAAAGAATGGGGCGGCCACGTAAACGAATGGACGCGTAACGCAGAAACAATCGAAGAAGTAATGGCTGCAATCGCCAACGCCAGCTTAGTACGGGATACGCTTGATTATGACATAGATGGGGTGGTGATCAAGATCAACTCCCTGACATTACAAAAGCGTCTCGGATATGTGGGTAGAGATCCCCGATGGGCTGTCGCGTTCAAATTTCCAGCTGAACGCGCAGAAACCACGCTTAAAGCGATTCACGTAAACGTCGGTCGCACTGGAGCGCTGACACCTTGGGCGGAATTAGAACCTGTAATGGTTGGAGGAGTTACGGTTGGGCGAGCCACGCTTCACAACAAAGATGAAATCGTCAGAAAAGACCTCCGTGAAGGTGATCGGGTAATAGTTCAGCGAGCAGGAGACGTGATCCCACAAATAGTGAGTATCGCATCCAAAAATAAACGCAATAAGCAATCATTACCTTTCCAATTCCCGGCCACATGTCCATCCTGCAACACAAGAACGATCCAGACCGAAGATGAAGCCATCACTAAGTGCTTGAACACGGCATGCATGGCTCAATTTGAACGTTTGTTAGAACACTTCGCTTCACGGAGCGCAATGGATATCGAAGGGCTTGGAGAACGAGTAGCACAAGATCTCCCACGTTTGGGTTTTGTATCAAATATTGCCGATGTGTATCGACTGCATAATCGACGGGATGACCTTATAAAGGTTGACAAGATGGGTGCAACTCGCGTTGATAATTTGCTGCAAGCCATCGAAACCTCGCGGTCACAATCGCTGCCTCGTCTCTTGTTTGCCCTTGGAATATCAGGGGTGGGTTCGGAAAGTGCCGAATGGATTTCACAGCGATTCGGCAACTTAACAGCAATACAAAAAGCTACGGAGGAAGAATTACTGGCAATTGAAGGGATAGGTCCAACAATCGCTTCAACATTGTGTGAATATTTCGCCTTAGAGGAAAACCAAAAATTAGTCGAGGACCTCATAGAACTCGGAATAAATCCCTCCGATCAAACCCCAACACTGCTAGAAGATCACCCGGTAAACGGAAGACTGTTTGTTATAACCGGGAAATTGGAAAAAATGTCGCGTGCTGAGGCACAAAATCAAATAAAAGAAATGGGCGGTAAAGTCACTAGCTCAGTCTCGAAGAAGACCAACTATGTGGTCAAAGGAACGGACCCAGGCTCTAAACTCAATAAAGCCCAACAAATCGGCATTCACATTATTAATGAGGAGCAGCTCAGGGCATTAATAATCGAAGGGGTAGTCCCGATTGACTAAAAATGTAGCGCCAAAAGCATTCCTAGGGAAATCTCCGATATCAATACCTAAATCAAGCCTCGGGTAATAATTCCTTTTCTTCAAATAAATTCCGAAGATCATTATCGAACATTACAATCAGGTCGAGCGATAACATCTTATATATCCTTGAAAAGACGTCTGAAAGTTCCAGCGGAGATCCCATCGATTGAATGTTTCCTCGATCTTAGAAAAACTATTCCCAGGCGGCAATGGCGGTGGATCAAAATCTCATCCATGGATAATAATCGGCCTAGGTAACCCGGGGGACAAATATAAAAACACCCGCCATAACGTAGGTTGGTGGTGCATGGATGAGTTTGTCCGTCGTACAAAAACTCAAATAAACAACAAGCAAAAGGAGCTGAGATTCGGGGAGTTGGAACTTAATGGCAACCTAGTAGTGCTGGCATATCCTCAGACATTCATGAATCGTTCGGGAACAGCTCTAAATTACTTGGTCAACCGCTATAAAACAGACCCCGAAAAAATACTGATCCTCAGTGATGATATTAACCTGCCCCCAGGTTCATTAAGAATCAAAAAAAAAGGCGGTCCTGGTGGGCATAACGGCCTTAAATCAATAATCTCTGTATTAGGTACCAACGAATTCCCTCGAGTGAGAATAGGTGTAGGGAACCCAGAATCTGGTGCTACCCAAGTAGATCACGTCCTCAGCACATTTGAACCGGAGACTAAGGAGTTAGTAATTAAAGCGACCTATAAAGCAGTAGATGCGATCGAAATGATCATTCGCGATGATCTTGAAAACGCCATGAATAAATTCAACCGCGGTGGCGAAGCTCCAAAAGCACATTGACATCGCTCGATAAAATCACACCTGACTTAGCCACAGCAATTCTTGCCAGCGCCCTAACCACAATAATCATTCTGTGTTTGGCTTGTACAGGCGATATTGAAGGTTCCGCACCTACCATAGTCAGCGACTATCAAACAGAAACGATAGTAAACACATCGACTGATTCAGATAATTCCAATATCACGAGAACAGAAACTCTAACGGCTACATCAGCGCAAAAAAAAACAGTCACACAGCGTAAAAATTCAACATCCCCGACCAGCATACCTTCGTATTTACAAGACTCGTCAGAGCAATATATTCCGACACCGCCGGATCGCGATCTTCCAGCACTCGCAAGGCGGCTCTTAAAAGATTACGTTGAGCCTGAAAAAATACTGACTCCACAACCATTGACTTTAGGACAAAAAGTTTATTTCTGGATCCTGCGTGATACCGGTAACACTCAAGTTAGTGGTGAAGTTTCATATATATCCGAACATGCTTACTGGATATTTGAAGATGGTTTCATCCCTGACGGGAACGATATCAAAAAAGTCGCCGAATCTTTTGAAAACGACATATGGCCCGCAGTAACCGAAGTATTCGGTTACCCTGTCACACCCGGAATCGACGCAGACGAAAGGATCGTCATTTATAACGGCATCTTACAATCGAGGATGGGAGGTTATTTTTCCGCGGCTGATTCCTATCCCAAGGAAATTCGCAAACACTCCAACGAGCGTCAGGCACTTTATATGTCGGCAGACCGTCTAAAGTTAACCAGCAGACAATATTTGAGTGTTCTAGCCCATGAGCTTCAACATGCAACCCATTTCGCATCAGATTCCAGCGAGGATTCCTGGGTTAACGAAGGGCTATCAGAAATCGCAGCAGAGATCGCTGGTTTTCAAAGAAGCGCAATTTCTGCTTTTCTAATGGACCCATCAACTTCCCTCATAGAATTTGACGCGATTCCATCGAACTATGGAGCTGCGAACCTATTCTTCGCATTTCTCGCTACACATTACGGAGGTACAAATATATTGTCCGCTGTATCCGAAAATAAAAAGGACAGCATGGACTCAATCGACAATGTGCTAGCTGATTTAGGTTTCAATGTTACCGGGCAAGATGTTTACGCTGACTGGCTTATTGCGAATTACATGAATCCAAAAGAAGGACCGTATAGATATGAAAATCGTTCGCTTCCCTCTGTAAAGCAAATACCCATGAGAGTCCCCGGTTCACTGAATGGTCAAGTGAAATCATTTGGTGCAGACTACGTAGTCAGCTCAAGTGAATCTGAGCAAATAACCATTAAATTCCAGGGCGAGCCAGAAACGGCGCTGTTGACTCATCCACCTCGTTCGGACAAAACATGTTGGTGGTCTAATCAGGGAGATTCAATCAATTCAACCTTAACCAAGCGTGTGGATTTATCAGATGTAGACACTGCCACGTTAACCTACTGGGTCAACTACGATATAGAAGAATTCTGGGACTATGGGTATGCGATGATTTCAACTGATGATGGTGAGACATGGGATATCCTCACAACCGAAAGATCAATCAACCTCGATCCAAATGGCAACTCTTACGGACCCGGACTCACTGGAAACAGCATGGGATGGGTTAAAGATTCGACTGATATCTCCAGCTACGCAGGCCAAGAAATATTAATCCGCTTTGAGTACATCACCGATGACGCATTATTTGCTAAAGGCATCTGCCTCGATGATTTCGAAATTAGTGCGATAAATTGGACTGACAATACCACAACAACCAGAGACTGGATTCCTGAAGGTTTCACTTTAGTACAGAGCACGATTCCCACAAATTATTTGGTACAAGTTATCCATGAAAAAGGTTCAGGGGATTCAATGGTCTACCGCCTACCCGTGGACGAAAATGCTACCGGATCAATTAAACTGAATGACATCAAAAAAGATGATCTGATAATTACCGTCGTAAGCGCCGTTACGCGCCTGTCAACCACGCCAACAGAATACACTTTGACCATCAATCAGTGAATTTGTTTGTAGATAATCTGGAGTTAATCAAATTAGCCAACTGTTCAATCCAATAACAATAAAAGGGCAAACTATCCCAAACCGCGTGTTTGTTTCTCCAATGTGTCAGTATTCGAGCAAGACCGATGGTTTGGCGACTCCCTGGCATATGGTGCACTTGGGCACTCGAGCGGTCGGTGGTGCGGGGTTAGTAATGGCAGAGGCTACCGCGGTTCAGCCTGAAGGTAGAATTTCTCAATGGGACCAGGGAATCTGGTCAGATGACCACGTCGATTTACTACGACCCATAACCAAGTTCATTGAATCCGCGGGATCAGTACCAGCCGTCCAACTTGCACATGCAGGTCGCAAGGCCTCTCATGCAGCCCCATGGATCGGTTCCGGGCTTTTGAGTGAAGACGGTGAAGGGTGGAAACCCGTGGCTCCGAGCGCGCTGCCATTCGATGAAGATTATGCAATCCCAGCAGAACTCAGTGAACAAAATATTAACGACATTGTCCAAGCGTTCGCTGACGCTGCTGTTCGATCTGTTGACGCCGGATACAAAGTCATAGAGTTACATTTCGCTCACGGGTATCTTGCTTGTGAGTTTCTTTCACCAATCTCTAATCAACGCCAGGATAAATACGGTGGATCACTCCAAAATCGAGCTACTTTTGCACTAGAAACCATCACGGCAGTTCGAAACGCTATTCCAGAGTCAATGCCACTATTCGCTCGTATCTCCGCAACTGAATACGTAAAAGGTGGCTGGGATCTTGATCAGTCAATTCAACTTTCAAAATGGATGAAAGACCTAGGAGTTGACCTAGTCGATTGCTCTTCGGGAGGAAACTCTCCTAACCAGTTGTTGCCTATACCTGTCGCCACTCCTTCCAATACAACAGCACCTGGGTATCAGGTTGAATTCGCGTCTGAAATTCGCAAGCAAACAGGAATATTAACAGGGGCTGTAGGACTCATAACAGAAGCCCAGCACGCAGAAGAGATTCTATTTAAGGGAGACGCTGACGTTATATTTATCGGTCGCGAACTATTGCGAAATCCTTACTGGCCCCTTTACGCCAAAGCTCAACTTGATGGAATCGCAACTTGGCCTGATCAATACGCAAGGTCGGCATTTGACGGTAGCTACACCGGACTAGGCATGTGAGACGAATCGATCACCTTATTTGCTACCAGACTCAATTTGATCCCATCCAGTGTACGGCACCAATTCATCAGGAATAACTACTGAACCATCCGCCTGGAGACCGTTTTCTATTATCGCTATCCATATTCTAGGCAAAGCTAATCCAGAGCCGTTTAGCGTGTGAGGAAACCTAGTAGGATCCCCGGCTTCACGCCTATAACGAGTGCCATTACGACGTGCCTGAAAATCCATACAGGTCGAAATCGAACTAACCTCCAACCACTCAGCCGATCCAGGCGACCAAACCTCTATGTCATAAGTTTTGGCTGACTGAAATCCAATATCGCCCGCACAAAGTTCCAAAACTCGGTAAGTAAGATCAAGGCGCTTGCATAATTCTTCAGCTTCAGTAACCATCTCTTCTAAAGCAACTTCGGAATTTTCTGGTTCGACGTAACGGAACATTTCGACTTTTTCAAACTGATGAACCCGTTTAATGCCACGGACATCTCGGCCTGCGGAAGCATGCTCCTTCCGGAAGCTAGGAGTTTGTGCAACATATTTCAAAGGTAATAGTCCCGGTTCAAGAATTTGACCTTGATGTAATCCATTTAGCGCAACCTCTGCCGTTGGTATAAGCCAAAGATCTGTTTCGTCATCCCGATACAGATTGTCTTTGAATTTTGGAAGGTTGCCCGAACCAGTCATTGTCTCCGGACGCACAAGCAAAGGTGGATCAATCTCGAGATATCCATGCTCTTGGGTTTGGACATCGAGCATCCATCCCGCCAATGCCCGTTGGAGTTTGGCACCTTTGCCCTTAAGGACAAAAAATCTTGCCCCGGCAATACTGGCGCCCGCTTCAAGATCCAGTATCCCAAGTCTCGGGCCTACATCCCAATGTGCATTGCCATGACTTGGCGTATCACCGGCAGATGTGCGAGCAATGATATTTGATTCTTCATCCATCCCATCAGGAACACCCTGGAGTGGAATATTTGGCAAGGACAACAAAACCGCATTCATCTCTGTTAAAACCGATTCAAGATCATTCTCATGGGACTTGATACGATCCCCAGTCTCACGCATTTCAGCAATCTCTTTAGCTGTTGGCTTACGTTTCTCCCTGCCAATCGTTTTACTCACCGCATTTCGCAAGGCTCGATCAGTATCTGCGGCTTGGATCAGTCTTTTTCGCTGTTGGTCCAGTTCCAAAATCTGGTCGATCGGAGGGTCTTCCCCTCGTCGCATCAAAGCTGAACGTGTTTTTTCAGGATTTCGAACAATATTTTCCAGTGAAAGCATTATTTGTTTCTCTTAGGGAAATTTTTCACTAACCAATTACTATCGATATATTTACTTTGAATACCCATGTCAAATACTGCGCATAGCTGGAAACAACAAAATTTCGCGAATAGATTCTTCGCCAGCAAGGAGCATAGTGAGACGATCGATTCCTAGACCTAAACCTCCTGTGGGTGGCATCCCGTGCTCAATTGCAATCAAAAAATCCTCGTCCAAGCGATCAGCCTCATCATTGTCGAATTCTTGGCGCAAATGTTCTTGCTGCTCAAAGCGTTCTCGCTGATCAACCGGATCGTTCAACTCCGTAAAAGCATTCGCTAGTTCCGTACCCATGACGAACGCTTCAAATCGCTCAACAATATCGGAAGAACCGGGTTTACGCTTTGCAAGTGGAGACATTTCAACCGGATAGTCAATCAAAAAATGAGGCTGAATGAGATTCGGCTCAACTTCTGAGGAGATCACTTTATCAAGCAAGCGACCCCAATCAGATCCAGGCTCAACGTGAATACCACATTCTTGCATGGCATTAGAAAGAGACTCGATATCGCGTGTTTCAACAAAATCGATCCCCGTACGCTCCATAATTTCGCTTCGTAGATCAAGACGGGGCCAAGGTGGAGTCAGGTTAATCTCTGGCCGCTTTTCAGATATCGCTGGCAATATCATCGAACCAGTTGTGTCCTGGGCAATCTGAGCAACCATCTCTTCTACCATGCACATAACATCATTGTAATCAGCATATGCTTGGTAGCTCTCAATAGTAGTAAATTCGGGGTTATGATCGTGATCAAGGCCCTCATTACGGAACAGGCGACCGATCTCAAACACCCGTTCGATCCCGCCTACTATGAGCTTTTTTAAATATAGCTCGGTGGCTATTCTTAAATACAAATCACGATTTAGCTGATTATGGTGTGTTGCAAATGGGGTCGCTTGTGCTCCTGCTGCGACAGGGACCAAAATCGGTGTCTCAACTTCTATAAATCCACGAGCATGCATGAAATCACGCATTGAACGAACGATCTTAGAACGCATTAAAGCGTTCTGCATAGCCTTTTCATTAGATATGAGATCAAGATAACGCTGCCGAAAACGTACCTCTTGATCCTGTAATCCATGCCATTTATCTGGAAGTGGACGAATAGCTTTTGTCAACAACGTGATGGTTTTTGCCTCGACACTAATTTCACCCCTACGAGTGCGTATCACCATTCCTTCTATACCGATAATGTCTCCAATGTCGAGTAAGTCAAGAATCGCGTAGGAATCATCTCCCATGGTATTTTGACGAGCGAAAATTTGAATCGAACCATAACCATCCCTGACGTCAATAAATGAGGCCTTACCTTGCCCTCGTCGAGCCATCACCCGCCCAGCAACTCCAACAATATGGTTTTCTGGTTGATCGGGTTCTTCGCCGCCTCGCTCAAGAGATTGGAACAGTGCAATTGCTTCCAAAGAGGTATGGGTTCGATTAAATCTTGGTGGGTAAGGGTCGATACCGCGAGAACGAATCTCAGCCGTCTTGGCTAAACGATCTTCAATAAGTTTTCGCTCTCCAGCCGCCTTAGATTGCCCGTTAGGTTGAATTGCCTGTTTTTCTCTCGTCATTTTTTCGGGGTAACTTAAATTAATTAAGACCAAATACTCGCTGAATAAAGTTCATCCGTAAATTCGGGTGGCTTACTGAATCATTCGACTATACGTTTGCATCGAGAAACTACGCACTTTCGTCAATGCACCGGTTTATTCTAAGGCAGAGCCACTTCATATTCAGCGTCACATGGTTTACCCATCACATAAATATATCGATTCCGTGTAAAACACCCGAAATCGGTAACAACTGACGATGGTCAATAACATGCAATCTAAACAATAATCGTTTCTCATCTAAAGTTCATCAGGAAATCCATGCGGAATTCTAAGGCACTATGAGAAAAAGACAGAAAGGGTGTTCCGGCGTCAGGCGATCTAAAGATGCCACTTCTCTACGTCCAACAACTTCAAAGGTCCGTTCGGCTATGTTTTCCATGCTAGGCCCGACCGGATCCCATGGTCTCCAAGTTCTCGATATATACGCAGGAACTGGAGCTTTAGGAATTGAAGCATTGCAACGTGGTGCGGAAAACGCTTCATTTGTAGAACAAAATTCAAAACGTTGTAATGAAATCAAAAAAAGTCTGGAACGACATAATTTGGCAGCAAAAGGAACAGTGCACAGGTGTAACGCGCTTCAAGCAGTCGGAAGACTGGAAGGGGAATTCGAACTGATTTTCGCTGATCCACCATACGAACTGAATGAGTTTGAAGGTCTGTTCACCCGTGTAAATGAGGCAGGATTAATCGCACCAACCGCTATCGCGTTCCTTGAGCATTCAAAAAGAACCAAATTACCAGATATGCTCCCTGGCCTAATGTTGTCGACACATCGGCTTTACGGTGATTCAGCAGTATCAGTGTATCGGTCGGACAAATTACTATCAGGCGTAGGTGTTGAATAGATGTCTATAGCGATATATCCAGGCACATTTGATCCAGTAACCAACGGTCATATCGACATCGTTGAGCGGGCATCGAAAACAGTTGATCACCTGACAGTAGGTGTTGTTGAAATATCATCAAAACGAACAATGTTCACAATCGACGAGCGAATATCATTGTTCGCTGAAGCGATAATCCACGTCCCAAACGTTTCTGTGCAGTCATACTCAGGCTTAACCGTCAATGCTGCACGTGAAATTGGTGCAGATGTCATTGTAAGAGGACTTCGAATAACCAGTGATTTCGAATACGAAAGTGAAATGGCGCTAATGAACCGCAGGATGGCTGAAGACATAGAAACGATTTGTCTCTTCAGCGCTCTGGAATACCAAATCCTGAGTTCATCAAGAGTAAAAGAGGTGGCAGCACTCGGCGCTGATGTGTCGGGACTAGTTCCACAAAATGTATGGGAGCCTCTGTCTGAGAGGATCGCCCAAACCAAGCAAGACAACGCTAGTTGAAAAGGAAACATGGAGGCAAAAATGACACTCATGTCACAACTCGAAAACCTCGAGCAAATGATCGTTAAGGGACGCGTGCCTGGCACTGCACGAACACTGGTTAACCAGCAAAAAATCAGTGCGATCATTGATGAGATGAAAAAACATCTTCCTGATGAGATAACCGAGGCCGAAGGCGTAGTAAGACAAAAAGATGCCATCATCAAACAAGCTGAAATCGAAGCTCGTCGAATTCGTGCTTACGCTGATGAAGAAGCAACGACCATCCGCCAATTAGCCGAAGAACAATCAAACACCTTACTTACCACTTCTCAAGAAAAAGCTAACAAGATGATTCAGGACACTGAAATCGTTAAACAGGCCAATGAAAACGCAAGCGAGATCGAAGAAGCGGCAAGCAGTCGTTCACAGAAACTCATCGATGACGCAGAAAGTCGGGTAAACACGATTTTACATGACGCAGGGATTTCTGCTGAAGAACGTCGCAAAGGTGCAGACAACTACGCTAGAGAAGTCTTATTCACTCTTGAAGAACGAATCGCTGACACTCTTGGGCAAGTCCGAGGCGGCATCGACCTACTCGAGGCTCGACCAACAGCCGATGTCGCTGATTAGTTATGTTAAAAACCTAAACATTTACAAGTTCTATAAAGAAACCCTACTGAACTTGGAAAGTCTTCCGCGTTTTAGAAAAACTTAGCCAATAGTTATAAATTAACTTTGTATTAGCAAAACCAGAGTAGGTGAAGCATACAAGATCGCGATCTAGAAATTTCTAAATAAGACCGTTAACCCAATCGCCTGCAAGAACACGATCAAACATCTCGGCGTTCTCATCGTTCCAGCCAAAACGACTAACGAGGTTGAGGCGGTATATCAGTTCCAGCGCACTAAGCCGAGCGCTCAACACCTCGTCACTTAAGTCACCTTTGCAAAGTTCTAGAATTGGTTTCAACAAAAAGATATCGAGTGGCTCGTCGTAAGTCTCTTCTAATTGTTCGGGAACGAAATTCCAAGGATAATTCCAAAATCTCAAAAGCATGTCCAGTTCATAATCCGACGGTGCCAAGGCAGTTCGATCGAAATCTACAATTCCCGATAATTCCCCTTGATGGTTAACCAAAATATTCCCAAACCAGAGATCACCATGGCAAAGTACCCTGGGACGATCTTCAAGCGCTTCAGCCCAGAGAGCAAAAGCTCCCTGTGACTGTGTCAGTATCCTCCCAGGAACAATAGCGTCTACAGACCTCAGCGTCCTATTAAACGACTCACGTACATGCCTGCTCCAATTTTCCGTCGTGGCGTTAAGCATCGAAGCATCAGGTCGAAATTTTTGTAAATGGCTTAATGCCGTAGCTAGTTGAGCGACCAATTTTTCACGAGCCTTGGCATCAAGGCCAGGCCAGACGTTATAAGCAATAGAACCGTCAAGTCGATTCATGATGACCCACGCCCTACCTTCAAGCGTACCGGTTTCAATCACATTTGGAGTAGCGACTCCAGGGAGGTCCATTGCTGTTACAGCGAGCTCATGACTAAACCGACCCGACCGACCAACCTCGGGATCAACCTTGATTACTGTCTCATTCCCAATGAATACCCATGTCCCATAACCAAATCCATAGTCGACAGTACTGCCAAGTTTATTTCCAGCCCATTCACGAACGCGACCCAAAGCTGCATGATCATCTTTCTCATAATTTCGCGCCCATGGATTATTCAGCATAATGGCTATTACTCGAACGAATAAAACTAAGTGACTTATGACAAAGCAAGTGGATATCTAAGGAGAAACGCAGAGAAAACTTCATACTTTCTTGAATGCTCGAACAGTCAAATTTATCAATAAATCACGCCACGCTTCAGCGCCACTTGAACGAGTCCGTTTTTCCAGTACATCAACATCCACGAATCCTGTCTCGCCAATCAACTCAATATATTCGCTCATAACAGCAGCGCCACCTGCGCAATCAACCCACTCTGCCGCTGACTTACGAACGTCCCTTGGAAGCGGTTTTTCGCTCACAACATCTGAAATGACAAATCGACCGCCAGGTTTCAATATTCGGAATATCTCAGAAAAAACCCGCTTTTTTTTCTCCGAAAGCGCTATGACACAGTTAGAAATTACAAGATCGACAGAATTATCTGACTGAGGAATCGACTCTATATGCCCAAGCTTAAAAACAACATTATTGGTGCGAAGTTTGTCAGCATTATCGCGCGCTAGAGTAAGCATTTCAGGAGTCATATCGATACCTATCACGTGACCAGTATGACCGACTTCTTTGGCGGCAAGAAAACAATCGATACCACCTCCTGATCCAAGATCTAAAACCGTCTCTCCAGGTTTAGCATCAGCAATTCCTACAGGATTTCCACAGCCAGCTGAGGCTCCTGCTGTTTCGTCAGTCAAAACGTTCCGCTGTTCTTCTGTGTAGAACGTATCAGAGGCCTTATCAGATGAAAGAGCCCGTTCAGCCGCCGTTTTTGCCAATGCACCATAGCGATGCCGAACAGCCTCGCTAATTGAATTCAGGTGTGCATGAGTAATTTCTCCACCTACCTCACCACTACAGCACGATGCAAATTCGTCAGTTGAAACCAAGGTCCCGAGCGGATTTAAGTCAGTCATCAAGCATCCTCAAAAACAATTGGGCCAATAAAATCTGTTCCTGCGCAGTAATTATTTGTAATCAATATTCACTTCAAGACCTAATCATATTAGTTATACAAACAAGATATCTGCTAATAATGTGTAAACAATCAGAACAACTAACTCTTCAAGCGATAAACTTCCACCTCATACAGTTGAATGACTCTGGCAGTAAATCCACCGGGACTAAAGGCTTCCCATCACCTAGATATGGCAACTCCTAAAGCAATAACCGATGACCAGTTATTTTTACTAATCGATGGTCACGCGATTGTTTTCAGGGCGTGGTTCGCTATGCGAGATCATCTAATCACCTCTTCCGGGCAAAATACCACCGGTGCTAGTGGTTTCATGACAATGCTGTTAAAGACCATACGTGAGCAAAATCCGACACATATAGCGGTTACATTCGATACAAAAGCTCCAACATTCCGCAAGGACCTGTTTCCGGCATACAAAGCCCAAAGACAAGAGGTCGATCCCGCTCTCCATGAGCAGATTCCAATTGTTAAAGAGATCCTCGCACCAATGGGTATCCCAGTCTATGAATACGATGGATTTGAAGCGGACGACCTGATCGGGACACTTTCAAAACAGGCAAGCGAAAAAGGCATGAAAACCCTGATCCTAACTGGTGACGCTGACCAGTTACAGCTTGTCGACGAAAAAACCTCGTTACTCATGTACACCGGCTTTGGCGAAATGCGAACGTACGACCCTGCGGGAGTAGCTGAAAGATATGATGGGCTGGGACCTGAATACATCGCCGAAATCAAAGCCCTCGAAGGGGATTCTTCAGACAATATTCCCGGTGTTCCAGGAGTGGGGAAGAAATCTGCCCGAACCGTACTAGCGAAATTAGGGCATTTCCCTTCTTTATTCAGCAACCTAAGTGAAATCGAACGGATCGAAGGACTTCGTGGCGCAAAGCGCGCTATGAACTTACTTGACGAGCACCGTGAAACTGCAGCCGAGGCTCTGGTTCTAACAACCATTGTTCGTGATGTCCCAATTGATTTCGACGCTGAAAAATCTGAATTCGGTCAATTTGATCGGGAGGCAGTAATCAAGGTTCTAATGAATTACGAGCTACGTCTAGTTGCCAATCGAATGCCACGATTCGAATCGGATCACTTAAACGAAATGAAAGCTGACAATAGCAATATTGCAGAAACTTCTCCGATTGGCACTTCCAGCCAGTTGGAAATGATCGATGATATCTCACCACCAGTATCAGTCGAGGCACTGACACCGCCTGACCCGCCGAAACCACTCGGTGAGTATGAGATCGTCACGGATACGCCCACTTTCCAGTCAATGATTGACCAACTTCACAAAAATGGTGAGTTTGCATTCGACACAGAAACAACCGGCCTTAACTCAATGACATCTGATCTGGTAGGTCTTTCGTTCGCTATAAAAACAGGGCATGCCTGGTACGTTCCTCTTGGACACACTGAAGGCACACAGGTCTCATTCTCTGATGGACTTACACTACTACGCCCAATATTCGAAAATAAATCCGTTGGTAAAATCGCACACAATGCCAATTTTGACTTGATGGTGTTAAGCACCGCAGGTATTGATGTAAAAGCCTTAACCTTTGACACCATGATAGCTGCAGCGCTGTGCGGATATCGCTCCATTGGTCTGAAGCAACTTGCTTTCCAACTTTTCGGTCAGAATATGACTGAGATTAAGACACTTATAGGAGTTGGAAAAAAACAAATCACAATGGCGGAAGTGCCAATCGAACAAGCAGGCCCGTACGCAGCATCGGACGCTGACTTTACATGGCGTCTGTATGAATATCTCAAGCAGGAGATACCCGATCATCAAGCCGATTACGTAAATAAAGAAATCGAAATCCCGTTACTTCCAATCATCATCGAGATGCAACGCAATGGCATGATCATCGACAAAGCCGCGCTTGCGGATATGTCGGAACAACTCGGGACTGAAATAGAGCTAATCAAACAGGCGGCAACCAGCGTCGTCGGAGGTCGCGAACTTAATCTTGCTTCAAACCAACAAGTAGCCAATCTGCTGATTGATGAACTAGGGGCACCAAAAACTCGGAAAACCAAGACCGGCTGGTCTATGGATGCTAATGCTTTAGAGAAAATTCAGGAAAGCCGAGGACTTGACGATAGGATTTACCAAATCGCCGATGCAGTACTAAAGTTCCGTGAATTGACAAAGCTGAAATCTACATATGTTGATGCCCTACCGCTGTTGGCAAATCCCAATACCCAACGGGTTCACACCAGTTTCAACCAGGTCGGCTCAGCCACCGGACGACTTTCAAGCAATGATCCTAACGTACAAAACATCCCTGTACGCACAGAACTTGGCAGAAAAGTTCGAAAGGCATTTGTTACCGATTTCGAAAACGGATGGCAATTTCTGGCAGCAGACTACTCCCAGATCGAATTAAGGATCCTCGCACACCTATCACAGGATCCTGGTCTCCTAGAAGCATTTGGAAACGGTGAAGATATCCACGCTTCCACTGCACGCGCAATGTACGGAGTGCAGGATGTAAGCGCCGATCAACGCCGAATAGCTAAGATTCTAAACTTTGGGGTGATCTACGGACTTGGACCGATCGGAGTAGCTCGTCAAACAGATCTGACTAGGAAGCAGGGACAGGAATTCATCGATCTTTACTTCGGCAAATACCCAGGAATTCGCAACCACATAGAGCAAGCTAAACAATTTGCTCGCGACACTGGTTTCGCGCAGACCGTCACCGGTCGGCGACGGTACCTGCCAGATATCAACGCTGGCCATCCAGGTCACCGAGCAGCTGCTGAACGAGTATCCGTAAACATGCCAATACAGGGAACGGCGGCAGACGTTATTAAGCTTGCCATGATTAATATTTCAAACGAAATGAAAACGCAACAAATGCAGTCAAAAATGTCCATCCAGGTTCATGACGAACTAATATTTGAAATCGCCCCTGGAGAACTGATGGAAATGCAAATGATGGTGACAACCATGATGCCAGAAGCCATGGATTTAACCGTCCCACTGCTGGTAGAAGCGAAAACTGGACCAACCTGGGGTGACATGGACTCAGTTGACTAGGTCCAGATCAAAATACGACAGGCAACAAACCGTAGTTAATTAAATCCAACGTCATCAAGATCTTCTGTCTTCCGAGCTCGTAATCGATCACGCAGCACTGACCAGAAAAGAACCCCTATACCAATCAACACTACCGCCCATCCAAAACCATAAAAGAACGTATTTTCAGTCACTATCAACACCACCAATCCCAAGCCTGCAACCACAAAACCCAAAGCAACAATCCACATTCCTGACCACTCAAGAACCTGTTTCATGATCACTCTCCAACAATTCAAACCAGAGAAAATACATGTATAACCACATCAGAACAGATCAAATAACATTCGATATGAAGATTATCAACTTGAACGTTATTGTCGGCTACTAGAAATCACAATTTAACTGTTTCGGATTACCAGAATTTACAATTAGACTTATATTTGGTGCGCGACCTGAGGTCGTAGCGTCAGCGGAGGGGTGGCAGAGTGGTTGAATGCGCTTGTCTTGAAAACAAGTATGTCCGCAAGGGCATCGCAGGTTCGAATCCTGTCCCCTCCGCCATATTTTTACCCACTATTCAGATGAATAGTGGCTGATGGTCATCTAGCTTCTACCTCACAACAACCATCTGTGAACTAAATATCTCAATCAGGCACAGGCAAATGTTTGTCGGAACCCAATATCCAATCCACAGTGATAACGACTACAAATTACTTGCACAATTGGGTGTCAACCATATCAACGGATTCCCCCCGGGCAGTGCAGATACATGGACTACCGATGTACTTAGCAAATACCGCCAAAAGGTCGAATCCTATGGCATTGCCGTCGACATGATCGCTCTGCCCATTGGCACCAAGCCAGAAGATAACCAATCTCCGAATATCACCTTAGGTATATCACCTGACCGTGACCGAGAGATCGAAATATGCCAAGACATTATCCGGGCCTGTGGTCAATCGGGGATTCCCGCCGTCAAGTACCGTTTGTTCATCATCGGTATTACCAGAACCGAACCAAAATACGGTCGGGGCGGTTCACTACGCTCCAGTTTTCACTGGAATGAAATCGATCAAAATGAACCGCCTGGTGTATGGGGAGAAGTTTCGGCGGACGAATACTGGGAACGCATAGATTATTTCCTCGAACGCATCGTACCCGTAGCAGAAGAATATAAAGTAAAGCTTGCATGTCACCCGCATGACCCCTACACCCCTGATGGTTACCGTGGAGTGAGCAGGGTTTTAGGAACAGTCGACGGGATGAAAAAGTTCGTGCAAATGCATGAAAGTTCTATTCATGGCCTTAATTTCTGCCAGGGAACCGTTTCAGAGATGCTAGATGATCCATCTACAGAAATATTCGATGTAATAAGGTGGTTCGGCAAAAGAGATAAAATTTTCAATGTGCATTTCCGAAATATCTCAGGCAAAAAACTCGAATTTGAAGAGACTTTCCCTGATGAAGGCGACGTAGATATGCTGAAGGCAGCCAGAACCTATAAAGAAGTGGGTTACAAAGGCATGTTGATGCCAGATCACGCCCCAGCGGTAGCAGGAGAAAATGCAGCCACCGTTGCGTTCGCCTACTGCTACGGATATATCAGGGCCGTTTTACAATCGATTGATGCATTGAATGATTAATTAACTTCAAGAAAATATCAGAACAAACAAAATCATCTTAGATCGTTACAACTAACGATCAGATCCAATAATTACACAATGTATAGATGCACTGTACAAAGAGTCGTGGACACTTCACCTAACCCTCGGTACGATAATTTATAACTTGCATCAATAAAACATTTGAGATCAGTTATTTTGTAAGGCACGCTCAATCGAATTGGACTTGAATAAGTGAACACCCATTCGTGAATATACACGAGTATCAAGCAAAAGAAATCTTCGAAAAATTTGGTGTGCCTACCCCAAATTCTGGAGTAGCCTCGACAGCCGAAGAAGCAATAGAAATTGCAGATCGAATCGGTGGACGCGTTGTAGTTAAAGCACAAGTACACGCTGGAGGACGAGGGAAAGCTGGCGGAGTAAAACTTGTTGAGTCATCTAAAGAGGCAGGCCAACTCACAGAGGAGTTGATCGGCACCCATCTCGTTACCAATCAAACAGGACCCACTGGAGTGCCAATTGAGAAGGTGATGATTGCCGAGACACTCGATATCAAAGATGAGCTTTACCTATCAATCGTAATAGACGGAGATTTAGGTGCTCCAGTCGTGATGGCCAGCAGCGAAGGTGGCATGGATATCGAGGAAGTCGCAGCCACAACCCCAGAGAAAATCTTCCGAGTAATCGCTGATCCCTTAATTGGACTTTCCCCATATCACGCCAGAGATTTAGCCATCGCTTTAGAGGTTCCATCAGAATCGATAAGAGCAACTACGAAACTAATAATAGACCTGTACAAGGTATTCATTGAAAATGATTGTTCACTTGTTGAAGTAAACCCCCTCGTAGTAACGAAGGATAACGCGATCGTAGCCTTGGACGCTAAGATCAACCTCGAAGATGATGCATTGTTCCGTCACCCAGAGCTAGCAAATTTAATTGATCCGAATCAATTGGACCCTCTGGAACAACGTGCTTATAAATCCGATCTCGCATATGTGAAACTCAGCGGGGGACGTGTTGGCTGCATGGTCAATGGCGCGGGGCTCGCTATGGCTACTATGGATATAACTAAGAACGCCGGGGCCGATCCGGCGAACTTTCTTGACATAGGAGGATCAGCCAATCAGGAGCGCATCGAGGAAGCGTTTAAAATCATAGTAGATGACACTGATGTCGAAATAGTCTTGGTGAATTTATTTGCGGGTATAGCCCGTTCAGATGTCGTCGCAGCAGGTATCGTAGCAGCAGCAGCAGAAACAGCCGCCAAAATGCCATTAGTTGTATCCATGCGTGGGACAAACGCAAAAGAGGGGATCGAGATACTCACCGACTCCGACCTTGATATCACGGTTGTAACAGATCTTGCAGGCGCGGCTGATGTATTACAACAAAAGCTATTAGAACTTGAGCGTTCAAACTAATGGCAATTCTTGTTGATTCGGAAACCCGTTTACTTGTTCAGGGCCTCGGCCGAGATGGAAGTTTTCAAGCAAGTAGAACCCTTGCATATGGCACAAACATGGTTGCGGCAGTGCACCCTGGCCGCAATGGACAAAAGTTCGAAAACAATGTCCCATTCTTTTCACAAGTAGCGGATGCAGTAGACCAAACGGGGGCAAACACCGGAATCATATTTGTCCCCGCACCGTTTGCTATGGATGCGATAATTGAACAGGTCGATGCAGGGCTGGAACTTGTTGTCTGCATCACAGAAGGTGTCCCGGTAATCGACATGGTGAAGGTCATGGCCTACATCAAAGATAAACCAACGCGATTAATCGGATCAAACTGCCCGGGCGTATTGAGTCCTGGATATAAAGCCAAAGTAGGCATCATCCCCAGCAATATCGTAAAACCCGGTAATGTAGGTGTCGTCTCGCGGTCTGGAACTCTTACCTACGAAGCAATTGCACAGTTGGTCCAACATGGAATGGGTCAATCCACATGCGTCGGGATCGGTGGAGACCCTGTGCACGGAACAACATTCACTGATGTTCTTGAACTATTTGAAGCTGATAAGGAAACCGAAGCTATCGTTTTGATAGGTGAAATTGGAGGCACGCGCGAACAACTGGCTGCCGATTACATCAAAAAACACATAAATAAACCTGTCGTAGCTGCGATTGCTGGCCAATCAGCTCCAGCTGGAAAGCGTATGGGGCACGCGGGAGCCATTATCACCGGCAAGGCAGCTATGGCTTCTGAAAAGATCAAAACACTCGCGGAGGCCGGAGTACATATCGCTGAATCGCCTGCATTAATCGGTGCAAAAATGAAGGAAGTACTTGGCTAGTTCGAGCTTTGCCGCATGAAACTCACCGAACGGTATATCCACACAGGCAAAATCGCACTAAATCTGTCTGAATGGGCTACGCCGACACCAAATGCACCGCCAATACTGCTTTTACATGGATACGGGTCAAACTCGCAAACCTGGGGCCGTGTAACCGATAAACTTTCGAGGTCCTTTCACCTGTTTGCTCTGGATTTAAGAGGGATGGGCAGATCCGGGCGTTATGGCCAGAATTCCGTTCGCCAGACATGGGCGGATGATGTGATATCGGCAATCAAAATAATCACTTCAAAACCGATAATGATTATCGGTCATTCACTCGGAGGATGGGTAGCGAGTGCAGTATCCGCCCAATGTCCCGAACTGATATCCAAGGTAGTCTTAGTGGAACCCTATTCCGGAGTCTATTCCGAAGTACGCAAACAGGCAGCGAAACGACCTCCTCATCAGCGTAGCCTTAGAGCAAAACAGATCCGGAACGCACGCAGACCTGAAGATCTATCTCTTGCGGTTTCAAAACAGTACCCTGGAGTTTCTGAAGACAGCATCAAACGCATTGCTCATATGTGGTTTCAGATGGATCCCGGATTAGAGGAGGCCCCGGTTAGTTCGTCAGAAGAAACGGAAACCTTCGACGAAATTTTCCGCAACATAAAATCCTCGACCCTGATCATAAACGGATCCGTGCTTGAAGGTGGAATCCTCTCAGAAAAAGAAACTGCACGTATCGCCGGACTGATACCAAACTCACGAGTTCTCTACTGGCCCAAAGTCGGTCATTCTCCCCATATCGCCCGTAACCACGATTTCATCCGTGCAGTTCGACGATTCTGGGACGAATAATAGTGAAAACAAAATGGTGACGAAAAAATATTTAGAAAAACAATTCTCATGCAAGACCATCAAGTTAAACTACGCTGAGGGTCAACAAAACGGTCCTCCAATGATTCTCCTCCATGGATTGGGAGGCAGATGGGTGAATTGGGAATCGGTCATAGATCAGTTCGCTGATACATGGCACGTCCACGCTATCGATCTCCGTGGCCATGGCGACTCGGGTTGGGTTCCAAACAAGTACGCATTTATTGATTATCAATTAGAAGTGATTGAATTCATACAGGAAGTCATCAAGCAACCTGTATACGTGGTCGGACACTCATTGGGTGGTATCACAGCGGCTGAACTCTGTGCCAGAAAGCCAGAGATGGTAATAGCAGCTGCGCTGGAAGACCCGCCACTTTATATTAGTGAATGGTTTGATGAATCGAACTTCGCCCCAATATTCCAGGCCGTGCTTGATATAAGAAAACAAAACCTAGATGAACGCGGAACAGCAGTTGAATTGCGCAAGATCGACCCCGAGTCTTCCGACGAAGCAATATTTACCAGAGCACAAGCCGTTAACAGGGCAGACCCCGGGGTATGGGATGCCGCAATCAGCGGTCAAATCCATGAAAAATGGAACCCCGACGAAGTGCTCCAGGCCATAAAAGCCCCCACCCTTTTGATGCAGGCAAACCCCGATAAAGGGGGAGCGCTAAGAGACGTTGAGGCCAGCCGAGCAGATGAACTTCTCGAGAATGGTAGATACGTAAAGTGGGACGATGTAGGGCATGGAATGCACAATGAAAAACCGAAAGAATTTGTAACTTTGCTGAACGCTTTCTTCGGACAGATTTTACGAAAACGGCAAAGCCCACTCTGATTAAGTCCTAATTATCACTGATCAGTGCGTAGTCTGAGCTAAACTTCACAATCGCAAATTACGTGAATCAATCCCAAGTGAAACATCTATAAATCCAATGACTGTTGAATTCTTACCTGCACCAGGCACCCCTGTGGAATTAATCGATACCCCTGCAATGATCGTAGATCTAGATGCAGCTGAAGCCAACATCCGCGACATGCAACAGGTCGTTGCATCAGGTGGATCATCAATGCGTCCGCATACCAAGACAACAAAAAGCCCTTACTGGGCGCTGAAGCAGATCGAAGCTGGTGCCATTGGCGTATGTTGTGCAAAAGTCGGAGAAGCGGAAGTGCTGGTAGAAGGCGGAGTCAACGACATACTTATCACCAGCGAGATAGTCAGCGTTTCCAAAATCAATCGCCTGGCAGCACTAGCGCGTCATGCGTCGATTAAAGTAGTGGTGGATAACGCCGAAAACGCACGTGAGATATCTGAAGCTGCCGTTTCCGCACAATCAGAAATTGGGGTCCTCGTAGATGTCAACATTAGAATAAACCGTTGCGGAGTCGAACCTGGAGAACCGACAACCACACTAGCGAAGATCGTTGACAAGTTACCCGCCCTGCACTTCGCAGGCTTGAACGGGTACGAAGGCCACGTATTTGGCTTTGGCGATGAACGTATTCCCGAAACGCTTGAAGCACTGGAAAAGCTGCAACACGCAGTATCTGAGGTTAACGCGGCAGGGCTACCTATAGAAACAGTTAGCGCGGGAGGTACGAGCACCCACGACATCACCTGTAAAGTACCCGAAGTATCCGAAGTACAGGCCGGCAGCTATATCTTCATGGACGGTCAATACGTTGACCAAAAATTATCTTTCCGGCCCGCACTAACGATTATGACCCAGGTAATCAGCAGACCCGTACCTGATCGAGCAATACTTGATGTAGGGCTTAAATCTATTGCAAATGATTACGGACCACCCCGTGTCATGGGTCTCGACGGAGCCGAATTTACAAAACTCTCCGAAGAACACGGCACACTTTCTTTAACAGGATCCGCCCAAAAACTAAAACATGGCGATGTTGTACACCTGCTTCCCAGTCACGCAGGCACAACAATCAACATCCATGATCACTATTTTTGCGTTCGAAATGGAATCCTTGAAGATGTGATCGAAGTCGCCGGTCGAGGGAAGTTCAGATAGCACTTAGTTTTAGAGTCTATTGATCAATGTGCCTATTCGATCATGCACTCTCAAATCGATAATGAGGATTAATTCGATTGAAATCGCGCAAGTCCACCACTAAAGACCAAATAAGAGTGGGGGCTGACATTGGTGGAACGTTTACCGACCTCGTTATGTTGAGGTCTGATGGTAATTACTCTGTACAAAAAGTACCGAGCACTGTGGAAGATTTCTCACGAGGTATTGTGGAAGGTCTGGATGCGTTTCTTTCAGATAACAAACTCAACTCCGATCTGATCTCCGAAATTATTCACGGAACAACGGTTGCTACAAACGCTATCCTCGAGAACCAGGGAGCACGAACTGCACTGGTGACCACCAGAGGGTTCAGAGACGTTTTAGAATTTCGTCGATTGCGATTCCCAGATCTGTTTTCGCTGGACTACACTCCACCCAAACCGCTGGTACAGCGTCGACACAGATTCGAAGTAATCGAGCGAATCATGCCGGATGGTTCGGTCAGGCAACCACTCGATGATGTCTCGGTAGAATCCGTGCTGGATAAACTGGAACAGCTGCAACCTGAAGCCATCGCTATATGTCTCCTTCACTCATACGCTAATCCGATACATGAACGCAAAGTTGTTGAAGCGGTAAAGAATCGCTTTCCGAATTTATATGTAAGCGGATCAATCGACGTACTACCAGAAATTAGAGAATACGAGCGCACAAGCACAACGGTAATCAATTCTTACATTGGTCCGATTGTCGACAGTTACTTGGAGTCAATGCAAAAACGCCTTGACCATGCAAACATGGCGGTGCCAATTTCGATCATGCAATCGAATGGTGGTGTTATGTCCTATGCTGCGGCTCGTCGTTCTCCGGCACGGATCATCGAATCGGGCCCTGCGGCCGGCGTAGTTGAAGCCATCCGCCTTGCAGACAGAATTGGGCTGAAGGACGTGATCACGTTTGACATGGGCGGTACAACGGCCAAGGCATCTTTGATTGAACAGGGCAAGCCCAGCCTGACAACTGAATATGAAGTCGGCGCAGGTATTCAGCTTTCTAACCGCCTGGTCAAAGGCCGGGGTCACGCTCTAAAACTGCCCGTAATTGATATTGCTGAGGTAGGGGCAGGAGGAGGAAGTATCGTACGGGTAGATCCCGGAGGATCTTTGAGAGTAGGACCTCAATCAGCGGGAGCAAAACCAGGACCGGCTTGCTATAGCCAAGGTGGAACAGAGGCGACAGTCACCGACGCTAACGTGGTGCTTGGGTACATTAATCCAACATCAATAGCCGGCGGAACAGTCAGTGTTAATTCCGAAGCAGCGAAAGTAGCTCTCAACCGCTCGGCAGCGAAGCATCTCAAACTGGAAACAAATGATGCAGCTTACGGGGTTTACGCTGTAGCAAACACTACGATGATCAGAGCGATCAAGTCAGTAACAACATACAGGGGGCGCGACCCGAGAGAGTTCACATTGATGGCGTTCGGCGGCAGTGGGCCACTTCACGCAGCCGAAATGGCCCGATCGCTTGGTATTAGACAAATCATCGTTCCCGCGTCTCCCGGTGTATTTTCGGCACTCGGACTACTAGAAGCATTACCTGAATACGGCTTCTCAAGAACAATGATCACTGATCCCATAAGCGAGGGTGGGGACAAAATTATCAACGCCTTTAATGAACTTGAGTCGTCATCAATCCAAAGGCTAAGAACCGAAGACCTGGGGCAGGATGTAATTGGCTCCTGGTCAAGAACAGCCGATCTGCGATATCGGGGTCAGGCATATGAACTGACTGTAAATGCGAACGCCAGACCGGATGATGATCTGGCCAATTTCATCGTTGAAAGATTCCACATCGAACACGAACGAACATACGGACGACGCGCATCGGATGAACCAGTCGATCTTGTCACAATCAGATCCACTTACAGGATCGATTCAGACAGAATAGTGCCCAAGTCAGTGAATGAATCAGAAGATAAAAAACCACCCAGAAACGCCTATTTCGGTAAACAGCACGGATGGATGCTGACACCAGTGATTGATCGAGGAAGACTTACAACCTCAGTCACTTCTGGCCCTTTAATAATCGAGGAGTATGACTCAACTACACTGGTTCCTCCAGACACATCAGTTCATATCGACGAAACAGGCAACATCATCATGATCAATACAGATCTGGAAGTGAAACTTGATTAACGATCAGATAGATCCCATTACATTTGAGGTCGTTCGGAATGGTCTCGATTCGATGGTGGACGAAATGGCCATTACTGTAATGCGAACAGCCTACTCGGGAGTAGTAAGGGACGCTCTGGACTATTCAACCGCATTTTGCGCAGCAGACGGACAGGTCATTGCCCAGGGTCTTACGATCATGCTGCACCTTGGTTCATTTCCCGCAGCCATCAACTCTGTACTGACCAAGTTCGATAACCGTATCAAACCAGGTGATGTATTTATTTTAAATGACCCATATACATCCGGAGGCATCCATCTACCAGACGTCTATATCATCAAACCCATATTTGCGACAGACACCCTGCGTGGATTCGTCGGAGTCGTAGCCCACCAGGCTGACATAGGTGGACTGGTACCTGGCAGCAACTCAACAGAGTCAACTGAGATCTACCAGGAAGGGCTAAGAATTCCAACTTCTAAACTGTACGATGCAGGTGAGCCAAACGAAGCTGTTTTCGATTTCATCGCTACCAACGTCAGGCTGCCGATCCAGGTACGAGGTGACATGAGATCACAGCTTGCCGCATGCGATATAGGAGAACGCGCTGTACTTGAGCTAATCGACAGATATGGTGCAGACAATCTCACCGAATACTTCGACTCTCTCCTTAACTACAGTGAACAGCGTGCCCGCAGCGAAATCAAAGCTTTACCGGATGGAACGTTCGAATTTGAAGATTTCATTGATGCGGATAACATCAAAGAAGGACCGGTCAAAATCGCTGTAAAAATTAAAATAGAGGGAGATGAAATATTTGTCGACCTCGGCGGGTCTTCTCCCCAGGTACCAGCAGGGATTAACTCCCCGATACCATTTACACGCGCTGCCATCTACGGTGCCATAAGACTAATCATGGACCCCGATATACCAAATGCAGCCGGCTACCACCGACCGATACACATAAGCGTACCTGAGGGCACCGTCGTAAACCCGGTACACCCTGCCCCGGTCGCTGCCAGAGGGATCACAGGATTCCGTACCATGGACGCCGTCCTGGGCGCACTGGCTCAGGCAATGCCAGATAGAGTCCCGGCGGATGGAGAAGGTGGTAATACACTGATCAGCATCGGAGGAACCCGATCTGATGGTAGCCCTTACGCACTGGTTGATTTTTTCGGAGGAGCTCGTGGTGGTGGCCCAAAAAGCGATGGATCAGAGGGCGTTTCTCACCCGGCATCCAACCTAGCCGGTTCACCAGTAGAAATTCTCGAAGTTGAAAACCCGATCGTTGTGGATGAATACGCGCTAATTCAGGATTCCGGCGGTGCGGGTAAATTCAGGGGAGCGCAATCGTATGTCAAACAGATCACCAATATCGGCGAGAAAGCTACTCTTCAACTCCGCTCAGACAAAAGGAAATTCCCCCCATATGGACTGCAGGGAGGATCAAGCGGATCACCCTCGATGAATATTCTTAATCCGGGTCATGAGGAAAAGATACTGCCCACACTCGCACAAGTCGAATTACCTAGCAATGGAGTGATCCGCCATAAAATGGCCGGTGGTGGTGGATGGGGTAACCCGATAGAACGAGATCCTTCCAGGGTGCTGGATGACGTGATTGATGACCGGGTGTCAATTCAAGCGGCAAAAAGCAAATATGGCGTGGTTATATCCGAAGGCGAAAACAAGATCGACCGCAATGCAACAAAAATACTCAGGTCAAAAATGCAGAAACAAACAGAATTGCAACAATAATGGCAGATGTAATTGATCTGTAGAAATTAATCAAATACTGTAACTAAAACTTCGTGTCGGCTTCGAGCGGATATAGTGGTTTACGCCTGTTTACAAAAGAAAAGCTCTCCATATTAGCACTTGTGACACCAGGGCTATCAGACACGATAATCTCACGAGCGATCGGCTCGTAAGCGGCTCTAGGAGAGACCGTGCCCTTACAGATAACCAATCTGTACTTTTCGGGAAATATGCCCATGTAGTAATACTGCTGGCGACTCATGTTTCCTACCCCTCGAACTGTGTGCAGAACTATGGTGTACCCATCCTCCGTGTCTAACGCAACCGAAGGTCCATAATCCCAGAATCGCATCCCGCCATGAACGGATCCTGATTCTTCGAATTTTCCGTCTGTTATAACCCGGACATAACCTCTAATCTCAATTGGATCTCCGTGGAGATCATCAGTATTAGCACCTACCTTTAGAGTTATGGTAGAACCGATACCAGCGCTGATACATAATTGAACACCATCCGGATCGAATAGTGACATGAGAAGACTATTTTCACCGTTTAATCTCTGATCAATCGCCTCAGCTAAGAGGTGAGTAGAATCGGCCGTACCACCGCCGCCAACGTTATCGCCGACATCCATAATGATGGTCGGTTTCCCATCTGAAGGAGCAGCTATAGCTCTGCTGATTGACTCCTGGATTGATGGTGAATCGTTTTGTAGTTCCACACGCCGATCCCAGGCTCTCCGAGCCAACCACTTTGCATGTTGCTCGGCCAGATCCATGTCCCCATCGCTTATAACCAGAAACGAAACACCCATCTGCGTTACGTCGGCATACGGGAAACCCTGTCCACAGCTGACTGAAAGGATGCCGTTTTGTTGAAGCACATCATTAACATCATCAATAATTTCCTTCATCGGACCGAAAGCAGTTGGCTGTTTAACGATGTTGATAATCATGGGCACCTGGACCAGATGCTGAACAGGCCGAACCTCGCCGCGAATCGTTCTCACCAAAATATCTGATGCCTCCACTGCCCTCTCAACAGCGTCAAGATGTGGATTCGTGCGAAAGGCCACGATGGCATCAGTATTACTGGCTTGTTCATGAGAAATATTTGAATGCAGATCCAGCGTCATCACCACAGGTATATCGGGACCAACAACCTGCCTTACGCGCCGGGCGATCTCTCCATCCATATCCGAGTATTCCTCGGACACCGCAGCACCGTGCTGGGCGAGCAAAACCCCGTCCCATGGGCCATTTTCCTTTAGGAGGTCAATCATCTCTCCAGTAATGCGATCGAATGCATCTTTAGTAATAGTTCCGGTGGGACCCGTAAAGGCCCATAGAAGCGGCACTAGGTCAAATTCAAATTTCTCAGCAGCCCTAAAGTACCCTGAAAAACTGGTTTTAGCAGTGAGATGCTGATCAGCAATCTCGTCGCCACGCAGGAACTCGTAACCCGCAAAAGCATCGTAATCTGTTTTTACCGATTGAAAGGTATTCGTTTCATGATGAAAGCCCAAAGCTGCGATACGCATATTTCTTATTCTCCGAATTCATCAGGCCGAAATTTCGCTGAGAACCAATCCAATTTTAATTAAAGAAAGCCAACCTAACACCATTGAGCAGAATGGATCCTATAACACCCGCCGCAATATCATCGAACATGATGCCCCATCCACCAGGCCACACCTCGATCTTACTGATACCGAGTGGCTTGTATATATCCAATATTCTGAAAAGCAGAAACCCAGCAAGCATCCAGGGCCAGGTCACAGGTAAAAACAACACAGTGATCCACATACCAACCCACTCATCAATCACGCCACGACCAGGGTCATGATCATCAGCATTATCGATATATCCAGTGGCCCAAACACCCAAAATTGCTGTAACCATTATCAAGAAAAAGAACCAGGTGGAATTCCCGTTCCCGCTAAATACAAGAAAGTCGAAAACCCAATAAACAAAAAGAGCAGCCAAAGTCCCGACTGTCGCAGGAGCCGCAAACGGCCATCGCCCGGAACCGAAACCGGTAGCGATAGTTTCAGCGATGAAGGAAACAAAGTTATTTTTAGTTGATTGTGATCCCGACTTCGACAAACTGATTAACCTGTATTTCTGAGCCTAAGATCAGCCTAAAGCCACGGCGACGCCCAGGCCAATGTCTGTTCAGTATTTCCACTGGGACCATATTCGCAACCTACCCAGCCACTATACCCAATCGCATCAAGATGCGGTAAGAGATGGTTGTAATTGATCTCACCCGTTCCGGGTTCATGCCTGCCAGGATTGTCTGCAATCTGAATATGCTTAATAGATGACAGATTTTCTTTGACCGTCATATGCAGATCCCCTTCCATGATCTGCATATGGTAAAAATCGTAGAGCACTGCCAGGTTGGAATGGCCTGCATCATCTATTGCGCGAAGCGATTGTTTGGTTGTGCTAATAAAAAATCCTGGCTGGTCACGAGTGTTGATTGCTTCTACAAGAGCTACTACACCAACTTTCCCCAGCTCTTCAGCAGCGTGACACATATTGGCTGTCAGAGTTTCACGAGCTTCATCGGGATCAACATCATCAATCGGTCCGACACCGATATTAACGCCGATACAACCAAGTCGCGAAGCGTACTCAACAGCCTGTGCCGTACGCTCTTTGTAAAGATCTACTCGATCAGGCCTTAAAGCGATATTGCCTTTTCCTGTATCCGGATCAGTCACGGGAGAATTGATAATAACGTGACTCAAGGAGTTGCGCTCCAGTCGTTCAACAATTTGCTCAATAGGGATAGAGTAAGGTGCCTGAAGTTCGACGCCTTTAAACCCGGCGCGAGCAGCAGCGTCATATCGATCGATCAGGTCATACTCATTAAACATCCACTGCAAATTAGCTTCTAGCTTCGGCACATCAAGTTCCCTTTTCTTTATTTCGCAATACGTTATCCCTACTCAGTTAATCAGCGTTGGATAGATCTGTTATTCGCAGCATTTAGCGCTAAATCTAAACTTTCTGATAAACCGATAAGTTAAAGATATTTCGCAGCCCAGCCAAGACCAGAAGAGGTGTCCTCAGATGGAATATATTCACATCCAACCCAACCCTCGTATCCCTTTGAATCGATATGTGGCAATAAAAAGTCGTAATTAATCTCACCTGTCCCTGGTTCATGACGGCCGGGATTATCGGCTAGCTGGAAATGACCTATAACGTCTAAGTTGGAGTCTATTGCTCGGGTGACATCACCCTCCATGATCTGCATATGATAGATGTCGTATTGAACCTTGACGTTATCCGCTTCAGCAGATTCCACCGCCGCACGACTCTGGTTTGTGTGGGAGACGTAATAGCCAGGAATATCAATTGTATTTATCGCTTCAAGCAGAATCGTAGTATTTGTATCGATAACAGCATTAGAAGCAAATTTGAGATTATCAATAAGCGTCTGTTGCATGGCCACGTCGGTTTTATTTGCACTTGCTTTACCAGCAAGAACAGTCAGACGCTCACATTCGAGTACACGTGCGTACTCTACAGCCATTCCAACTCCATCTTGAAATTCTCCTGTACGATCAGGCAGCGCTCCGATACCTCGCTCACCCGCATCCCAATCACCTGCGGGAAAGTCGAAGAGCACCTGTGTGAGACCGTTTTCATCAAGTTTTTCTTTAATCTGATCAGCCGGGTAATCGTATGGGAAGAGATATTCAACTCCCTTGAAGCCAGCCTTGGCAGCGACCTCAAACCTGTCGAGAAAATCAACTTCAGTGAACATCATAGAAATGTTGGCTGCAAGCTTGGTCATGTGGCATAGTCCCTAATCAGGCAGAACCTGAGCACTCGTGTTAAACGCAAAACGTATTCAAGGATAAATATTCAAAGGAATCATACTTGTAGAAAACGATTCAGACACCATGAGAATCTCTTGAAAACGATCAATAGTAAATAGCGGTTCCAACTCCACCACCCGCAGCAATACCATCACCATTAATGGCAATCGACAGAGGTGATGCCAGCATGGCAACTACATACGCAATGTCTGATGAATCAATTATGGTTCTTGCAGAATTGCCCTCAGCCATCTGTCGCTCCACCTCAGATTCACTTTGATCGGTTTCTGCAGCCCGACGTGCAATGACACCGGCTGTCGCTTCAGTACGAGTCAAACCGGGATGAACAACCGTAACGTTTATACCACTTGGTCCGAGTTCATCCGCTAAATTTTTGGTCATCGCAGATACCGCTACATTACGCATCGAACCAACAACAGTTCCCGTACTTCTGGAAGCTAAACCTGAAATATTTATGATTCGACCCCAACCCTGCTTAGCCATCACAGGAGAGACCTCACGCGCACACCTTAAATAACCCATTACCTTGACATTCATATGATCATTAAACTCTTCGGTGGTAACACCAGAAAGTGTCGGAACTGTACTTTGCCCTCCTGGTCGAGCGGCACAGTTCACCAGAATATCAACCCCACCAAGTGCATGGACTGCAGCATTTATCAGCTCACAAACACTCTCATCCGAACCGGTGTCAACCGTCAATCCTGTAACTTCAGAACCAGTTATTGACGTAAGCTCAGAAGCAGCCTCTAGGAGAGTAGTTTTTCCACGAGCGGCAATCACCACTCTGACACCTTCTTCCGCCAGAGTACGAGCAATGGCCTTACCAATACCGCGACTTCCACCTGTTACTACAGCTCGCTTCCCTGCTAATTTCAAATCCATGACGACTCCTAACTCATTAGGGATTCAACTGACCACAGCAGGTTTCTGCTTCCAGAAATTGGTTTCCTGTTCAAAGGCGTTCCCCAATTGAAGAAGGCCGATTTCATCACGTGGCCGGCCAACTAATTGCAATCCAACCGGCAATCCATCTTCGGTAAACCCGGCAGGCACTGACATTGCCGGAAGCCCCGTCACAGATATCGTGTAACACGGCCACATCCAATCAAGATATGTTTCAAGTTGCACCCCATTGATTTCGGAAACGTACTCATCTTCAATCGAAAACGGTGAAACTGAAGTTACTGGCATCGCCAAAAATTCATACTTTTCAAAGAAGACCGTTAACTGCTCCCAGAGCCGGGTTCTCAATCGCTCTGCTCGCGCTAAATCAATTGAAGGCATGTTCAGCCCCTGCTCTGTGTTCCAGATAACTGTTTCTTTCATTTTGTCCCGATGCTCACGCAAATGGGCTTCATGCTTGATTGCAAAACTATAGGCCCTTAACGATTGAAATATCTCGTCCGTAGTCGACAGGTCAGGTTCATCGTCTTCGACAATACAACCCAGGTTTTCAAATACGTACCTCTGGGATTCTGTAACCCTGCTGTTTTCAGCATCAATCGGTCGACCTCCCAGATTCTTGCTCCATGCGACGTGAACACCTTTAAAATCACGTTCAAGTGAGCCATCAAACAGTGCTGCACTTTCCTGAATAGACAAGGGAGAACGAGCATCATGCCCAGCAATAACACTCAATTGCATCCCCACATCACCAACTGTACGACCCATAGGACCATCAGTTGAAAGATTTGACCACCCAAGATCAACACCAACTGATGGAACTCGTCCGGGTGTCGGTCGTATTCCAACCACATTTGACCATGCGGCCGGGTTCCTGAGAGATCCACCCAGATCAGATCCGGTCGCAACAGAAGCCATCCCCGTAGCTAAAGCAACACCTGCTCCACCGGAACTACCCCCACAGGTCTTAGTGACATCATATGGGTTACTTGTCGCGCCAAATACAGCGTTAAACGTTTGCGATCCGGCCCCAAATTCTGGTGTATTTGATTTTCCAATAATAATTGCTCCTGCCCGCTTCAGTCGATCCACTATAAGAGCGTCACTATCGGGAATATGATCCTTATAGATCGGAGAACCTTGAGTTGTAAGTATGCCTCTAGTGTCCTGGAGATCTTTAATCACAACAGGCATCCCGTGAAATGGACCTAATTCAACACCAGAAATACGCGAGTTATCGGCGGCTTTGGCCTGATCAAGGGCATAATCTGCGACCAAAGTGACAATTGCATTAACCGAGGGATTAACGCGCTCTATCTGATTGAGATGAGCTCTGACCAGTTCTTCCGAAGAAATCTCACCGTCAGCTAAAAGTCGAGCCTGTTGACGGGCTGTTTCGAACACAAGTGAAAAATCGGAAGATAAAGAATTATCTGACACTGGCAACTACCTTTCGCAAGCGAAAGTGATCTCAAATTAAATATTGAATCCCAACAACAATAGAGCCAAATTGAAAACGGTTAATCACCACCACGTTTTGCCTTCGATCTGCGATTGATCAAATTTATAGTCTTCACCATAAATTCCTGTCGAAAGGTATTTCCAACCACCATCGGCAAACATAGCAACAATTGTGCCTTCTCGCTCTTCATCCGCCATTTTTTTTGCTACTTTGCGAGCCGTAGCAAAAGTAGCACCGGAGGATACACCAACAAAAACTCCAGAATCCGTCAGCAATCGACGCGTCCAGTAAAACGCCTCTTCACCATCGACAAGAATTCTCCCATCGAGTTTGTCTAAATCCAAAATAGGTGGAATGAATCCATGCTCAATCGAGCGCAAGCCCTGAACCTTATCGTCAGGATGCGGGGCAGTAGCAATGATTTTAGCGTCTGGATTATGTTCTTTAAGGGCTCTACCCACACCCATTAGTGTCCCGCCAGTACCAAGCCCTGCCACAAATACATCTACACCTGGCAAATCACGTACGATTTCTGGTCCCGTTGTCTGATAATGGGCGTCAGGATTAGCTTGATTCCCGTATTGATATGGCATGTAGTAAGAGGGATTCTCTTCCGCAATTTGCTTAGCCAAAAGAATTGATTCATTTGTTCCCTTATCAGCGTGCGACAAAATTACTTCAGCACCGAAAGCCTCAAGTAAATTCACGCGCTCTGGAGGGACACTTGCAGGCATCACGACTTTGACTTTATACCCTCGAATGCGCCCTATCATCGCCAGCCCAAGACCAGTGTTCCCAGAGGTTGGTTCTAATATTGTGTCTCCTGGTTTAAGTAACCCATTTTGTTCTGCTGATTGAATAAGTGATTTAGCAGCTCGATCTTTCACAGAACCGGTCGGATTAACAGATTCGAGTTTGCCAAGAATCCGAACCTTCGGATTGGGGCTGAGGATAGACACATCTACCAGCGGCGTATTGCCAATGGCTGACAACGGATCATTTTTTATTGCATACGTAGGTGCAGCTAACGACGAAACCAAAAAGTCTTCTTGCATCGGATAAACCAGCTGATCAGATACCAATCATAAACGGGAACGTAATAAATATCAGCAAATTAGTCAGCCGACGCAATTTGCTCTTCTATTGGCGAAGGCGGCACGATGCCACAGAAAATCTCATAATCGATTAGCTCTTTAACTTCTGGATTATCCCCGCAGAGTTTACATTCAGGGTTGCGTCGGATCTTAATCTCCCGGAAATCCATGGTCAGCGCATCAATCAACAACATACGACTTGTAAGCGTCTCGCCAACGCCCATAGCCAACTTTACAACCTCAAGTGCCTGAATCGAACCCACCAGACCAGGAAGTGCTCCTATCACGCCGGCCTCTGCGCAATTAGGAACTTCACCCGGAGGCGGAGGATCTGGAAACATGCACCGATAGCAACCTTTACCCGGTTGATAAGTTGTGGCCTGACCATCAAAAACCAAAATAGCACCATCAACAAGAGGCTTGCCCGCCAGAAACGAAGCGTCATTTACTAGGTACCGCGTTGCAAAGTTATCGGCCCCATTCACGATAATGTCGTAATGAGGGATGATATCCATAGCATTTTCAGAATTAATAGGTTCCTCGTGTATTACTACATTTACGTCTGGGTTGTGAGCATTCAACGTTTCCTTCGCTGAAATCACTTTAGGTCGTCCAACATCTGCGTCTGTATGCAAAATCTGACGCTGAAGATTTGATACGTCAACCGTATCGAAATCAACAACACCTAAGGTGCCTACGCCTGCCAGTGCCAAATAAAGCGCCACCGGTGAACCAAGGCCACCAGCGCCAATGATAAGCACCTTTGCGTCTATCAGTTTTCTCTGACCCGCACTACCGACACCGTTCATGATCAGGTGGCGGCTATAGCGCTGAACCTGTGCGGGGGTGAGTGGCGTGAAGCCCTTGGTTTGTACCATGTCCCTAAACTTACCTCTGATCCAATCCGACGGATAAATTCGCAGTCCAAAAAATATCCCCTTGTCGCGAGTCCATCGATATTACTCACATTGAATTCTACTACGCAGTACAACTCATATGGCTCCATTTAAGGATGAAGACTGATAGAAGAAAAAGAAATTGATTATCCGATAAGAGTCGTTTAGACCATAAACGCTTCCGGTTGAACAGTTACTGATCAATAATTAAGTTAAGTGGCAAAATTGTTCTTAATAAATCCCACTAGAAATCTACACGAAAGGAAGCCCCACTTGCCATTTCCATCTGCTGGCTGAGCAATTCAGCGATCCTAACCTTGCTCAGATGCTCCAACAACATTTTCTCAACGTCACTCCATAATTCACGTTGCGAACAAGCTCCCGAAAGCCGGCATCCTTCTGGTTCTTCAACACAATCAACTGGTGCAAGAGAATATTCAACAGAATTCACGACATCGCTCACCGATATATCGTCCGCTGATTTTGCCAACCTATGACCGCCCTGCGGACCTCGCCGTGAATCAATCAAACCCGATTTCTGCAATTCCGAACATATCCTGAGCAAGTAAGGTTCTGGAATATGTTGAGCGCGGGCAATTGCAGAGGTGGAGATGAACTGATCACTATCGCCCTGCGCAAGGTAAACGAGGGCCCTGACCCCGTAGTCCACTCTCATTGGCACTAACATAGTTTAAATCTCCAAGCTCGGCATCCACTAGAAAAGAGTACCTAACTCAACAAAGAAACGAGTTGAAGTAGGACCAAGCCTGCCCAATCATATCATCGCAACACGTTTATCCATCGAATGTTTACTCACCCCATCCATTCACTATTGAGGGATCAGGTATTACCAGAATGTCTGTAAATGTCTTTAACCGTGGTACCGTCTCCATGATAGAATCCGTAGTCATGCATAAATAGAAATAATCAATTTCAAATACCTTTCATGCATGATGACACTATCGCTAAGACTGATTCCTTTGCTTCACCGTAACAAGTTTTGGTCGCCAATTTACAGTTTTATGGGGGATGATCGCGATGGACGCGGTTACGCTGGAAGTCGAAGTTCGTACAACTTTTGGTAAAAAGAATCGTGCACTAAGGAGGCAAGGAATTACCCCTGTACACATGTACGGACTCAACGAAGATTCGGAGTCTCTCCAGACCAAGGAAAATGATCTGCGTATCGCCCTACGCACTGCAGGGCGTACTACTCCTATCACGCTGAAGTCTTCGGATGGTAAAGACACAGTAACTATAGTTCGCGAAATCGCCCGACACGCTGTAACCGGTGATATTCAACATGTAGATTTTCAACGCGTAGATGTTGAACAACTAGTAGAAGTCCCGGTGCCTATCGTATTAACAGGCCAAGAAGATGCACCAGGAACAGCTGGTGGAGCAGGTGTGGTTACTCAGGGCTCATTCGAAATATTAGTCCGCGCCAAGCCATTCGATGTTCCAAATGAAATAATAGTCGACTGTTCGATTCTGGAGACAATTGACGCTTCAATTCTGGCAAATGAAGTAAAGTTCCCTGCAGGAGTCGAACTTGCAGGTCCTGAAGACGAACGAATTGCTTGGGTACAACCACCACGTGTTACGGCTGAAGAGGACCTTACACCAGTAACTGAAGATGAAGAAGGTGAAATACTCGAAGACGCTGGAGGAGAAGAAGGTGCAGAAGGCGAAGAAGATACCCCTGGCGATCCAGAACCTGAAGAAAACTAAGGAATTTTGTTCGACGTCGGGGAATTACCTTATGAAAACATAAAAGTAACTTCTTGGTGACTTTTAGTTTCAGAAAAATTACGACTTACTGCTAATTCCCAGTATAAATCCTTGCCTCGGTTTCGATTCGATCTTACTATTCAACCCAGTGCTTCACTAATTGTGAAATTTAAATCACACTTGTCGCACTGAAAATTACAACAAAATAACCTATTGGCTCAGGAGGTCCAGGATGGAAATCATCCTCACAGCCATTCTTGTAGCCCTAGTAGCGGTTGTGGTTGGGAGCGGACTAGGCTTTCAACTCCACAACATCCTTTCGGCAAAATCACAGCGAGCCGTCGAAGAGGCGTCAGCGCAACAAATGCGCAGATCCAACGCTCGTAGCAAGGAGATTCTTCTTGAAGCAAAAGAGCAAGCGCTTCAGTTACGTAGTGATGCGCAAGCTCAGATCAATGATCAAAAGTTAACGTTACAGCGCCAACAAAGTCGTCTTGAGGCCAAGGAAGAAGTACTTCAAGGCAAGGCCAATGCAGCAGACGAACATGAATCACAGTTAGAGGATCAACGTAACGAGTTAATAAATGAAAAGTCAAAGCTCGATGATCTGAGACTGCAGGTTAGTGAAAAACTGGAAACGATTTCCGGTCTTTCCATGTCAGATGCTAGGCAACAACTTATAGATCAAGCTGAAGAAGATATTGAATTTGAGTTAGCGCGCCGGTACAGGGATGCCGAACTAGTAGCACAAGATGAGGCTGACGATAAAGCTCGTTTGATTCTCGCCGAAAGTATGCAGAGGCTCGCGTCCGAAGTCGTTTCGGAGGCCACCGTGACAAGTATTTCATTACCAAATGATGAAATGAAGGGACGGCTCATCGGTAGAGAAGGCAGAAATATCAGAGCAATTGAGGCCACAACTGGAGTCGACCTGATAATCGACGACGTCCCCGAAGCGATCACGATATCTTGCTTTGATCCTATTAGACGCGAAATTGCCCGAGTTGCAATTAACCGTCTAATCAAGGATGGGCGTATCCATCCAGCCCGGATTGAAGAATCAGTGAATAAAGCTCGCTCCGAAGTGGATGAGGTGGTTCGCAAAGCCGGCCAAAAAGCGACATTCGACGCTGATGTAAAAGGCCTACATCCTGAGCTTGTCAAACTTATCGGTCGATTGAAATTCCGCTACAGCTACGGGGAAAATGTTCTTCAGCATTCCGTTGAAGTTGGCCTCGTTGCTGGAATACTCGCCGCACAGATCGGTGCTAACCCACAGGCGGCTAAAACAGCCGGATTCCTGCATGACATCGGAAAGGCGCTTACACACGAAGTAGATGGTCCTCACGCTGAAATCGGAGCTGATATGGCAAAGCGATACGGTCAGAAAGAGATTGTGATTACCGCAATCAAGGAGCACCATGATCGCGAGATGACAACGGTTGAATCATTTTTAGTGGCTGCCGCCGACGCGATCAGCGCTGCTAGACCTGGGGCCAGACAGGATACGATAGAAAATTACATCCAAAGATTGGAGGCTCTTGAAGAAGTTGCTCAAGGTTTCGAGGGAGTTGAACGAGTTTTCGCTATTCAGGCTGGTCGTGAAGTTAGAGTTCTCGTAAATCCTGAAAGCACCGATGATGTTTCCGCTGCTAATCTTGCACGAAACATCGTTCAGAAGATCGAGGAAACTCTTGCTTACCCAGGTCAAATTCGAGTTGTAGTAATAAGAGAGTCAAGAACAGTCGAAATCGCCCAATAGCAGGTTTAAAAACACACTATCACTAAGGTATTAAAACCTTGAATCTTATGGATGATCAGCCAAATTTCTTTTCGGTTCTATCGGACAGGAATTTATTTGAACTGATTCTTTTGGACGACAATTTTCAACATAGCAATGGTGAATCTATCATAATCACAAATCTTGGAAGGCTCTCATGCGGGTTCTAATGATCGGCGATGTCGTCGGTAAGGGAGGGCGCCGGGCAGTTAGCAGTTTATTAACTGATCTAAAAGCCGAATTTTCTGTGGACTTTGTAACCCTTCAAGGTGAAAACCTCGCCGCAGGCATGGGGCTGACTGTAGATACCGTCATAGAGATGATAGAAGCTGGAGCCAATGTCATCACAACCGGCAACCACGTTTGGGATAAACGAGAATTCATTGAACACCTCGACGACCCATACCTACCTGTACTGCGACCATTAAATTACCCTGCAAGCACGCCCGGAAGAGGGGCGGCTGATGACACAGGTCCAGTCGCTGTAATCAATCTAATCGGACGCGTTTGGGTCGGTGAGTTCGACTCGCCTTTTGCTGTGGTTGATGACCTGCTTGCTGGTGGCTTCGGACAGGGTAAGCCAATAGTGGTCGACTTTCATGCAGAGGCAACATCTGAAAAAGCTGCCTTGGCCTGGCATTTAGACGGCAGGGTTGCAGCTGTTGTTGGAACGCATACACATGTCCCAACCGCCGACTGCAAGATTCTCCCAGAAGGCACTGCTTTCGTAAGTGATCTCGGGATGGTAGGGGCCGTAGATTCTATCCTTGGAGTGAATGTTGAAGGATCCCTCAATCGTTTTCTGACCGGATACCGCCAGCGTATGGAACCCGTTAGAAATGGCACGATGAATTTCAATTCTGTTTTGATTGAAATCGATACCTCTACCGGTCTAGCGCATTCAATGGCACGAGTTGATCGGCAGATAGAAATTTGAATCATTCTCCAGACGGCCAATCAAAAAGCAGCCGATATAACCCCGCAACTCCAACAGTTTCACCTGAATGGCCCGTGGAAATCGATCTTCACCTACACACCACCGCATCCGATGGCACCCTGACTCCGAAAAAATTAATTGAGCAAATCTCCAAAACGTCACTACGGATCATCGCAATCACTGACCATGACGCAACTATCGGATCCGATCAGGCCATCCAAGCTGCATCAACTCACAAGCAACTCACAGTAATTCCAGGAATCGAGTTAGGAACTGCAACCAACGATTCTGAACTGCATCTTCTGGGGTACTTTATTAATTCCAGCGACTCGAAGTTGCAATCAAGATTAGAACAATTCAGAACTGAACGAATTCAAAGTGCACGCGCAACAGTCGATAAGCTCGCTGCAATTAACAGACCCGTCTCTTGGCGACGAGTCGTGGAATTGGCTAGGGGATCGATAGGACGACCACACATAGCTCGTGCGATGATCGAAGCAGGTCACGTAGAGACAATAGCTGAAGCATTCGATCGATTCATAGGAGAAAAAGGAATCGCCCGTGTACCCCGACCTAAGCTTCATCCTATTGACGCACTTGAGATTATTCATTCTGCAGGCGGGGTAGCAGCAATTGCACACCCCCGCACTGTAACCCATCTAAGCGATATCATAAAACAACTAGTAAAAGCTGGACTAGTAGGTATCGAGGTATACGCTGAAAAATACCGAAGCGATCGAATTAATACCTACTTAGATATAGCTACCAAATATAATCTTGTACCATGCGGTGGTACTGATTATCACGCTCTTGGAACAAAGAACGAATCTACCCCCGGCATGAACGGCCCACCACCAGATACAGTGTCAAAATTACTGACACGGGCGATCGACATGCATGGTTCCAATGTCGGTAACATCCCGGCAGGAATAATTTGAACACTATGGACGTATATCTGCCGTTTTCGATAATAGTAGGCGCTTATCTGGTAGGTTCCATCCCAACCTCATATCTCATTGGGCGACTTGCGAAAAACGTCGATATCAGAGAACTTGGATCAAAAAACATCGGAGCATCTAACCTAGCGTCACAGGTCGGAGCGTGGTGGGTGGTACCAGTTGCGCCTTTTGATGTTTTTATCAAAGGCACATTGCCGGTACTCATTGCCTCCGAAAAAATTCTTGGGCTGGGCATTGAAATCGAAATGGCTTCAGGACTTGCTGGGATAGCCGGACATAATTGGTCAATATTTTCGAGATTTAAGGGAGGGCGCGGTATGGCAACCGTTTTTGGCGCCACCCTAGCTATCAACTTTCCGCTACTCATAGTCTATGCATCAATTCCAACACTCGGCGTACACTTCACTCCATGGAAAGATTCGGCTGCATGGTGGCTCATTGCAGTGATTCTTATGCCAATTTGGGCAGCCTTATTAAATTTGCCTGTGGAAATTGTATGGTTCGCATTGGTGTTTGCCTTTATCACTATGCTAAAAAGAATCACATCGAACTCCCTTAGAGACGACAAAAAACAAATATCACTGAGGTTAATTCGAACAAGGTTAATATTCGACCGAGATATTGCAGCGCGTGAAAACTGGATCAATCAATGACGCTCATTTACGAATTCAAAAAAATTTACTGTTTTTTTTAAGTACTCTGCTTTACAAATGACCGACGACAGTTTCAACAACAAATGCCTTCGTCACCCAAACGTCCCATCGAACCTTCGATGCGGCAGGTGTGGCGATCTGATCTGCCCGCAATGCATGATGCAATCACCAGTGGGAGCGCGGTGCCCAGATTGCGCTAAAATAGGCCAAGCCCCAATCTTCCAAGCAAATTCCCGTGAACTGACCACTACGATAATTTTGTCTGCCTTAGCAGCACTAGGATTTGGAGTTGCCTACGCACTTATCGTATGGCTTCTTTGGAACCTACCGTTCAATTTTCGAATCGGGAATGTCGTGGCAGCGCTTATTGTTGGATTAGCAGGAGCACCAGTTGGAGATTTCGTCCGAAGAGCTGGAAAATACAAGTTAGACAACCGGCTTCGATACGTTGCAGCATTCACGATGTTCCTAGCCTGGTTAATCGGAATAAACATAGCAACATTGCTTGGTCTCCCCGGTGGACTGTTTACCAACATTATCGCTTTGATCGGTTTGGCAATAGGAGTTTATGTCGCCATGAATCGTGTCAGACCGTAACCACCTAACTCACCATGTAGGCCTCAACACCTCAAACGTTCGTCGGAACTATTCCTCCCCCACCCTCTTTATTGTATCTAATCGCCTCATCAACCATTTCAAATACCGACAAACTGGGAGCATACCCAAAATCTTTTTGGGCCGCTGAAAGATCATACTCATAAAAAGTAGGATTCATAGGAAGATCGACAGTAGAATAAGGAATCCCAGTCTTCTCAGAAATATAAGGAACGAGTACCTCCCAGGTAAACGGTTCCTTTGAGCCAAGCTGGTAAACATTTCCAAAAGTCGCAGGCTCACATACTGCTTGTTCATATCCATGAACAATATCTCGAACCTCGATTTGATGCTTCTTCCACGATCGACCGTTTCTGTCCCTCGCAACGATAAACCGAGATCCACCATCACTGCGGTCATACTCGTGTTTAAGAATTTTGAAAGTAGCCTCACCCGCAGGATCAGTGCGGCTTTCAAATTGCTTGAGGAAAGTACTCAGGTGGAACTGCCCAAACTTTAAAATTTCACCAGCACCCCAGACATTAGCAAACCGAATAATAGTGCCTGGAAGATTGTCTTGAGCGTGATATCGGTGCAATAAACTCTCGCACAAAACTTTAGAGTAGCCGTACCAATCTGTGGTAGACAGTGGCAGGGAATCCTCCGCAATGGGCTCAGATATTCCTTCCTCGGGGTATTTGAACATCGTGGCATCAGTACTCGTAATTAATACGTGCTTTAGATGATCTCCGAGATTCTTAGAAGCCTCGAGCACATTGAACGTACCTTTGACGTTGGTGTCAAAATATTGTTCGGGAGTGAACGGTCCACCAGCCTGAAAAGCAGCGCCAAGGTGAATAATTACCTGTTGGCCATCCACAGCGGCATTCACGTCGGCAGAACTAGCAAGGTCACCTTCTAAAATGTCAGCACCTATAGCTTTCATTTTCTCTATCTGCCTATCCCCTGGCCATACCAGCCCGGTAACATCGTATCCACGGTTTAAAAAATTCTGGGCTACATTTGCGCCAACTCGACCTGTAACACCTGTTATTAGTACTTTGAGCATGAATGAATTTCCTAGATTGGTTAACCCGCTTAAATAATTAAAGTTTCATGTTTTTTGTAAACACGCTCATACATTTCCTGATCAATACTCACCGCTAATCCTGGCGAATCAGGCACATCATATGCACCGTCATTAAAAACGTATTCCGGCCCCTGATACAACTCGAAATCCAGTGTCGAGTCTTCGGCGATTACGAATCTCGTTGTGGCTGCGCCGAATTGAATATCGGCTCTCAAACCTAGGTACGCAGCGTTGTAGTTATGAGGAGCTACAAGCGTATTATTGCCTGACTCCTCGATATCTCGAGCGAGAACATGATACTTCCAAAACCCCATGTGAAGCATGTCGGGCTGTATCGCATCGAGTAGCCCTTGCTCCATCAATTGCCAATAAATCGTCTGGCGTCCCTTATGGCCTTCACCATCGACAATCATGGTTTGAGGAGTGTATTTATCTCGCCAGTCCCTTAGCTTTCGATAATCTGCAAGATTCTCAGTGACCATCTCTTCCATCCACATAACATTGAGATCACTGATCCCTATTACAAACTCTCGAAGAAGGTCAAGTCGGCCATCATAGCCATTATTTGCATCGACGAGAATCTTTATGTCATCACCTACAGCTCTACGAACAGTTTCCACTACTTCAATGTCTCGGTATGTGCCAGCATGTGGCTCAAACCATTTTCCGGGCCGTCCCAGTTTGAGCTTCAAAGCACGCCAACCTTTTGCAACAGCTTCCATAGCCTCGATCGCTACAGCATTGGCACCTTCGGATGGATTCACTAAATCTTGAAAATATAAAGTGGAATCATAGCTTTCAATTTGGCCACGCATTTTATCGCCGAGCAGACTGTAGACAGGCTTTTCCAGAGCCCGTCCTATCAAATCAAAAAGAGCGACATCCAAAAAACCGTAACGATCTATCAGATCGGACCATCTAGGGTTAATACCTATCACTCGCCCAGCCGAAACCGTAAAGAACGCAGATAATGGTTGTCCAATTAGATCTTGAAAGTCGTTATACAGGTCAACTATTGCTCCTCCATTCATGCCAGGCCGAGCATTACTCAGACCCTTCAATCCTGAATTAGTCATTATTTGAAGCAACCATTCGCGCTGATTATGTCCATAATTCTCGCTCTTGGCATTACGCCCAATGATCCTGCCTCTACCCGGGGAGCCAAAATAGGTTTCAACAGGTGTAATTGTGACTTTATTTATAACGTGGCTATCAAGAATTCGATCCGACATGTTTACACCACCATCCTGTTTTCGTGCTTGGAATAAGCAGCGTAACTGGAATAATCGATATCCACCCCTAAACCCGTTCCATTCGGTAAAGCGTAGGCACCGTCAGTAAATTCAGGCAGCGCAGTCAGATAACAAGGAACCGCTCGTTCATCCTCTAAAGAAACATACGTCTCTGAAGTAGCACCCCACACGATGCTCGCATAAGTGCCAAAAGATCCATTTCCGAAGTTATGAGGAATAGTTCTAACCCCAGTGCCTGAGAGTTGACGCTCTACATCCAGCCAGCCCAGATAGCCGTGCCCAACAATATCCGGTTGATAACCGTCAATCAAACCTCCATCAATCAAATCCTGGAAAATTTCTGAGATGGGATCCCGATCCACTTCTCCACAAGTTAACAGTGCCCCAGAGCCATACTTAGCAAGAATTTCTCGCATCCGCTTGTAACCGTCGACACTATGGGTAATCATTTCCTCAAACCAAAAAATATCTGCCGGAGTAACTTCCTTTATAAATCGATCAAGCAAATCGAAATGATTGTCATATCCGAAGTTGGCATCAACATAAATTTTCACGTCAGAGGCAACCGCTTCACGCACACCAAGCACAACATCAATATCTCGCCGCATCCCTGCATCGGGTAACATCCACCGCCCACCTCTTCCTATTTTCAATTTAACCGCCCGCCAACCATCACTTACCGCCTGAGATGCCTCATCTGCAACCTGTTCTGCACCTTTTGCTGGATTGAGAAAATCCTGAAAATAGAGAGTAGTGTCATAAGCGGGAACAGAATCGTGTTTTCGCCCACCAAGAAGGTCGATAGCCGACACCCCTTGAACCTTACCTACCAAATCAAATGCCAATATTGTCATCCAACCGTTGCGCCGGTACCAGCGATCCATACCTGGGCCAGCTCCGGTTACAACCCCGTCGGAAATTTCAAGCAACTGATCTACTTCACGACCCAATAAAGCGCTTTTAATGTAAGCGAGCGCACTTTCAACACTGCCTTCTCGAATCAACCGATTGGCAATCGATATCCCTTCGGCTCCACTCGAACTACGCGCACAAACTACCCATTCCAAGCGTTGCATGCCAATATTGTCAATATATGCATTTTTGCCTAATTCTTTTCGGTAGCTTGACGGGATCGGAGTTAAAAAAACCGACTCAATTATTTCTGAAGCCATGATTTCCTTGTCTTCGCTGGAAGTCCAATGATTGTCCTGATATTCCCTACTCTGGGCGTACTCAACTGGATTAATAAATTTCACCTCTCCGCAAGGCGCGACCTGACCTAGTCCCTAGATGATTCCCATCACGAACGGCGAACTCACCATTCACGATTACATGGGGCATTCCTGATGGGCCAATACGGGAATTCTGATAGGTCGCAAGATCAAGAACCGTATCAGGATTGAATATCACTAAATCGGCAAAATAACCTTCTTTTATTAATCCTCTGTTTACAATTCCAAACTTGTATGCAGGCATGTGCGTCATCTTATATATTGCATTCTCGAGAGAGATCACGCCCTCTTCTCTCACATACTTTCCTAATATTCTCGGATATGTTCCCCAAGCACGCGGGTGGGGCTTGGAACCACGATCAAGTCCATCCGTACCGATCATCGTTGAATCATGAGCCATGACCATGCGAATATCGCCTTCATCCATCCCGAATGCCGCTACAAGAATGGAATCAGAGTAGTCACTCAATAATTTATTTGCAGCTTCTTCTCCTGGCAAATCAAATTCTTCAACAAAGCTTTGGAGTGTTCGACCTTCAAAATCCTCATACCCAGGAACCGAGCACAAAAGCACTTCCGAAGGCTCAGACTTACCCATAGGTCCATCTAAGGCATCATTGAAGGTTCCGTTTTGTACGAGAGCAAACAACATTGTGCTACGAGCGGTATACGGGTACTGGTCGGCAGTTACATCCAAGCCTCTGGCAACAGCGTCTTCAATTATTTCGAGTGAATGAGTAACCATCCCCCAGTTCGTTTTGCCCACAGATTTATGATGTGAGACCTGAACACCAGCACCGCTTGCTTCTCCAATATGAAGAGTTTCTCTTACAGAGTCGAGTAATCCTCCACCCTCATCACGCATGTGTGAAACGTAAAGTCCGCCGTATCGTCCAACCACTTTAGATAATGAAACAACTTCCTCTGTCCTAGCGTATCGACCCGGCTCGTATACCAATCCAGTAGACATCCCAACAGCCCCGGCTTCCATACCCTCGGTTACGTTAGCGATCATCGATGCGAGCTCAGTCTTGGTTGGTGTTCGATCTGCCACACCCCCCATCGCCTCTCGCCGAGCAGTGTGATGACCGATCAACGCTGCAATGTTCAAAACAGGTGACGTCTTATCGACCTGTTCAAGGTAACCAGCATAGCCAGTCCAGTCTGGAAGTTCGATGCTCGGCTCGTTAATCGCCTTCATCTGGATCTTCCCGGCGGCTGACCCAGCTGCACCAAATCCGCAGTTACCGACAATTGCGGTTGTAATGCCCTGCAAGATATTGTGGCGAACTTCAGGCTCGATCAAGACATGAAAATCATCATGAGAATGAACATCGATAAATCCTGGGGCTAAAGTTAGACCACGCGCATCAAGAATCTCAACTGATTCAACACCGATACTCGAAGCGATCGAGACAATACGATCACCTGCAATTCCAACATCAAGTACAACTCCTTGAGAACCAGATCCATCTATTACCGTTGCGCCTTTTATTATTAGATCAAGCACTTAATACTTCTCTCTACTTATCAAAACATTGTCGAATCTTGAGTTAGTGAAACGCCAAATTTACGACACTTAGAACCGTTACGCGGTTATAACTCCTCTATAAGCTCAGCACAAACCAAATTGATGTTGAATCTGATTCGATTCGAGGATACCTTCTCGAATAACAAATCATTTCAGCTTGAATGTACCTGAATTTTCGGGGCATATATTAAAAATACGGATTATCTCTACATGCCAGATTCAACCAAAATCGAACGAGTCGAAACGATACTTTGGGACCGGTGGTTACTGATCCGCATCTACTGCGAAGACGGTACTGTCGGAATCGGTGAGGGTGGAGTCCACGGCTGGCAAAGACCAACCAAAACGATGGTCGACACGATGGCAGAATATCTAAAAGGCAAAAACCCTGATTACATCGAGCACCACTACCAGTGGTTGTATCGTTCTTCTCACTTTATGGGATCAGTCGTTCAAGGCGCCCTTTCAGCAATTGACATTGCTTTATGGGACATCAAAGGCAAACGATTAGGCGTACCGATCTACGATCTAATGGGTGGTAAAACACGCGACAAAGTCCGTTGTTACATGCACGTCGGTGGCACAACCAAAAACGAGCTCGTGGAGAGTGCTAAAGGTGCAGTAGCAGAAGGCTTCACCGCAGTCCGATTCACCCCATTCCCACCTGATTATTACCTTCACAAATCGTATACGGAATGGGCAGATGAAGCGGTAGACCGAGTCGGAGCCGTCAAAGAAGCAGTTGGGGGCGACGCAGATATCTGCGTCGAAATCCATCGGCAAATGGCTCCCGCGGAAAGTATATGGCTCGGTCGTAGACTTGAGCAGTTCAATCCATTTTTCTACGAAGACCCAATGCTTCCGGACAGTCCCGCCCGTATGGCTCAAGTAGCCGACCAGTGCAATATCCCGATCGCCACTGGTGAGCGTTTTACAACAATTTTTGAGTATGAACAGCTTTTAGAGGCAAATGCCACGTCATATATTCGACCTGATCTCTGTCTGTGCGGAGGACTCTCGGGCTCGAAAAAAGTTTCCGCCATGGCAGAAGCAAAACATGTAAAAGTAATACCCCACAACCCGCTTTCACCGGTCAGTACAGCCGCTTGTGTCCAACTCGATGCCTGTATCCCTAACTTTGCGCTACAGGAGTATACCGGTGAGTCCGAGCCACCAAAAAGTGATCTGTTAATAGCTCCTTTGAAACTAGTAGACGGATATCTCATGGTTCCAGAAGGTCCGGGACTCGGAATCGAACTGAATGAAGTCGCTCTGTCAGGACCGGAGAACCCAAAAGTACTCGATACTCCTATTGGATTCGATGGCAGTGTCCAAGACAGGTAAACCATGAAGCTAATTACCAAGTTTTGTAAATTTCAATGGAAAACTAATCAAAAAAAGACAGGAGTAAACCAATGACTGTTATTCCAATTGCAATAGTAGGTGCCGGAGGAATGGGTGGCAGACACCTGCGTGCCTTAGGTTCACTTTACGAAAGTGGTATGGCCAACGTTGAATTAGTAGCCGTTTGTGACACCCGGAAAGAAAACGCCCTTCATCTTGCCGACAAAGCAGAAGAAATGCTCGGAAGTCGTCCCGAAGTCTTCACCTCAATGGAAGATATGCGAAAAAAACGACCAGATATTGAAGCAGTAGATATCACCACCGATTCCGGATCCCATCATATGGTCGCCGAGATGGCATTCGATCTCGGATACAACGTCCTATGTGAAAAACCGCTTTCACTAACAATCCGAGGATGTAACCGTGTGATCGATGCGTGGAAACGCAGCGGCAAGATACTCAGCGTGGCTGAGCAGGAACGACGTGACCCAATGTGTCGTCTCAACAAAGCCGTTTTAGATTCAGGCGTAATCGGTATCCCGTATAGCATGTTATTGGGATCAGCTGGAGGCGGTAAAGAAATCATCATATTGCCTTGGCGACACTATAAAAATATTGGTGGAATTTTTGTTGATGCCGGAGTGCATACCGTTGACCAGATGATGTACTACCTAGGCGATATAGAAGAAGTATTTGCAGTTTCAAAAATATGGGAACCTAAGCGATATCGGGGTGAACGCATAGGGGTCCATGATTTCTACGATCACTGGAAAGATGAAGTACCCAACGAGATCGACGCAGATGCGGAAGACATGGTCATTTCTACTCTCAAATTTAAGAGCGGTGCAGTTGGACAATGGACTTCGTTTTATGCCGCACACGGCCAGGCAACACAATACGGGATGATTTACGGCAGTAAGGGTTCAATAACTCCTGCAAAAAACCGCAGGGGTGACGAGTTGACGGTGACTATAGATGGTGTCGGCACGATATCCGGTGATGAAGTTCTGGAACTCGTTCCAGATTTTCACCTGGATGAACTACCCGCCCGGCTTTTTGGTAGTGACAGACTTGGATCGTACAACAGGCCCACTGGAGATTCGGATCGATTTCTTGTAGCTCTGGAATACTATGAGCTAGGTCAATGTATAGCCGATGGCACCGTGCCTGAAGTAGATGCATATACCGGTCGAAAGGACCTAGCTGTATGTAACGCAGCTTTAGAATCATCAGTACTCGGTCGCCCAGTGACCATTGAAGAAATCGAAAACGAAGAGACAGCCCAATACGAAGCGAGCATTAACGCCCATTGGAACATTTAAATTTTTTATTACCTCCAAAATTAGTTACAAATACATCAGGCATATGTGAGAAGAATTTTGAATATTGCAAAGATCGAAACTTTTTTTGTGGACCGATACCTTGTGGTAAAAATCACTACTGAAGACGGAACCGAAGGTATTGGAGAATCGTGTTACTGGTCGTATCCAAAAGCTGCTGAACAAACAATCCACGCATTTGCCGATGCGCTAATCGGTATGGATGCCGGAGATATAGAACATATTTGGAGCTATCTCTGGCGCTATAACTCAGCGTTTAGAGGTAACAGCATTGGTGGTGCGATTAGTGCTATCGATATGGCGCTTTGGGACATTAAGGGCAAGCGACTTCAGGCTCCTATTTGGGACTTACTTGGTGGAAAGTTTCGCCAGAAAATTCGGGGTATTGCTCAGGGAATCGGTGGCGACACTCCTGAAGAATGCGCTATTGGAGCCAAAAAGGCACTAGACCAAGGTTTCTCTGCACTAAAGTTCACTCCAATGCCCAAAAACTGGGCGGAACTGACCTACACAAAAATGATCGGCCTCGCAGTCGACATGGTCTCAGCCGTACGGGAAACCGTTGGATGGGATTTCGACGTCGGAATCGAGATCCACAGAAACATGCAACCACACGAAGCAATCGCCTTTTGCGAAGAAGTCGCAAAACTGAGGCCCTACTTCATAGAAGATCCCATCGTCCCCGACTCGGTAGTTGCAATGGGAGAAGTAGCTGCAAAGATGCGACTTCCACTTGCGATAGGCGAACGAAACATCGGCATATGGGAGTTCCGTGAATACGCTCAACTGGCAAAACCTGCATTCTTCAAACCCGATATCGCTGTAGCTGGTGGAATCACTGGCGTTAAAAAAATCGCAACGATTGCTGAAGCTCATCACATTAAAATTTGCCCACACAATTTCCAAGGGCCTATCGCAACAGCCGCATGTATCGCTATTGGAACCGCGTCGCCATCGTGGGACGTTCAAGAATCCGTCGAGGAAGAAGTGCCACCTAGACGCGATATGACCGACGAGATCATGAAACTCGAACGAGGCTGGTATACACCTTCCGAAAAACCAGGACTAGGAGTGTTATTTAACGAAAAAGCACCCGCCATGCATCCATTTAACCCCGCTAATGCGCCAGCCCCAATCCGTGAGGACGGTAGTGTCGCACTGAAATAGAGTCATCCGGTTAATCAGCGCGTCCAAAATCGTCTTCTAAACGAACAATGTCGTCCTCACCAATATAATCTCCAGTCTGCACTTCAATGATCTCCAATGGTTCGACTGAAGAAATATTTTCAATCCTATGGTGAGTATTGCGTGGTACAAACATTGATTGCCCTCGACCAAGAGTGTGCTCTTCCTCTCCGAGTATGACTTTTGCCGTGCCACGCGCTACGACCCAAGTTTCGTCACGATGGCGGTGCCACTGCAATGAAAGACGAGATTCTGTTTTTACCGTTAACCGCTTTGTCTGGAACCCAGAACCACTAACCAAAATTTCATACGATCCCCAAGGACGAGACTCGCGTTTCTTATTGGAAGGTTCGAACGTAATTTCAGACTGACTGGTCAAATGAATCTCCGGAGTATGAATATTTATAACCCGCCTAAGTGAAATTCTAACTCCTAACATCAAATTGATGGTAAAACTGCAAACGCAATGATCATTTTTTTACAACCATTGGCAATTATCATGCAAGGTGTGCGGTACCATTTTCTGACAAAAACCTTCGATGAAATCTAGTAGTTTGAATATAACCAATGATTGTAATTTCCCGTTTCAGATATTTATGGGAATCATAAAATTAAAACACCTATCAGCGGATGACACCCATGGAAAATCGTAAACCAAACATACTTTTTATCCTGACCGACCAACAGCGCCGAGACTCGATGAGAGCATATGGCAACAACTGGATCAAAACTCCTAATCTCGACAAACTTGCAAAGAAAAGTTTTGTATTCGAAAACGCCTATGTGACCCAACCCGTCTGTACGCCAGCACGGGCTTCGATCATGACAGGCCTTTACCCATATGCAACCGGGCTACAACGCAATAATATCCCGCTTAGCCGTGACATCCCGACTATTGGAGACATGATCGCAAGCGAGTACTACAACGCCCACATGGGTAAGTGGCATCTCGGTGATGATATGACAGCACAACACGGTTTTGACAAATGGGAAGCAGTCGAAGACTTCCAACGAGTGAGGATTACTCGAAAAGAATATCGATACCAAGAAGCTCCATACAACCAGTGGTTACGCGATCACGGCGTTGATCCTCCATCGATGCAAGTCTCCTACGAAGGTTGGGTTGGTGGGGCTGAATTGACCGAAGAACAAACACAGGCAGGTTTCCTAGGGCATACTGCATCTAATTTCATATCGGATTATCCAAAAGGAAACCACGCGGATCAACCATGGATGCTATTTGTAAATTTCTTTGAACCGCATCCACCATATACCGGTCCTTTAAACCATCTTTACGATCCAAAAGACATTGAAGTAGGTCCTGGATTCAGAAAACGGCCAGATTCGGGTTCACTGGTAAATCGACTCAGGTCTGATTTCTACATGAATGGTGGCAATAATCCACTAGGAGCAGCTGGTGGTGATCACCATGACACCAGTACCGAAGAAGGTTTTAGAAAACTTCGAGCTCAGTACTTCGCAAACGTCACAGTTGTGGACAATCAAATAGGAAAGATTTTCAACTCACTTGATAAAAGCGGACAGGCTGAAAACACCATCATTGTGTTCACTAGTGAGCATGGTGAGATGGCAGGCGACCATGGAATGCTCGAAAAGCGATCGCTTTACGAAGAAGCATCAAACGTGCCACTGCTCATTTATGTGCCATGGCTAAATGACGATGGGCAACAGAGGATAGATGGGTCAGTCGGACAGATAGATCTAGTTCCAACCTTGTTGGATTTGTCGGGCAGTGATATCCCTGAACATTTGGAAGGCAAATCCTTAGTGTCGGTTTTAGAAGGTGATAAAGATTTATCGCACAACGATGTATTCATACAGTGGAACGGGATGGGAGATCGAAATCTCGGTTCACCCGAAATCAACCGTATGGTGTCCGTTCCATGGCGAGGTGTGGTCACTGGAGACCGCTGGAAGCTAAATTTATCTCCAGGCGACCAATGTGAACTTTATGATCTAAATAGTGATCCTTATGAATTAAATAACCTGTTCAATATTCAGGAACATCGAGATCGAATCCGGGAAATGAGTGCACGTATCAGGGTATGGCAGGACGAAACAGGGGACGACATGCCCCTGCCGGCAGTTTAAACAGCAACTAAATGAGGCTGTTTGCTTACAGCGGGATTAACTGATTCCCAATAACGATCGAATACGCTACGAGCTTCATCGTAAGTCCGTGTCGCAAATAACTCGACCCTGAATGACCTGACACGATCACGACCGCCTGCATACCAGGATAGATGTCGTTGCATCTGTATAAGCCCTACTTTTTCAGGAAAATGTTCCATGATTAGTGGCATGTGGCGATCAATAACCCGCGTTTGGTAATCGTATTTATCTTCAGGTGAAAGATCCTCAAAGGTTTCATCAAATATCCATGGCTTACCAATAGCGGCTCTACCAATCATGACGGACTGACACCCGGTTGCCATCTGCATCTTGCGGGCATCAGACATGGATTTAACATCACCATTTCCAGTAATGGGAATGCTCACAGCGTCGACAACCTGCGCAATCATGTCCCAAGTCGAAAGACCGGTAAATCGCTGGGCTCGGGTTCTTGGATGAACCGTGATCGCGTCAACCCCGATGTCTTCTGCCATTTTCGAAACTTCAACTGCATTTAGGTGCTCTTGATCCCATCCACTGCGAATTTTAATGGTGAAAGGAACAGTGATCACCTTACGCATAGCTTTTAAAATTTCGGATGTCTTTTTCACATCCCTCATCATCGCAGACCCACGGCCTGTTTTAGTAATTTTCGGAACAGGACAACCCATGTTTAAGTCGATGATATCCGCCCCTCGATCTTGCAACCATTGGGCACCTGGAACGAGTGTCTCAGCGTTAGACCCTAATATTTGGAGGGCAATTGGCTTTTCTTCTGGTAAGTACTTAGCGATATCGTATCGGGTTTTCGAATTCTTACGAGTGAGTCCAGTTGCATCGATTTCTTCGCTTGTAGTCAAAGCACTGCCGCACTCTCGCGCGATAATTCGGTAGGCAGCATTAGAAATTCCTGCCATTGGGGCTAGGCGTGCCAAACCTTTTACTTCCACATTTCCAATAAACATCCTTATGAGTATACGAAGTGTTTGGAATATATGCGTTAGTACAAACGTCGAATTTTAGAATCTCTAATATTCAAAAGTTTCACTAACATAATTAACCCATGACGGATCATTATTTTGCTCATGACCACGTGAACACAGAGTCTAGACGACAATCCGATTCGATATGAGTATCACCGTAAGTAATAGAACTACGTATAAAAACGTCGGATCCTCATACCGACAAATCTACGAGGAGTTAACTGGTATATCTTTTGTGCGTAGTGTTTTGCGAGGCCACCAACTCCACTCTCCTAAAATGGCAGCCATGCTCGGGACCAGAAGAGCCCTTACGATAAATGTATCTATGAGAACGCCCAAGCTGACAGCAAAGCCAAGCTGGAATAAATCCCTCAATGGAAGTGTAGTCAAAACAGCAAATGTGCCTGCGAGAATTATTCCAGCGGATGTAACGACACCACCAGTCCGACCAACTGCTATTGCTATACCCTGCCTAATTCCATGCTGCCCCACCGATTCACGGATACGGGACATCACAAAAATATTGTAATCGGCCCCTAGAGCAACCAGGAAAATGAACATCCAAACCCCGTTCTGATACGCAACACCTGAATGTCCAAAAATCTCCTGAAACGCAAATACTGACAGACCGAAAGTGGCTCCGAAACTCACTATGACACTGAAAACTAAATACAGTGGCGCAACTACAGATTTCAACAATAAAATGAGAATCAGTAAAATCGCAATGAGAGATACAGGCGCCAGCCAGCTAACGTCGGCATCTATAGCAGCCTTGGTATCTGACTCTATGGCAGTATCACCTCCTACGAGCGTGTAAGGGGCTAGCAGCGTTGGAAATTCAGTACTTGAGAGGATTTCACGAATTGTTACTATCGTAGCCAGTGATTCAGTGGAATACGGATCGCCTTTCAAAACTACATCGATTCGCGCTGTAGACCCGTCAAGCGAAATAAATCTTCCGCCTCCCTGCTCTAGATACTCCCCGGAATTCACCGGACGTCCAGCCGGGCGGGTAGGACCCGTCACGCTCACAATGTCCTCCATGTTTGCAAGCCGTGCTGTCAAATCATCAATTTCTACAGCTGCAGTCAAGATATTAGGCTCAGAAGCGACAATATAAATTTCGGTAGGTGCAAGACGCCCTGGGGGAAATGATTCAGCAAGCATTTCATAGCCAACTTTGGATTCCATATCGTCAGGAAAACCAGCCAAAAAATTATGGCTAGGCTTAATCGACCATGCAGGTATGGTCGCTATAACAATCCCAATCATCGTTATGGAGAAAATGAGCAATGGCCGGCGCACAACAAGTTGGCCAACCCGGCTCCAAACACCAGAATCCGAAAATGAATGACTTTGAATCAAAGGCCGTGGCCAGAAAACCCATCGCCCACACAGAGCTATGACGGCTGGCATGACAAAAATACCACTCAATAAAACAACAAAGATAGCCATGGCAAGCATGGGGCCCAGAGACCTGAAGGAGCCATAAGAAGAAAAAGTCAAAGCTAACATCGCAACCATTGTGGTCCCAGCAGACCCTGCAATTGAGGGTCCAACACGGGACATAGTAGATCGCATAGCCAACCACTTATCACTTTGACTGACTAGCTCCTCTCTATATCTGGAGACTATGAAAAGAGCGTAATTGGTGCCTGCCCCAAAGACCAAGACAGACATGATTCCGGT
>VFGZ01000029.1 GCA_009392215.1 SAR202 cluster bacterium | reverse complement strand
CACCTTAGCGATACGCCTGGACTCGGACTGGAGATGAACATGGACTACCTGAGTAAAAACCGGGTTGAGTAAATGTTAGAGCTCTTCCTCAATGGTTTCCTTGAGTAACGGAACCACGGTCTCTCCGACGCGCTTGGCTTCTTCGAGATGTGGGTATCCGGAAAGGATGAATTCATCAATCCCTAATCGCCAGTATTCCATCAGCTCATCTGCAACTTGTCTTGGGTCTCCCACTATCGCTGTTCCGCAATTGACTCGAACGGTAGAAATACCATTCCAAAGTCGTTTTCCTACTCGGTGATCTTCGTATGAACGAGATTGAGCTTGTTGACCGACCATAGCCGTTCCGGCGAAGGAAGCCTGGCGTTGTTCTCTAACTACGTTATTTGCTTTGGAGAGGAGATCTTCTGCAGCTTCCCAAGCCTCTGATTCGGTATTTCTGACTATGATGTGCGTTCGGATTCCGAATTCCGCTCTACGATTATTTTCTTGAAAACTTTTCTTTGCACGTTCCATCAGTTCAGCAATTTGGGCAATTGGTTGGATCCACATAAGAAGATTGTCTGCCTGTTGCCCGGCGAGATTGAGTGCGTTTCCTGAAGCTCCACCTAGATACCATCGAGGACCGTCTCCGACTGGTGTTGGTGAAACCATTGCCTGTTCCAGTTCAATGATTTTTCCTTTGTAATCCATCGGTTTGGGGCTTTTCCATAGAAGTTTCGACGCCTCTATAAATTCGGTTGCAAGTGCATATCTTTCGGTGTGATTTGACCGTATGCCGAGCCTTTCGAAGTCTCCTTGTATACCGCCAGGAACGATATTGATATCTAAGCGGCCATTAGAAATGTTGCTGAAGGCGGATGCCATTTGTGCCCACATACCTGGAGATATAAAGCCGGGTCTGACAGCTACTAGGAAGCGGATTTTGTTAGTTACAGCTGCCAAGGCTGTAGCGGTGGTCCATGTTTCTGCAAGGGGGGAAGTTTCTTCAAAAAGTCCATTAGAAAATCGGGTTGGGATCAAGAGGCTGTAGTAACCGGTATCTTCTGCAGCTTGCACAACTTGGCGGAGGTATTCAAAAGTGGGAGGTCGCTCTGCACTGACGGTGCCGATGTGATTTCCGTCGCCGTCAATTGGTACGAACCAGTCAAATTTGGGTGCAGGACGTTTTATTGAGGTCATGACTTGATCTTACGTTAACTTTTAGTGGAATTGTGGTGTTGTAGCAGCACAACTTTTTGAACAATGGTTTCTTAATTTGAAACTTACTTTTTTTATTTAGATTGTGACTAGCATGTTGATGTAGCTTAGAATCGCGCCATGCGAGTATCAAAAGTTGAAACATATGTTATCGGTGGCAGTTGGAGAAACTGGGTCATCGTTCGTATTTTGACGGACGATGGGTTGGAAGGCGTGGGTGAAGCGACCCTCGAAGGAAAGGCTGATTCTGTACGAGCAGCAGTTGGTGAGCTTGCCAGATACATTACCGGTAAAGACCCTTTCCAGATCGAGCGTCATTTTCAGGAGATGTACCGTCGCGCATTTTATGCAGGTGGTGAAGTGCTTAACAGTGCTATCAGTGGGGTCGAAACGGCTATGTGGGATCTGAAGGGCAAGGCTCTTGGGGTACCTGTGTATGAGATGTTAGGGGGTCGCACACGCGATCGAGTCAAGTTGTATGCAAATGGCTGGTACAGGCAGGGAATGGAGCCTGTTGAGTTCGCCGCGGCTGCCCGCGATACCATCGCCCTGGGCTTTAAAGGGCTTAAATTCAATCCGTGGGGTGGTAGGCAGGGCATAGATTTTTATCGGATAGAGAATTCCATTTTCAATGCAGGTGTCGAGTCGGTTGCTGCCATTAGGGAAGCAGTCGGCCCCGACGTTGATCTTTTTATTGATTGCAACGGTATATTTCAAACTTCAGGAAATGCCGTTCGGGCGGCTAATGCCGTTGAAGAATTCAATATTGGATTTTTCGAGGAGCCAGTGCCACATGAAAATCTTGATGCTATGGCATACGTACGCAGCAAGATAAACATTCCGGTAGCTACAGGTGAGAGGTTGTTCACGCCGTTTGCATTTACCCAATTACTGGAGCGTGGTGGGGCAGACATCGTGCAGCCGGATATGTCGCACTGCGGCGGAATGTTATCGGCTTTAAAGATATCGGCCATTGCTGATTCGCATTATGCCGCTTTTACACCACACAATCCGAACGGCGAAATCTCACATGCGGCTGCTGTGCAAATGGCTGCATGTGTGCCGAACTTTTTTGCTTTGGAACATTTTCCTCCTGAGCCATGGCGGTTTGATGTATGCTCGACTTCGATGCCGGTGAATGATGGTTGGCTTGAAATTCCTTCGGAACCGGGTCTTGGTGTCAAATTCAACCCGGAAGAAGCAAAAAAACATCCCTATGAACCCGTTGACCTCTACAATTTGCATCGACCGGAGATGGCGTTGAAAATACCCAAGTTCATTGACCGTATCCGTTAGTTATTGGACGTATTTCAAGAATCGCGGACGATTTAAATAGATTTCAATTGCAAAGGCTGATAATTAGATGATTCATGAGTTTAGAACGTACGACCTGAAGCCAGGCTCTCTTGCTCAGTACTATTCCAATACCGCTCCAATGATGCAAAAACGTCTCGAGTATTCACCTCTAGTCGGATATTTTCATACCGAAATAGGGCCGTTAAATCGAGTACTTCATATTTGGGAATATGAGGACCTTAACGAGAGGTCCGCGATTCGATCTCAAGTAATTGAGGATGGTATTTGGCCGCCGCCCAACAAGGGAATCGTAGAAAATCAGCAAGTTGATATTTTTTACCAAGCCCCATTCTTGCCTAAATTTGAACGCAATCGCACGATTGGTCCGCTGTTTGAGCTGCGCATGTACAGGTATCCAGTTGGCGCCGTTGCCAAAGTGCTTGACGCGTGGGCGCCTAAGATTGAAGCGAGGATGAACCTGGCTCAACCGGTTGGCATTTGGTATTCGGAGATTGGTGGGGCGAACCAGTTGGCACATATGTGGGCTTATGAAAGTTTTGAGCACCGAACTGAAGCGCGTAAGCAGTTTGCTTCGATTGGTTGGCCGCCTGATTCAGGTGTGTCCCCGGTTGCTATGCAGAATATGCTAATGCTCGCTGCTGACTTCTCTCCCATACAGTAATCTGCATTTTCGAGGCCAATCTTATGTCCCACCCGTTGTTTGATCTTTCAGGGCGAGTTGCCATGGTATCGGGCGCTGCCAATGGTATGGGTCGGCAGATGGCTATCGGTTTTGCTGAAGCGGGCGCAGACGTCGTCCTCGTTGACATCAATCTTCCCGGAGCTGAGTTGACTGCTGGAGAAATCGAGCCTTTAGGTGGACGTGTGCTTGCAATCGCTTGCGACGTATCTAATACAGAGCAAATTAGAAATTTGTACGCAACTATTGATTCAGAGTTTGGTCGAGTTGATGTGGTCGGTAACGTTGCGGGTGAGGGAAATGTGGGTCGACCTGAAGATCTTCCTTTGGATAAAGTGCAAGAGGCTCTTCAGAACCTTGTGGTCGGACGGTTTGCCTCTTGTCAGGAAGCAGGACGTCGTATGTTAGAACAGGGCAGGGGATCGATCATTAATTTCGGGTCGATAGGTGGTTGGAACTCTCTCGGTCGCGGGCATACCCCATATGGGATGGCGATGGGTGCTGTGATACAGATGACACGAGAATTGTCCACAGAATGGGCCTCTCGTGGTGTGCGAGTGAATGCTATTTTGCCTGCGCAGGTTTGGAACGATGGTTTGCGAAAAAGAGTGGCTGAAGTCCCAGAATTAGAAGAGACCTTCAAGGGCGGGATTCCCATGGGTCGTCTGGGTAACCCCGAGGAGATAAAGGGCCCGGCGATATTCCTGGCGTCAGATGCATCAAGCTTTGTAACTGGAGCGATACTACCTATGGACGGTGGGAACCTTGCATTGAATGCAGGTGGTACTTACCCAGGCAGCCCAAGAACATACGCATAAAAAGAACGGCAAAAAGCGTTCCTCGCACCGCCAGTTAAGGTCCGAATCTCTCTATGTGAATTTGTTTGAAATCCAGGCCGATATCAAGCAGGGTATTGGCCATAGATTCGACAAATCCCGATCCGCCGCAAACATATGCTGACTCGGGTGTTACACCCGTATTCACCAGTGCAGAATCAATCATGTTCCGGTCAATTCGACGTGTATTGCCGATCCAGTCTTTTGACGCTCCTCGCGTTATCGTCGTGATCACTTGGAGACTCGGGTCATTATCGGACATACTCTCCAATTCCTCTCGGTAAAGTATGTCGTCCTCGGTTCGCACGCTGAAAAGTAACACGGCGGGCGAATTGTTTTTAACAGCGTAGCGATGTCTCAGCATCGAAATGATTGGTGCAATTCCAGATCCGCCTGCTATGAAAATTGATGACTTGGTATGCGAGGGTTTCCATGTAAAGTGTCCTCCGATAGGTCCTCGAATTTCGATCCTTTGACCAGGCTCTACGGAGTCGTGAAAATAGCTTGAGACCTCACCGTTATCAATTAATTCGATAGCTATTTCGATTAAATTGGTATCTCCTGGCGATGAAGCTAACGAGTAACTTCGTTGTGCTTGGTATCCATCGGGAGCGGTAAGTCGTACGTCATAGTGCTGCCCGGCTTTGAAATTTCCGCCTGATGGTAATTCAAGGGTGAACAATTTGACACGGGTTGACGCTATTTTTACCGCCGTCACAGTAGCCACACGCCAAGGTTTTTCCCTTTGAGATGGCAAAATTAATCGCCTGTGTAGCGTTGTTCAAGCCATGGGTCCCCATACATGTGATACCCGTAGCCTTCCCAGAATCCTGGCTCGTCTTTTTCCATGAACCTTAGACGCCTTATCCATTTTGCTGATTTCCACAGGTAGAGATGAGGTATGAATAACCTGACCGGCCCGCCGTGTTCAGCAGGGAGTGGTTCATTTTCGTAAGTGTGTGCAAGTATTCCCTTGCCGTCCATTAAGTCTTTGGCCGGGACGTTCGTCGTATATCCACCGTCGCAATAGGCCATGACATATCCGTCAGGCGGACTTATCTGCGCGTCAGCCAGGAGCGTGTCAATTGCAACTCCGCGCCAGTTTGTGTCTTGCTTTGACCATTTTGTTACACAGTGGATATCGGTATGCATATCCGTTTGTTCGAGACTGTTGAGCGATTTCCACGACCAAGTCCCTGCTATTTCGCCCGCGATCTCGATTGAGAAATCCCAAGTGCTGATATCTACTCTGGGAGTGGGACCTGCGGATAAAACAGGAAAGCCGTCCTCAAGGTACTGGCCGGGAGGTACTGGACGTGTTGGAGTGGATCTGCGCCGTCCAAAGAAATTGTCGTTGATCATGTGTCAGCCTGTTCTAAGAAGTGTGAAAGTCAATTATGTGGGTAGTGTGTGTGTCAATCAATCTGGTTTCGAGCAGTATATTGTGAGCATTATCGTGACTGGCTCGACTTATTGGAATGAAAGAAAGGAATGTTGCCGTGAGACTTGAAGGTAAAAATGCAATCGTGACTGGTAGTGGAAATGGTATTGGAAGGGCTATTGCGCTTCGGTTTGCCGCTGAAGGTGCAAATGTCACAGTAGCCGAGATAGAAGAAGACTCAGGTCGCGAGACTGTCGAACTGATCCAGAAGGCTGGTGGTACAGCGGTCTACAGTAGTACCGATACATCAGATGGGGTATCGGTCAAGCAGACGGTGTCGAATGCTATTGATGCTCACGGAGATGTAGACATACTGATAAATAACGCAGCTGCGTTTGTCTTTGGCAACATTGAAACGATTACGGCTGACGACTGGGCAAGAGTATTTGGTGTAAACGTCATAGGGTATGCGAATTGCGTGAGGGAGATTTTGCCTTCAATGCGCAGCAATGGCGGTGGCGCTATCGTCAATATTGCTTCAGTGTCATCATTTATAGCGCAACCTGAATTTATTCCTTACAACGCTTCAAAAGGTGCGGTTGCTCAACTGACTAGATGCCTGGCAATGGATCTTGCTGAAGACAATGTAAGGGTTAACGCTGTTTGTCCGGGATCTATTCGGACAAGAGCTACCGATCGTCATATCTCTTCTTTGGGTCTCGACCCAGAGAAAGCATATGTGGAATTCGGACAAGACTCTCTCATGAAGCGTATGGGTACACCGGACGAAATAGCGTCAGGTGCTCTGTTCCTGGCTTCAGACGAGGCCTCTTTTATGACAGGTGCGCACATCGTGATAGATGGTGGTGCAACTATTGACTGAACACGTTAGGTGATTTGATCGACATGCTCAATCAAAAATAGAATAAAGCCTATTGCTAGCAGTGCTAAAGCTACTAAGTTCAGGAATCTGAAAACCAGTAGCTTGGGCAGATGCTTAAGAAGAAAAGCCGCACCTAGAAGACCCCACATTGCTGTTTCCAGCCATTGTTCATCGTTTAGCGAGATCAGCGCTAGTACCAAGAAGATTAACGCGCCGATGAATCCATACAGTGACGGGGTGTAAATAAATGGCATGATAAGTTAAATCCTTTGATTAGTATTGTAGTGATTATCGAGATTTACCAGTTAGTTAACGCACCGTCATTCCTGCGCAGTCGCGGTGGCCATCCATGTGGCTCCACAGTGGCATTTTCTGCAGCATCAATGTCGAACTCCACTCCTAGTCCTGGAACGTCAGGGCTCCACGAGTAGCCGTCAGCCCATTCAATCTGTTGAGGAAACAATTCTGTGGCATATGAGCCTGGACGCCTTGGCATTTCCAGTACGCCCACATTTGTGGATGCCATGCAAAGGGCAGCGCATGCAGCGGCTGAGACCGGACCAAGTGGATTGTGTGGGACGATATCGATGTAATGCGTTTCTGCCCAATGAGTAATTTTGAGAGCCTCGGTCAAACCACCTACTATGCAAAGATCAATTCGGGCATAATCGATCAAATCTTCTTCAATAACTTCCCTGAAATCCCACTTCGAAGCCCATTGTTCACCTGCAGCAATCGGTAAATTAACCTGTCTTCGTAAATTCCTGTAGCTGCCATGATTTTCAGATCGGATAGGATCTTCAATGAAGAACGGTTTGAACTGTTCCAGATCTTTGCACATCTGTACGACGTGAGCAGTGTCGAGTCGGGTGTGTGCGTCGAATGTCATCTGTATATCTGGCCCAACGGCTTCTCTCACAGCGCTCATTTGTTCGACTGCAATTTTCATCGACTCAAGAGGCTCTAATGTGGAAATTCCAGTACCCTCGAATTCTCCTCCTGTTTCGGGTTGACCCCATCTCACAAATCTCCATCCAGCCTCAACTGCAGCTACGGAGTTGGATACGAGTTCATCTATTGTTTTTCCCTGCGTATGGGGATAGCTGATGACCTTGTTTCTAACAGGACCACCCATCAACTTATAGGTTGGCAAATTTACGGATTTGCCTTTTATGTCCCAGAGGGCGATGTCTATGGCAGAAATGGCACAGGTATAGACCCTGTCGGCTGGGAAGAAGCCGGATCTGAACATTTCTTGCCACAGTCGTTCTGTCTCCCACGGATCAGCTCCCACTACGAGTTCAGCCAGATGGTCGATTGCGGAACCAATCGCACGACCCCAATTTCGGATACCGACTTCTCCGAGTCCATGATGCCCTGCATCCGTGTCAACCCTGACGATCATGTAAGCGCGGCCGCCTTCATCTTGAACGGAGAAACTTCGTATTTGTGTGACTTTCATATATGTTGAACTCCAGGGCGATTGTCAATTCGGATTATGAGTTAGTTGTATGTCATCCGACAGCGGGCAGTGTAACTCTTCGATATACCTCATTACGCATGTAGACCATTGCGTTAATTTGATTTGAAATCAGGTTTTACGACTTAAGTTGAGTAATAGCGGTATGCCGATATCCATCATAGAAGCAACCGGTTACATATGTATTTCGTAAGACGTAATAAATGCTTTATTACACCTATTCCAAACTTATAATTACTCGTATAAATGGCAACATGCAGCCAAATATCGAATATGTTAGGCTCGGCACGAGGGTCGGAATACGAGCGAATACATACCGTGAATGTATCGTATCCGTAAAAGTACTAACGGCCATCTAAAACAAGGAGAAAAACATGTCTTTAATTACAAGTGCAGGCCGTTCTGGTCTGGACGCCGTAGGGAAATGGTCATTGATCATTGGCCCAATACTTTTTGTAATTAGCGGTGCGATGGTAACGCTTGATCCCGCTGACTACGGTGATAAGTTTGTTGCAGCTGTTGCCGAAGGTGGCGACACTGCTAAGTGGGGTTTGGTAATAGGGGTAATAGGTATTACTTTGTATGCGCGTGGGGTTATGGGACTAACTCGAATTACTCCCGAGGCCGGTAACGCTCAAGCTCGTATGCGTATAGCGTCGGCAGGTGTAGTAGCTTTGCTGGCCGTGTGGACTGTCCAATCTGGTATTGGAATGGCCATAGCTGAAAACCCGGCAGCAGCGGCAAGCGCTGGTGCGGTTATGTTGGGAATTGGTGCAGCAGGTACGATTCTTGCCTTCCTTACTCTCATACCTTTTGCTGGAGGCATTGGCTCTGGTGGCCTTGTCAACAAGAATATTGGTTGGGTTCTATTTGTTATCGCAATCATTGGCCTTTTGACTGCGCTGATTTTCGGTACAAATGATGAAACTGGATCGATGATTCTTGGGATCCTCCAGTTAATCTGGGCAGTTGTCACTCTCGTGATTGGTATCATGATGTTCAACGGAGATGGTGACTAAACAGTCTCTCTATACAGATTTTTGCAGGGTGCGCAGTCTTGCGCACCCTGTATTTTTAATTCAAGCATCAAGCAGCTATTTCCAGCTAACTTCACCAGGCTCTATATCTTTGATCCAGAGTCCTGCCCCTTCCCGTCGGGGGAATGGGAACCCGGGTTTGCGATCGAGGTCAATCGACTTTAACGCACTGATCTTGTCGTCGCTTACGCTTATCCCGAGTCCCGGAGTGTTTCCAATTACAATCCATCCATCTTCGATGTGATTGTCCCAGCTTTCGAATGCGCCTTCTCGACCTGGGTCAACAACCTCCATCATGTTGTGGTTCGGTAATGCTGCGGCAAGGTGTACCATGAAGTTGGCTGGGCAGTTCATCATCGTTACCGGGAGCTCGTACGCGTAGCACATATTCGCAACTTGTCTCGCACCCGTTATTCCCGAATGTCCGACTCCAACATTTGCCACGTCGATGGCCTGCTGCGAAATCAATGGATACATTTGTCCGACGTCATTAAGATTTTCTCCAGATGCGACCGCGGCGGAAATTCCGCGTGAGACTTGTCGCAGGCCGTCGTAGTCCCATCGCCTCGCTGGTTCTTCTGCCCAGAAAATATCGAACTGTTTTTCTATTTGAGAAATGTAACGAATGGCTTGCTTTGGAGACCAGTATTCGTTTGTATCGATCATTAAATACGGACGGTTTTTTACCTTACGCAGGGCATCGTTCATGATTCCGATCCGCCGAAGGTCATCTTTCATGTTCAAGCCGATTTTGATCTTGCCGCCATCTACACCCATGTCAGCCATGCGGGAATAAAAAGAGTGCAATTCATCGTCAGAAAGGTTATAGCCAATGTCAGATGCGTAAGCTTTGGCTCTGCCTTCTCTTGCTCCTAGGGTTTGCCATAGAGGTTCTTCATTAATTTTGGCTTTTAGATCCCATAGGGCAACGTCTATAGCTGAAATTGCAGCGTTTACTGCACCTTCGTTATTACCCTTATGGACCCAGTCAACCATTTCTTTCCAGAGTCCTACAACCCCACGAGGATCCCTTCCTTCAAGTATGTGGAAAAGATTGCCAACGGCGTCGTTCCCGCCGGGAGCTATACCGGTTATGCCCTCATCAGTTTCTATCTGCAAGATAGACATTCCCATAAGGTCGTCGCCCTTGGGGTAATTGGCATCTCCTATGGCCCGGTCAAGTTGTTGGATGTATTTGTCGAGTTTATATCCGGTAATTTTCATAGTTTTAAATTAAGTTTGATGCTTGTTTATGATGGTAGCTATTGGTTTCTGGAACCGTGCGGTGGCACATAGAATGTACCTTTCACGCCAGTTGCAGCGGCAGCAGCTTCTTCTTTTGAAGGGGGGTTATCCCACAAACCAGCTCCAGGTCTCCTTCCGAAAGGTGAAGATCCACTCGAAGCTGTTACTGATTCAACTTTTTGTTTTGCGAGGGCTTCAGGGTCATAACTGACTCCTGTTCCAGGTTGCTCCCCGCATACCGCCCACCCATCGACGATCTGTATGTCTGATGTCATCACTCCGTCATCTGGCACAGGGGCTTGAGATTCTAGTGTTAAAAAGTTCGGCATGCTTGGGGCTAGTTGCGCATTTAAGTTGCCTGGAGATCCTCCGAGCGTGATAGGTAGTTCAAAGCCATAAGCCGCATCAGCGAGTTGAAGCGCGCATGTGATACCTGTCATACCATGACTTACCTGTACGACATCAGCAGAGCGGTTATGGAAGTATGGCAAAAAGTCACCCAGGGTATCTAAATTTTCACCAGCACATACGGGTGCCTTTATCGAATCGGAGATCCTTCTTAATCCGAGGAAATCCCATCTCCTCGCCGGCTCCTCCACCCAGGCAATATCGAACTGTTCTTCCATTTCACGAACTTTTCTTATAGCTTGCTTTGGGTTCCAAAACTCATTGGCATCTATGTAAAGATTTGGAAGATCTGTGGCGCGCTCAAGTCCTTTCTTCATGCGAGCTATTCTCCTTAGATCTGCATCTTGATCCAGCCCGACTTTCAACTTGCCGCCTTTGAATCCATGATCGGCAGCCATTGTTCCGTACCAATCTTCTATTTCCTGATCAGAAAGCGGGTAGTCAAGGCCAGATGCGTATGCCTGCACTCTAGGGTTGGATCCCCCGAGTGTTTTCCATAAAGGTTCGTCATTGAATTTTGATTTGAGATCCCACATGGCGACGTCAAGAACGGAAATGGCATCGTTCACTATCCCGTCGTGTCCTCCTTTGAAAGCACGGTCTACCATCCGTTTCCATAAACCGGTCACCTGCCTAGGATCCTCTCCCATCAGTATCCCTTCCACCATCGATCTGATCTGTGGAGCTGCGCCTCCTCCTCCGAAAGCGATCCCAGTTAATCCTTCGTCTGTATAAAGTTCGAGGAGACTGGCACTACCTCGAATTCTGCCGGATGGAGAATTTGCGTCTCCGGTACGACGACTTACAGGAAATTCATACAGTGTGGTGGAGTACCCGGTGATTTTCATTGTTGTGATCTCTGAAATGCCAATAATTACTAATGGCTAGGAGAAGATGTTGTATTTGCCTTTGAGACTGCCCGAGTTTAGGTACCCAGTTGTGCCCCGTCAACGATGTTTGAGTTATCCCAGCAATGCTTTGTCAAAAAACCACTGGAAATCGGTATTAATTTACTTCTCACCTCAAACTGAATGTTTTAGTAATGTTTAGTTACTGATAGAAGAATCCTAGAGTATTCGGTTGGAAAATCTCTGGGACCCTGTTGCATCTCCGGAGTCCGAAATGCGCCGCCCGTCTTTAATAGCGCTTGTAGCCATAACTGTTTTAATCATAGGTGCAGCATTACCTGCTCAAGCATCCGACCCAATCGGTGAAAACGGTGTGATGGTCATATTGATTGATGAAGGTGCTGCTCCTGTTCAGCGTGATCTTGATGCTGTTGAAACGATCGCTCTTACCATGGCTCGGGGGACATCCGCAGGAACTATAGTTGCAGCATCATACGGTGTGGAATCTGAGGAGTTTTTATCCTCTGACTCAGGCTCAGATGGCACACGGATGGTCACCGACGTCATAGCTGACGTACAAGGTTTGGAGACTGGACCGGTACGTTCAGATCAGTTCAAAGTGCTTGCCGAAACATTCTCGTTTCTTTCTCGGATCGATGCGACCTCTGGCTCTAGGGTGGCGTTACTGACTTCTGGTCGAATACTTGGTGAGTCAGAGAATACTAGGGAACGCCTAAGAAGTGTGGCAGATTTGTTCGCAGCAGAAGGTTGGGCTATCGATGTCGTAGCACTACCGTCGACTGAGGCGGTACTTCGTGAACTCATGAGTGGACTGGCAACGGGATCTGGGGGAGTTTTTTATGACACAGGATCTGCTTCAGGATTTACTACAGCATTTGAAAATTACTGGCAATTGGATTTAGACCTTACGACGGCAATGGACGTGGAGATGCACGACAACTCCGCAGCTGTTGTAACTCTGGATATTGCACCTCATACAGATAGTTTTTCTACTGTGTTTGTTCGACAACATGAGTCGGTTGACGTGGCGGTATTTTCGCCCAATGGTATGCGCGCTGCAGCAGATATGGAAAATGTTGAAGTACACGAAACTCCCTCTGCAGTGATCGTTCAAATCAGCTCACCGGTTCCAGGTAATTGGACTTTGCAGGGCGTCGGCCCTGCATCAAAACTTGTGGCGGGTGTTGATTTGGATAACCCTTTGGAACTAAGGCTGGTTGAACAGCCGCCATTACCTGTAGGTGAGCCATTTGTCATGGAAGTTGCTGCATTCAATGGAGATTCTCCTCAACTGCTTTATGGTGCTGTGTTTGAGGCAACGATCGATAAAGCAAATGGATCAAATGTTGTAGTGTCCCTGAAAGACGAAGGTACAGATGGCGATCGTTTTGCAAATGATGGAATCTATTCTGTGCAAATGAGTGCGCCAGAATCACAGGGTGTCAATAGTGTGACGATCAAACTTTCGTGGGCGGATTATGTTTCGACCATGCGGAAGGATGCTGCATACCGGAGCGAAATATTTCCTACTTTGAGTTTGGTTGGGGTATCAGATGTAGAGACGTCTGCTGGTGAGACTGCAAGTGTGGCGCGTGTACAGGTTCTGGTAGGTGACTACCCGTTCTTGATCAGCCCTTCGGACATTAACGCTGTTTTGACAGGAGAAGGTGGTGAGCTACAGGCGATGGTAATAGCTGTCGATGAACCTGAACCTGGTCTAGGCTGGGAATTTGATATCGCTGCTGCCATAGCTGATTCCGGCGCATATGAAGTTGAGGTGGTTTTAGATAGTGTTTATCAGGGTCGAAATTACAAACGAGTTGCGCCTATAGCTACTACTACGGCACTTATTTTGGAAGAGCCGTTTTTGATTCTGGGCATGCCGGTGTTTGTGATTGTGGGACTGGGAGTGATCTTGGTGTTATTTGGAGGTTTCTTACTATGGGTACAGCAAAAAACTGCACCATTCGGGTTTATTGTCGATGATTCTGATCAGATAGTTGTTGATTTTGGTGGACTTAACCGGAGTATTTTCAGGCGACTATTCTCTAAAAATTCGGTTGCACCTTATGAGGCCTCAGGGTTGCCATTTGTTGGCGGTATGTTCAAGTTCAATGGCAGCCAGGTCACGTTGGAGTATAAGAGGGCTGTTGGGGATCCATCGATGCGTGTAGACGGCCGGCCAGCCGGGCCAGAAATTGATCTTGCGGAAAATGTATGGTTGGGCATTGGTGCTCGCCTACTCAAATTTCAGACAGCGCGGCCACGGTTAGATCTTCAATCGATCCAGGACAACATAGAAGATCCGGAAGGTGAAACCACGTAAGCACCTATCGCGAATTGATCATTGCCAGAACTGACAACTAGGCAACTGATCTT
>VFGZ01000028.1 GCA_009392215.1 SAR202 cluster bacterium | reverse complement strand
AACGGCTACATACAGGCGATGATTGAGGCTGTCAGCAAGCAAGGATGATGCGTGAGTGTTAGCAATGATTGACGTTTGTCGTCAACTTATTTGAACTCAAAGGTCACACGATGACATTTTATGAGTTTGGTTTGTTGGAGATTAACCCAGACGGAGAAAATGCATGAGCTTATTCAAAGACTCAATAAAGAGTGCTATGTCCGAGTATCTGGAAGATTTGAAATTAAAACTCGATGGTCTGACGGAACCAGAATTACGTTGGCAGGCCGGGTTGGAGTCTAACACGATCATCTGGCTCGTCTGGCATATGGCACGTGTTGAAGATAACTGGATCAATGGTGTTGTAGGTGGGAACGATACAGTATGGAGTTCAGGTGGATGGTCGGTAAAGACAGGTATCGACGCTGAGGATAATGGTTATGGCCACACACCTGATGATGTGAGGGCGTTACCTACAGTTGCAGTTGCCGATCTTATGGATTACTTTGAAGCGGTTCGGTCGAGTGGATTGAGTGTGATTGAGTGCCTGGGGGATGATGATTTAGGGAAGGAATTTGTCCGGAGAGGGCGTTCAGTAAACTTGGAATGGATACTCGGTCATGTCGTGGTGGAAGAGTCGCAGCATTTGGGTCAGATAGCGTACGTGCGTGGAATGATTCGTGGTTTGAATGGCTGAAAAGGTGATTTATAAATGGCTTCGTTTAGAGATCCGATAAAAAGTGGGTTGAACGAGTATCACGGGAAGCTTAAACAGACTCTTGATGGTCTTACGGCTGAGGAATTGCTCTGGCAACCTAGTGCAGAGTCAAATCACATTCTATGGACAGTTTGGCACATGGCTCGCGTGTCTGACCGATGGGCCAATTCTACAGTTCTTGGTAATGACGAACTCTGGATTCGAGATGGTTGGGCAGGGAGACTTGGGATGTCAGAAGAGCGATATGGTCGTGGGGAGACACCGGATCAAGTGCGCGACTTTCCATCAGTAGATATAAACCTGATACTCGATTATTTTGATGCTGCACATTCGTCTTTGCTTGGAATGATTGACGAGTTAAATGAATCTGATTTGGATCGTGATGTATATGCCTCGTATAGAGATGAATCATTTAATATCGGTTGGATCCTTGGACATATTCTTGCCGAAGAATCCCAGCATTTGGGGCAAGTTGCTTATATCCGTGGCATGCAGCGAGGTTTTGACGGATGATTGATCAATTTAAGGAGTAGAAATGCGTCAGTCTTGGGCAGTTAGTTCGGTAGACGATGAGGTTATGCGTACTTCAGCTCAGTACGGAGTTGAAAATCTCATAATTTACACAGGGCCGGGCACCAAGACCCTGCCGGGGTCTAAAGAGCCGTTACAGCGCAAAAAGCGTCCAGACTATGAAGATTACCTTGCATTGATAAGCAGGGTGAAATCATTCGGTTTGAATATCGAAGGCGTTGAAGGAGGATTCTCACTTTTTCCTGAGTATTCTGACATTATTTTCGGTGGTCCTCGGCGGGACGAGTTAATTGAAGAAATGCTTGATCATGTTCGAGATATGGCTCGAGCTGGGATACGAATATGGGGTTATCAATGGATGCCTGTCAGCGTATGGAGAACCTCTCCAGTTTCAATACGAGGGGGTGCATATGGAACGGCCTATGATCATTCGATTCGCAGTGAAGATCCTGAGTGGTACCCAGGTGTTCCTGATAGTCAGGATGAAGAAGCGATGTGGAACCACTTGGAATACTGGATTAAGGCTTTAACTCCTTTAGCTGAGGAAGAAGGCATCAGATGCGGTATTCATCCTGACGATCCACCGATGCCTGCACGCGGTAAAGTTCCTGGATTATTGCGCAGTTTTGATGCCTACAAGAGATTGTTGAACATCTATCCATCCGACTACAACGCTATTGAGTTTTGCCAGGGTACGTTCAGTGAAATGGGGGGGGAGGATATCTATGCCATGGTTGATTACTTTGTTCGTGAAAATAAGATTTTGTTTGTTCATTTCCGCAACGTTAATCGTCAAATTCCTGTCTTCAATGAAGAGTTCATCAATACAGGTTATGTTGACATGAAGCGGATTATGCGGGTTTATCGTGATGCTGGGTACACAGGCACGTTTATGGACGACCATTGCCCGATGCTTTCTGACGATACGGATTTTCCCGGAAATGTAGGTGGTTATCGGTCGAGGTTATTTGCCCAAGGCTATATTCAGGGTCTTATTGAATCAGTTACTAAAGAACAGGAATATGGCGGACCAGTCCGTATGAGCCAAATAGAGAATGGATCTGTGTCATGAGGATTGGTATGGGTCTCAACGGTTCCTTGAATGCAGAAGCTTTTCGCTTCATGGCACAACTTGGCGTACAAGATGTCGTGCTTAATACCCCTCCCGTACCGGTTAAGGACGGCAAATGGGAATTAGTAGATCTCGTGGGAGTGAAAAACAGGGTTGATGAATTTGGCTTGAAGTTGACGGCAATCGAGAACACCCAGATTGATATGAGACATCACATGATTGCTGGTGGACCTCGTTTTGAAGAGCAGCTTGAAAATATGATTGAGACTATCAAGAACATTGGAAATGCTGGTATCCCGGTATACACCATGAGTTGGCGGTATCCCCGTTTCTACCGAACAGGACACGTGGATGTAGGTTGGGGAGCGCTTGGCACTGCTTATGACTCCGAAATTGAAGCATGGCCGAATGTGATTGACTGGGATTTCTCATTGAGCAGCGCATGGGAGTGTCTCGAAACTTGGATAAAAGAGGCAACTCCTGTTGCTGAAAAATATGGAGTCAGACTCGGATTGCATCCGGTTGATCCTCCAATGGAGATTGTTGGTGGTGTCCCTCAATTGCTATTTAACTTTGAGAATTACAAGCGCCTAATAGACATTGTTGACAGTCCCTACAACTCAATTCTTTTATGTCAGGGCTCATTCGCTCAAATGCTAGGCGCTGATTGCGATGACGGGGAAAGCATTTACGACATGATCGAGTATTTTGTGCAACGCAAACGGGTGTTGTATGTGCACTTCCGTAATGTCTCTGGTACCGTGCCTAAGTTTCATGAGACCTTTGTCAACAAAGGTTACGTGGACATGTACAAGGCTATGAGAATTTATTACGAAAATGATTTTGATGGCTTTTTTATGGACGACCATGTGCCGCACACTGTCGGCGATACGGAATGGGGGCACCGTGCAAAAGCATATGCCAACGGATATATACAGTCTTTGATAGAGACGGTAACCGACACTCCCTTATTTGACCTGAAATAACTATTATTGAGGATTCTGTTGAGTATGAAAATCGAGAATATAGAGACTTGGCTCGTATCTAAATGGCTGACTGTTCGCGTCACTTGCGACGATGGCACGTACGGCGTAGGTGAAGGGAATTTTTGGAGTTATGCTGACGCGACCGAGGTCATCGCCCATAGAATCAAAAGTGACATCCAGGGACTTGACCCTCGTGACATTGATCGCATTTGGAATACCGCCTACAGGAAATATTCGTTTCGTAGTCCGGCAATAACAGCTGTATTGTCAGCTATAGATATGGCTTTGTGGGACATTAAGGGAAAGCGTTTAGGGGTTCCGGTATGGGATCTTCTCGGAGGTAAAGTTCGCGATAGAGTCCGCGGAATCGTTCTGCTTGGTTCTTATGGTGAGATCGGGACTCTTTCTAGCCCAGAGAGTTATGCTCAAGCAGCCAGGCGGGCGAAAAACGATGGTTATACCGCCTTAAAAATGACCCCCTTTCCAAGCAATTGGGGTGAAATGGCTCACGGAGAACTTATCCGTCAGAATACTGCGATCGTCCAGGCAGTACGGGAAGAGGTTGGTTGGGATTTTGATATCGGAATTGAAATCCATCGGAACATGAATCCTGGATCATCAGTGGTATTTGCACAGCAGATCGAAGAATTCCTTCCATATTTTTATGAAGATCCAATCGCCCCCGACTCTGTGATGTCCATGGGCGCAGTCGGCAAGAAGACTAATCTACCGTTAGCAGTAGGAGAACGGAATAATACCCTTTGGGAGTTTCGTGAATACTGTACGTTGCCTGGAGTCAGTTTTTTGAAACCAGATATCGGTCTCGCTGGTGGTTTTACGCATGTGAAGAAGATCGCTGCGGTTGCGGAAAGTTTTCATCAACGGATCTTGCCACATCATTTTCTCGGGCCGATTGCGAATATGGCGTTGGCGCACATCGCTACTGCTACACCCAATTGGGATATGAACGAATTTATTCCAGAACCCGGAACTTTCAAGGCAGATATTGTGACTAATGTCACGGATATGAAGGACGGCTATTTCATACCCTCCGATGCTCCGGGGTTGGGTATCGATATCAATATTGATGAAATGCTGAAACATCCATATGAAGCTGGAGGCGGTGAGACTTCTCGTCGCTCTGACGGCTCACTAACACTGGGGTGAAAAAAATGTCTAATCGTTTACTGGGGAAAGTTGCAATCATTTCGGGAGGTGGGGGTGCTATGGGCGGAGCACAAGCGCGTCTGTTTTCATCGGAAGGAGCGGCGGTTTGCGTAGCGGACAACAGAATTGAAAAAGCTGAGGAAGTAGTTGCTGACATTATTGACTCAGGCGGCAAAGCATTTGCAACCAATCTCGATGTTAGGAAAGCTGATGAATGGGCTACAACCGTCTCAAAAACCGAATCGGAACTGGGTTCGGTAAGCTTGCTGTGTAACAATGCCGGTGCCAACTTTAGGGTTGGGTTTGAAGAGCAAACAGAGGATCAATTTCGGCTGATCATGGAAGTGGGCCTTAATGGTGCCTTTCTTGGAATACAGGCAGTCGTTCCTTCTATGCGTAGATCTGGTGGAGGTGTCATTTTGAATATGGGTTCTTTGGCTGCGATACGCCCTGGGGGTGGAAGTCCGGGCTATGCTGCTCAGAAGATGGCCATGATTGGGCTTACTAGGTCGGCCGCGCATTCGTTTGCGAACGACAAGATACGATGCGTATTAATTTCTCCTGGGCATGTCGACACGCCGTTTCTTCGTGGTAACAATGCTCATAGCCCAAATGATTGGGATACGAGTATCGACAACCCTGAGAACTATGCTAAGCGATTAGATGGGACCCCCTTGGGCAGACTTCAGCGTCCTGAAGATATAGCAAACGCGTTTTTGTTTGCCGCGACCGATGATGCCGCGATGATTACAGGGTCAATGATCACCGTGGACGGCGGAGCTGGGATGTGAACGAACATATTAGTCATTCCTATCAATAGTTGAGAGTTTTTAATTACGTTTTATGTGGTGAGAAAATATGAACGATTCTCTTGGAAATTTAGATGTGATTGTCGAGCGCAATGTAGAAGTTCCCATGCGCGACGGGACTTTGTTGCGGGCTGACATATGGCGACCTGACCTAGAGGGTCAGTTTCCAGTGCTCATTGAACGAACGCCTTACGATAAAACAGCTTCTTCTGAATCATCGCTTGGAGCCGGAGAATACTATGCCTCGCATGGTTATGTGACCGTTATTCAGGATGTCAGAGGAAGATTCGCTTCTGATGGGTTGTTTTATCCGTTCAGAGACGACGGTGACGGCGAGAACCAAGATGGGTATGACACTGTTGAATGGGCAGCTGCGCAGCCATGGTCGAACAAAAAGATCGGGACAATTGGAGGCTCTTACTCAGGGGCGACCCAGTACAGAATGCTTGCAACGCAACCTCCTCATCTCGTGGCTCAGTTTGTTCGTCAATCGTCATCGGACTACTACATTGAATGGGTCTATAGAAGTGGTGTATTCGAACATGGCTTTAACATTAGTTGGATACTTAAGCATGCCGCAACGAATGCTGTGAAATTGGCTCCGGAAGGGATGGAAGACGAAGTGGTAACTCGACTTAACAAAGCTTCTGATGATTATCAGAAATGGCTTGAACACGTTCCAATCTCTCCGTTGCCTCCTGTTGCCGATTTACAGGACTGGTTCGTTGATTGGATGGACCATCCGAACCAAGGTGAATATTGGAACGAATTTAGTATCGTCAGAAGCCATGATCGAGTAGATGTTCCGATTCATCACTTTGGTAGTTGGTATGACTGTTTCTTGCGGGGGACGCTTGAGAATTATGTCGGAATGCGTGCTAAAGCTGTGAATAAACAGGCAAGATCAGGTCAGCGTCTAACGATAGGTCCTTGGGTACACAATCCTTCTCCTGCGGATATGCGCACATCTGGAGAGGTAGATTTTGGCGAGCAGGCTAAATTGGGATGGTTCGCGACGAGGTTACGTTGGTTTGATCACTGGTTAAAAGGTATTGATAACGGAATAGAACAGGAAAAGCCTGTCAAATTGTTCACGATGGGAGTCAATAAATGGCGTGAATTTTCTGAATGGCCGCCTGCAGAGATCTCATATACTCCGTTTTACTTGTCCAATGGAAGTTCAGGATCCGCTCAGTCTCTTAACGATGGAGTTTTATCTAGGACTATGCCTGATGGTTTCGGTGAAGTTTTTGATGAGTACCAATCAGATCCTGAAAATCCGATACGTTCATTTGGTGGTGGGCATCTCGGAGATGACAATGGCCCGCGAGACCAGCGTGGATACGAAGATAATGTCCTGACCTATACCACTGATATCTTACAAGAGGCTTTAGATGTAACCGGTCCAGTAAAGGCAGTACTCCATGCTTCTTCTACCGCTATTGATACTGATTGGGTCGTTAGGATAACCGATGTCCATCCAGATGGGACATCGATGTTGATCTGTGACGGTATTTTACGAGCGAGATTCAAAGATTCGTTTGAAGATCCTATAGCTTTGATTCCTCATATGCCGATGCAATTCGAAATAGATTTGTGGGCGACAAGCCATGTATTTCAAAAAGGGCATCGTGTTCGCGTCGCTATAGCCAGCAGTAGTTTTCCAAGATGGGATCGGAATTGGCAGACGGGGCGTAATAACGCGTACGAGAGTAGCGGGCCTGTGGCTGATAACAGAGTGTTTCGAGATGCGGTGCGATCTTCGCACGTTCTATTGCCGTTACTGTGAACTCACGGTTTGCCTGTTTTTGATGGCAAATAATTCGTTCCAGTAATTCTTACGCTCTATTTCGATTAGTTAACAAGCATCTTGGCGTGATAGAAATGTTTTGGAGATCATTATTCTAAATATAAGGTCCTCCTGCTCCCCAATCGTCTTTTCCCGTCAGGCGCTTTCGTAAAGCTCGTAGTTGTCTGGGCATGCCAGCATTGGATTCCCATGTCTGGTCGACACCATCGGTTTGCGGCTCGCCTTTTACGATCAGTTCGATCAATACAGGACCTTCACTCTGCAAGATTTTGGGCAAATTGTTATCAAACGTTTCTGTATCTTCGAAGCGATAACTCGCCGAGTAACCACATGCTTTTGCCACCTCAGCGTATTCCACACCGGGTGCGGGTACGGGTTGACCTCCAGTTATAGCGTATATTCCATTGTTGAATACAAAGTGAAACATATTTTTTGGTCCCATTCCAGCCACGGTTGCGAGAGACCCTAAATTCATTAACAGCGAGCCGTCGGCATCTAAGCACAATACGGTTGTTTCTGGTTTGCCTAGGGCGACGCCAAGTGCGATTGACGAAGCCTTTGACATTCCATTTGATATTCCGATGTCGAGGTCGGGGTCCTCAGAAATTTCGTTCCAGTACTTAGTCTGGGTCATAGTGGTTACACTGACCGCTGATCCACGCGATCGATTGATTATTCGGCATGCGTTTTCGTAGGTAATCATTCGACACCTTCTTTTGCGTATTCGGTTCCTATGGCTACGGCAAATGGTTGGTTTGTTGCTGCCGCCCGTTCAAAAGCAAGAGGTACTCGCTCTAGGTCATCATCTGACTCTATAACGAAGTAATCAACTCTCCATAGGTGTAGATAAGGTTCAAGGAATGCAGCTGCTGAATCCGGGGTGTCACCTTTTCTATTATGACCGCGATATCCGATAAACATTACAAGTGGAAGGCCTATACCCAGTGCCAGTCCACGTAATGCGTCACCAGCTTCGTAAAAGCCCGCATTTTGTATCGAAATTACCGGGTTTTGACCTGCAATGAATAGACCAGCAGCTACAGGGATTGCTTCTCCTTCTCTTGCAACTGGTACGACGGTTATCGATGGTTCTGCCATCAGAGCTTCGTACATGTGCGCGGTTTCAGAGTCCGGCAGAGTTACATAGTGAGAGACTTTCTGCCGCACAAGTTGGTCAATTACGTTTTTTGGATGTAGGATCCCGTTGATCAAGCTCTATGCCTTTCTTATGTGATATTGATATTGGCGTGAGATTAACTGGTTCTATCACCTTCCGCAACCGTTTCTGTGTCCTTGTGCTTGTTAGGCCGTCTTGTTGCTACTAAAAGGATGATAGCGATGATCGCAGCGCCCGTGAACGTAGGAAAAGTTCCCTGATACGAGCCACTTAAGTCATATATTAATCCTGCGCCTACAGCTCCAAGAGCTTGCCCACCGCTGACAAAAGGTTCTGTTGCACCACGTATAGCTCCCAGCGAGCTTCTTCCAAAGTAATGGGCTATAGCGACAGGGGGCACTACCAGTAGACCTCCTAGGCCAATACCGAAAAGTAGAGCCACTGTGAATGCCATTATCGGAGAATTTACCAGAAGGAACAATAGGGCTATTGCGCCCAACCAACCAGCGGCTGCCGTATACACGACTTTGACTGGCAACCGATCAAGCAGGTTGCCCCAGAAAATACTGCCAATTGCTGTTCCACCTGCCATCACGGTGAGTGCAGAGGCGGCTACGGACGGACTGATGCCGTGATCGCGAAGGAAAGCAGCTTGGTGAATGTTTACCCCAGTGTGAATGAAGTAAACCAGTCCTCCGGCCAGGGCAAGTGTCCACATAGCTGGAGTTTGCATAGCTTCCTTCAGCGTCCACTGGATTTCTTTTTCAGCGGCGGTTGGAGATGAAGAAGGGTTTGATTCGTTCTCGCCCGCAGGGGCATCCCCGTCTGGAGTAAGGCCGACGTCTTCTGGTTTGTTTACCATGACTATTAGTGTGAGTGGTAAGGCTATGATCCATACGGAAATTCCCATCCAGAACCATGCCATACGCCAATCCCCGTCGTTTGCGTTCATGAATAATTGTGCAAATAGGGGGAACAACCCCATGCCCATTGAGTGTGTTACCCCTAAGACAGAAGATGACCTGCCGCGTAATCGAACGAACCATTGGGCTACTGCAGTTGACGCACTGATTTGTAGCGGGGCTTGGAATATGAGCCTGCCGATGCCGAACAAAAGGTAAAAAGTGATCGGGCTGGTAGTCCATCTTAAAGAGAGAATTACTGCTCCAAGCAGGAACACCGACGTGCTCATTAGAACTCGAGCTCCAAATTTTTGCTGTATCCATCCTGCAAGAGGAGAGGCGAACATAGATATAAAACCTGCAGCTGCAGCGGCTCCCACTATCAATGTTCGACTCCATCCAAGATCCTCGCTCATAGGAAATACGAAAACTGCGATAGTTAAAGTGGCAGCGGCGTTACGTACGAACATTGTGGATCCTGCGGCGAGTGCAACGACCCATCCGTAAAAAAAAGGAGTCCGTTTTGCTATAACGATTCTGGGATCGATGTCAGCTTGAATTTCATGCCTCACTTTGGTGCAACGGGAAACGTACAAGGGTGGATGCTAGCAGTCAGAGCGGTCACAATGTTATGCAGGAGTTATGCAGGAACAACTATTGCCGCTGGTAAAGTGGTTACCCGCAAATTGGAAAATCGATATTAGACTTTATTTACAATGCTTGAAAGCCGCAAATAAAACATGTCATCAAAATCAACATTATTTAATGCAAGACGTACGTTCAACACCTCGCAAGGTACAGTTGATTATTACGCGATTTCGGTACTGGAAGACCACGGATTGATAGAAATTGCTAAGACTCCATATTCAATTAGAGTTTTACTCGAAAACACGTTGCGAAAAGCTGATGAGGGCTTGGCGACAGATGAGCATGTGAAGTTGGTGTCGTCTTGGAGGCCAAATGCGAAAATGGCCAACGAGTTTCCATTCATGCCAGGGCGAGTGGTGTTACAGGATTTTACTGGCGTACCAGTGGCAGTTGATCTCGCTGCTATGCGAGATGCAGTTAAAAATGCTGGGGGGGATTCTTCGATAATCAACCCGATTGTTCGTTCTGACATGGTGATCGATCATTCAGTTCAAGTAGATAATTTTTCGAGTTCGGGCGCGTTGGTGATGAACATAGAACGCGAATTCGAACGGAACACTGAACGGTATCAATTGTTGAAGTGGGCACAGGGGGCATTCGATAATCTCAAGATCGTCCCTCCTGGTACGGGTATCGTTCATCAGGTGAATTTGGAGTTTCTGGCTGAAGCCGTTCTTTCAGAAAAAAATGAGAGTGGGCGACTCGCATTTCCTGACACTTGCGTTGGAACGGATTCACATACAACCATGGTTAACGGTCTAGGTGTTTTAGGTTGGGGCGTTGGGGGTATTGAAGCTGAAGCCGTTATGCTGGGGCAACCCTATTACATGGTGGTGCCTGATGTTGTGGGTGTACGTTTAAATGGCAGCCTTCCTGAGGGTGCCACTGCTACGGATCTAGTACTCGGAATTGTGGAAATGCTTCGCGAGCAAGGTGTCGTTGAAAAGTTTGTAGAATTTTATGGTCCAGGACTAGAGAGTCTTCCGTTAGCTGACCGCGCAACTATCGCTAATATGGCCCCTGAATATGGAGCGACATGTGGCTTTTTCCCGATTGATGACCAAACCCTTAAGTATTTGAAAGCCACCGGTCGCGATGACTCAACTGTTGAACTAGTTCAACAGTATGCTAAAGAGAACCTTTTCTTTTACGATGCAAACAATGAGCCTGAATATACAGTTTCGCTTGATTTTGACTTAGGTCAAACTGTGCCTGTTATGGCTGGGCCTAAGCGTCCTCAGGATCGTATCGCGTTAAGTAAGATCGGAACTAACTTCAGATCCTCATTCGAAGGTTTATCATCGGATGTTCATGATGTTGAGGTCGATGGTTACGCTGGTGCTGTTGGTGATGGCTCGGTGGTTATTGCAGCGATAACCAGTTGTACTAACACCTCAAATCCTTCTGTGATGGTCGGAGCCGGGCTTCTGGCCAGGAACGCTTTAAGACGAGGACTCGTTCGTAAACCATGGGTGAAGACCAGCTTGGCCCCGGGCTCGACTGTAGTCACCCGGTATTTAGAGGCAGCGGGTTTGGATAAAGACTTGGATGCTCTTGGATTTAACACCGTCGGATACGGATGCACTACCTGCATAGGAAACTCTGGCCCATTGCCACAGTCAATTTCTGATGCGGTAAATGATCATGATCTGACAGCTGCTGCAGTGTTGAGTGGAAACAGGAACTTTGAAGGTCGGGTCCATCCTCAGGTTAAAGCTAATTATCTTGCCTCACCCGTTCTAGTGGTAGCTTACTCACTTGCGGGGAACGTCGATATTGATTTGATCAGTGAACCAATTGGGCAGGATCCTGAAGGTAACGATGTTTTCCTGAAGGATATTTGGCCTTCACAGTCCGATATTTCTGAAACGATAGCCGATTCGCTGACGTCGGATATGTTCAAGCAACAGTATGGTGAGGTTTTCGCTGGCCCACCTGAATGGCAACAATTGGAAGCTCCTACCGGTGTTAATTTTCAGTGGGATAGAGAGTCCACGTACATACAAGAGCCTCCATATTTTGAGGGTTTTGGTGATGAGCCTGCGGTTAGGACTGAGATAGTCGGTGCTAGGGCGTTGGTTATGATTGGGGATTCAGTGACTACTGATCATATTTCACCAGCGGGTTCCATTCCACCGAGCACGCCAGCCGGACAGTTATTGATTGGTAACGATGTGCCTAGAAGAGATTTCAATTCATACGGATCTAGGCGAGGCAATCATAACGTGATGGTACGAGGGACTTTTGGAAATATACGATTGCGAAATAAGCTGACCCCTGACCTTGAGGGCGACTGGACGATCTATCAACCTGACGGTGATCAGATGCGTATATTTGACGCATCTGAAAGATACAAATCTGAAGGAGTTCCGTTAATTGTTTTGGCTGGTAAGGAATACGGTACTGGCAGCTCTAGAGACTGGGCTGCAAAAGGACCTATGCTACTCGGTGTTCGTGCCGTCATAGCGTCGAGTTTCGAACGAATTCACCGCTCTAATTTGATCGGTATGGGAGTTTTACCTTTAGTGTTCACCGATGGGGATTCCGCAGATACGTTGGGTTTGGATGGGACCGAGTCTTTTGATATTCCTGGGGTAGCGGATTCTGTTGTGCCGGGATCAACTGTGACCGTGACTGCGACCGATAGTGACGGCAAGGCGACCAAGTTCGAGGCACTTATTCGCATCGATACTGCTATCGAGAATGAATACTACCGCAATGGGGGATTGTTGCCTTATGTGCTGCGACAAATGATGGCTAAGGAATAGGTCACCTTAACTCTCGTCGCAGGATTTCTTCAATAATTTCGTAACGCCATCTGAATTGGGCATCTATTAGCACCTTAGGTAATGCCCGTTGGCTGTGGAGCATTGTTTCTATACCCATTTGTCCAAGTGTTATTTTAATTATTGATTTTGGTAAGTTGACCCAGGCTGGTTTCGAAAGAATATTAGATACGGCAGAAGTTAATTCTGAGTTGCGAACAGGTGCTGGCGCAGTGACATTTACTGCGCCAGAGATATCATCATTTTCGATCAAAAAAGAAAGACAGTTGACAGCATCATCCAATGAGATCCATGGCCACCATTGGCGACCATCTCCAAGTTGACCGCCGAGTGCGAATCGGAACGGGATTCTGAGCGTCTTTAGTAGTCCGCCGTTACGGGAGATGATAAGACCAAAACGGGCATTTACGACTCTGATACCAGCTTTCTTTGCACTCTTGGTAGCCGATTCCCATTCCACTGCCGTATCCGCAAGGAAACCATTTCCCGGTCCCGAAAGCTCGTTTAATGGCTCGTCGCCTCTATCTCCATAAAATCCCATGCCTGAAGCGACGATTAACAAGTTTGGTGGATTTGCCATTTTACCCAGACCGTTAGATAGAAGTTTTGTTGACAGTACCCGACTATTTCTTATTAGCAGTTTTCGTTTGGTACTCCAACGAGCTCCCGCAATTGAAGATCCGCTCAGATGAATCGCTGTGTCAATTGGTCCTATATCTTTGTGTTCAAATATCTCATCTTCAGGATCCCATGAAAACTCTTTGGTGAGCGCGTCGGGATTCGTATTGCGCCTGACTAATTGGACCACTTGATGGCCTTCAGAGAGTAGAGTGGTGATCAATGCCCGGCCTATAAGACCAGATCCCCCTGACACTAGGATCCGCATGTGACTCCGCTTAGGTGTTTCGCTATGATGATTATTGTATCCATTGGTAATGGTTTTGACGTGTCATCCGTTTTCGCATCAATCGAAGCTTTTTAGCAACTTCTGATCAACTTGATCTGTAGTATTCGGATACGTGTTTACCCCGCCCCAGAATTCTTCAGGACACCGAACCCGCGTGATGGTTTTTAATTAGCCTTGCTCTGCGGTGACTTTCTGTAACATGGCTGGTGGAAGCGGGAAAACCCAGCCTCGGTTTTGGATGATCGCTCGGGACAGTTCGGGGGGAATAGCGACTATGATCTCAGGTTCGATCGAGAAACGTCCGGTGAATCCACCGATAGCGCTCCGCGCATGTACACCTGAGTAGCTCTGATCTTCGCCATTTGTGGCAAATTCACCAGCGCCTCCGCCAAAAACAGATTGCCATCTTTCGGAAAAGCCGTTCATTACTGCAGGTCCGCCATTGAATGCGACGTCGGTTGAGACGACCATTCCCAGAGCTTTCACTGTGTAAATAATATCGTTGAGATCACCACCCTCTCCTCCGCAGGTAAGACCCCAGTGAAGTCGTTTTATCATAGAATTGGCGATCCACTCGGCCGCTTCTTGGCCTTCCCTGATTCGCTCGGGGTCATCGTACATATGACCAGGTCCATAACCATGGCCTGAGAGATAAGTAAGGCCTGACTCATGAAATATTATCCCGCAAATACCAGCACCTTTCAGACTACCGACTTCGCTATCAAATGAGCCTAAATCCAGGTTGAGTTCCTTGATTCGGTCGTAGACATCGAAATTTCTTTTCAGATGATCGGGAACTATTGAGTTGTCGTAGTAGGTACCCATAATGAATTTCCTCACTAGTGATTTTGTAATTGTTTTTATTTGAGTAGATCGATTATATTTCGTACGGCCAATGGCAGTGCGTCAGTTGAAGGGACACTTCCCTTAGGCTCATAAACTATAGAAATCGGACCAACGAAACCTGACTTTTTTAACGAAGCCACTATACGTGGATAGTCAAGCCACCGTTCGGGGCCTGATTGTGCGAAGTAGAACTTTGCTCGAACCATTGATGCGGTTGGAGCGCACATATCAATGGATTCATAAAGCTCATCCTTAGCTATATTACTTGGTGATCCTTCACCGCTGGCTCCCGGAGAGCCTTGAAATTGCCCTGTATCTAACACATATGATAGACCAGGGTTATTTAATTCGTTGACCAAGCGAAGCACCTGTTCCCCAGTGGAAGGGACTGACCCATGGTTGTGGTTGTGCAAATACACCGTGACGCCCGATCCTTCTGCGTGGTCAAGAACTTGCTGGAACTTACTGCGAACGGCCTTGAATGTGCCTTCAGTACTTTGTCTCCCCACGACTCCATTACCCGGTATCCGGATTGACTCAACACCGAGATATGGAATTGCGTCGAGTAGTAACTTGGCCCTATTTATTTCATCAGGAATCGAGGAAATTGGAGCGTTAAAATCTACAATTAGACCGCAATAGCCGATCGTAATACCGCGGGACTCAATTTGGTGTGCCAGTGCTTGAAGGTAATGTGGTTCGTAGCTCTTAAGGAGTCGATCTTCTATATCTATACCCGCGATTCCGAGTTCGGCGGCCATATCCGCAGCTGCGTAAATGCAGTCCTCATTGGCCCCCTGAACATCTTGGAAAGAAAGCGCTTGTAGGTATATAGGGTTCAAGATTTATGCCTTTTGGGGTCACATTTCGTACTTAGTTAACAATGACCTCAGATACGCATTGGCTAATGGGACCGCAGCAGGTTCGTCCAGTTCGTCTTGTCCTTCGAACACGACCGACATCCAACCATTGAATCCGACGTTTTTAATTATTGGCATAATGCGATCATAATCGAGCCATTTTTCTACGCCGCTGGCGATTCGGTAAATTTTCGCTCTGACATGCACTGCACGAGGTGCTGATGTTTCAATGGAGCCGTAGAAATTCCATTGGGGATCTTCCTTCCCTCTTTCTCCGAATGATGCCCCTGGGGAACCGCGGTACTGGCCGGTGTCCAGAATATGGGTGTAATACGGGTTATCAACATCGTCAAGCAATCTGATCACTTGTTCCCCGGTTGCTGGGATGCATCCGTGATTGTGATTGTGAAGACCGACGTAGACGCCTTTTGATTTTCCGTAATCCGCCACTTCTTTTGTTGATGCAACTAACCTGGGCCATGCAGACTCTTCAGATTCACCCTCTGGAATCCATGACCCGAAGGCTCTGATCATAGGGATACCCATTTTTGAGGCGACATCGATCCATTTCTTCATAAGCTCGATTTCGTCGAGTAGTTCCTGCCCCGTTTTTCCAAAATTGTTGGACACCCCGATATAGCACATGTGCAGACCCCGCTCTAAGCAGGCACGTTTTACTTCTTCGAGATAGGAATCATTAGTTGATTCGAAATGGGTGAAATGGAGATCGACACCGTCCATCTGGTATTCAGCGGCCTTATCGATGATTCCAAGCATCGATATTTTTCCGGCATTGAACGTGTCGCGGTAGCAAAGGGATTGAAGGCTAAGCTTGATCATTGGTTTTGTTTTCTAGTTGGAAGTAAGAATTGGGTTTGAGTTAATCGGTTGGCTGGGAATGTATCACCACTCGCAAGTCAATCAATAGTCAAGTAGCCCATTACTATGCTTAGTTGGGAATGAATTTACATCATTTATCTCGGCTTTATGATTTCGTCCAGATGTCGTAAGCTTCACAATCGAACTCACTCAATAAAACCGTACCTATGAATTTTGGTATCAGTTTTCAGGATTCTTTTACAGGCTTAATCTACTGACATGAAAAAAATTGATTCGCATCTCCACGTTTGGGCTCATGACCCCGATAGATATCCTTATAAACCAGGGCAGGAACAACCTCTCAGAGCGCGGGGTGACGCTGAGTTTTTGCTTCAGTTGATGGACGCAGCTGACGTAGCAGGATCACTGATCGTACAGCCGATAGTTCATGGTTTCGATCACAGCTACGTTAATCACACTATAGCGAAATGGCCGGACAGATTTATTGGAATGTGTCTGGTGGATCCTCAAGCAGATGACCCAGTCGAAATGTTAGTTGAATTAGTAGAACAAGGTTATAAAGGCGTTCGTTTTAACCCTGCTCTTTGGAGAGAGGGTGAGACTATGTATGGGGACGTCGGAAGAGCTCTTTACGCGCGTGCGGGCGAACTTGGTATACCGGTTGGTTTTTTGGTCAGCCCTCATAACTATGACGAGATTGAGGCACTTGCAGATGAGTTTCCAGACACACCAGCTATAGTCGATCATTTTGGGCACTGTGTGCCTTCTAGAAATAGTTCTCCGGTACCTGAATTTGAGCGCCTGATTTCGATGGCCCGCCATCCGAATTTGAACGTAAAACTCTCGGAATTTCCGCGCGCCTCAAATCAAGATTTCCCCTACGCAGACATGTTCGGATGGGTTCATCAATTGATCGACGCATATTCACCTGGGAGATTGATGTGGGGCACAGACTTTCCTTTCATAGTTGAACAGGCGGGTTATGACAAAGGGTGGGAAATCGCTGATCGTATTGAGCCTGCAATCGGACCAGGTTTAAGCGATCAGATATTAGGCGGAACCTGTGAGAATTTGTTCGGTGTGTGGGGTGGGTAATATTATCAATATGTTGTTCATTTAGTTGTGTCTTTGGATTAAGATGGCAATAACAAAATATCCTCAATTAATATTTTGAATCTGTTCTTGGAGAATTTATAAAAGTGAGGAGTAGTGATGCCCACGAGAGCGATTTCATCTTCAGCCTCTGATGCAGTAAAACGAATGACCATAGCTGCAAAGGCATTCCTTGATTCCTTGGATGATGCGCAACGCCGAACCGCATCGTTCGAATTTGCTGGGCTTGAGCGTTATGAGTGGGCTTACACGCCTATTGATCGAAATGGATTGCTCGTAAGCGAAATGTCCAATGAACAACGCGACGCTGCTTTTGTATTGATGGAAACGGGTTATAGCGAGCGAGGTTCGGCTACTGCACATCGAATTATTGAGCTAGAGACAATTCTTGGTGAATGGGAGGGCATTAGTAAGAACGTTTCGCAGTGGGAACGTTCTCCGGAACGTTACTGGTTCAGTGTTTTTGGCGTTCCAGGTAGCATTGAGGAACCCTGGGGGTTCAGAGTGGGAGGGCATCATATAGCTCTTTCTGCAACTATCGTAAACGGTGAACAGGTATCAATACTTCCACTTTTCTTCGGTGCAAACCCCGCTGTTATTAAGCATGGTGAGCGTAAAGGAGAACGCACCCTTCCGGAGGAGGAAGATTGGGCTAGATCCTTACTTATGTCTCTTGATGGAGATCAGGCTAAGTTGGCGGTTGTCGATCCCGTTGCTCCAGCAGATATATTGAGTACCAATATCAGATCTGTAGATCCGAATATCGTCCCATCGGGGATTGGGTTCGATTTTTTGAGTGATTCACAACGTACACAGCTTGTCCAGATTGTAAGGCACTACGTTACTCGTTCTGCTGACGATCTCGCATTAAATTATTGGAAGGAGCTTGAAGCTTCAGGGTTTGATAGCACAACCTTCGCGTGGGCGGGTCCGTCAGAGGCTGGGCAAGGTCATTATTACGCCATTCGACATCCTCGATTCCTCATTGAATATGACAATACACAAAACGGTGCCAACCATATTCATTCGGTGTTGCGTGATTTCACCCATGATTTTGGGGAAGACCTTCTTGCATTGCATTACAAATCGTCGCACCAATGAATTTTGGTCTGGTTTAAATAAAAAGGATTGAATGCCTTAGGAGTCAGCTCACCAACGTGGGGTAGTTCCGCCTTCAGGCCCACGTGAGGATTTGTATAGTACGCGATCGTTTTGTATAGCTGACTCGGGTGACTGCTCGACTGCTTCACTGCCAGACCAATTACCCCATGCTGCTCCGCAACTGGAGCAATTATCGTGTTCATATGCGCTGTTTTTCGCGTGGCAGGATGGGCAAAACACCGTCAATTGAGCGTCAATGGCAGCCTGATTGGGTGCCATGTTTGCTCCGCAACTTGGACAACTTGGCGGTGCTGATGGTAAGAATCGTGGTTCTAGGATGTTTGCGCATACTTTACAGGTAAATGCAGGCTGGGATTCAGATGTCATGTTGTGTCTCGATTATCAGAATTTATTGGCTACTGGAGAGTTACTTAGGTGCTTAGTATTCCAGTTATTTCGTTGTTATGATCAAGGTCAATATCCCAAGCATTGGGTTGAGATGGGAGCCCTGGCAAGGTGATGATGTCTCCAGCTAGAGCCACGATTTGACGAGCTCCAGCAAGAATACGTAGTTCCCTGATTGGTAGTGTATGCCCGGTTGGAGCTCCTTTTAACTTTGGGTCGGCGGATATGGAAAGGTGCGTCTTCGCCATGCAAACAGGGAAGTCCCAACCATTGTCGGCGAATCGCCGTGCCGTAGTTTTCGTCATTGGCCCCCAGGTTACTTCTCTTGAAAGGTAAAGAGATTTGGCCAAATATTCCACTTTGTCGAAAAAAGAATCTTTGTCTTCGTAGAGTAATTTAACTTCGGAGGGTTGATTGGCGGCTTCGACAACTGCAGTAGCGAGTTCGGTCATTCCATCACCACCTGACATGAATCCATGAGCTTCTTGAACGCTAAAAGCCCCGGCACTTTTCGCTACTTCTTTCACGATGGATATTTCGTCTTTGGAATCAGTAGGAAACCTGTTGATTGCGACCACCGCCTGCAAGCCATACATATTCACAATACGTAAAGCATTCTTCAGATTTTCTGATCCTTTGCGTACGGCTTCGGGATTTGGGGATTCCATGTCACTGATTGTTACGCCTCCGTGCCATTTGAGGCCGCGTATCGTCGCAACGATGACTGCGAGTGAAGGTTTTGGACCTCCTTGTCGTACCTTGATATCCATGAATTTTTCAAACCCGAGATCTGCTCCGAAACCTGCTTCTGTTACTACGTAATCACCGCAATTTATAGCGAGGTTATCCGCAAGGATGGATGAGCAGCCGTGGGCTATATTACCGAAAGGGCCCATGTGAACAATAGCTGGCTGACCCTCTGAGGTTTGGACAAGGTTTGGCTTTATTGCATCTCGCAACAAAGCCATGATTGATCCTACAGCATTGATTTCGCGGGCTGTGACTGGTGTCTTACGATCTCTTTTCCATCCTACGACGATATCTCCAATACGATCTCTGAGATCGCTATATGATTCTGCGAGAGAGCAGATCGCCATTATTTCCGACGCAGCGTTGATATCGAATCCGGTTTCACGTACGGGACCGTTGAGCCTTCCGCCTCCGCCAGTCATGATTGTGCGCAATGCTCGATCTTCTGCATCGGTGACCCGTCTCCATGTAGCCCCGGATGCATCGAATCCTTCTATAGAATTTCTAAAAACAGCATTGTCAACCATCGCAGCAAGAAGGTTGTGTGCTGATTCGATGGCGTGGAAGTCACCGGTAAAATGGAGATTGACATCTACAGCTGGCTCAACTGTTGATTCGCCTCCACCAGTCCCTCCGCCTTTGTGTCCGAATACTGGACCAAGAGATGGCTGTCGGATTGTCAAAACTGGTTTTTTGCCGATTTTAGCAAGGCCTTGTACAAGGCCGACTGCGGTAGTGGATTTTCCTTCACCTGCAGGGGTTGGTGTGATTGCGGTGATTACAATTAATTTTGCCTTATCATTTACGTTAGGGAATGCGTCAAGCGGAACTTTCGCCTTATCGCGTCCATAAGGTTCGAGTTTGTCTGGGTCGAGACCCATTTCGATTGCGATGTCATCAATTTTTCGCATTGAAACTCTTTGTGTATAAGTGCTGGCGCCTGCTTTTGAGGTGGGGCTTACTCAACCATGTTAATTCTACGTGTGCTGACACGAATTGGAAGTCAAGCGCACTTGAAGATTTTTTTGCGTATCAGTTATTGGGCTAAATATTGTTGTTCATCGTGGCTTGTTATAACTGTTTGGGCTTGACAGGTTTTGTGGCCAGTAGAATTGTGCATGTAGCGATGACGCAAGCTAAGGCTAATGCATAAAGAGAAGTTTCGTATGTTCCGGTGTGATCGAAAATCCACCCAACGATTACTGGTGTGACCATCATTCCTACCGCCATCGGGAACGCTGACATTCCCAGGATGACACCGAAATGTTTCCGCCCAAAGAATTCGCCTCGAAGTGCATGGAGCATCGGTGTCCTTGCGCCGAAGCCAAGCCCCCACAACACGGCAAATATCAATGCTCCGAAATAATTTGTTGCATTTGCCAGTACGATTAAAGATGTTGCCTGGGTTATTAAAAGAGGCGGGAGCAGGATGCGCTTATTTATTCTGTCCCCGGTATATCCGCCGATTATTTGAAAAGTGAATTGGGTAAGTCCCATGATCGGTATTACTGTAGCCGCTACCGCATCGGATAGGTTGACGCTATTCCTGTCTGTCAATTGAAAATATAAGTGTGCGGAAATCGTTCCAACTGACAAATTTGTCAGCATATGAGTAATAGCCAAAGCCCAGAATCCACGAGTACGCAGGGCTTCTTTTGCTGTGAAATCGTGCTGGGCTATGGTGTTTGTTTTTTCTTGGTCACTACCATTGTCTGAGTCGGATATATGAACGTCTATCTGTTCGTATGCTGGTGCTCTCTTGCCAGAGATGTAAGCTAGAGGTGGGCCGGATGCTAATGAAATAATCCCCATCACCAATGTAGTCTCGCGCCATCCGTGGGCGGTGATTCCCCAAACTATAGCCGGCAATAATAAGGCGCTGAGGCTTGAGCCGCCTATCACGATGGACATGGCCGTTGCTCTGCGATGTGGCATCCATGCATTTACCGCTGCCATTGATGGCACAAACCCACCTAAAGAAAATCCTAACGAGATCACGAAGTATGTTACGTAATATTGAATCGGCCCTTGTAGTTGAGAATAAAAGATCAACCCGAAACCGCCGAGAGTGAATCCGATAAGAACCATCTTTCCGGTTCCGAACTTATCGGTCATCCAGCCCTCGATGGGTCCGAGCAATGCACCTCCGAATCTGCCAAAAGACGCAACCCCTGTCACAATCGCTCGTGACCACCCGAATTCATCTTCTATTGCTCGGAAAAGGGTGCTCGCAGCTTGGAATGTTGGTCCGGAACTGACAAACATATTTGCAGCTCCGGCAAGTGACACCCACCACCCATAAAATACTTTTTTGGTTCCTGACTTTGGGTTTGCAGATTCTTCAGGCGTCATCAGTCGGTATGTTGTTTCACGTAAGGTTGCGGGATCTCTAGGAAAAAATTACTTTCAAGCCGCAACTAGTGTATTGCTAATTGCATACTGCGGGGGTGTAAATAATGTTGTATGTCTGTACCAAATGTGGCTCTTGAGAGGTAATCTGTCCATCTGGGTCCTGCTTGAAGGTTTAGATGGGTTGAAATGACCGAACTCGCTACTCCAGTTGTAGAAGTTCTAGAAGCCGAACAAAAGAGTAATAGTGTCTGCTGGACAGAGGTTCCACCCTATGATGGCGGGCTAGGGGACCTTTTGCTGACAGACCTGGTTTAGGATTGGAAATCTGTTCAGATGCGTTAAAACATAATGTTATTGACGAGTAATTGTTGTAGGTGATTTGAGATTTAACAAAAGGATTTGACTATGCCAACAGGCAAGAGACTTGAGGGTAAGACCGCTATTGTTACAGGTGGGGCTTCAGGAATCGGAGAAGCCACATCTCGGTTGTTTGTCATGGAAGGCGCAAAGGTCGTGATAGCAGATATTGATGATGATAAGGGTGTTGCCCTTGAGTCCGAACTCAACCAGTCTGGTGACGTTGCGCTGTACCGAAAAGTCGATGTGACTTCTGAGAGTCAGTGGATTGCAACTTGCTCCGAGATCATGGATACATGGGGGCGCCTTGATGTTGTAGTTAACAATGCTGGTATGTCGGGTGCTAAAGGCAGGGCGACCGTTGAGGATACAGTTGTCGAAAACTGGGATACTGTGTTTTCCGTCAATTCCACTGCTGTAATGCTAGGTACTAAGGCCGCCATTCCAGAGATGCGTAAAAATGGTGGCGGGTCAGTTGTAAATGTCTCATCAATTTTTGGCATCGTGGGATCTCCGGCTGGAGCTGCCTATCACGCATCCAAGGGAGCGGCTCGTACATTCAGTAAGGCTGCAGCTGTTCAGTATGCAAAGGACAATATCCGAGTGAACTCGGTGCATCCAGGGTTTACTGATACACCTATGACCCTTGACATCCATTCACAGCAAGAAATTAGAGAAGCTCGTTTGAATATGACTCCTTTGGGTCGTCTTGGGTTGCCGATGGATATCGCTTACGGGATTCTTTACCTAGCTTCTGATGAATCATCGTGGGTTACTGGTATAGAGCTTGTAATTGATGGTGGAGAAGTCGCGTGGTAGGAGTCTAGGAACATGAAGGTGAAATACGGTTTGCTTCTCATTGGTGGGTCAGGTACGAGATTTGGACACTAGGGATCTAGGTTCACCATTCGGATAGGTATGAACAGGTAACTATTCAAATTTAATCAGTGGCCTTCCAACATACTCTTTATTTTCTACAGGAAATTTTCGATTATTTTGCTCTACGCCCATTAGCTCGAATAATGTGGGTCCTATATCAAAAAGTCTTGCCTGGAATATTGGAATTGCGGCTTTAAATTTGTTTTCGCCTGTCCGGATCACTGTTGTTAGTACGTCGTTTGCCGAATGTGCTGAAGTGTCATCTTCGATATTACCGTGATCCGAAGTGATTAACATGTGCAGCCCGAATTTTTCGGATACTGCAGCGATTTCCACTAAAGCATCTGCGGCTGCACGATACGCAATTTTGGCCTCTTCGTATCGACTGGGGAGTAAGTGGCCGACCATGTCTGGAGCTGCAATGTTGCAACAGATAAGGCGGGAGGTACCGGACTCAATAGTTTTTAACACGTGTGCCGTTATCTCTTTTGTTCGCATGGCTGGGTGTAAATAGAAGTCAGTGTCGGATTGCACCCCATCCTCCTGCCCATGGGATGCAGTGATTAGACGAATCTCTTTGGTGTTAAATGTCGGTTCCTCTCGTCGTCCTCGAAAAAAATAACCCATGTGAGACGATTTAACGCTTTCAGCAATTAGTGTGTATTCATCTGATCCGACGGTATCCTTCCACTGAGCTAGGAAATTATCGGGATGTGGTTTGGTAGGGAATGCCACTGATACTTTGTATTTTTTTTTGAAATCAGGGTGGTATTCAGCGATTGTGCATATGTCCAGATTGAGATTGTGATCGATCCATGATCCATTCCAAGGCCTGCCGCGTGCTTCCCCCTCGGATGTGAGAAGAGAACGTGCGCCAGCTAGAAAACCGATTTTAGAACGTTGGCGGTCTGACCTGAAATTGAGATTGATAAATGCGTCTCCTTTGGATAAAACTGGCTTTGTGCCATCACTTCGCGTCAGGGAGATTGACGGTATATCTTGGTCTGTTTTTCCATTAGCGTGTGATTCAGCAATTATTTTTCGTATTTCATTGAAGCTCGAGACAGTATGTGCAGCTTTGCCTGAGAGGAGATCGAAGTCTGTTTTCGCAGCAGATTCCCTGTAATCCCGATCCATTGCTGTCGATCGTCCGATAACCCACGCTAACGATTCACGTGCATCGTATTCATCTAATAGATTTTCAAGGCGTCCCAGGAAATCTCCTGAGTTAAATTTCTTGTTGATTGAACTATGTATATCTGAATCTCGTCCATCCAAGATGGCTTGCATTTGAACTTGACTTGCTGGCAACTCGTATATTTCGAACACAAGTTTTAAAAATGCCTCGAGGTGATTCCATGCACTATGTACCCGTCCATCGTCACCGCCTACGCCCGACAGTAGGAAACAGAAGTTAATTTTCGCAGCTCGGTTTTTTGCCTGTGCAATCACGTTATTAAGCGCCTGGTTCTCAAAAAAGGATCCTGAATTTATGGATTTGGTTATCTCGAGTGGTAGTTGTGGAGCCAGGCTATTATTGCCAATCTGTTGATGCCCCGTTTCAGAATTGCCTTGTATTGTGGGCTCAAGGTTTTCAAAACCAACCCATACTCCTGATGCACTGGTCGGTAAAGATAGGTTTTTGTTGCGGAGCTTGCTTAGGTTGCGAGTTCCGGATGCCCAGGGCACGTATCTTTCTGAGTCTGCTATAGATTCGACTAGGGTATGGATGCGCTCGACTAAGTCTTTACTTAATAACTTCTTAGCGCGTTGTATATCACTGATCCATTTACAAGCTTCAGAGGTCGATGTGTTGGGAGCTAGACTTTCGACGCTGACTGGATATAGGAGAGTGCTTCCCCAATTGGAATTACGGTTGATCCTTAATGCCGCATTTTCTAACCGTTGTCGATCATTGGCATGAAGTTGTGCCCAGGCTTTGGCGACGATTTTCCTTGCACGAGACCTATTGAAGCCGAGACCGTCTGTAACAACTAGAACCACTTTATGTTTTCTTGGTGACAATTTTTGTGTGCTCTGTACGTACTTGATTATCTGTAACTATTTGGTTGGAGTTGTCCAATCGATTTTGGATATTGATTTCACTGGATCATGCAGATATTTTTCAGAAAGCCAGCCAGCCGGGAGTTCTAACGTGGAACGCCAAGATTTTGCGGGAACATATGCTTGGGCTTCTGACATGCACCTTATTTTCCACTCTTCATCTCCCTCCAAGGGATATAACGTTTGTCTTGGGCAAGGTGACATCTTGATCATATCGGCTACCTGACCGTAAGAGTCGATGAAGAGAATATCGATTGCAGTGTATGTGTTGTACATCCAGAAGCCACTTGAATTGTCGGAGTCATATGTGAAGAGCATCCCGGTCCCTGGTGGGATTGATTCTCGGCACATAAGGCCTTGTTTTCTTTCGGAAGGCTCATCTGCTACTTCAACCTGTAAAGTAATATCTCCCTCGCCGTTGGATTTTGAAATAAACAGGTCGGTTATTGGTAAAACGCCATGTGGTAAACCTTGGCAATCTCTAGAAGTTAGGAACTGTGGGTAAGGGTATCTATCTTCGACTGATTGGCAAGCTGCTAAAACGGTGAGCGCAGATAGTGCTATGAATATAAATGTTGCGACCGTCATCTTTTTCGGAGAAATAATCACAAATCGATGGTAGCTGACAGATCTGGCAAGTCCAGCGGTAACTCTCCAGATAATAATGCATCTGGTTTTAGATCCGTTTTATCTGCATTTGGTATCCGAAGCTTCAGATTCCAGTGGTCTGCTGACGCTATGAATACATGGGGGTCAGAAATGGAAACTCTGATCCTGGGATGGTACATCTTGGTAGCTACGGATTCGCCGTTCTTGGTCGGTTTACTGGGTGCCCTGCGGTTTTCAGGAACCATTACCGCGCCTTTAATCGGTGTAATCGCCGATCGAATGAATAGAAAACGCATGTTGATTTCGCTTCGTATTGGCACAGGTTTATCGTCGGCGGTATTACTGGTTCTTGGTATTACTGGATTGATTGAACCCTGGCACGTATTTATTGTTGCAGGTTTCAGTGGGTTATTAAGGCCCGCGGATAATGTACTGCGACAATCTTTAATTGCGGACACGGTGCCGCGGCGCTTGTTGATGAACGCATCTGGTTTTGCTCGAACCACGCAGGACTCCGCACGAATTGTAGGAGCTCTTTTAGGTGCAACTTTATTGTCGCGTTTAGGACTTGGATGGGCCCTCACTGCTGTAAGTTTGTTTTACGCGTTCAGCGTTTTTTTTGGTTTAGGGATCAGATCAGTTCCATCAACTTTGCAGATAAATAAACGCATGAATCCATTAACTGACATGAAACATGGCATGAAATACATTATGAATTCGTCGGCTCTTCAGCCAATTATGTTCCTGGCTTTTTTAGTTAATGCCACAGCGTTTCCATTCACTAACGGTCTTTTGCCAGTAGTGGCTAGGGATGTGTACGGCCATGATGAAAATGGGCTCGCCGTGATGGTTGCGACATTTGCGGCTGGAGCGTTATTTGGGTCATTGTTGATGGCTGCAGTAGGAAAGTTTTCTCATCCTGAACGTTTTATGATGCTGGCTATGATCGTCTGGCACGTACTGTTAATTTTTTTCGCACAAACTCAGTCGAATACGTGGGGCTTGCCAGCACTAGCCCTGATGGGCGTTTCAGTTAGTTTTTGCATGATTACGATGTCTGTCGTGCTTTTGACTTTTGCTAAGTTTGAGATGAGAGGTCGAGTGATGGGAGTGAGGATGCTCGCTGTTTACGCTCTACCCATGGGAATGGTGATCGGTGGTTGGCTAATCGAACAGTATGGTGTAGCAGTGACTATCACGGGGTACGCTGTAGTTGGTTTGCTTGCAATAGCGCTATCGCTATTTAGGTGGCCTGAATTGATTACAGGTTTTTCGATCGACGAGCGGAATTAGGGTATTTTATATATTTACTGCATATGTCCCCAGGCAGATCGCAAAACCGATGGTGTATCACTGCTTCGGCTACGCATTTTTTCTAAGTTGTAGTCTAGGCCTAGTCCTGGTCCATCAGGAATTCTTATAAATCCGTCTTCCACCTCGTATGGCGTGTCCAGAATTGAGTCATTATCTCGAATCCCGACTGTTTCTATGTTGTACTCCTGTGCATATGGAAAGTTATTACTCGGAGCCAATAGGTGGGCGTGTGCAGCAGTAGAGCCGTATGGTTGAGTGTTATGGATAGTCATTGTTGCCCCGTGTGCACTTAACACTGCTTCAATACGGAGGAATTCGGTGATACCTCCGACTTTCACGACGTCAGGCTGGACAATATCTGGTCGCCCTTCTCGTATAAGCCTTAGATGCTCCCAACGTGTAAATGAATTTTCTCCTGAAGCGACAGGCATATCTAGGGCATCGGCGACCGTAGCTAAACCTTCGTAGTTTCTCGTATGAACGGGTTCCTCGAAATGGAAAACTCCAAGATCCTGCAGTTGCCGCCCAATTTCTATGGCATGGTGGACCGAGTACGCACTATTTACGTCTACGAGGACGTCCATGTCATATCCGACTTCTGATCGGATTGCTTTCACCGTTTCAACGGTTAAATCTCGGGGGTCGTCAATTCTTCCTGGTACAGCTGAATGCATTTTGTATGCGGTATATCCTTCATCACGAAAACGTGCCACACGATTGGCTTCTTCTGTTGGAGTGAGGTCACGTACAAGCGAACTGGCATAAACCTTGATCTTGTCTCGACTTTTCCCTCCGATCAGGTTGTATACAGGTGTGTCAAGAGCTTTGCCTTTGAGGTCCCATAAAGCTAGATCGACTCCAGCCGCTGCGGTCAGGAGGGCTCCATGGGGGCCAGCTACTCCGCCGGCTCTGAGCATGCCGTCCCATATATTTTCTGAATTGAACGGAGATTTACCTATTACCAGTGGTGCGAAAATAGTTTCGATGGTGGTTTTTGAGATGTATGGAGCGCGACGAAAACACTCTCCAAAGCCAGTGATACCTTCATCGGTTTGAATGATTACATAAGGATATTCTTCGTCGAGAACTAAACATTCGATACTAGTTATTTTCATCAGTAGCAATATCTTCTTTGATTTCTGGATTACGTCGTGAGCCCTGTCCTACCATTTCTCGCAAATTTCTGGGTATCGCGAATATGGTTTTTTCTTCACCGGGCCCCACTCGGAATATGTTGTCAGGTGTGATTGATTCGATCACTGCTTGGACTTGGGTTTCAGGTGTGGAAGCTCCTGAGGTAATGCCGATTTTTTTTACCCCTTCGATCCAAGAAGGGTCCAATTCCTCCGGACCATTTATTAAATATGCCGGTACTCCTTTATTTATGGCGACATCCTTCAAGCGGTTGCAATTAGAGCTGTTTTGAGCGCCTATCACAAGAACTACTTCGGTCTGATCTGCAAGTTCCGTGGCTGCTGATTGACGGTTTGTGGTAGCGTAACAAATGTCATTTCGAACAATTGCATTTGGGTGTTTTTGTCGTATTTTGTCAATAGCAACAGCAGTATCGTCGACAGAAAGTGTGGTCTGCGTTAGTACGGCTACTTCAGTTTCCTTGCTCCAGTTCGGTAGTTGCCATTCTTGTCTTTCGTCAACCAATTCCATTTGGGCTTGACCTGTGGTTCCGATCACTTCCTGATGACCACCGTGACCCACTAGGACTATTTTCTTGCCTTCTCTCGTGTACTTCTTAGCTTCGTTATGAACCCTTGTGACCAGTGGACAAGTGGCGTCCAAGACTGTGAGATTTCGATTAGCAGCTGTTTCATAATCTGAGGGTGGAGACCCATGTGCCGAGAAGACTACTACTGCTCCTTCGGGAACTTCAGAGACATGTTCGACTGTAATGGCACCTTTGGATTCCACATTTGCTACCACTTTGGGATTGTGAACGATTTGATGTTTGACGTAGACGGGCTTCCCATATCGCTGGATAGCTAGATCAACAATGTCTACAGCTAGGTCGACTCCGGCACAAAAACCGCGGGGGCTGGCTATATAAACATCTACTGTCATTTAATGGATCCAATTTGTCTCTTGATTTTTGGGTGATATTTATTTTTTACTGATTGGAGGGTCACTGTTTTCTAAGTATAGCTAGTTAGTTGAGTTTATTTATTCAACAATTCATTTGATGTATCGATAACCTTCGTCGCATCAGGTGTCATTGTGCTGTAAATTTTTGACTAACCCGGCAAGTAGCACCGTTGCAATAATGAACGCCATCGCCACAGCTATTAACATCGCCTTGTATCCGAGATTTTCCGACAGGTTATTGAGTTCGTCGATCCCTATCCCTGCAAATCTTGCAGCGGCAGATCCAGCTAGCGTTGCAATGCTTGTGTAACCGAGTTCTTTTCCTGCAGCCATTCGACTTACGAGGTCGTTAGCTACGGCCCAAGTTAGTGTTAAAAACAAGCCAGCGCTGAATCCTAAAAGAGCCCCGATACCAAGTACAGGTGCGATTGAATTTACAAATAGTAGAAGTGTTGATCCAGCCACACCACTCAGTCCCGCGATGAAAAATAGTGCTCCTCTTCCGAATTTATCGGCCAATTTACCGGCCGGCAGAACAGTAAACACAGCTGTTGCTATGACGACGATGACTAGTAAATCTGCTCCATCGGCTGGATTCGCCAGACCGACAACATCCTGGAGGAAAAAGAGGGCATAAATTTGCAAAGATGATAGTGCTGCTATGGAGAACGCTAGTGCGATTAAGAAAATGAGGTAACTTTTCGACAGGTTTATTCTCAGGTTAGGTTTATCGTTATCTAAGGGTGTATTTTGGAGTGCTAAATTTCGACTTAGTCTAGTGTCCTTGAACTTTACGCTTGGTCGTAGAGACAACGTCGTCCACAACGTACTTGCAATCAAAATCACAACAATGAACGTGATTGAATACCACAGCCATTGTGGAGCAGCTCCCAATTGATAATTGGCCATAAATTGCAAGACGATCACTGTGACAATTCCTGCTCCCATAAGTCTCCACAAATTTAGAACTCCGGATGCCTCACCTCTTCGACGCGGGGGTACGTGATCAACGATTAAGGCATTGGCAGGCCCCTGTCCGGCGTTTCCGAATATTTGTATCGCCATATACATAAGGAAAAGAGAGACAAAAGTTGTAGCGAATCCAAGAAGTACGGTGGATATAGCCAACCCAATTCCACCAAATAACAAATACGGCAAACGTTTCCCGAGCCTGTTGCTGTAGTCACTTATTGATCCGGAGATCAATTGAATCATCGCGCCTATTGGCAATCCGATTAATGACATCACGCCGAGAGCGCCATTTTTGTCCAAAACTTGTCCAAAAACGTTGATTGTGCCAATTTCCAATACTTCGAGGATCTTGAAAGGTAGTATGACTGAGCTGACAGCCGTCCAGAGTCCAGAAAGCCCAAAACTGTACAAACTTAAATTAGTAAAACTGCGAGTGCCTAAATGAAAATCTCTTACGGTACGTTTGAATGGCGACCGATGTGACCAAATGTTAAAAAATTTTCTTATATTTTTAAATTCTTGGTTACCCAATGTGCCTCATAGCTGCTAGGGTGGGCTTGTCTCATATTTCATAATTATGGGTTGGTCTGGGAAATACTGATGTTATAGCCGGGGGTTTTTCTTGTCTGATGATTTGAAGTTTTACTGTTGGTCTCGTTGAAGCACATGCCAGAAGGCCCGTCGGGCCCTTGATGATTTAGACGTTCAATATGTGTTTCGCGATTTTTTTAAAGATCAACTGTCTCATGCTGAGATTAAAGATATCAGCGAACTTTGCTCCGTAGATGAGATGTTTGCTTGGCGAAGCCCCAGCTCGAAACCCTATAGAAATCTTCGCGGGGAAGCATCCGATGAAGAGTTAATAAATTTGATGTTCAAAGAGCCACGTTTGATAAGAAGGCCAATTCTTTTAGACGGTTCTCAAATCATCTTCGGCTTCAAGAAGGATGTTTACGATGGTTTGTCCGAATAACCTGTTTGGCTAATGAGGATGCAAGCCCATCATGCTCACATCCCTTAGTACAGGGTGGCTATCGGTGCGCTGTGGAAATACTTAGATGATCAGATTATCGAGTGCTTGTTATTCTTTTTGAGTGCTAAAATTTTCTCATGTCAGATTATGCTAAGGCGACGAATAATCACTGTTTGATTAAAGATGTTAATCGTGAACAGGGTTACGCTACTCTTACACTTAATCGCCCTGACCGCCTGAACTCCCTCGGAAGTGAGCTCCTTAAATCGCTTGTTGAGTCATTGAAGTCGATAGCATCAGACGATTCAATTCGTGCCCTCATTATCACCGCAGCCGGTCGTGCTTTCTGTTCGGGAGCAGATACCGACGAGATGGCAGGTGGTAAAAGTGATGGACCACATAAACTTGGACCTGCAGGGGCAGAGGGTTTAAGACGAGGCTTTCATCTTGCTCAAGACGTAATTTTGGGTATTCACGAAATGGAAAAACCTGTTATTGCAGCCATTAATGGGGATGCTGTAGGCGCGGGATTTGATCTTGCCTGCGCTTGCGATATTCGTATTGCTTCGAATAATGCCCGGTTCATGGCCGCTTATATCCATGTCGGTTTATTTCCGGGTTACGGGGGGACTTGGTTCTACCCTAGGCTTTTCGGTCATGCAAAGGCTGCCGAATTGATGTATACAGGACGTTTTATGGATGTGACTGAGGCTGAGAGTGTAGGTTTTTTGAACGATGTTGTGCTTGGCGACGAGCTAATTGGTAAAGCTCAAGACATGGCTCGAAGTATTGCTTCTGGTCCACCAATCGCAACGCGGCTGGCTAAGACCATGATGCGCCGTGGGTTGTCAATGGATCTCAAAACTTCCCTTGAAATGGCTGCCGTAGCCGAGTCAATAACGTTATCCTCTAATGATCATGTTGAAGGTATGGAAGCCTTAAGGCAGAAACGCCGACCAAAGTTCAAGGGGATATGATGCTTGGTACTAATGGAAACCCAGTTATTTTTGCGGGGAACTCCCACCCTCAATTGGTGCAGGATATCTGTAATTATCTGCATCAGAGTGTGGGCCAGGTAGAGGTTTTCAAGTTCAGTAATGACAACACGTTTGTTCGGATATTGGAAAATGTTCGTCAGAAAGATGTTTTTATACTGCAGTCGACCATAGAACCAGTTAATGATCACATCATGGAACTGTTGATAATGATTGATGCTGCTAAGCGTGCCTCAGCTGGACGAATAACGGCTGTAGTTCCATTTTATAGTTATGCCCGAACGGATAAAAAAGATCAGCCTCGGGTGCCGATTACAGGTCGTCTAGTCGCAGATTTACTTGAAACAGCCGGTGCAGAGCGGGTGGTAATGGTAGACCTACATGCTGGTCAAGTTCAAGGATTTTTCCAGGTTCCGGTTGATGAGCTCACGGCTATGCCGAAACTTGTCGAATATTTTGTTGAAAGGGACTTGGATGATCCGGTGGTTGTAGCGACCGATATCGGAATTTCTAAGAAAGCGCGTGACTTTGCTGATTCGATTAACGCTCCTCTGGCGATAGTTGAGAAAAGGAGACTGGGTAACGACGACCGGGTTGAAAGCTTGAATGTTATCGGGGATGTTGATGGCCGTTCGGTTATCCTGTTTGATGATGAGATTGGTACGGGTGGAACAATGATTGCTGCCGCCGATGCTATTACCAAACGGGGCAGCACTGATATTTATGCCGTCGCCACTCATGGCGTGTTATCCGGAGACACTTCAACTAGACTCGCTCAGGTGCCTCATATTAAGGAAGTTGTAATAACCGATACAGTTCCTTTGTCTGCTGACAAAGTAAACTTCAAGATGAAAGTGTTATCTGTTGCTCCACTTCTTGGGGAAGCGATAAAACGGATTCATGAAGGTCGTTCGGTTGGAGAATTGTTTACCCAATAGCTGGTGGATTTTCATCTGGGCATAACCCGGCACTAAATACTGCGAGTCAGAAGCTAAAGATGTTAAATTTATTCAACAAACTTGTTGGTGATTCCAACGAAAAAGCTCTGAAAGCCATTCATCCGCTCGTTGATCTAATCAACGAATTGGAGCCGAGGTTTGAAAAACTTAGTGATGGTGACTTGAAGGCCGTCACAACCACCTTGCGTTCTCGATATACGGAAGGTGAGAGCTTGGATGATCTACTTCCTGAGGCATTTGCTGCGGTCAGAGAAGCATCAAAAAGAACCATTGGTATGCGCCATTTTGATGTGCAGTTGATTGGTGGGATTGTGTTGCATCAGGGCAAGATCGCTGAGATGCGGACTGGTGAAGGTAAAACCCTTGTTGCCACTTTGCCTACCTACCTGAATGCCATTGCTGGTGAGGGCGCTCATGTCATTACAGTCAACGATTATTTGGCCAAACGAGATGCTGGATGGATGGGAGCCGTTCATCATTTTTTGGGACTTACTATCGGGTGCCTTCAGAATAATTCTTCCTGGGTATTCAATCCTGATGCTCCACTCGATGCTCAAGCACCTGATGATGGTGATGCTTCGCCGCCAGTAAGATTGCCAGAGGATAACTTTCAACTCAGTACCAAACAGGATGCGTATGCTTGTGATATCACCTACGGTACAAACAATGAATTTGGGTTCGATTATTTACGGGATAACATGGTGGAAGAGGCTGGGCGGCGAGTTCAACGCGGACGGAATTATGCCATCGTTGATGAAGTCGATAACATTCTCATTGATGAGGCTAGGACGCCACTCATAATTTCTGGTCCTGCGCGTGAACAGAGCCATGAGTATCGCCGATTTGCCCAATTAGCGAAGCGACTCAGTCCCGATGTTCACTTTGAAATCGAGGATAAGCGTAAGACCATAGTAATTACTGAAGAAGGTATTGAGGCTATCGAGCGTGAGTTGAAAGTAGAAAACCTTTACAGCCCTGAGAACGATGTGTTGTCGCATTTCACGGAAAATGCTATCCGAGCAGAACACATTTATCTGCGGGATCGTGAGTACGTGGTTCAGGGTAATGAAGTCGTGATCGTTGATGAGTTTACTGGGAGGTTAATGACTGGAAGAAGATTCTCTGATGGCCTCCATCAAGCTCTTGAGGCGAAGGAAGGAGTAAACGTTCAACGGGAGTCAAACACATACGCCACTATCACACTTCAAAATTATTTCCGCATGTATGAAAAACTCGCTGGTATGACAGGTACTGCTACAACCGAAGCAGAAGAGTTGGATAAGATTTACAAACTTGAAGTAGTTGAAATACCAACAAATCGCGACACTCAGCGAATTGATCATGGGGATTATATCTTCATGACAGAAGAAGCTAAATGGGATGCGATCGCCCAACGAATTAGTGAACTACACCGTGATGGTCGACCCGTTCTTGTAGGAACAACCAGTATCGATAAATCGGAACTCCTTGCAGGCTTATTGAAAAAAAAGAAGATACCTCACAATGTACTGAACGCTAAGCAGCATGAACGAGAAGCGAGCGTTGTCGCCGAAGCTGGAAAAGCTGGGTCGGTCACCGTCGCGACAAATATGGCTGGACGTGGGACCGATATTATCCTTGGGGGCAATCCAGATGTCACAGTTGCGTCTGAAGCCGGCTGGGATATAGACCATGAAGCGATTATCCAAAAAGGTGGATTATTCGTACTCGGAACCGAACGGCACGAATCGCGACGCATTGACAATCAATTGCGTGGTCGATGCGGGCGTCAAGGAGATCCGGGTGAAACTCAGTTCTATCTTTCTACCGAAGACGACATCGTTAGACGATTTGGCGGCGAACGGATAAAAGGAGCGATGAACCTGTTCCGCTGGGAAGCTGATGTCCCGATCGAGAACAAGATGGTTTCAAAATCTGTTGAAACCGCACAAACTAAGGTCGAAGCACAGAACTTTGAAATTCGTAAATATTTGGTTGACTACGATGATGTGGTGAACACCCAGAGGGATGTGATTTATCAACTTCGGGATAAGATCATTGACGGGGAAGACCTTCGACCGACAATCAGTGGTTATCTCGACGAGGAAGTACGTGCGATAGTCGGCGACCGAATTGTCGGTGGATCAGAAAACTATGACGTTGATGGTCTGTATCGAGAATTGATGACAGTATTCCCCTCACTGCATGGTTTTCCGGATAAAGACGATATATACGATATGCGGCCTGATGAAGTTGAAGAAGTGTTTCTTCAACTAGTAGATCAGATTTATGACATACGTACTGAAGAATTTGGGATGGATTTATTACATCGTCTAGAGCGGACGATTATGTTGCGCACCATTGATGAAAATTGGGTTGAGCATCTCACATCTATGGATAATATGAGGCAAGGAATAGGACTTGAAGCCGCGGGTCAGCGCGATCCACTTGTTGCTTACAAACGCCAGGCATTTCAGATGTTTACCTCACTAGATGCCATGATTAAATCGACGGTAGCTAGAACTATATTCCGAGTGGCAATGAATCAAGAACCAACCCGCTCCGAAAGGCCACAAATGAATGCTACAAAAGCCGATTTATCGACCCAAAAAGCCAATGCGGCTGCTGGAAAACGTTCAGTGATGGCTAATGTGAATTCAAACCACGGTGGTGGGCAACAAGGTGGTACAGGGTTAGCTCAAGTGCCGACGCACACTCCCGATGGCCGAAAAATGACTAGAGCTGAACGACGAAAACTTGACCGGCTACAACGTAAGCAGGCCAAGCAGGCTCGTTAGTTCACCGCATTTGACCGGTGCTTGGTCGACCAAGTTGTTGTTTGCAGCGATAATCTTTTGGACATGAACAACACTTCCATATCCAAAACTTTTGCGGATGTCGCGATTTTGATGCAAGCAAAGGGCGAAAACGTATTCAAGGTTCGCGCGTACTCAAGGGCCTCAGATGTCATTAGAAGTCTCCCGTATCCCGTTTCGGAACTTGTTGAAGAACCTGACCGTCTTCGTGAAATTCCAGGTTTCGGCGAAGCTATAGTGGGCAAAGTGCAGGAATTAGTTCAAACGGGTCAGCTTGAACTTCTAGAAAGTCTCCTAAATGAGACGCCCGAAGGTGTACTCGATCTTGTACAAATTCCAGGTATTGGGCCTGCAACCGCGTTTAGTGCGGTACGGGACCTTGGCATCAGGTCATTTCAGGATCTTGCTAATTCAATTGAATCCGGGCTTTTTCAATCGCTACCTAGGATTACTAAGAAAAACTCATTGTCTATTTTGCGCCACGTGAAGCTGCGGATCGAGCAGGGGACTCGTATAGGTATTGGCAGAGCGCATGACTATGCCACCGATGTGATAAGCGAGTTGGAATTACGTTGTCCATCTATCACAAGAATTATGATTGCTGGCGGGATCAGGAGAGGGGTAGAGCTGGTTAATAGCATCGACTTAATCTGTTCAGTTGATGATGAAGTTGAGATGCGTACGGTTGTCGATGCTTTCACCACATTGTCGAATACATATACCGTGCTGAGACACGATGATTCAAGTGCTAAATTTTTAGATAAGAGTGGTCTGGAATTTTCAATTAAAGTCGTGAAATCGGAATCATTTGCTGGTGCACTTGTTTATGCCACTGGTTCCGATGCACATTTAGATAAATTGGCGGAAATTGCTGCTGATGCAGACGCAACAATATCTTCAGACGGTTTATTTGACCTTGGATCAGATTCAACGATTGATGTTGAGGATGAAAAGAATGTTTTTGATTACCTTGGTCTGGCTTTTGTGCCTCCGGAGATGAGAGAAGACAATGGAGAGCTCGAGCTGGCGGTCGAAGATCATTTTCCGTCTATCATCTCGCTTAATGATATCCGTGGCGATCTTCATTGCCATACCGACTGGTCTGACGGTAGATTCCCGATGAATGAGATGGTTGATTCAGCACAAAGTCGAGGCCTTGAATATTTGGCCATCACTGATCACTCGCCGAGTGCTACAGTGGCTAATGGTTTAAGTCCTGATCGGCTGAATTCGCATAATCATATTGTGCGAAAAATGAGTTCTGATTTGCCAGATATGGAACTGCTTACAGGTACTGAGATGGATATTAAGCCCGACGGCTCATTGGATTATTCAGACGAGGTTTTGTCGGAGTTAGATATTGTTATAGCTTCGATTCATTCGGCCATGGACCAGGATGAGGCTGTCATGACAAAGCGTGTGATCAGTGCGATGCAAAGTCCACATGTTGACGTCATATGCCATTTAACAGCAAGGCTCCTTGAGCGTCGTGCGCCGGTTATGATGCACATTGAAAGCGTACTTGAAGCAGCGGTTTTGACTGGTACAGTTATGGAAATTAATTGTTCGCCTGATCGACTTGACTTGAAGGCGGATCATGTCCGTAGAGCAGTTGAACTCGGTGTAATATTTGCGATCAACACTGACTCCCATCGGACAAATCAATTTGGTAATTTGCGCTTTGGTGTTCAAGCAGCTATTCGAGGTTGGGTCGAAAAAAACCAAGTAGTGAACACCCTTCCATTTCAAGAGTTACGACGTTTTTTAAACTTGCCAAAGTCAGATAGATATGAATTCATGAAATCCCGTGGTTAGGAACGAACATAAAGAGTTTATTTCTGATGTTACGGCATGGAAACCTGACGTAATTATCTCCAGCTTGCAATCTCAGATTGATGGAAATGCGAGAGATTGGAAGTTGTCAGTTCTCGAAACGATTGCTGAATGGCCTATTGCTAGAGAGACTATTGCGGGTAGAACTATGGACTATCTGATTGCTGGTGAAGCATTTGACTGGCGTCTTCTCGCCGAGCGTCTGCTCGATGCGTGTAGTTCTAAAATCGAGAACGAGATTTGGTGGGAATGGCTTAGTGAGTCAGCGCTTTTTGGTGGTTTTGCAGAATCTGAATTTATGCGAGCCGTTGGAGTCGATAAGTTCAGAGCGCATCTCTCGTATTTCTATGGAGTGACCGTTGAGCAAGCATTGTTGGTATCTGTTGAAGAGGAAATAACCCATACTCGCGTGGCCAGTGGACGGGAGTTAAGTGATGGGTCTTTGGAGCGGGCCCATGAACTACTATACGGTAATAGCAGAGGTCAACTTTGGGAGGTTTTTAGCCTTGAAACGGGTCTGCAACCTATACCTGGAAGATCACAGGGCAAAGGCGCACATTCACTCGCTTCAGAGGACGCCTTCACTTATTGGTTATTTAAGCTCAGGATGGAGCGTTCAGACCCCGCGAAAA